>JAKSDO010000051.1 GCA_022360055.1 Cytophagales bacterium | reverse complement strand
TATTGGATATGGAAGACCCTCCCAATATTTATCATTATGAAACGGGTTGGGGGGTCAACTATTATCGAAGCGATGACGTATCGGCCACGAGCTACTTTTATTTGGATCGTCCGGAAAATAATTTGCCCCGGTTGCAGCCGCTCGAAGACCGGTTAAAAGATATGAAGGAAAAGGTGTGGGACAAATTGAAGTAGCTGTGCGCGGTTGGGAACCATCTTCTGGATGATTTCCAACCTTTCCGTGTTATCCATGGGAAGTACCCGGTACTTCCCGGATATATGTCTTTTCTACCGGATTAATTTATCCTCTCATCTTGCGGTAAGCCGATGGACTCAGGGAGGTATACTTCTTAAATGCCCTGGAAAAATATGCCAGGCTCCTGAACCCGGATTCTTCAAAAATTCTTTTCTGAGGCAGGTCCGTAGTAAGCAGTAATAATTTAGCTTTTTCGATGCGTTTGGAGAGCATAAACTCGCCGGGAGGAATACCAACCACTTTTTTAAAGATGCGGGTAAAATGATCGGCCGATAAGCATGCCATTTGTGCCAGTGCAGCGATATGAATTTGCTCTTTTATATTGTTTTGGATAAAGTTTAAGATGGGATTCAGGTTATAGCGTACCATCTCATTCATAGCTCCTCTTTGCCGTTCGCAAATAAACCTGGAAAGCAGTTGTTCAATAATCGCCCGGGTTTCGATGCATTGGGATAAGCTTTTGTATGTACTGGGTTTGTTTAGCCATTTTTTTGTTTGGTAAATGTCCGGGTTCAGGTGCGGAAGTTTTAGCCCCGGGTTCAGGTGCAACAAACGGTCAAACAGCGGTTTGTCCAGGTCGAGGCATTTTACCTTATTTTCAGTTTGATAGTGGTTGTAGATATTCAGCCCATTTAAAAGCCTTGCGCTAAAATGGATGTAGTAGTGTTCCAAATATTGTTCAAAGAAATACGAGCATGGAGTGAAACTAGGGGTAAGGTAAAGATATCCCGATTCAAGTATTATTTTTTCATTGTTGAACAGCAGCCAGCCCTTACCTTCCGTAATCAGGTATATCCTGGAAAACGGACTGATAATATAAGGATATGCACTATCGGCCACGAAGCGAGAAAGTGCAACATTTTTTAGGTCAAACTTAATAAGATGATCTGTGCCTTTTTTATTCATTCTTTGCTAAATCTATATAATATTTTTTAAACTTTTAATGTTTCGATGTTTATGCAAATCTATGAATGTCGCAATAGTGCAAAAATACACACGGATTATTCAAATTTATATGATGGTTGTTCTCTAACTTTGATTGGTGAATTCAACCGGGATTTTGGCAAAAGCCGGTTTAAGAAAGGAACGGTATTTTGTTGTTCCTGCCGGTGATTTCGGACGTCAATCTCAATGAGGGACCGGGACGTATTTTTGCTTTCGAGGATGGCGCATGGAACAACTCAATCTGTGATCTGCGGAAGAAAGATATTTGTGATATATAAAATTATCCTGTGGTTAAGTTGTAATACTCCATGTACAAGCTTTCCTGGTAACTTTTCGTGCAGGGGAACCTCATTTTAGATGATTTTTTTATGCTTTCCCGGTATCGAGCCAGAAAACAGGTCAGTTTCTTTACTAATATTATACAAATGAAAAAAAGTATCTTTTTGATTGTTACATTCCTTGCGGGGGGAATTGGCATTACCCGTGCTCAATTAAGTGGGGGAGGGGATTTGAACCCGGATCTGAAGGCGCCGGCAAAAACTCAGGAAAAATGGATGGATCTTCGAGTAGGGCTCAGTGTGCACTGGGGACCGTCATCTCTGGGCGGTGAAGAAATCAGTTGGTCCAGGCATGCAAAGATTAAGAAGGAGACCTATGATAATTATTACAAAGAATTCGATCCCACTAAATTCGATGCGGAAGAATGGGCAAAGCTTATGAAGCGATGGGGCGTGAAATATATGGCGCCCACAGGAAAGCATCATGACGGTTTTTGCCTCTGGTTTTCAGATTATACGGAATATGATATGGAAAATGCCAAACTAAAGGTAGATGTTATGGATCAACTTGCCACAGCGTGTAAAAAGCATAACATCATGTTTGGCAGCTATTATTCCAATTTGGATTGGTATCACCCGGATTGGGCTCCCTACCAGTACGGAGGCCCCGGGCCACTAATCAAAGCGCAAGCCGATAGCCCAAACTTAGAGCGATATTTTAAATTCATGGAAAACCAGGTCATAGAATTGATTGAGAAATATGATGTACAATTCTTACAGTTTGATGGCGAATGGGATTCCACGTATACCCATGAGGTGGGCTCAAGATTGTACAGGCGATTTCATGAGGTGAAGCCAAATATTTTGCTAAGTTCCAGGATTGATATAGGCCGTAGGAGTGCCGGGCAAGGCAATCAATCAGAGATGGACGGAGCCAAATACTGTGGCGATTATCAGGAGCGTGAACGCGTTGTTAACCATGGCAATGATGTAATCTCATGGCTTGATCATCCGTGGCAGGCCTGGGTGACCATCGATAAGACGCAATGGTCGTATAATCGCGATCCGGTTTTATTAACCGATGATGAGCTTATTTTGGATTTGGTAAACGTTATCGGTCATAATGGAAACTACATGATCAACCTTGGACCTCGTCCTGACGGAAGCTTTGAACCGGAACAAATTGCATTGATGGATGAACTGGGAATATGGCTCAGGGAGCACGAAGAAGCGATTTACGGTACCCGCGGCGGACCATTTTACCCTTTTAAGCAGGGAGTAAGTACCAGGAAAGGGAAAAAAGCCTGGTTGTTTATTACCGATCCAAAGACAACTGAGTTAATTTTACCGAAAGTCTCACAGACATTGAAATCAGCTAAAGTTTTTGATACAAAGGAAGAAGTGCTGTTCAAAGAAGAAAATAGTACGTTGGTCTTTGATTTATCAACGGTAGGATCTACAGGTCCTGTTCGTGTAATCGAATTAAGATTTGATCATGTCGTTGAAATGTCACCGGTTAAACGATAAATCAATCCAAAATCCCGGTTGGGACTAAGAATTTAAGTTCTAAGAAAAAAGCTGCTGCGACAAGTTGCAGCGGAACAATAAGCGAAGTGTAAACTCCTGTTCCGGTTTCTTTGCAGTTATCGTGACCTGGATCCTTATTTTTTACGAGAATACATGGAGGCCGCTCCTCCGATCGACATTTGCTTTTGTGTGATGAAACCGGTAGGACCGGAGCAAATTCAGGACACACACGAGCTTGATTATATTTCTCTGTGCGTCAGCAATCTAAAAAAATATACACGGATGAAATGGCAGACAATTACATAATGCGCGTTGAGGTAACGAAAAAAGGTTTGCATTGTAGTACAATTTATGAAAAATCAGTACCTATATTAGAGCCAATTTTTTAATTCGTTTTTATTAAAAGGTAAATATTTAAACAACATGAATGCCGAAAATAAAATGCCTCGTCGAGATTTTGTAAAGTCAGCAGCTATTCTGGCTTCTGCGACGGCCGTCCCTTCGATCATGACAGCCGGGTGCGCAGAAAAAAAGGTATTTCCCGAAGGGAAATTGAATATAGCGCTCATTGGTTTGCACATGGGATTTAATAACCTTCGTAAGTGCGCGGATGAAAATCTGGTAGCTTTGTGCGATGTAGATAAAATAGTTATTGAAAACCGGCTCAAAAATTTTAAGAAAGAATTTCCGGACAAAATCGAGCCCTATGTTTACCAGGATTACCGCGAGATGTTCAGGGAAATTGGTGATCAGATCGATGCCGTGATCATCGCCACTCCGGATCATACCCACGCAAACATTACTCTTGACGCCATGAAGCTGGGCAAGCATGTGTATACTCAAAAGCCGCTGACTCACTCCGTATATGAATCGCGAATGCTTACCAAGGCCGCCGGGAAATATAATGTCGCCACTCAAATGGGCAACCAGGGCGCTTCCAATGAAGATACTGCGCGGGTTTGTGAAAGTATTTGGAATGGAGATATAGGTGAGGTTCGCGAAGTGCACGCCTGGACCAACCGGCCCGTATGGCCGCAATGTTTGAACTTTCCCGAAGATTCCGACGATTACCCGATGCCAAAAGGGATGAAGTGGGACCTGTGGCTCGGCCCGGCGCCCGAGCGCCCGTACCACCCTGCGTACCACCCGTGGAACTGGAGAGGTCGATGGGATTTCGGAACAGGGGCATTGGGAGATATGGCCTGCCACATTCTGGACATTGCCATGAGATCTTTGCGATTGAAATATCCGGAGGCCATTGAAGCCAGCTCATCCATGTGGACCATGGACTCACCGCCTATGTCGGAAAAGATTTCATTTTATTTTCCAGAGCGGGATCCGCATAGAAATGTAAAAATGCCGCCCGTGAAGTTGACCTGGTACGACGGGGGCATGATGCCCGAACGACCCGATGAAATGAAGGACGGAGAACAAATGGGCAACAACGACGGAGGTGTGATGTTCGTCGGAACAAAAGGAAAAATTGTTTGTGGGTGCTATGCGCGCAATCCGGTCTTCCTGCCGCGGGATAAATTCGAAAATTACAAGCCTCAAGTTAAAGAACGGCTTGTAGAAGGCGGGATTGACGGGCATGAGAAAGACTGGCTAAGAGCCTGCAAGGAAAGCCCTGAAAAACGGGTGAAGACAAAATCGCATTTTGAGTATGCCGGTCCGTTTAATGAGGTTGTTGTAATGGGTACGGTGGCCTCCCGGCTTGCAGGGCTGAACCGTGTTCTGAAGTGGGATGGCGAAAATATGAAATTTACCAATGTACATCCGGGAGATAAGATTCGCGTGGCAAAGACAATTAAGATCAACGATGCGAATGGCAACCCGAGGTTCAAAAAAGAATATGAAGAAATCGATGCTTACGAATATGCCAAGGGATTGATCAGGCGCAAACCCCGGCCTGGCTGGGAGCTGGAGGTTTAGCCCGATTTATTAGAATATATGGATGTTCGGAGTTGAAAAGCACAAGCGCCTCGCTTGTGCTTTTTTATTAACATCAATCCGTGTAAAATACGAGTTGTTTTCATTAACTTGTTTAAACGAAGTCGAGAATTGTCAAATAATCCGTTTTGATGTAGTTATGAAAATTGCGACCGTACGACTGGATCTTATCGAGATCGGTTGGGATGACTTACCGGATATTCATCATTTGCACTCCATCGCTGAAGTGGATGAATACAATACCCTCGGATTGCCCAAAGATGAAGAAGAGACCCGGGAAATTATTCGGCCGGTCATCGAAAGCCAAAGGGCCGAAGTGCAAAAACTGTATATGTGGAAGATTATCGGCAAGGAGACCGGCTTATTTCTTGGCGTAGCCGGAATGACCCTGTCTGCTGACAGATTCAGGCTGGGAGAAATCTATTACAAACTGCTTCCCAAATATTGGGGAAAAGGATATGCTACTGAAGTCTCAAAAGGATTGATAAAAGCAGGATTTGAACAGTTTAATCTGCACAGGGTGGAGGCTGGAGTGGCGATTGATAATGTGCCGTCGATTCGCGTGCTGGAAAAAAGCGGAATGTTGCGGGAAGGCCTGCGGAGAAAGATCCTGCCGATTCGCGGAGAATGGAAAGACAATTACCACTACGCCATCGTCGAGGATGACCCGAGGGATTACTGATCATTGCGCACCCGCTTTTTGCCGGCTATTTGTCACGGGTCCGAAGTCTAACTGCCGACTACGAACAAAAATCCGGGCAATCCGCTAAAGGGAACGCGCGTCAAGTCAAGCATGAATTGTCCGGCCCGGGAGGGCGGAACGAACACCCGGTTTTCGTCAAGGTTGACGGGGAGTAGGCCGACGTATGATCATGTGCAAGGAGCTTGCGGTCGACTGTATATGCAAACGTTTGCAGAAATTCTTTTTCTAATACCCGGATTTGTTCTATATTGACCTCGAGAATAAATATAATCCATACATAAGGTATGAACATTTGGCGGATGATTGCTATTTTTATTTATCATTTGGAAAAATGGAAACCACTATAAAACTATAAGTATGAGTTCGAACAGGAGAAATTTTTTAAAGAAGACACTCGCCGGAGCCACTGGAGTTACCATGGGGGGCGCCGCATTGTCGGCATCGGCAAAAAGCTATTCAAAGATCATCGGAGCAAACGACAAGATTAATGTAGCCATTATGGGCCTGGGACGAAGGCTTGGAGCTTACATCGATCCGATAGCCAGAAAAGAAAGCAATGTCGAGCTTCTTTATTTATGTGATGTAATGAAAAGCCAGCGTGAAAAAGCTGCTGCCCGCTTTGCAAAAGTTATCAAAAACAAACCCATGCTTGAGAATGATATCCGAAAGGTGCTGGAAGATGACAATGTGGATGCAATCTTCAATGCCACCCCGGACCATTGGCATACGCCCGGCGCATGCATGGCCATGGAAGCCGGAAAACATGTTTATCTGGAAAAGCCGTGTACACATAATCCTCATGAAGGAGATCTGGTGATTGGTTTTATGAAAAAGTACAATAAGGTTGTTCAGATGGGCAACCAGCAAAGATCTGCCCCCGAGTCCATCGAAATTATTAAGGACATCCATAACGGCGTCATTGGAAAAGCTTACAAAGCAGTGGCCTTTTATACCAACGGCAGGGGGGAAGTGCCGGTGCCTGAAAAACAAGCTCCGCCTGAGGGATTGGATTGGGACCTGTTCCAGGGGCCGTCGCCGAGAAAAGACTATGAGCATGATACCTGGGATTATAACTGGCACTGGTATGGCTGGGATTTTGGCACCGCCGAAATGGGAAACAACGCAACACATGAGTTGGACATAGCTCGATGGGCTCTGGATGTGGATTATCCGCTGCATGTTGATGTGTTTTCGGGAAAATTCCATTACGTAAATGACGGATGGAGCATGTACGATACAATGGAAGCCACCTTCCGGTTTGCCGATAATCGTATAATAAAATGGGAAGGACAAAGCAGGAACAAATACGACACCTTTGGCGGAGGCAGGGGCACCATCATCTACGGAAGCGAGGGGTCGGTGTTTGTAAACCGGAGCGGTTATAGATTGTATGATATCAAAGGGAAACTCGTTCGAGACAGTAAATCGAAAGGTAACGAGGCGGGAACTGCTCTGGGCGGCGGCGGCGATATGACGACAAAGCATGCGATGAATTTCTTTGAAACGATTCGCGGTAAGGAGAAGCTAAACTCTCCAATAGAGCAAGGTGTTGTCAGTCAGTTGCTTACCCATTATGCGAATATTTCATCAAGAATCGGAAAGAATTTTGATGTCGATGAAACTACGGGCAGAATATTTGACCGGGAGGCCATGAAGCTGTGGCGAAGGACATATGAACCCGGCTGGGAACCGAAATTATAATCAGTCGACATTGTCGAAAAGGGGTTTGAAAGTATCGGGCCCCTTTTTTTGACCGCTGGTTTGACTGGATTATAAAATCAATAATTCGTATGTTTAGTTTATTGCTTATTTTTCCGAAATTGCACCATTTCGGATGCGGTGACATTTTTTAAAACGACACACATGACGACTAAGATTAAGGGGATCGTTCTGGTTCTATTCATCGTTCCCATTTCACTGGCCTTCGGAAGGGAATACCACGTTGCCGCAGATGGGAGCGACGATAGCAACGGTTCCCAAACCGAACCGTTTAAAACCATATCATTTGCTGCCCGGCAGGCAGAGGCAGGAGATATCATAATTGTACATGCGGGGATCTACCGGGAAATGGTGTCTCCACCAAAGGGTGGAGCATCCGACTCGAAGCGCATCATTTTTATGGCGGCCGAAGGAGAGATCGTTGAGATCAGGGGTTCGGAGCCTGTAAAAGGATGGAAGAAATTCAGTCAGAACGTCTGGAAAATTGCTTTGCCAAATTCATTTTTTGGGGATTACAACCCGTACAGGGATGAAATTGCCGGCGATTGGTTTGACGGTAAAGGCCGGGTCCATCATACGGGCCAGGTCTATCTGAATGGCTCTGCTTTGTTGGAAAGCGGGAACCTGCAGGGCGTTTTGCAGCCTGATGAGGAGATGGCCGAACAAGTCGATCCGGACTTTTTTTCTACCTGGTATTGTGAATCGGACGCGGATCATACCTATATCTATGCAAATTTTAGAGATTATAATCCCAACCGGGAAGAGGTGGAAATAAATGTGCGCCCAAGTTGTTTTTATCCTTCGAAGCCAGGGGTCGATTATATCACGGTGCGCGGTTTTCGCATGAGAAATGCTGCCACACAGTGGGCGCCGCCTACTGCGGAGCAAATTGCCCTGATCGGGACGCACTGGAGCAAGGGATGGATCATCGAAAACAACATCATCAGTCATTCGAAGTGTGCCGGAATATCTCTTGGAAAAGACCGGGCTACGGGCCAGAACGTATGGTCGGCAAACAGGTGCAAAGATGGGGCCACTCATTATAACGAGGTAATTTTCAGGGCATTGGAAGCAGGATGGTCCAAAGAAAATACAGGCGGACATATTGTTCGCAATAATATCATATCAAATTGTGAGCAGGCGGGTATTGTCGGAAGCCTGGGAGCGGTATTTAGCCGGATATATAACAATCACATTTACGATATTTGGAAGTACCGCATGTTCTCGGGAGCCGAAATTGCCGGAATAAAGATCCATGCTTCGATCGATGTACGCATTACAGGGAATCATATTCACCATACAGGTCGTGGAATATGGATCGATTGGATGGCACAGGGAACGCGAATAAGTAGGAATTTACTTCACGACAATACGACCGACGACCTCTTCTCAGAAGTCAACCACGGCCCTTATCTGGTGGATAACAACATCTTTTTGTCGGATGTTGCACTCAGAGATTGGTCGGAGGGAGGGGCCTTTGCACACAACCTGTTTGCCGGCAGATTTTCTTTGCGCCAGATACTCAACCGGTCTACACCATATCATTTTCCCCATTCAACCGGAGTAAAAGGCATCAGGAATATATTCGGAGGAGATAACCGGTTTTACAATAACCTGTTTGTGAAAACCGGGAAGAATGTTGAAAGCGAGCTTGCCGGGCTGGCAGGTTACGATAAAGCCGCTCAGAAAATGTATTGGGATAGCAATGTCTTTTACAATGGCGCTGTTCCCGGTGAGATCGAATCCAATGCCCTCACAATTCGTAATTTCGATCCCGGAATTAGCCTGGAAGAGACCGATGATGGAATGATTCTGACCATAAAATTGGAAAATTCCATGCTTGAGTGGAATTGCGGACTTATTGATTCGGGCAGATTGGGCAGGACACAAGTTTCCGATCTTCCTTTTAAAAACCCGGATGGATCCGACGTTAAGATTGATTATGATTATTTTGGCAATACCAGGACTCAGGGAAAGATTGTAGCGGGACCTTTTCAGGAAATTGAGGCCGGGCCGAATGCGATTAATGTCCGGAAGTATTGAATGAAGGGGATTATCCGCACTTTCGGAAGATCATTGGCCAATACCGGCAGTAGTCCAAGATTTCATAACTGGTTTGGGAAATAATGGTATTACACCTGCCTATTTACAAATTGTACCAGCGGAAATTTCGCACAGTTTATAAATTGCATTCAAAAAGATCCCGGCTGTAAGTGACGGAATGTGTTTTGGTTCGGACATTAGTTCGATTTTCCCAGGTCCGGAATGCCGATAATGGGTTTGGAATCTTCTTTCCCGGGCATAATGAAGCCATATCTTCATTCTACCTGCGAAATTCTCCGGCCCGATAAGACGACGGCGGAAACCGTCCGGGAAGTATACTGCCGGGAGTTTGGGATCATTTTTCAAATGGATTGGTTATGAATCATTAAACTTTAAGAACATGAGATCTACTTTTATACGAGTATTAATTGCAGTTGCCTTCATATTTGCTGTGGAAGCGTGTAGCCCGTCGACACCGGTTGAAAAAGACATGGAGGAAATAATTGACGAAGCAATAATGAAATCCGTTGCCAAGTACAAAGTACTCGGTAAAGAAATGCAGGGGATGCCCGGCTTGCTTCCCCGGACCCTGGACGAGCATGAAAAACTCGTTACGGCGACCTCCGCATGGTGGACTTCGGGATTTTTTCCGGGCACGCTGTGGTATTTATACGAGTACGGCAAGGACGAGGAGATTCTGACCTTGGCCAAAGAAATGACGGCCCGGGTAGAAGACCAAAAATATACGACCGACAACCATGATGTCGGATTTATGATCTATTGCAGCTTTGGAAACGGACTCAGACTTACCGGCGAAGACTCCTATAATGATGTGATATTGACCGGTGCCGAATCTTTAAGCACCAGATTTAATGAGCAAATTGGCTTGATTCAGTCCTGGGGATCTAACGATAAATGGCAATATCCCGTGATTATCGATAATATGATGAACCTGGAGTTATTGTGTTGGGCATCTAAAAAGTCCGGAGATTCGACCTTTGTCAATATTGCGATAACGCATGCCGATAACACGATCAAAGATCATTTCCGAGATGATCACAGCTCTTTCCACGTAATTTCGTACGATACGGTTACCGCCGAGATCGAGGCGAGAAACACCCATCAGGGACTTTCTGATGAATCGGCCTGGGCCAGGGGCCAGACCTGGGGGTTCTACGGATATGTTATGATGTTTCGGGAGACCGGACTTGAACGATATCTGGATCAGGCCGTAAAAATAGCGGAATTTTTGATCGACCACCCGAACCTCCCCGAGGATAAAATACCGTACTGGGATTTTAATGCACCAAATGAAGAAAGGGATGCTTCCGCAGGCGCAATCATGGCTTCCGCCTTACTGGAGTTGAGTCAATTCGTGGACGACGCAAAAAGCAAAAGATACGTGGACGTTGCCGAGAGGCAATTGAGATCCCTGGCATCGGACGATTATTTTGCCAAGGACGGGACCAACGGGAATTTCATTCTGATGCATGGGGTGGGCTCCAAACCCCATAACAGCGAGATGGATGTACCCCTGACTTACGCGGATTATTATTTCATTGAGGCGCTGTTGAGGTATAAAAAATTTATGTTGGAAAAATCCTGATCTGTGGGGCCGAAAGTGATCGGTCACATGCTCCGTAAGCGCGGCGATTGATTTCATTGTTTGGCTTCATGCCTGAAATGGGTGGGGCAGAAGGCCGGCCGGAATGCTTCGCAGTCCGGGGCCACTTCGTCCGGAGACAAAGTCCCGGGCGCTATCCGAACTCTCCTTGTTTATTAATTGTTCTTAAGATAGAGCGTTTGTATGAAGCTCCGGATATTTTGCGCACTTAGGGCAGCTTTAGTGCTGATATCGGTTTGCAAAGGGAACACATCCCTGGCAGACTTGCCGGTATAATACATCAATTTAAATGTGCGTTGCATGGCGATTCAAGAGATTTTGATATATGTGCTTGCAGCGATTGCTTATTTTGTCCCATTTTATATTGCCCGATACAGAAGGGTCAATGGTCAGCAGATCGTATTCTGGTTCAACCTTATATTCGGGTGGACCCTGATAGCCTGGTGTATATTGATTGTCGTTTCTTTGTCATTGAGAACAAACAGGCGCAATACACACGCATTGAGCGTGTAGTTACGTACTACATATGGCCGAACCGGTTGCATGGAATTGCCGGCAATAGAATTTTAAAATTGCCAAAGGGCGAACTATGATAATCACAGATCACAGCACAAGGTTTGGAAAGGCCTCTTTAAGATCGACAGTGTCCTTCATCCGCTCCTGTAAGTTTAGCAGATCATTAAACAAAGTTTGTTTCAATTCACCAAACTCCTCGTTTCCAATGAGATCATTCATTTCCAGGGGATCGTTTTGCAGATCGAAAAGGCGGATCACTTCTGCCTTGGGATATGCGATAAGTTTGAAGCCGTCTTTGCGTATCATGCGCTGGGCATCGGTATAGCATCCGTAAATCGCTTCATAATGTGATTCCGAGGCTTTGCCGGTAGCCAAATCGATGAAACTGTTAAACTCGACATACTGGGGTTTTTCAATTCCGGCGATTTCCAGCACCGAAGCCATAATGTCCTGCAAATAAACATCCGCACCGGATCTTTTATTTTGAGGAATATCCGGTCCTGCTACAATCATTGGAGGCCGTATGCTGTGATCGTACATATTCTGTTTGCCTAAAAGTCCGTGATTCCCACATGCCAGTCCGTGGTCCGCGGAAAAGAAGATATATGTGTGCTCCTTTTTGCCTGACTTTTCAAGGGCATTTATTATCCGAAGTATCTGCCTGTCCATATGCGTGATTATGGCGTAATACTCCTGCCGGTTTACCTTCACAGCGTATTCCGTCCTGGGAAAGGGGGCCAGGCGCTCATCGCGCAGTGTCCTTCCGTACCCGATTTTACCGTTGTAGGGGTATTCGGTCAGGAAATTTTCCGGGACCTTTATATTTTCGTAGGGATACATATCCACAAATTCCCTGGGAGATTGCCTTGGATCGTGCGGAGCATTAAAGGCCAGGTACATGAAAAACGGTTTCTCACTTTTTGAGGCCATGGCGATGTATTCTTCCGCATCATCGGCCAATACCTCGCTCCAGTGCTTGCCACCGGCCCAAAAGCCGCCGAATTTCGTATCGTAGGGAGACCATACGTCTTCCTGGCCTTCAATCGGTCTGTTGTAGCCTTCCGGGGCGGCTTTTGGCATACCGGGTCGAATATGTCTTGTATGATTAAAAATGCTGTCCGGTGAAATTTTCACATGCCATTTCCCACTGAAGTATGTTTCATAGCCCGCGTCTTCCATCATCTGGCTCCACAGTTTTCGCTCCCCGGCCAACTGATCTAGTTTCTTTTCATTTTTATATGCGTTCCAGACAAACCGGCCCGTATTCAGCATGGTTCTTGAGGCGACGCATACCGCCCCGTGCCATGCCCCCATATTGTAGGCGTTGGTAAATGTCATTCCTTCTTCGGCAAGTTTATCGAGCGCAGGTGTGGTTATCTCTTCATTGCCCAGCGCATGAATCGTATTGTAGGCCTGATCATCGGCAAAAATAAAGAGTATGTTTGGTTTTGGAGGGGCATTTTTGCAAGCAATCAGAAGAAGCATTACAAAAAAACCGTAAGAAATTCTTTTTGAGAGATAACGCATAAGAAAGTAATTATTTAAAAATTATCGTACCGAATTTTTTATATTCATGAAAAGTAGTTTCGATCGGTTCCCAACTCCATTTAATTTGTTTGCCGGAGTCGTAGTCCATCCTGTAGAAGTTGCCGCGCCAGGTGGTTCCGGGTTTTGGAGGTACATTTATTAATCCTTTGAACAGCGCAAACGGAAAAAACATTTCAGCGGTCCAGCCGGATATTTTTGAACCGGATTTCGCAATTCCGTCCCGAATGTGTACAGCTCTTTTGATTTTGCGCTCCTCTTCATAATGCCAGGGAGACCAACCAAAAAAATCGCCTTCGTTATTGGGAACGAGGATGGCGAGTTCGGCATTCAGCGGATTTATTTCATATTCAAAGTATAAAGGACTGGAAGGGTCGGTCTGCAGAAAAACTTCAAAGACATCACCATTCCAGATATCGCCCTGGTCTTTGTCGTATTCCGTAGATATCAGTTTGTCTTCGCAAGATCCCAACACATAAATTCCTTTTTTGGAATACAACATTTTGAACCGCGTTTCATACCGGTCTTCCGTATCATCCAGTAAATTCATGGCAGACCAATCTGCGAGATCCCATTGCTCACTTTCTCCTTTTCCGGTAAGTTCAAAATCGTGACATTCCCTGATGATTAATTCCTGGCCGGACCGGGCCTCCTTTGTATCGTTCATTGAGTTGCAAATATTTAATAGATATAGAAAATTAAAAAATATAGAAATCGATTGCATCAAATTAATACGAGTGAATTCGTCCCGATAAATGTATGGATAAAGGCGTAAATCATCAAGAGAAATATATTCCGAAAGTAGTAATAAAAAGTGAACGATTAAACAGGGCATTTCAAATTTCTGTATTTGAAACGCCGAAAGCACTTAAAAAAAGCGCTCAGCGGTGCAGCTTTATTCCTGAATTTCCGGCCTGATCCATAAATGGCTAAACCAATGCCATTCCTGACTTGTTTTAGAGGGCGCGGTAATGGTGTAAAGCGAACGCCGTCCCGTAATTTTTTGAGTTGCCTTCACGGATATGGAATTCCCGTGTAAAACAGATTCGCATGTGTTGCCGGTAAAGCAATTGTGCCTGGACAGGTCGGCATCTCCCGGATCGAATTCTATGGTTATTTCAGGAGGATTTTCTCCATATAATACATAAGAATCATCGCTTTTTTGTTTCACTCTCAAGGCTTTCATATTGGCTTTTTCGACAAATCCCTTTAACTTGACATAGGGCCCGGCCATTGGGAACCTGGGAATTGCATAATCATCGTATTTGTACATGACACCAGAATTCTGAGCTGCGGCGCCCTTGAATCCCAATTCCCTTAAAGTTTCTTTCATTTTGAGATCGAATTCACCGTAAGGATAAGCGAAAACAGTCGGACGAAATCCCAGATATTTTTCAATTTCCGCCTGGCATTTTAATACGTCTTCCTTAAAAACATCTTTTCGGTCCGATGCGCTTTTATTGAGAAAGTACGCGTGGCTGTGACTGTGATTCCCAATTTCAATGCCCTCCTCATATACTTCTTTCAATTCGTCCCAATCCAGGTACGTCCCGCCGGCTACGCTTTCGGAGTTGATGAATAAAGTCGCCGTGTAACCATATTTACGCAGTAAGGGTAAACCATTCGATTTAAAGGTTTTATACCCGTCATCTACGGTGATGCACGCCGTTCTATCCATATACGGCACGTGAGGGTTGTTGATATAATCCAGGGCATCTCCAAAAGTCAGTAGCGTATAATTGTTTGATTTCAGGTAATCCAGATGATTTTCAAAATCTTTCAGGCTTATGTTGGTGGAAGGATACCTGGCATCGCCAAAACGGTGGTATACAAATACAACCACTTCTTTTTTCAGATGATCCACGTGCTCGACGGATTGAGCATTGTAGGAATGCCTTTGTTTTTTATCGGAACACCTGTAAAAGGAAACCAACAAAACGAGAAAAACCAGGCTTGAGAAAACTGTTTCTTTCAAAATATCGAGTTTTCATCCGCAGGATAGTCAAAAAATTCCGGATCCAGTTTGTAACTGTCATAATCGATCAGATTGTTTGCAACGATTACATTGCGCAGCATGATGACATATTGGTCCCGTCGCTCCGAATACAGCCTCAGGTACCAGATCAATTCGAATACATTATTGCTTCTATGAATGCAGTCCCTGAAGTCTGAGTATGCGTTGGATTTGGCCAGTAAAATATGATAGTCTTCTACCGACCCAAGAAAATTATCGTACTTTTTAAGATATATCGGTTTGCCTCCCCGTGATTCGTTGGCGACAATTCGCTGATCGTTTTCGCTGAAAGACCAGATGCCAAAGACATTGTTGGCTTCTTTAAAAAACCTGGAACTTCCCCAACCGCTCTCCAAAGCGGCCTGGGCAATGACCAGGCTCACCGGCGGAGGTTGCATTCTTCTTATCAGTTCATGCATATTCTTGGTTTTATAGGTTTCATAAGACGATTTGATGAATACACTGTCTTCGCGGGTCCATTTTAGGGAATACCTCGACTTCTCCTGCAATAGTTTTGTGTGTTCGATTTTTTGTGCGAGCTGATGCCGGTGGATCAATATTGCCGGAAGGATTACATCAATGAACTTTTTTTTGCGCTCGGCAATGTTTAATTTGTTCAGGATATGAACGTCTTTGTACAAGACCGGAATGACCAGGCTGTCTTTGATGGATTTAATGTCCTCTTTCTTCTCTACCGTGACATGGTCGATTATAAGGATTGTCTTATCCACCTTTTTGCTCAAAAAAAGTACCGCAACAATAATTAGGATAACACATACAATAATCCAGAATTTGCTGCTCTTTGATAATTTTTTTAGCATGAATGATTAATGAATAAACGCCTGAATATAGCAAGAAATCAGGGGAAGTAAAATCAGAATTGATATTTTAGTTCAAAAAAATATTGATAAAATGCTATATTTTTCATGCCGGGATCATTCTTCAACTGTTGCGCGCATGAATTGCTCAAAGATCGTCAGAAACGAAGCCCGATTTGGCCGGCGATCCATAGTTGCATTTGAGTATCTCCCAGTACCGTAGAATTCATGACATAGGGGGCAATGTTTGTTAAAAATTCTCCGGTGTTCTTGTCGATCCATTCGGAGAGGTGGACGTTTATGGACGGGCCTATGAAAACAGAAGATCGTTTGGCAAAGCGGTAGGCAAAATTTATTCGCAGTTTATTTAGCAGATTTAAGGCTCCGAACGGTTTGTCTTTTTCGCTGATCCAGTTGGCTGTAAAATCATAGCTGTGAAGAAATCTCTTTCCGATTGATTTTTCAAAACCTATACCGTAGCCAAGTCCCCAGGTAGCGATCGTATCGTTGGGGACCAGGCCTCCGGTAAAGATATTGTAAAACTTATGCACACCGGTTTTTAATGTGAGATTTGCGTATAAAACCTCGTTCGCAGATAGTTCAACTCTTCGATATCCACGCCGGACAAAACTGATAAATCCGACCGGAAGGCCGGTAACCGTATCACTTAAGTTGAGCAGGGCAAACTGGCTCCCGTTTATTTCTTTTCCGTAGTTGACAATAGCCGATATCTGTGCGCCCCGGACTTTTTTTGTGGCAATGTTTATAATCCCGGAAAACTGCCCTGCATTTACTTCCTGCGCAAAGTTTCCGATGCCGGCAAGCTGGGCTCCACCTACTTTACCGGTAGCGGTATTTACAATGCCGGCAAGCTGGACACCGCTTACGTTTCTTCCTATATTGGTGATGCCGGCGGCCTGCATGACCAGAACATCGCCCCTCGCAAAGTTGGATATCCCCGAAAGCTGAACACCGTCGACGTTTTTGGTAGTCACATTGCTGATCCCGGCAATTTGCCACCCCTTCATGCCGCCCTGGAGAATGTTGCTGATCCCGGTCAGTTGTACCCCTTTGATGGTGTCTACAACCATATTGCTGATCCCGGCAGCCTGTAAGCCATGGACAGATCCCCGGTTATTATTTGACAATCCCGCAAGCTGTACCCCCCTCGTTCTTCCGCCGACAATGTTGCTTAATCCCGCCGCCTGCAATCCCGACACGTGCCTCTTGTTGATGTTCAATAATCCTCCGATCTCCGCGATTCGGACCCCGGCGGAATATCCGGCAAATACGTTTATCGAAATCGAGTTTTCGACAGACCCGCTCATTTTGGTATTGGTCCCGATTTTGGGAATGAGTGAAATCTGAGCCGGTCGGTATTCGATCACTTCGATATTATCGGATCGGACATATTGATCCCTGGGGACAAACCGTTGGACTATGGAAATGTTTTCGAGCGGCTTAACCGAGGACTGTAAATCCGGTTGTTTTACATCCAGCTCTTCCTGGGTCCATTTTTGACGTAACCTGATGTCTAGATTTAAATCTGCGGGCCGGACCAGTATCAAAGTATCCACGAAATCACGTTTACTAAACGCCAGCCCGAACTCATCGTATTTTTTGGTTAGTTTAAGATTATAATATCCCCGGTCGTCTGTTATCGTAGAGGCCAGGGTATAAACTTCGTATATGGTTGTCGAAGTTAATTTATCTCCCGTAGCTGCGTTGTACACAAATCCACTGACCGAGTAGTTGAATTTTTCATGGCTTCTGGCGGGTTTTTCCCGGAGAAGAATGAGATGGTTCCCGCTGACCTTATATACTATTTTTCCTCCGAACAAGATGTCCATAACCCGCTTTACCGTGGTTTCCTCAATTTTAATGCTGACCGAGCTGTCGCCGGGGATGATCTGAGGATTGTAAGAAAAGTTGAAATTTCCGACATTGGCGATGCCGAGCAATACACTTTCGAGATGCAAATTTTCGGCCTGATAGCTGACCTTTCTTTTGAGGATGTTGTCCTGTGAAAAGACAAGATATGGTAAAAGGATAAAAAGTTTAATAAACAAACATTTATTGACAACCATTTCCTTTCATCAATATGTTATTCGCATCTTTTGTAATCTCAAGTTCGAAAATAGTAGAAATATGATTAATAATATTATCAATTGTTTCATTGCTGAATTTAGCCGTCAACCGGCAGTTCAGTATTTGCTCATTTTCCACATCGATATGTACCTTATAGAGGTTTTCGAGCGTTTCAAATACTACGGAGAGCTTTGTGTCTCTAAAGAGCAGGGTTTTGTTCAGCCAATACAAGGATTCGACATCAATTTCCGTCTCTTTTTTTACTTCATCGGATTCTTTTATGAAAATGCCTTTTTCCCCTACGTGCAATTTTGTCGTCCGGGAACGTTCGGGATTTGCTAATTCTACCAGGCCCTCTACGACCAGGACTTCCACGGCCTCATCTTCCTTCAGGGCTTTTACGTTAAATGAAGTGCCGAGTACCGTAATCGTTGCCCTGTGGGCTTCAACGATAAATGGGCGCGCAGTATCCGGTTTTACATCGAAAAAGGCCTCTCCCGTGATTTTGATTCTCCGCTCCCTTTCGGCAAATTGATCGGGATATTCGATGACGGTATTTTGATTTAATGAGATTACGGACCCATCCGGGAGGGGGGTATCGGATATGGTCGATTCGCCGGATGCCAGTTGAACGAAATCGGGTTGCCGCGCCTGATATTTGTAAATAACATAGATGAAAATGCCCATAACCAGCGCAGCCGCAACTCTCACCATATAGAATGATAGCGACCGACCCCCGCTCCCGGGTTTATTTTCACGTTCAGGAGCCGCATCCATCCTGGACTTTAGATGCCGCCAGGCCGCATCGACATGCACATTCGCCGGAATTGCATCGGTAGGATTTTTGGTCGCTAGCCATACTTTTTGCAGTTGTTCGAACCGAAGCTTGTGCTCCCTGGAAAGATCAATCCATTCCCGGACCAAATCCGATTCCGGGCCGTCGGTTTCTCCGACGATAAACCGAATCAACAATTCCTCATCAATATGTTGCGCTCCGCGACTCATCTATTACTTCTTATATATCGACAATCGAACAGCCATTTAACCTTACTCCCCACCAAGAATATTTATTAATAACTCCAAAATCAAGATGATCAGGAGCGACAAGTAATCGGATAAATGTATCCGCAGATATTTCAAAGCTTTGCTCATTTGTACTTCAACTGTTTTTACGGAAAGATTTAATCTTTCGGCAATTTCTTTATATTTCAATTCCTCGTACCTGCTCATTTTAAAGATCTTTTTCCGTTCGGTGGGAAGCTGCTCAATCACACGCTCTATGCGTTCCTGAAGCTCCAGGGCTACGATCCGGTCGTGCACCTCAGGCGCTCTTTCCCCGGGTTCCCGGCTGGCGGTCAATCTGTGCTCCTCCCGGATTTTTAAGTGTTTCAGGTAATTCAGACACGCATTCCGTACGGAGCGGAACAGATAGGCTTCGATCGACGTGTTAATCTCGAGTTTTTTTCTTTTTTGCCAGAAATTAAAAAACATTTCCTGGACAATTTCCTCCGCCTGATCCATATCGTCCAGGTACTTCCTGGCGTAGCCACATAATACCGGATATTGATCTCTGAATAGTTTCTCAAAGACCTGCTCATCGCCATTTTGAATGCTATGTAGCCGGGGAATACTCAATGAAGCAAAAAATAATACGCTAATTTAATGGTAACATAAGCAATATTAAAATCGAACATCTTAAATTGGGAAAAATCTCATTAAAGTAACCTGAGTACACCGGAATATGGAGATTGCGTCAAAAAAAGAATGGGGCGATAAAGTTTTTAAAGCGGTTCGGCTTTTGGAAGTTAATTTGTCCGGAAGCGTATTTGAGGAATGTACATTTGTCGATTGCGAGTTTATCGGCTGCAGTTTTCAGAATGCAGCCTTCAACGAATGTGTTTTTGAACGCTGTAATCTGAGCAATACTTCTCTGACAGAATCAAAGATGGGAGAAGTCCTGTTTGAGGAATGCAAGCTTGTCGGGTTGAATTTCTCCAGGTGCAAAAAGCTACTGTTTTCCATTAAGCTGGATAAGTGTGTTTTACAAATGTGCAATTTTTCCGGATTGAAGATGCATGAATTGTGTTTTTCCGGCAGTGAATTTAAGGATTGTGATTTTTATGAAGCCAATCTATCCGGAGCGGATTTTACGTTTTGCAATCTGAGAGGGTCTCTGTTTGAAAACTGCGATCTATCGGAGGCGGACTTTAGAAAAGCCACGGGCTACACGATCGATCCTCATCAAAACAAATTGAAAAAGGCCAAATTTTCCATGCCGGAAGCGCTGTCATTTTTAACACCTTTTGAAATAGAAATTGAATAAGATTTCATTCCATGTTCAACAATGTTTTCAAGATCGTTTATTTCGTTCTTTTTATGCTCGCCTTTGTGGTGCGCAAAGTATTTACGGCCTCGAATAGAAAGCGGGAATTTATAGTTGAAAAGAAGTCGCCCTGGGATGTTCTTCTTTTGACATTCGATGGGATTGGGATGCTCATACCTTTGGTTTACGTATTTGGTTCCGGACTTGATTTTGCCGATTATCCAATGCCGCAATGGGTGGGCTGGGCAGGAGTCGTGTTATTTATGGACGCCATACTGTTGCTCTACCTGTCGCATGCGCACCTGGGGAAAAACTGGTCTCCCGTATTGGGCATTCAAAAGGATCACACGCTCGTTACCAGTGGTATTTATGCGTATATTCGTCATCCGATGTATGCGGCGCACCTATTGTGGGCTATTGCTCAAATGCTTATGCTCCACAATTGGATTGCGGGCTTTTCATTTATCGCGGTTATGATCCCCCATTATTTGATCCGGGTAGGGAAGGAGGAGCAAATGATGATCGATCGGTTTGGCGAGGAGTACAGAGCGTATATGAAGACGACCGGGAGGGTTGTGCCCAAATTCAAATAATTCCTTCGCCCCCTATGCATCATTTAATGGATCAGATAATTCAACCCTCCCCAGGAGCCTCCGTTTATGGCTTTAACGCCGTTTTTTTGAAGAATGGCTTTAGCCCGAGCAGCCCGGCCACCTGATTTGCAGCAAACAATTACCGTTTTATTTTTTTTCTTTAACGTGGAAATCCGGGCTTCGATCTGCTGCACCGGAATATTGAGCGAATTGGAAATATGCCCCTCTTTATATTCCTGGGGAGTTCTTACGTCTACGATCACCGCCCCTTCTTCCATCGCTTCCTGTACTTGCTGAGCTCTGCTTTTTATTCCAAATATTGATAGAATACCCATAGAATTAAATTTAATGCAACATTAACCCGAAAAATTCATAATTTCTCGCCCGAAGGGCCGATCATTACTTTTACGCTCAAAAAAGGGCCCTTTTCCTGGGAGCACGTATTTTTTTGTTCCTCAAATTTGAGGAATGAATAAAAGTAATGATCGGGGTTACCCATGCCTATTTGATTATGTTTCAATCTTTTAAAGATCTATTACTCTTTTGAAAATAATTTATTGTGAATAAATCGGGTCGATAAACCCGGATCCCTTTTCTGCGACATTGGTCTCAATTTAGCTTCCCCACCATGTTGTCCATGAGCATTGTTGCCCTCATGCCGGTCTTCCCGGTGCTGGGGCAGCTCCCTTCCCCTCGCAGATCTTTCACAACCAGATCTACCAATGGCTGATGTACATGTTCCGGATTCGGAACATCAAAATTCTCGACCATGGTCTCGGTTTCTATATGCAACACCGTATTGCTGAAAAAGGAAAACGAAATTCTGCCCTTTGATCCTACGATTTCGGTGACCTCGCTGATTTGTCGTTCGGGAACCGTAAAACACCAGGAACCGGTTCCAAGTATGCCGGCCTCAAATTGAAATGTTGCAGTTACGGCATCTTCGACCTCGTATAATCCGGCCTGATTTGCGGCCAAACCTTTGGCTGCTTTGATCGGTCCGAAAATGTATTCCAGATAATCCAATTGATGCGCCGCCAGATCGTGAAAATGACCGCCACCGGAAATACGGGGGTCAACGCGCCATCCCACCGAACCCTCCAGTTCCTCGGGTTTAGCCGGCCAATGAAGAATTAAATTTATCATTTTTACATCTCCGATGGCATTCATGTCTATCAAACCTTTAAGTTTCACAAACATGGGCAGTGCCCTGCGATAATAAGCCACAAACAGCGGCACGCCTGTTTGCTCGCTCACGTCTACCATCGCCTGGCATTCGGCGGCATTCATCGCCATGGGCTTTTCCACATAAACAGGTTTTCCGGCTCGCATGGACTTTATGGCATATGCTGCATGCGAACTGGGAGGAGTGGCAACATATATTGCATTTACGTCAGGATCGTGAATAAGCTTGTCCGCATCATCGTACCATTTCGGGACCTTGTGTCTACGGGCATAGTCGGCCGCCTTTTCGCCGTTTCTTCGCATAACCGCTACCAATTCGGAATTTTCAACGTTCCGAAATGCCGGGCCACTTTTTACTTCGGTCACATCGCCGCACCCGATAATTCCCCACCGAACCTTTCCAGATATTTTCATCCGTTTATATTTTTTTGTTTGCTGTCGCACAGAGAGATATAGTATGCTCGTGCGTGTCTTAAATTTGCTCCGGTCCTACCGGTTTTTGTCAAAATCGGTCAAATCTAATTCAAGTCTTTATAAGGAATGCGGGCGTAATAGATCGATGCCTTGCCTTCGTGGCTGGAATAATAACTCATCCATACATACCCGCCAATCGAAAACATACCGGCATAGCTCGTATCTCCTCCGCTGGGCAGCCGCAAAACTTCCTTAAACGTTTCTCCTTTTTTCCCAAGCAACAACCCGGTATAAGGTCCTTCATCATCCCGCAACCTTGTGGCGATCAATATTTTATTGATCGGAATAACCTCAAAATTTGGGCCGCCGAGTTCAAAATTCAGTTTTTCCCACGTCCAGTCCGTGTAAGGTGGCATGCTTGTGCCGATCATGCCTTTTTTATCTTCGCCGCCCCTGCGCGCCAGGATCATCATTTCGCCCCGGCTTAAGAAACGTACGGTGGCCTCGTTGGGATCTCCGTCAATTTCCAGCTCCCTGATCAATTCATACGCATACCCTTTGTCGGTTCGAACCAGGAAAGCCTTACTTTTGCCTTTTATCCCATCCACGCGCGATTGATAGACCACCCCATAACCGGTCTTGTCTTTCCAGGTAACCCGCCACAACCAGTTTAGACCCGGTTTTATTTTTTCGTCCAGGATAATTGGTTCCGGTTCTGTAAATTTCTTGCCGGAGGGATCCGACATGGAAACATACGTGGAAAGGTCTTGCAATTCGCCGCGATCATATTTCGATCCTCCCATAATGATCATCATTTTGTTTTTTGGCGTAACCGAAATCTTCGGATCCCGAAGATCAATACCCCTCAATTCGATGATCCCGGCCGATTCCCAAAATTCGCCATCCGCAGACCGCAGGACCCTTATTTTTCCGTTTCCGGAGTTATCCTCATTCGGAATATGCCCATCGCCTTCGCGGAACACGACATAGAGGTTTTGCTTAAAAAAAATGATATCGGTAAAGGCGTTGTGTTTGCCCCGATCCCAGATCCTTTTTATTTCGGTTATTTCTTCCTTTTTCTGAGCCTGGGTGAGGATGGAAGCAATTGTGAATGATCCAAGTGCAAAAAGTCGCAATAATATGCTCGCTTGATTCGTCATAAATCCGTGTTAATTGATTTTGAGGCAAACTAATAATTAAATATGAATTTGATGATATGGGTTCTAAGAATTTTTGCCATTGCCGTTTCAGATGAATACAGCACAAAAAAAACTAAAATATTTAGTGCTAAATATTTTAGTTTTTACTAATTTTGATGGCAATGTACATCAATTGTCACTCATACTTCAGTTTTCTCTACGGGACATTGAGTCCGCAGGAATTATTTGATGAAGCCCAAAGGCACCGTGTAAAGAAGATGGTGCTCACGGATATCAACAATACCTCGGCTTATATCGAGCTGCTTCGCATTTGTAATGAGAATCGGGGAGACTACGATCTTCAAATTGCTTTGGGCATTGAATTCCGGGAGGGCGCTGAGTTGCTGTACATTGGAATTGCGGCAAATAACCGGGGTTTTGCAGCGCTCAATCGATATTTATCCCGGCATAATACGGAGGATTTGCCGCTGCTTTCAAGGGCCCCGGAATTCGATCATGTTTATATTGTTTACCCTTTTGGGAAAATTGATCCGGCCGAATTGCGGGAAAATGAGTATATCGGTATTAAAATCCATGAGATAAACCGCGTTTCCAGGTCAAATTGTCATAACTATCAGCACAAGCTGGTCATGCTGCATCCGGTCTCATTCAAGAATAAAATTGGTTTCAACATCCACAGGCTTATGCGGGCCATTGATCAGAACATTGTCCTGAGCAAACTGGATAAGAGGCTGGAAGCGGCCCCTGATGAGGTCATGATGCCCGAGGCGGAATTGTTTGCGCGTTACCGGCAATATCCGCAGATCATATCCAACACCAGGGATCTGCTGGAAAACTGTGAGATCAGCTTTGAGTTCGGTGTTCCGAAAAACAAGAAGCTCTTTACGGAAAGCCACGAAAAGGATCATGCCATACTTCGTTCGCTCGCTTTGGAAGGATTCCGCCAACGCTACAAAACTGACCGCAATCATGTCATGCAACGTTTGCTCAAGGAATTGGAAGTGATTGCGAACCAGCGATTTGAGGCTTATTTTTTGATCTCGCACGATGTTGTTGAATATGCAAAGCGAAAAAACTTTGCGCATGTTGGCCGGGGCAGCGGGGCCAACAGCATGGTGGCATATTGCCTGGGTATTACGGAGGTAGATCCCATAGAACTTGATCTGTATTTTGAGCGTTTTTTGAATCCGCACCGCAGTTCGCCGCCTGATTTTGATATCGATTTTTCATGGAAGGACCGGGACGACGTCATAAACCATATCATCGAAAAGTATTCGACCGAGCACACGGCGTTGCTGGCTACGCATACGACCTTTCAGGGCAAGTCGATCATCCGGGAGCTGGGAAAGGTATTCGGACTTCCAAAGAACGAGATCGACAAAATCGTCGACCATCCCTCTGAGATGCGAAACAAGGATGAGATCACCAGATTGATCTTTCGCTATGCCGGTCATCTGCGCGATATCCCCAGAAATCTTTCGATCCATGCCGGAGGGATTTTAATTTCCGAGGAGCCGATATATGCCTATACCGCCACGACCATTCCTCCGAAAGGGTATCCGGTCACACATTTCGATATGTACGGCGCTGAAGATATCGGTCTTCATAAATACGATATCCTCAGCCAGCGGGGGTTGGGGCACATCAAAGATGCCGTGGAAATAATTGAGCAAACCAAAGGTATAAAAATTGACATCACTCAAACAGCTAAGTTCAAGCAGGACCCGTTTGTTAATCAACTGCTTATGCAAGGCAAGTGCATGGGGTGTTTCTACATAGAATCACCCGCCATGCGCATGCTGTTGGGCAAGCTTGAATGTCGCGATTATATCACGCTGGTGGCGGCAAGCTCGATCATCCGCCCCGGTGTGGCGCGCTCCGGCATGATGCGGGAGTACATCTACCGGCACCACAACCCAAATGGCTTTAAGTATCTTCATTCGATGATGGGTGAGCTCATGAAGGAAACCTACGGCCTGATGGTGTACCAGGAGGATGTGATCAAGGTCGCACACCATTTTGCCGGGCTCACCCTGGCGGAGGCCGATATTTTGCGGCGCGGGATGTCCGGGAAATTCAGGTCGCGAAAGGAATTTAAACGCGTGGAGCAAAAATTCTTCGATCAGTGTAAACACCAGAACTATTCCGAATCCGTCTACAACGAAGTGTGGCGTCAGATCGAGAGCTTTTCAGGGTATTCATTCTCAAAGGCACATTCGGCCTGCTACGCGGTGGAGAGCTACCAGAGCCTGTATCTGAAAGCCTATCATCCCCTGGAGTTTATGGTGGGGGTGATCAACAATTTTGGAGGGTTTTACCACACCGAGTTTTATTTCCACGAAGCCCGAATGTCCGGCGCCAATATTGAATCGCCCTGCGCAAATACCAGCAACTACCTGACCAGGATTATTGGTAAGGATATATACGTGGGGTTTATCCACTTAAAGAGCCTCGAACAGAAAATCGGGAAAGGTATTCCGATCGAACGGGATCTCAACGGGCCTTTTCAAAGCATGGAAAATTTCATCCACCGTATTCCTTTGGGATTGGAGCAAATCAATATTCTCATTCGCATCGGGGCATTCCGTTTTACCGGAAAATCAAAGCGAACGCTGCTTTGGGAAGCCAGGTTGCTGTTCGGTGAAAAAAGGGAGACCCGCCACTCCATGACCATTTTTGAAGCGCCCGCCGGTTATCGTGTTCCTAATCTGGAAAAGCGAAAATATGAAGATGCTTTTGACGAACTGGAATTGCTTGGATTTCCATTGTGCGATCCCTTTTCCTTATTAGAAAACGGCAATTTTGGAAATGTGAAAGCCGCGCAGTTGAAAGAAAGGCTCAACAAACAAGTCGAGATCGTAGGCTACCTGGTCACGACCAAGAATACGCGTACCAAGGATCACAAACTCATGCACTTCGGAACATTTCTCGATGGCGAGGGAATGGTATTTGATACCACGCATTTTCCGGACATGTCAAAGAAGTACCCGTTTCGGGGGAAAGGATTTTATCGCCTCAGAGGTAAGGTCGTAGAGGATTTTGGTTATCCGATGATCGAGATCAGCTCCATGAAGAAAGAAGCTATGGTGCATAAATTTCCCGAAGAACATTCCAGGGCAGGAATTACAGACCCCCGCGCGGTATAAGTGTGTATTTATCGGCAGGCTCGGCACAAGGACGCAACAATCGACTTAAATACGCGCGAATAGACCGGTGAAGTTTGGTTTATTAATGGCCGATGGACCTCCATTATGTTGAAAGAAAAAAACGCTTTGAATAATTACATCTCCTGACAGGAAGGGCAGAAATAGATGCTTCCCCCCATATAGGATTGCTTTTGAATGATCGATCCGCAGATGGTGCAAGGCTTATTTACCGTATTCTTGCTCAGGATGGTTTTGTATCCCCCGGGATAGCCAAAGATATCTGTTTCAGTGTCCCGGCCACCCGCTTCCGTCATTTTTGCAAGGGTGTTTTTAACAGAACCGAACAGCGCGGCTTTGTGACCGTCGTTCAGTGTATTTATCTTTTTTTTATGATGCAATTTGGCGTTGAATAAAATATCGTGAAGCACACCGTTGCCCAGGCCGGGAATGCGTTGCTCTGTTGCGAGAAAGGCCTTTAACGATAGTTTATCCGAGCAGTTGTCGATCAGGTTGTCAAAATACCCTCGATCAAATCCTTCGGACAGAGGAGACGGTTTTTTCCTGGCTGCGCTAAAATATTCATTGTCGTAATCTCCGTAGGTAAAAGCGCACAGACCGCCGTACATCTGCACCGAACAGACAAAGGAAGAGCGGTCAGAGAATTCAATGAGCAATTGATGTTTTTCCGGCAGCTTTTCACCCTCCTTGAGATACCGAATCCGGATCCCTTCGCTCAAGAGGAGGGTCTTGTTATTCGAAAGATCAATGCGAACAAATCCCCCGTGATTATAGGACCTTTGAATGGTTGAATTTGCGAGTAATTGATCATAATCGCCGGGATCCTCATGATACCAGGCAAACTTGTGCGGACTGTGGGCGGTCACAACCTTTTTGATTGTTTTACCCTGCAGGGAATCGTTGATTTCTCTTGATATTACGGTCGCTTCCGGTAACTCGATCATAGTAATTTATGAAAATTGAAGATGACTATTGTGCTTTTTCTACATGATTATTAAAAGATAACACCAAACTTTCCAAATTAATTCCCTTTTTCGCCATTTTGATATGCTCCCGTAAAATTGCCATTTTTTAATGGTTAAATTTTAATCGAATGCCGATCATAACTATACAAGGATAATACTAGAAAACCGAAATAGTTTTATTTTGCAACCTATTTGCTGTTTGATCGTTAGGAAAAGTGCAATGCTGACAGTAAATTTGCTACTGAAAAACCAAAATGGTCGATATATGAGCGTTTCAAAAGATGAGATCGTAAGAGAGGAAATCATAAATCACGCGCAAAAACTGTTTCAGCAATTTGGCTTGAAGAAAACCACTATGGATGAGATCGCCGAGGCAAGTGGTAAGGCTAAAAGTACATTGTATCATTATTTTACCAGTAAAGAAGAGGTGTTTGAAGCTGTCATCCAGAATGAAATGACGAGCCTGCGCGCTTTGGTGAAAAATCACGTCGAAGAAAAGAAAACGGTAGAGGACAAGATGACGGTATATTTCATCAAGTTTCACGAGGAAATCCTGAACATGATGAATATCTATCGAATAGCTAAATATGAAATTAGAGATGAGCGGAAGTCCAGAGCATACTTTTTGAAACTTATTGAGTTTGAACAGGCCTATTTGTCCAGAATTCTTGAAGACGGATTTGATGCCGGTGAAATAAAGTCAATCGACAAAGAAGATATTCCATGGTTTGCCGAAACCATGGTTGCCGCTTTCTTTGGCATTGTGAGATACGCCATCGAAAAGGAGAGGGAATTTGATCCGGATAAGTTGACCAAAATAGCGCGCAATTTGGTGCCGAGACTGTTCAACTGATTTTTTTTGAATTTCGATCGACTAAAAAACTAAAATAGTAGTATAGATGAATGATGTAAAATGAAAAAAACGACAACAATCTTAGTATTTGCAGCAGCCGTGATCGTAATTGGGTGCCAAAACAAACAGGCTTCCCGAACCTGTCTGCAGTTGCACAGATCCTTTCGCTGGATTCCTGTAAGATTCTTGCGACAGAAAATAACAAAAGAATAAAGGAGGCCAGGATGCACCCCGAAGCTTCCGAACAGGTAAAGAAAAATGCTTTTACGAATTATTTCCCCAAAGTTGAAGCCGGAGGGGTAGCCATGAAGGCCAACAAAGGTATGCTGAAAGCGGAAATTCCGGAAATGAACCTGCCCGTATATGATGGGAATCCCGCCAATCTTCCGGAAGCTACCCGATTTGCTTACTTCCCCGGTATGAACGTGAACATGCTGGACTATACAAATGCGGGATTCATTTCAGCCATACAACCTCTGTACATGGGCGGAAGAATAAGGAATGGAAACCGGCTTGCCGAATTGGGAGAGGAGATAAACTCGTATCAGCTTGAACTGAGTACGGACGAGGTGTTGGTGAAAACCGAGGATTATTATTGGACAATCGTAGCGCTGAAAGAAAAGCGAATAACCTTGTCGAGCTACGAAGCGTTACTTCATAACCTGAAGAAGGATGTGCAAGTATCTTATGAAGCCGGTTTGGTCAGCAGGAGTGATCTTTTAAAAGTGGAAATTGAGCTCAGCCAGGTCCGGGCGAATAAGCTGAGGTTGGACCATGGGATGGAACTCCTGAAGATGATACTGGCCCAGCATATCGGGGTGGCGTATTCCGATGCTTTTGATATCGAACCAACCGTACTTGAGGCTGACGGTCCCGAAAGTCTATATCAAAAACCCTATGAAGCGCTTATTGAGCGGAATGAATATAAAATGCTCCTGAAGGCTGTAGATGCCGAGATCTTGCAAAAGAATCTCGCGCGGGGGGAACACCTTCCAAAGGTAGCGATAGGTGTGCAGGGATTATACCTGGATCTTTTGGAGCGACAAAATACCTATGGTTTGGCTTTTGCAACGCTCGCGATTCCAATATCGGGCTGGTGGGGCGGCTCACACAGGATGAAGGAACATAAGATCAAAATCGAGGCCGCCCGGAACGACCTTGATGAAAAATCGGAGTTACTGATCCTTCAGATAAATAGGCCCTACAATGACGTGCTTGAAAGTCATAATCAAATCTGCGTGGCGGAGCATACGTTCAAACAATCCGAAGCGCACCTTAAAGTGGTTCGTGACAATTTTGAAGCGGGAGTCGTAGGTACCTCCGATCTTTTGGAAGCCCAGGCATGGCACCGGCAATCTGCCGATGCTCTGGTCGATGTCAAGACCATTTACAGAATCAAACAGGCCTATTATTTACAGGCCATAGCCAAACTGAGGTAAGGGATGGAGGATTTGGGAAAATGGGAGTCCCCCAATGAAAATATATTTAATGATCTAAAAACTTAAAAAATGGCAACACAAGCAAAATTGTATCTGGTCCGTATTTTTTACGGAGATTATGCTCACGGCCCGTCGGGGCCCCTGACAGACCATATTTTTTCATTGGTTAAACGAATGCGACTGGCCGGAGCAACCGTCCTGAAGGATAGGCGAAACTACGATATGTTTGGGAAACCGGCCGTCGAACGGCTGTTGGGAGGGAATAGCGGGAGTCATCCGGTAATCGTCGAAGTTCCGGTACTCGGAAACAAGCTCGATGCCTTTATTGCCAGACTGAAGGAATTGGTGATGGCCGGAAAGAGTAATGCCTTTTATATTACCCACGAAGCTGAGGCAATCATCGGCAATCCGGATATAATTGAAAATTCTTTGGCAATGCGGGAATAATGATTGCTTGCCGAACAGGAAAATTAATAAAATTGAAGAAGCTGTGGATGTGTTGCAGTTGCATTCATTCTCGGGTGATTCAGAGCCCCCGATTTTAAGGGGCTCTGTTTACAAGATCGTTTCAAAGCGGATTCATTTTAGATAAATCGCTCTGCCGAGCATTATGGACCGGAAGCAGGAATTGATCGAAAAATTTTTTAGTGTTTACAGGAACTTTGGTTTTAAAGACATTACATTGGACGATTTGGCTCTGAAGTTTGGTATTTCAAAGAAAACCATTTACAAGTATTTTGGCAACCGGGAACATGTGATCCACTGTGTAGCGGATTACTTTCTTGTTTCCGTAAAATCCGAGATAGACAAGCATTGCCAACAGGATTCAAGCCCGTTGAAGCAGCTCCTGGATGTTATTTGCGTAACGATCCGATCTCTCCTTGGTATTCGACCCATTTTCTTTATTTCATTAAGCCGGGGGCACAGACGTCAATATCTTGCCCTGCTGGATTTCCGGACCAATTACTTTTCCGGGATCCTTTACGATTTACTAATTGACGCCAGGGACGATGGATTCCTTTCGGAAAGCGCGCCTATCCATAGTTTTGTCGCGGCGCATAACAATCTGCTATCCACTTTTGCAGAAGGAAAAAAGAAGGATGAATTTTTACCCGGGATGACTTCGGAAAGTTATTTTCTTTTTGTGGTGAGCACCCTCGGAGGGATGGCGACCCCAAAAGGAAAAGATCAGTTGGAAAGCATCCTCGGGAATTTTGATTATTCATTCGTTGAACGCCAGAGGGGCACACAGGCCTGAGTAATATTCATTTCAGACGGTGATTTTATCACTTCGCAATCATTTTCCGATCCCCTTGGCAGCTTGTAAATACTTTTGGAAAACCATCAATTCTAAAATAAAAGAAATATGAATTTCATGAAATCGATACGGGTTCCGGCATTGATTATCTTTTTAGCCTTTGGTTGCAAAAAAGAAGCGCAAAAGGCTCCCGGACCTGTAAAATATGTTAAAGTTCACCGTATTGTTGAGGGCAATGAAAAATCAAAAATGGTTTTCAACGGGAGGATCATGGAAAAAAGCAATGTCGATCTTTCTTTCAGGGTCGGAGGACCATTGGTAAAACTTCCGGTGAAACAAGGTGATTACGTTGCGGCGGGAAGCTTAATTGCGGCGATCGACAAGCGGGATTACAAAGTTCAGTTGGAATCTTCGGAGGCGCAATACAAGCAGCTAAGGGGTGAATTTGAGCGGTACAAGGAATTATTTGAAGCTAAAAAAATTCCTGCCAACACGTATGAAAAAGTCGAGGCGGGTTACCTGCTTGCAAAATCGGGATTTGAAAATGCACAGCATCAATACAACGATACGAAGCTTACTTCACCAACGTCCGGTTACATATTCAAAAAGTATGTTGAAAATTACCAGACTGTCGGACCCGGCCAGCCCATTGTATCCATTATCGACAACTCAGTTCTGGAAGTAGTAGTCCATGCAGCCGAAAATCAATTGGCGGAAATTAATGCCGGCAAAGAATTCCTGTTAAACATTTCGAGTGCGAATTTGGCAGGGGTACCGGTTTCAGTAATGAATATTGCCGAAAAGGCGGGAGATAACGGGCTTTATGAAGTGAAATTCAGACTCCCAAACGATCAGAAAATTGCAGTCTATCCGGGCATGACAGCAGAAATTTCCATGCATTATCGCCAAACGGGTCATGGAATTACGATACCTGCAAATGCTGTTTTCAACCGCAACAATTTAACCTATGTGTGGATTTACAGCCAAACCGGGCAGAAGGTCAATAAAAGACAGGTAAGGATTTCTTCCATTGAAACCGGTGGTAAGATCCGTATAACGGAAGGGCTGAAATTCGGCGAAACAATTGTCGCTGCCGGTGTACACTATTTACGGGAAAACCAAAAAGTGCAACCGGTCATCGAACCATCGGAAACAAATGTAGGAGGGCTGCTGTAATGTTGAACAGAATATTGTCAAAGAAGGCGCTGTTAAATACCATTTTAATAGCCATTGTGTTGGGCGGCATCTTATCCTATTCGAGATTAGGTAAGTTGGAAGATGCCGAAATCTCGATTAGAACCGCGTTAGTCGTTACGTCGTATCCCGGGGCCTCGGCGCATGAAGTGGAACTCGAAGTTACGGATCCGATCGAGAAAGCCCTGCAGAAGCTTGAAAATATTGAAGATATCAGCTCCAGGTCGACACCGGGATTATCAACAATTACGGTCAACCTGGAAGTCACTTTTCCATCGAAACAAATGCCACAGGCGTATGACCATTTGCGCCGAAAAGTAAGTGATATGAAAAATCAATTGCCCCAGGGGGCGAACGAACCGATTGTGGTCGATGATTTCGGAGATGTCTACGGAATATTTGCGGCAGTAACCGCCGACGGTTATGCATATGATGACTTCTTCAAATATGTGGAATTCATTAAAAGGGAATTGCTGGACGTTAAAGGCATCAAAAGGGTAGAACTCTTTGGCACACAGATTGAAACGGTCGAAATTCTATTCTCATCCCAAAAACTGGCAAATTTAAACATAAATCCGGTCTCCATAATCCAGGCCATGTATCAGCAGGGTCAGGTGGTTAATCCCGGAAGCATTGTTTCGAATTCCGAAAGAATTCGGTTGAGTGTTGGTAATAAGTACACTTCTTTGGATGAAATCGAAGACATTCTGGTCAATGTCCCGAAGGGAGGGAGTTTTAGATTGGGAGATGTCTGCGAAGTGGAGGACGCCTTCTATACGCCAAAACAAAATGCATTATTATTCAATGGCGAGCGGGCAATAAGTTTGGCGGTATCCATTGAAAAAGGGGAGAATGTGATCGAGGTCGGAGAGCGGTACGACGCAAAGATGACCGAGCTGGCGCATAGACTTCCGGCCGGAATCGAGGTGCACAGCATTTTTTCGCAACCCGATAGAGTTTCGGATTCAATCAGCGGATTTGTCGTCAACCTTATTGCTTCGGTTCTGATTGTAATGATGGTGCTGCTGATATCTATGGGGTTCCGGTCAGGTTTACTTATTTCCAGCGGATTGCTATTTACAATTTTATCCACGTTCATAGGAATGCTACTTTTCGATATTCAACTACAGCGCGTTTCACTCGCGGCAATCATTGTGGCCATGGGAATGCTTGTGGATAATTCGGTTGTGATAGCAGATGGAATTCTTATTGATTTGAAGCACGGAATAGCGAAAAAGCTTGCATTCACCTCTATTGTTAAACAAACCGCCCTGCCTTTGCTGGGCGCCACGCTAATTGCAATATTGGCTTTTATGCCGCTGGGTTTATCGCCGGGAGTAATGGGGGAATATTTGGGAACGCTTTTTAGTGTATTGGCGATTTCTCTGTTTATGAGCTGGGTGTTTGCGACGATACAGACACCCTATATGGCTTCGCTGTTTTACAAGAAAAGTTTGCCCGGATCGAAGAAAAAGCAGACCGGTAATCCTTACGATAGCCGTTTTTATAAATCCTTCAGAGATCTTATTAAATATTCGCTCGCTCATAAGACCATTTTTCTGGGGCTGAGTATTCTCCTGTTGGTATTTTCGCTCTATTCGTTCCGTTTTGTCCGGGTAGATTTTATGAGTACACTCGACTATAACCAGTTTGTAGTTGAATATAAATTGCCGAGAGGTACGGATATCAGTATTGTCGAGAGCGATCTAAAGGAAATCAGTGATGAATTGTTGACTTGGGATGAAATTATAAATGTTACGGCATCCTCGGGCAGTTCTCCCGCCAGGTATACCTTGCTCAGGCCAATGTCTACCGGCGGTCCGTATTTCGGGGAATTCATCATCGATGTCGCCGATTATGACGCAACGATAACTGCCGGTAAAAAAATACTTAATTATATAAGCAAGAACTATCCGGACGCCGAAGTGCGCAAAAGAGTGTATGGGCCAATATCCAGTGAATATGGTGTAGAAGCACAATTTGCCGGACCGGATCCGGTCGTATTGAAAGAACTGGCGGAACAGGCCAAAGTTATTATGGGAAAGGAGCCGTTTGCCGTTCACGTAACGGACGATTGGAAAAATCCGGTAAAATATCTTTTCCCGGAATACGCTATTGACAAAGCGAGCAAGCTGGGAATCGCGAGAAGTGATGTCGCAAATGCACTGTTGGTGTCGACAAGCGGACTGACCGTAGGCGTAATGAATGAAGGGATAACTACCAAGCCGATCGTTTTGAAATTGAAAGAAAACATCGGGAACGATGTGGATAAACTCACCAGTATTCCGGTCTGGGGATTGCAACATCAAGCCAGTGTCCCATTGAGTCAGGTAACCGATTCCATTCAGGTAAAATGGGAGCAAAGCATCGTGCACCGGTACAATGGTCAACGAGCGATCCGCATCGGTTGTGATCCGGTCGAAGGTGTTTTAGCCGGTGAACTGGAGAAAATATTAATACCACAGATAAGCGAGATCCCGTTACCGGATGGCTATACACTTGAATGGTTTGGCACAAGTAGAAGAAGCAGGGAGTCTCAGGGGTACCTGTTTGCCAATCTGCCCCTGGCCCTGGGTCTGATGCTGATCATCGTCATCGCCCTTTTCAACAACATCAAACAGTCTATGATCGTTTTCACCATTTTCCCATTCGCTTTTATGGGAATTTCACTAGGTTTTAACCTGACCGGGGCAGCGTTTACCTTTGTCGGAACAATCGGCGCTCTGGGGCTGATTGGAATGATGATCAAGAATGTAATCGTTTTGCTGGATGAGATAAATCATAATTTGCGTGTCGGTAAGACGCGATTAAGATCGATCATTCTTGCAACACAATCCAGATTGAGGCCCGTTGTCCTTGCATCGGCCACGACGATACTAGGTATGCTCCCGCTGGTTTTTGATGTTATGTTTCAATCGCTGGCGATCACAATCATATTTGGTTTGCTGGTAGGTACGATTGTCACGCTCGTAATCGTACCGGTTATGTATGCGGTTTTCTTTAAGGTGGATATGACGCCTCTTAAAAAGGCCAGGGCATGGCAGAAGTAGAAGTCGGGATATTATAAAATTGAAACCGGTAGGACCGGCGCAAATTCCGGACATACACGAGCATGATTATATCGCTCGGTGTGTCAGTAACCTAAAAAAATATAAACGGATGAAGAAATGAAATTTCACACAAGTAAATTGATCGCTCTTATCGCTTTGAGTATAGCCACGCAAGGTGTCCATGCACAACAGACATTAACGCTGGACGAATGCAGGAAGCAAGCCGTCGAGCACAATAAGCAGTTGAAAAAGGCCGGCTATAGAAAACAAGAGGTTCTTGAACAGCGAAAAGCTGCCAGGACCGGTTACCTGCCGGTAATGGATGCCAATGCCAACCTCATGCATGTGCGAGGTGTGGACGGCATTAATATGCCCGGAGGCTTTCTACCTACCGCCGAAAGTGCGGAAGCTGCCGAGAATGGAGACTTTACAGGTCAAAGTGATGTTTGGATGCCCGGGACTTCGATGGAAATGGACCATTTTTCCCTGATGTACGGAGGTCTGAACATCAGTCAACCCATCTATGCCGGAGGTAAAATCCAATTGGGAAACCAAATGGCACAGGCCGGGCTGGAAATAGCCCATATGGCGTACGATCTAAAATATGCCGAGGTAATTGAGCTGACCGATCAGGCTTTCTGGAATGTGGCCATGGTGGAAGCAAACATTGATCTGGCCGAGAAGTACATCGAAATGCTGGTGGAATTGGAAGGACAGATGACGTCCATGTTTGAGGTGGGTTTGCAACCGGCCAGCGAAAAGCTGCGGGTAAGCGTTCAGAAAAATGAAGCGGAATTGCAGTTAATGATGGCTCGAAATGGATTGAAGCTGGCAAAAATGAATCTAAACCAGGTGTTGGGAAAAACCCTTACTACGGATTTTAGTATTCGTTATGATTCGCTCGACAAAATCCGGTTGATTGACTTATCGAACGGTTCGGAGATGGCCTTAGTCCAACGCTTTGAGTTGAAAATTCTGGAACGACAAGTTGATCTTTCCGAGTATGACAGAAAAATGGTGAAAGCGGATTATTTGCCTCAGGTAGGCGTCGGATTCCAATACATGGGGACCTATGTGGATGATTTAAATGAAAACGTCACCTTCAGGCCTACTGTAGCGGCACAGGTAAATATACCGATTTATCAATGGGGACAGGGAAAGTATAAACAAAAAGCGGCGCAGTTCAAGGTCGAGCAGCAAGAAACGGAATTGAGCAATACGGCAGACCTGATCAACCTGGAAGTGTTGAGTGCAAAAGTTAAAGTTGAAGAGGCCTACGAAGCGATTCTAATCGCTGAAAAAAATGTGGCGGAAGCGGAAGAAAGCCTTGGGGAGACGCGGTCAAGTTTCGATGTCGGGCTCAACACGACGACGGAATTGTTAAACGCTCAGGCGGACTGGCTGAATGCAAAAGTGCAGCAGATCAGGGCCATCGCCCGGTATAAAGTACTCGTAACTACCTGGAAGAAAGTTACGGGAAATTTATATCCGGCAAATAACTTATAGACCATTTGCCGGATTTAGTTATAATTTTGTGCACGGTTATATCTTGGGATAAGCAATGTATTACAGAGACAATCCTGGATTTATAAGGAGCATGCTTAGCTATAAGCCTGGATTTGTATTGCTCAGGTTTCTGATAATAAGTTTGATCGCCATCGGGGTTTTGCATTTGATCCGCACGATAGTCGAAAAACCCGATGATATGGAACGGATTTCAATTTTGCTCTACGTGATCATAATAATTGCATTTAACGTAGCGAGTGAAATTCAGATAATACTGGATCATATTTTAGAGCGGTTCTTGCCAATTCCGACGAAGATAAGACTGCGTGTCGTGTTGCATTTATGTGTTGGGATCGTGGTATTGGTCATCTCGCATAAAATCATAATGTCGATCCTTTCGCCGGAAATGCTGAACGAGACCACCAGACCGGGCACCTATATGGGGCTGATTTCCGGACTATTGTTTGTTTATATGCTGGCCAACTCATTGACCTACACACGTTTCCTTGAAAAATGGATGGAGTCGCAAAACAAAATCGAGGAAATGAAAAGAGAAAAGCTTCGCATAGATTACAATTCATTGCAGGATCAATTAAATCCGCATTTCCTGTTTAACAACCTGAGTGTCCTGAAATCATTGATCACTTACGATCAGGATTCGGCGCTGGAATTTACAGAGAATTTTACGGATGTTTATCGGTATGTATTGCAATGCAGGGAAAAACAATTGGTGAAGTTGAAAGAGGAGCTGGAATTCATTCACTCCTACATCGGGCTCCACAAGGAGCGCCTGGGTACCGGCCTGGATGTTACATTTTCAATAGTTAAGGAAGACCTCGCCAAAGAGATCGCTCCGTTGACATTACAACTTCTGGTGGAAAATGCAATTAAACACAACGTAGCCAAGCGGGAAAGTCCGCTGCAAATCGATATCCGTACACAATATGGATTGCTGCGGATTTCAAACAGCCTGCAGCTTAAGAACTCCTCTTTTTCCACCAAAACCGGATTGAAAAACCTGGTTAAGAGATACGAAATGCTAAGTAGCCGTGAGATAGAGATTTCAAAGAATGCAGGCAGATTTGAAGTAAAAGTGCCCCTGTTATAATTTAATTGGAATCCCATGAAAGTAATTATTGTTGAAGACGAGTATCACAATTTTAAATTGTTGAAAGGTATGATCGAAAGGCTCCGGCCTGCATGGCAGATTCTGCAATCTTTCGAAGATGTGAGAGGAACGGTAGATTGGCTGAAAGCAAACCCTGCTCCGGACCTGATCTTTCTGGACATTCAGCTTTCAGATGATAATTGTTTTTCCATTTTTAGTCAGGTGGAAGTGAAGAGTATGGTAATTTTCACCACGGCTTATGATGAATACGCCATGCAGGCATTCAAAGTGAACAGCATAGACTATCTTCTAAAGCCGATAAAATCGGGAGAATTGGAGCAGGCCATCTTAAAATTCGAGCGTGTTTTTCGGCAGGCCGCCACGCATCCCGATTATAAAAAACTTTTGGATGAAATTGCAACAAACAAAAAAAAATTCAGGAAAAGGTTTTTGATATCCGGCCCGACATCCTATCACAAAGTCAATGTCGCGGATATCGCATTTTTCCATACCGAAAACCGGGTCACGTTTGCCGTAACCTTTAAGAATAAAAGGCATATTCTGGATTTGACCCTGGAAAATTTGGAAGAGCAGTTGGACCCCGACCAGTTTTTCAGAGCGAACAGGAGCCACATCATCAATAATGAGGCAATTCATAAAATCGAAAACTATTTTGGAAGCAAGCTCCTGGTAAAGCTGGTGCCGCCATTCAAAGAAACCATAACGATTAGCCGGTTGAAGGCGACGCTATTTAAGAACTGGCTGGATGGATAGCACCTGACTGGTAAGTTCTAAAAATCGGTGTAGGGTAGGGCCTCGAAATTGACATTTGCGTATTTATTACAAGCGATTTTTAATTGGAGGGTTCGTTGTAAATATGCGCTTAGCCTGCCTTTTCGGGATTCTTTTGAAAATCCGAAAATTGTCCCAATGCTACTGAGATGACATGAGCGTCATAATCGTCCAGGTCGTAATTCCCTTTTGAAGCTTTATTTAATTTACCGGCATATTCATGCATGCTTTCTTTAAAAATATCGATCGAAATATCGTTTACGGCCGTTCGGTGTAAAAAATGGGCCAGATCAATTTTTGAAGCTTTTTTTAATACGTTCGCAATCGTAGATTCCATAAGAACAACCATCAATTTGGTGCCGGATTTCAAAAGGCAAACCCGGTGAAACCACGGAAATACCGGAGAAAACGAATTTCACTTTACCTGAATCCTTAAAAGGAAATTCATTTGTGCCAGCCAAAGTACCATTTAAATAACTATTGGACTTCCAAAATGGAGTGAAGTGATATAATTTATGCATGAAATGGTGAAATTGTGCCATTAAAGGAATCCGTATGCCCCGAAAAACGAGTACATGCAAAAAGCATTATATTCGATTCATTTTGAGGCGGTGACTTTATACTTTTTGCGAATGGCTTTTTCAAATTCCACCCAATGCGCTTCAGTCATCCTGTTGGGAGTAAACAGGCAAATGCCAGCCGCTCCATGCTCCATAGAGACCTGTATTGCCGTGCCAAGTTCGCTCGGGATCAGTCCATGATTCTCCGGGTCGTTTTCTTCCGTTTTATTCTCCGGATTAGGACAAATAAATAATCCACTATACAGCGGAATTCTATTATTCAGGGCTTGAACACCCTCTCTGGTCACTTCCCCGACCCATTCAGGGCCTTCCAGGTAAAAATCATTGTAATTCATCGGATACACAGCATCCAGATCCCATTTGTCCCACTCCTGACGTACAATCTTTTTTGCCACGGAGTTTGGTCCGGGAAATACGGCCGCATTTAATTTTTTGCCTTTAGAACGGATTTTTTCGGAAAGCCGGTTTACAATGCCGGTAATCAGATCGTACCGGAACTGTTTCCACTCCTGCACCTGCGAAGGGTCTTCGACCGTTTTTATGTCGACGCCCGTCTTTTCTTTGAAGTCATGTACACATTTATCGCAATAGCAATAGTCGTAATCCGGATATTCCCTGTCCATGACAAGACCGTACTTATCCCACAAGCCTCGGGCCAGAATCACATCCGGAAATCGTATGTAATCCAGGTGAATGCCGTCCACTTCTTTTACATCCGCAATGCCGCCATACATTTTTGCAAGGAATTCGAATGTCCCCGGTCTATTGGGGCAGAGAAATTTATAGTAAGATACATACGCCGGTTTGTCAAATGCCGATTCGCCTTTTCCGTTGACCGCATACCATTCGGGTTTGAGCTCCGGTCTGGGACTTTGATTCATGGTCGGAATCCAGGCGTGAAATTCAAGCCCTGCTTTCTTGGCGATTCTGCCGACCCGTTTGTACGTTTCCGGGTTTTGGCCGCCGTTGTACATTAATCCGTCGATCCCCCTGTTTTTCAGGTCGGAGAATTGTTCCTCTAACTCCTGATCGGTTTTTTGTCCGGGGCCACCCAACCAGCCGTAAACGGGCACTTTATAATTGCGTAATTTTTTTTGTTCAACGGAGCATGAGATTAGAAATACAAGGGATAAAAGAGTCAGCAGCTTTTTCATAGTTCCAAAATCCAAAGGGTAAAAAATCTTGTTATTCGCCAACAAAGCTTTTGGAATTGTCGGCAATTGTTAAACATACAAAATTATTTTGACTCGGGTTCATAAAGAAATGTTCCCGTATCAATAATGACGAAATTGATATGCCGGTTTCTTTGCACAGCACAATTTGTCTTTCGCGTCTTCCGCCTCGGCTCCCGGACTACACGGCCGGGCAGCGCTCGAATATTTTGATGTTGAATCCGGAAGTTTGGCGGCACGGGACGGAATATTGTCGGGAAAAACAAGCCCCTGTCAGGGGCTTTTGTTTTGTCCGGCACGGGAGGTTTACTTTTTATCGGTTGGTACGTGCCCCTGAATCACTTCTTCGATTTCTTTAAAATATTTCACGGTTTCCACCTGAAGTTCCATCGTGGCATGATCATCGCATACGATCACGGCATGACGGTGCAACTGAAGCATGGAGACCGTCCACATATGGTTGACGCCTCCTTCGACAACCTCGCGCAACGCCCTGGCCTTATTAAATCCCGTAATGACAAGTACGACTTCATCGGCATCCATTACCGTACCTACCCCGACGGTTAAGGCGGTGGTCGGAACCTGGGTTACGTCATTGCCAAAGAACCGGGCATTGGCTAAAATGGTATCGTAGCTCAGCGTTTTTATTCTGGTACGCGAGGCAAGCGACGATCCGGGTTCATTGAATGCGATGTGGCCGTCGGGCCCGATCCCTCCCAGAAACAATTTGATGCCCCCGTAGCTTTTAATCTTCTCTTCGTACTGTTGGCACTCTTTATCCAGATCAGGAGCATTTCCGTTCAGAATATTAATATTCGCTTTGGGGATGTCGATGTGATCAAACAGGTGTTTGTGCATAAATGCGTGATAGCTTTCCGGGTGATCTTCATCGATCCCTACGTATTCATCCATATTGAATGTAACCACATTTTTAAAGGAGATGTCTCCGTTTTTATGGCGTCTTACGAACTCCTCATAGGTCGGAATCGGAGATGAGCCCGTCGGCAGGCCCAGAACGAACGGCTTTTCAGCAGTTGGATTTGCTGCATTTATCTTGTCTATGATATAGTTTGCAGTCCAAAGCCCTACTTCCTTTTCTTTGTTTTTTATTACTATCCTCATGTCTTAATTATTTTGGTTATGAAAAATTGAATTTTGATTTCTTGTCAGTCTATCCGTTTAATCCGCAAAAAAAATTGAAGAATCATTGAACGATTCACTATTAAAAAATAACAAATTGTTAAATCATCATTATCTGTGCATCATCTGCATAAATATGCGTATAAATATAAAAAAAATGCGGGTTTTTACTGTTTATTTTGATTTAAAAATGTGCTTCATATGGATAAATATTTAATTTTGCGGAGATTAAAACCTTAGACTGAATATGAGTAAAAAGACAAAGAAACCTGCGTTAGATTCAAAATTGTCGAACCTTAACTATCCAAATGTTTCCGACCTGAAAACCTATTTGAGATTTGAAAAAATACCGACCAGTATATATTCGGACTCGAATTCTGCGTCGATCGCTGTGGCTAATGAAGTTGCCTCCCTGATTAAGATCAAGCAATTGCGAAACGAAAAGTGCGTGATCGGTTATGCAACGGGATCGACCATGGTCGCCTTTTATGAAGAATTGATCCGCCTCCACAAAGAGGAAAACCTGAGCTTCCAGAATGTTGTATCATTCAATATCGATGAGTTTTATCCCATGGATCCGAATTCCATTCAGAGCTATTTCAAATTTATGCAGGAGCATTTGTTCGATCATATCGACATGGAAAAATCGAATATCCATATACCCGACGGTTCCCTCCCTGTCGATAAGGTGCAGGATTTTTGTAACGAGTATGAGCGATTGATTGAAGAAAATGGCGGACTTGATGTCATTATACAAGGGGTGAGCAGCCGGGGACATACCGGGTTTAACGAGCCGGGATCGCCTTCGGATTCCAAGACCAGACTGGTAACGCTGGACCGGGCTACGGTCACCGCTGCTGCCAGCGATTTTTACGGGGAGAAAAATGTTCCCAGCAAAGCAATAACCATGGGTGTCGAAACCATGTTCAAGGCTAAAAAGGTGTTTTTACTGGCCTGGGGTGAAGGTAAATCGCCAATAATCCAGAAAATTATCGAAGGTACAAAAACCGATCAGGTGCCCGCAAGCATACTTCAGGATCATCCGGATGTAACTATTATCCTGGATGAAGCTTCCGCAGATGACCTGACCAGGGTGAAAACACCATGGATTGTCGATATCCCGGTCTGGAACGATTCGATGATCAAGAAGGGCGTCGTGTGGCTTTGCCAGAAGGTAGATAAGCCGCTGTTAAAGTTGACCAACAAGGATTACAACGATCACCATATGAATGATCTTGTCACGGAAGTCGGAACGGCCTATGATATCAACATCAAGGTGTTTAACGAATTGCAAAATACGATCACCGGATGGCCGGGAGGCAAACCGAATGCGGATGATTCCCGCCGGCCTGAGCGGGCGGACCCGTCCAAAAAACGGGTGATTATTTTCAGTCCTCACCCCGACGACGATGTAATTTCCATGGGAGGTACTTTTATACGGCTGGTGGATCAGGGGCATGACGTTCATGTGGCATATCAAACATCGGGGAATATCGCCGTGTTTGATGAAGATGTGATTCAATATACGGATTTTTTCCAGGAGGTTGATAATGCCCTGGGCATTCAAAATCCGGAATCTACGGCCCTGTACCAAAAGGTAAACAAATATATCAAACAGAAGAGACCCGGGGAGGTTGATAAACCCGAGGTAAAAAGAATCAAAGGCCTTATCCGCAGGTCCGAAGCGCGCGCCGGGTGCCGTTATGCCGGTCTCACAGATGATAAAGCGCATTTCCTTGATTTACCGTTTTATGAAACAGGCACCGTGAAGAAAAATCCTGTCGGACCAAAAGATGTAAAGATTATCAAGGACCTGCTTTTAAAGATAAAACCGCATCAGATCTATGCCGCCGGTGATCTTTCGGATCCTCACGGCACACACAGGGTATGTTTGCATGCAATTTTTATGGCGCTTGACGAATTGAAAAAGGAGCCCTGGATAAAGGATTGCTGGGTTTGGTTGTATCGCGGAGCATGGCATGAGTGGCCGATCGATGAAATCGAAATGGCCGTGCCAATGAGCCCGGATGAATTAATGCGAAAGAGAAAAGCGATTTTTAAGCATCAGTCTCAAAAAGATTCCGCCTTATTTCCCGGTTCCGATTCACGCGAATTTTGGCAGCGGGCCGAAGACAGGAATATGGGGCTTGCCAAACAATATGATCAGCTCGGTCTGGCGGAGTACGAGGCCATGGAAGGATTTAAAAGATACTTCTTTCTCTAGATCGTGCCAAAGTTCTTAATTCATCGGAAGCCGGTTCAATAATCGACATCGAACCGGCTCAAAACTTTTTGTTTAAAGTTAAGTTTCAAAAACTTCGTTCCGTACTTCTCGATTTGTTCCGTAGAAGTCGACAATTGTATGGCCCCTAGGTTTATCTCACACAGTGCCGAACCGTCCGCGTCCGCAAAACGGCAGCATTTATTAGGGTGGAGTGATCATGAAATAAACAATCTTGGCCGCCAGCTTTGCCGTCGTTCCATGCAGGTCCAAAGAAGGGTTCAATTCGGCTACATCTGCCGCTACAAGCTTTCCGGAACCGACGATTTTTTTCAGGATTCCTAAAACTACGGCCGGAGTTAATCCGGTTGAGGTAGGCGCGCTGACTCCTGGGGCAAAAGAAATATCAAAAACATCCAGACAAACCGTAAGATAGATGCAGTCCACCGCATTTATAAAACCGGTCAGTTTTTCCAAATGCTTTTCGGCATCCCCGAGCATTATTTCATCTGCCGATATATACGTCACACCGAGCTTATCCGCCCGCTTAAATAATGCCCGTGTATTTGACGACTGCTGAACTCCAATACACAAATAGTTAAAAGGCGCGGATCTTTGACCGCAATCGACGGAAATCTCATAGAACGGAGTGCCGGAAGATGATTGGTCGTCGGGAATTCTCAGATCGAAGTGGGCGTCGATGTTGATGATGCCGATGGTTTTTTCATTTGATAAAGCCCGGGATAACCCCGAATAATGCGGGTAGGCGACTTCATGTCCTCCGCCAAACACCAAAGGAAAATAATGTGCCGCTGCAATTTTTGAGATACAACCGCTCAGTTCCGCCTGTGCCGTTTCCAGGTCCTGACCGTCGCAAATGATGTTTCCCCCGTCCAGAACAAGGGTATTTTCCTTAAAATGACTGGCATGATTACAACATGCTTTTCGAAGTGCTTCGGGCCCGTCTTTGGCCCCGGTTCGTCCCTGATTTCTTCTTACCCCTTCATCACTCTTAAAGCCAAGAATAACGACGCCAGGCGCTCCTGTTTTAAGGGATGGGAGCTGATTGTCGGATAAATCGATCAGTTCGATGCATTGATGCCAACGCAGACCTGCCCCACCTTCATTCGGGTCCGTTCTCCCTGTCCATATTTTTTTGTCCGGCGGCTGGTACATTTAGTAAACTTTATTGCCTTTTTTAAGAACTAAGTTGGGTTTGAGCATCCCCTGATGATAGAGGATCTCGCGGTAATCATTCGTTGGGAAACCAACCAGGTCGGCCAGATAATTTTCGGCTAATGTTCCCCGATCAACAAGATTTAAGGCCTTTGCCGACCTGCATGTGATTCCGGCAAAAGTTTCGGCATTGCTCAGCTTTTCCGAAGCTCCCAAAATTGAAGCCTGGACCAATAAGTCGCCCATCGGAGCCGAACCCGGATTCCAATCGGATCCGATGGCGAGCGCACAACCGGCATCCAATAGTTTTCTTGCAGGGGCAAATTGCATTCCCAGGCCCAACGAGGCGCCGGGCAATACCGTTGCCGTCACCCGACTCCTTGCCAACGCTTCTATTTCCTGGGGTTTTGATGCTTCCAGATGGTCGACAGAAACGGCGCCGACCTCAATCGCTACCCGGCTGCCCGAAGTTGTAAACTGATCGCCGTGCACAGTAAGCTCAAATCCATTTTCTTTTGCCCTTTGCAAATACGAAATGGCTTCGGCAGCTTTGAAAGCGCCCTCTTCGATGAATATGTCGACCCGGTTGCTCAATTTTTCCGCTTTCAAACGTGTGAAAAGTGTTTGAGCCATAAATTCAAGATACGCTCCGGAATCTCCGTCAAAGTCTTTTGGAGTAATGTGCGCGGCGAGACATGTCGGTACCAGATCTACTGCCGAACATTTATTGGCCAGCTTTACGGTTTCCAGCATTTTCAGTTCACTTTCCGGGGTAAGTCCGTAACCGCTTTTCACTTCGGAAGTAGTTACGCCGTTTCGCAACATGCTTTCGGCCCTGGTCAATATCCCTTCGAGCAGGTTTTTCGGACGTGCTGCCCGGACCTGCCGTACGGTCTGCCAGATGCCTCCGCCGTCTTGGGCAATCTCAAGATACGATTTGCCCGCAATTCTCATGGCGTAATCGTTTGCCCTGGAACCTGCGTAACAGATGTGTGTATGCGGATCAATAAATCCCGGGAGTGCAACCGTATCCTGTTCTGTTTCAATACAAGGAGCGGACGCATGTTCCTTTCTTAAATCCCGGAATTTCCCGACTTTAAATACCCTGTCATGCTTTATCGCCAAGCCTCCCCGATGGATAATTTCCAGCTCATCGTCTGAGACCGGCCCTTTTGAAGGCAGCCCGTTCATTGTGATCATCTGGGCAAACGGGCCGATAATCCGGATGTCGTTCATAGATTATAATTTCAAATTGAAGATATCTCTGATTTCCTCGGCCTCATCATACCCCGCATCGGCATGCCTGAACACACCCATGGCGGGATCGTTGTGCAAAACTCGCTTTATACAACGTCCTGCCCGCCCGGACCCGTCCGCAAGTACAACCATCCCCGCATGCTGCGAGAACCCGATTCCGACGCCTCCTCCGTGATGAAACGAAACCCACGTAGCACCTCCAGCCGTATTTGACATCAAATTGAGCAGAGGCCAATCCGATATTGCATCGCTGCCATCGCGCATGCCCTCCGTTTCCCGGTTCGGGGAGGCCACAGAGCCGCAATCCAGGTGGTCCCGGCCGATGACTATCGGAGCTTTTAGCTTGCCGGTTCTGACCAGATCATTAAATATCAATCCCGCTTTTTCGCGTTCTCCCATACCCAGCCAGCAGATCCGGCAGGGCAATCCCTGGAAGGCAATTTTTTCCCTGGCGCCCTCCAGCCATCGGATTAAATGCCCGTTCTCAGGGAAAGCTTCAATTAATGCGCGATCGGTCGTGTAAATGTCTTCCGGATCTCCGGACAGGGCCGCCCATCTGAACGGACCCTTGCCTTCGCAGAAAAGCGGCCGAATGTATTCCGGTACAAAGCCGTTGAAATCGAAGGCATTTTTTTCTCCGCCCTGCAAAGCAAATGCTCTCAGGTTATTCCCGTAATCAAATGTTTTGCTTCCTCTCCTCTGCATTTCGAGCATAAATCCGACATGCCTTGCCATGCTCTTTAGCGACATGGACTTATATTTTTCAGGATCAGAAGTTCTAAGCTCTTCTGCTTCTTTCAATGAAAGGGTATTCGGTATATAGCCAAACAAGGGGTCGTGCGCCGATGTTTGATCGGTTAGTATTTCCGGGATGATATTATCCTTTAATAACTGTTCCAGTAAATCTCCAATATCGCTTACCAACCCAACGGATATTGGATGTCGGGCTTTTTTTGCCTCCAGCGCCCAGTCCCGGGCCTCTTCGTAGCTGTAGCTCATCCGGTCCAAATATCCCGTCCGAAGTCTTTTTTTGATCCTTTCAGGATCTATATCCGCACCCAAAAAAGTAGCTCCCCCCATTGTTGCTGCCAAAGGCTGTGCGCCTCCCATTCCACCGAGCCCCCCGCTTACGAGCAATTTGCCACTAAGATCTCCTCCGAAATGTCGATTGCCGCATGCAGCGAAAGTTTCATAAGTGCCTTGAAGTATGCCTTGCGAGCCGATATAAATCCAACTGCCGGCCGTCATCTGCCCGTACATCGTAAGCCCGCGATCTTTAAGCGCATTAAAGTGATCCCAGTCGGCCCATGCAGGCACCAGGTTGCTGTTGGCAATCAAAACCCTTGGTGCTTCCGGGTGGGTTCTTACTTTTCCAACCGCTTTACCTGATTGCACAAGCAAACTTTCGTCTTCTTCCAATTCCAGAAGATTTTTTATGATTTGTCGGAGCGCTTCCCGGTTTCTGGCGGCCTGACCTGTGCCGCCGTATACGACCAGTCTGTCAGGATTTTCGGCAACTTCGGCGTTCAGATTGTTGAGTAGCATTCGAAGCGGGGCCTCTGTTTGCCAGCTTTTGGCATTCAGACTTGTACCTGTAGGGGAAAAATATACAGGATGTTTGGCATATCTGTTAATAAATTCCAAATAATTCATGCGTTTCGCTTGTAATTTCTATATGCTCATTTTTTGCAACATCGTTCATAACCTGTACCAATTCCTGATTTTCAATGATCCCGAGTGCAATATTAATGTCGTTCGCAAACACGCGGTCATGGTCTACGGTCGGTATTTTTTTGCGCACGTGTTCATGGCATGCATTGAGTATTTTAGTCGATTTGAGGGGGCGCCTGAAATCAAAACCCTGAGCGGCGCAGATCAATTCGATTGCCAGTATCTTTTCGAGGTTTTCGATTATTTTCAGGCTTTTTCTGGCGCTAATCGATCCCATACTCACATGATCTTCCTGGCCGAGGGAGGTCGGGATACTGTCTGCGCTCGCCGGATAACACAAGGTCTTGTTTTCGCTGACAAGCGCCGCAGAAGTATACTGCGGAATCATAAAGCCGGAATTTAATCCTGTATCCGCCATGAGCAATTTAGGGAGTCCCTCAATTTTTCCTTCCAGGGAAAAATAGATCCTTCTGTCGGAGATATTTCCGATTTCGGCTGCGGCCAAACCGGCGTAATCCAGGGGCAGTGCCAGTGGTTGCCCGTGAAAATTTCCACCGCTAATTGTATGATGCTCATTAAAGATCACCGGGTTATCGGTCACCGAATTCAATTCAATTTCCAGCAACTCCTTGAGGTGCAACCACGAATTCCTGGAAGCTCCGTGTACCTGCGGAATACAACGGATGGAATATTGATCCTGTACGCGCTCGCAATGTTCGTGAGATTTTAGTATTTCCGATCCATCCAGCATTTTATGCATGCGGCCGGCCACATAGACGCAGCCTTCGTAGGGTCTTAATTCGTGCAGTTCCGGCAAAAAAGGACGCGCGGACCCCAGCATAGCTTCCAGATTCATAGCAGCAATGATATCGGCGTGATCCAGGCAATTCTGCATTTTTTCAATCACTTTAACAGCGTAGGCGGAGATGAATTGAGTCCCGTTGATCAGAGCCAGCCCTTCTTTCGGGGCGAGCTCCAGGGACTTCAGACCGTATTTGTCCAATACGATATCTGCGGGGACCTGTTTGCCGTGCTCCCAAATCATTCCCATGCCAATGAGCGGTAAAAACAGGTGGGCCAGGGGAGCCAGGTCACCGCTGGCGCCAACCGAACCCTGAGAAGGGACGACGGGCATAAGGTCGTTGTCGAGGTGCCATAAAATCCGTTCCAGGGTTTTTAGCCGAATCCCCGAATATCCAAAGCTCAGGGAGTGCACTTTGAGGATCAGCATCAGCCTGGCAACTTCAACGGGCACAGGATCGCCCAGGCCCACGCTGTGGCTTTGGAGAATATTGTTCTGAAGCCGTTGAGTTTCTTCCTTTGAAATGACGGTCGTACACAGCGGTCCGAATCCCGTATTTATTCCGTAGACTGTCTTTTTACTTTCAACAATCTTTTGGACCGCCTGTTCACAATCAAGTATTTTTTTTCGTGCGCGCTTTCCAATGAGCCCTTTACTATGATGCTTACAAAGCAACAGGGCTTTGCCGACAGTCAACCGATCTTCGCCAAATAGAAACTGAGCCATCTCCGGTGGATGTTTGAGGTTCATCGAAATAATCCGAAATCGATTATTACATACACGAATTACAGATAATTATTTCACAAATTAAAATAACTTTTTGTCGCCAGATCGAACCAAAGGATCTGATGTGCCTACAAAATTCCGAGGTATGGGATTTAAGTAGGATTTTATTTTGTTAATGTTAATAGATCGCTAGATTATTTTAATTTTAAAGCAAATATAAAATCTCGGAATTTGTCAAAATTAATTGAACAAAAAAAGGGCTTTGGCACCGTGCCGGTTTTTTTAACGGCCATATCGACCATCCTGGGAGCTGTTATGTTTTTGAGGTTCGGCTATGCTGTCGGCAGTATCAGCTTTTACGGTACTGTGTTCATAGTTATCATCGGACATCTTGTAACCATACCTACGGCCCTGGCAATCGCGGAAATAGCAACCAATCAGAAAGTGGAGGGAGGAGGGGAGTACTACATTATTTCCAGGTCGTTTGGAATTAACATCGGCGCCGCCATCGGCATCGCCTTATATTTTTCAAGGGCAATAAGTATCGCTTTTTATGTAATTGCTTTTGCCGAGGCATTCGAACCGGTTTTTGAATGGATAAACAGCGAATTTGGGTTTTCGCTTTCCGATAAGCGCATTATTAGCCTGCCCGCCATGTTGATCCTGATCCTGATCATGCTCAGGAAAGGAGCCAATCTGGGCATGAAGGCACTGTATATTGTCGTCATCATCCTGTTTGTTTCGCTGGTTTTGTTTTTCATGGGGCAGACGGATTATTCGGCCGACAGCTCATTCGTCTATCTGAGCCAGACCGTTGAAAATCCCGATGATTTCTTTTACGTATTTGCCATCATTTTTCCTGCATTTACGGGAATGGCGGCCGGAGTCGGACTTTCCGGCGATTTAAAAGACCCGAAAAAGTCGATCCCGATTGGCACCGTTGCCGCTACAATTACAGGCATGGTGATCTACATATTCATTGCGTTCAAGCTGTCCAGGTCAGCGTCATCCGCGGACCTGGTCAACGATCAGCTGATCATGAGCGATATTGCGTTGTGGGGGCCGATCATTCCGATTGGCCTTGCCGCCGCAACCATTTCTTCGGCGCTGGGATCGATCATCGTCGCACCGAGGATTTTACAGGCATTGGGTCAGGATAAGGTCTTTCAGGTAAAGCAGGCCAATGACTTTTTGGGAGCAGAGCGGGCCAGAGACAAGGAACCCATAAATGCTCTTATCATCACAAGCATCATTGCCTTGTTCTTCGTTCTTATAGGGGATGTGAATTTTGTGGCAGAGATCATATCCATGTTTTTTATGGTTTCCTACGGATCCATTTGCATGATCTCTTTTCTTCACCATTTTGCCGGAGATCCAAGCTACCGGCCTTCATTTAGATCCAAGGGAGTTATATCCATGGTCGGGGCCGTGGCTTGTCTGTATCTCATGCTCAAAATGAACTTTACTTATGCTGTCCTCGCCCTGGCCACAATGACGCTTTTCTATCTCATAATTTCTGCAACAAACGGAAACAGGAAAGGACTGGCAAAAATTTTTCAGGGGGTAATATTTCAGGTGAGTCGAAAGCTTCAGATTTTCCTTCAAAATACCGAAAAGGAAGAGGTCGAAGGTTGGAGGCCGTCTGTGATTTGCATTTCGGAGACGTTTTTCCAACGGCCTTCCGCCTTTAACATGCTGCGCTGGATAAGTCATAAATATGGCTTTGGGACTTACCTGCACTATGTAAATGGTTACTTGTCAAAAGAATCGATCGAATCGTCCAAAAAAGAGTATGAAGAAATACTGGCATTGAGCAGTTCTACCAGGAGCAACGTGTTTATCGATACCATGATTTCGCCTTCCTATACCAGTGCTATTGCCCAGGCGATGCAGATGCCCAGCATTTCCGGGAAGGAATTTAACATGATCCTGTTTGAGTATCCAAAGGGAGAAGAAAAGGTGCCGACCAGGATTACGGAGAATTTCTCGTTGGTAAAAGCCGCAAATTTTGACGTCGGTGTTTTGCTCACTTCCGAAAGAGATTTTGGTTTTAGGAAACGAATCGATATCTGGATCACAAAAAGCGACTATGAAAATAGCAATCTCATGATCCTCATGGCCTACATCATCATGGGGCATCCGGAATGGAAATCGGCGCGGATAAACATATTTGCGATCTTTCCTGAAGATGATATTGAGCGTGAGCGTAAAAACCTCACCGAGCTGGCTCAGCAGGGGAGATTGCCTATTTCAGCAAAAAACATCGAGGTTATTGAGAAAAAAGAGGAGTTTAGCAATCGCGATATCATCAACTCAAAATCGAGGTATGCGGACCTTACCATTGTAGGTTTTCGTTCGGAAGCTATTAAGCAGCTCGAAGGTGAGATCTTTGCGGGATATGAGGAAATCGGCAATACACTGTTTCTAAACGCTTCAAAAAGCAAACTGATTGTATAAAAAAAACCTGAACAACGGGGTCCAGGTTTTTCACGAAACACATTAAAAACTAAATTCCTCGACGCCTTCCGCTGCCACGGTTTTGCATCCGCTCTTTCCGGATCTCCTCAAATTTTATCCATTGGTCGGCGGTCAGTATTTTTTTCAATTCTTCATCTTTTTCGCTTATCATTGCCCTCATGGAATCTCTCATGGCCTTGCGATCGCCGTCGGCCTCGACTCGCGCCTCGTTCATCTTTTCTGCGTATTTAAGGTTCAGGGCTTCGACTTTTGGCAATTGATCATCGGTAAGTTCGAGCGATTCCTTCATATGATTTGTTTGCCTTTCTGCAAATTCCTTGGGATCCATACTATTTCTTCCTCTTCCCGGTCCCTGCTGTGCGTAGGTGATGGCGGATATTGAAAAAATAAGGACTGCGGAGGCAGCGAATTTCAATAGGTTTTTCATGATAAACATTTTTGTTGCTTTTACTTATACGATTATGACAATTCTTTTATTCGATCTTGAGGGAGGGTCAATTCTGTGTATGGGTAATTTATTCAGCGTATCGTGTTGTCCGTTTTCTATGTGCTCGCCGGGCTGGACATTTGTGAAAGCTGAAAAGAATTGTCCGTTGTAAATAATCAATGCGACAATGATCCCGAATACTATGATTGCCCCCTTTTTCATCCGTTTATATTTTCCTAGATTGCAGACACACAGAGCAATACAATCATGCTCGTGTGTGTCCTGAATTTGCTCCGGTCCTACCGGTTCCATTTTTGTTTTACTGATCAACTCAATTCAAAGTTGGGAAGAAGGAACCGCCCGACAAAAAATAATCAACGAATCGCACTTTTTTTTCAACGAGCGGAATGGTTTAAATTCGTCTCATGGCCAAAGGTTGACGTTTGCATAGCGTACATTTATAAAGATCGACCATTAATTGAAAATTGTTGGCGGTCAGAATTAATTGATCTATTTTAAGGCCTATGAATTTCAATTATCTGAGAAACAGGTATAACAAACTCATACACCTCGTCTTTTGGGGAGGCTATCTGGCATTATCGGTATTTGTTTTTAGCGGAAGGGAGTTGATGGAAAGGGCCTTGTTAATCAGCTCCATTCTGATGGTGCCGCAGGTGATCATTGCCTACATAAACATGGAAGTGCTCATACCGAGATATTTTATTCGAAAGAGGTATTGGAAATACGCGAGTTATGTGCTGTTGTTTTTTGTGGGATTTTATCTTTTTTATGAGTTTGTGC
>JAKSDO010000205.1 GCA_022360055.1 Cytophagales bacterium | reverse complement strand
TGTTTTTCAATTGATTGCAATATTTGGAGCGACCAAGGTCAAACTGAAGTGTCAATAATACACGGATCAAAGCCGCCGGCGGAATGCGGACAGGTACGTCCGGCGTCAGCGGTGTCAGTTATCCTGGAAAAGACGATCAGGTTTTTTGCTTTTTCTTCTTGGCGGCGGGAAAGAGTATGTTATTCAGGATAAGCCTGTATCCTGCCGAATTTGGGTGGAGGTTCAGGTCCGTAGGTTCTTCCCCGACCCGATGTTGGTAATCTTCCGGATCATGGCCTCCATAGAATGTCCAGAAACCTTTGCCGAATATTCCATGGATATATTTTACTTCATCAAGACCATTGGTTTCACCCATGATTACCACATCCGATTTTACGAGTTTTTTCTTATAGGCCGTGGTTTGTCCCATGAACCCTTTGATGATCTTTTCGTGATTTTGGGTGAGCATGGTAGGAATCGGATCCCATTTTGCCGAGAATTCAAAAAGTGTAAAAAAATCATTATTCTGCGATAATCCTCTGGACCCGGGCTGATTGTCGATATCGGAATACTCGTATTCGTAGGGATTCATTCGAAGCTTAAAATCTTTAAATGCAAATGTTCTGGAGTAATCCAGGTTTTGCTGGGCATTGGGATCCGGCGGATCACCGTCATAAACCGTTCCGACAATATCAACGCCTTCGGCAGCCAGAGCTATGTCATACGTATCGGTCGCAGAGCACATGGCAAACAGGAACCCTCCGCCACCCACGTAAGATTCAATTTTTTTGACAACGGCAAGTTTCAAATCGGAAACCTTTGAAAACCCATGTTTTCTTGCGGATTCGGCAAACTCCATCTTTTGCTGTCTGTACCATGGGAAGTTTTTATACGTTCCTTCAAATTTGCCAAACTGACCTGTAAAATCTTCGTGATGTAAATGCAGCCAATCATATTTTGGGAGCTCATCATACATGACTTCATCATCGAAAATTACATCATACGGAATTTCAGCATAGGTAAGCACGAGTGTAACGGCATCGTCCCATGGCAAGGCGCTTTTCGGCGAGTAGACGGCTACCTTCGGAGCCTTCTCAAGCTTCATGACATCGGTATTGGAAGCCGGATTGGCAATTTCCGATAATATCCTGTTCTGTTCTCCGTCCGAGATTATCGTATAATTCACACCGCGTATGATCAGCTCATTTTCTATCTTCTGATAGTAATCCATCATGAAACTTCCTCCTTTATAATTAAGTAACCAATCGACCTCAACTCCCTGTTCAATGACCCAATAGGCGATGCCGTAGGCTTTCAAATGATTGGATTGCGTATTATCCATTGCTATGAAGATGCTATTCGCGTTTGAGATGAAACAGTTAAGAAAAAAAAGTAAAATAAAAGGGAAAGTTCTTGGATGCATTTTAAAATCCTTTTTGACCGATGATGTACGTATAACGAAATTGAAATAATAATAGTTAGATAAGCCGGCCACTTATTTTAATTTTATACAAATTCAAAAGTATGAATTTAAAGGAAAATATCAGAGAGGGCGCCAAGGCGATTAAGTCGAATTTGTTGAGGACCATTCTAACGGCGGCGATTATTGCTATCGGGATAACTTCTCTTGTGGGAATTCTTACTGCAATAGACGGGATCAAATCTTCCATTGATACCAGTTTTTCCAGCTTGGGCGCCAATTCTTTCGATGTTAAACGAAAACGGCCTGACCGCACCGTGCAAGAAGGGAAAGAGCAGAAACAATACCCGCTATTGCAGAAAGATGAGGTTTTGGAATTTAAAGAGCGATATACGGAGGGAGCCACGACATTGCATTTGTGGGTTTCCGGAACGGCAGAGATAAAACGACTTTCGAAAAAGACTACACCGAATTTTACCGTTCGCGGCGTAGATGAGAACTACATGATTATTCGGGATTACAATATAGAGAATGGGAGAAATTTTTCTCAACTGGATATCCAAAATGGCGTCAATTATGCCATAATCGGTCATGAAGTCGTAAAAACGTTGTTCAAAGACGAAGATCCGGTCAATAAAAAAATCTCTCTTTACGGAAATCAGTATATTGTTGTGGGCGTGCTCGAAAAGAAAGGCGGGTTTGGGGGGGAAACCTGGGCGGACAGAACGGTTTTTTTGCCTTTGAAAAACGCGATACGGGTTGCAAAAAGGGGGTGGTTGGACTATCGTATTACGGTAAGCATCAGCGATCCTACAAAGATGGAGCATGCCATCGGCGAAGCCACCAGCTTAATGAGAAAAATTCGAAGAGATCCTATTGGAGCTGAAGAATCATTTGAAGTAGCGGCAAATAAAACCCTGGAGGAAGAGTTGGAAGAATTAACCGGTTATTTGCGGATAGGAGGGTTTTCCATCGGCTTTATTACACTGGTCGGCGCAGCGATCGGCCTCATGAACATTATGCTGGTTTCGGTTACCGAACGCACCCGTGAAATTGGCGTTCGCAAGGCAATCGGAGCTACACCGAAAAAGATCAGGCTACAGTTTTTAATTGAAGCTATATTGATATGTATCATGGGCGGTGTGGCAGGAGTGATTATTGGATTGAGTATTGGAAACATTATATCCAACATTATAAAAGCCGGTAACTTTGTTGCGCCGTGGGAGTGGGTGTTGATGGGCTTTGTCGTCTGCCTCATCGTGGGGTTGATCTCCGGGTACTACCCGGCGTTTAAAGCCTCCAGGCTGGATCCGATCGACGCGCTTCGATACGAATAAATTATTAAGCAATATTCGAATTTCCGTTGATTTGCTTGTTTGTCATGTCCAGAATTACACTGGTCCCATACCATCCATCATACGAATTGTAAAAACCCGAAAGAATGCGATGGGCGATATGCGAGAGGATTAATTCATCATCCGATTTATTTTCTTTTCCGATCCAGTAAACTCTGCTTGGATGTTTTTTCATGTCCTCTACATATTGTTTGGCATGTTTGTACTGATCGTCTGTAAAGGTAATTCGAAAGGTGGTATCTACTGTATGCATGTCTTGTTTTTACGGTTTTATCGGCAAGACCAATACAATCCTGATGCCATTTCTTAAGTGGCTGTAGCCCAGTATGTTGGAAAAAATAAGGTCAAATTGAGCTGTCCGAAGAGATACACTACCTGACCTGTGCCGGACGATGATACAAAAACCTGACAGGTTCCCGAGGCCTGTCAGCTTAAGCATAAGGTACTAACAATATTCTTCAAAAACACCGGAAAGGTGCTCTCCAATAATTTCCGCAGGTCTTCCTTCAATATGGTGCCGTTCTACAAAATGGACCAATTCTCCGTCTTTAAATAGAGCGATCGAAGGCGATGACGGCGGAAAGGGAAGTGTATACTCCCTGGCTTTGGCCGTGGCTTCCTGGTCAACGCCTGCAAAGACAGTTGCAAGATTATTTGGCTTCTTGGCCGAATTTTGAAGTGCCATAGCAACTCCAGGCCTGGCCGTTCCGGCCGCGCATCCGCAGACCGAATTTATTACCAGTAAGGTAGTCCCCTTTTTCTCGCTTAAATGATTCTCTACTTCCTCAGGGCTTTTCAATTCATTGAAACCAATATTTACCAATTCGGCCCGCATAGGGCGCACTAGTTCTTCTGGATACATAACGATACAACAATTATTATTTTTTAACTATATAAATCCCAACTCAAGTTTTGCAGCCTCAGACATCATGTCCGGACTGTAAGGTGGGTCGAAGGTGATTTCTACCTGGACATCATTAACATCTTTTAGCTGTTTGATTTTTGTTTCCACTTCGCTTGGAATCGTCTCGGCTGCCGGACATGCCGGAGATGTCAATGTCATTTTGATATAAACATTATTTACCGGATATATGGAAACTTCGTAAATCAGTCCCAACTCATAAATATCTACGGGAATCTCAGGATCATAAACAGTCTTTAGAGTTTCCATGACCCGGTCTCGCAATGTTTCTTCCACTTGTATTGTTCCTTGTTCCGTTTCCATAAATTTAGCTCAGTTTGCTTTTATATGCCAGTGCATACAATTTCATCTGTTTGATCATGGCTACCAAACCATTGGACCGTTGCGAACCAATGATCTGTCCCATTCCGATTCTTTCTATAAAGTATAAATCCGCACTTAAGATATCATCGATCGTTTGTCCGGACAACACCCTAATCAACAAACCGATAAGTCCTTTTGTAACATCGGTATTGCTGTCTGCCTTGAAAATCACCCGGTCTCCTGTGAGCTCGGTTGTCAGCCAAACCTTTGATTGGCAACCCTTTATTATGTTCTCATCAGCTTTGAATTTTTCATCTAATTCCGGCAATTTTTGCCCCAATTCCATAATGTAGTATATGATGCTTTCCCTGTCATCTCCTAAAAACGAGAATTCCTCGATAATCTCATCCTGAATATTCGCAACCGAGGCGGGTATATTTGCTCTTATCTCCATTTCTCTACTATTTCTTTTAGACTTTCTACAAAAATAGAAACTTCATCCAAAGTATTATAAATGGAAAATGAAGCCCGGACGGTCCCATCAATTCCGAAGCTTTGCATTAATGGCTGCGTGCAGTGATGACCCGTACGCACGGCAATACCTTTTGCATCGAGCATCATACCGATATCAAAATGGTGCAGGCCTTCGACGATAAATGAAACGACCCCAATCTTTTCATTTGCCTCTCCAATGATTTTAAGTCCGGGAATTTGCTTGAGTAGTTCCGTCGCAAAATCGAGCAGGGACCGCTCATATCCAAGAATATTTTCCTTCTTGCCCAGGCTTTTAACAAACCTGATTGCTTCGTCAAAGGCGACAACATCGGCAATGTTAGGCGTTCCGGCCTCAAATTTATAGGGCAAATCCGCATAGGTCGTTTTTTCCAGCGAGACTTCCTTTATCATTTCGCCTCCGCCCTGATAGGGGCTCATGGATTCCAAAAGGTCCCGTTTCCCATAAAGAACGCCAACACCGGTCGGGCCAAATAACTTATGGGCCGAAAAGGCATAAAAATCACAGTTCAAATCCTTTACATCAATGTCAATATGTGCAGAAGCCTGAGCGCCATCCAATAAAACAACAGCGCCTGCCTGGTGTGCAATTTCAATGATATTTTTTACCGGATTTATTGTGCCCAGTGAATTTGATACATGATTGATGGCGACTATTTTAGTGTTTTCAGAAAGTAAATTCCGGAATGCATGGATATCCAGGTCTCCTTTTTCGTCGACAGGGATGGCTTTAAGATCAGCGCCTTTTTCTTCACAGATCATTTGCCATGGGACGATATTGGAGTGATGCTCCAATTCGGAAATGATCACTTCATCTCCGGGATTTATAAATTTCCTTCCGAACGCACTGGCTACAAGATTGATGCTTTCCGTAGTGCCGGAAGTGAAAATTACTTCTTCAACCTCATTGGCTTGTATAAATTCCCTTATCGTCTTTCGGGTATTTTCATAAGCGGCAGTTGCTTTTTCTGCCAGCGAATGCAATCCCCTGTGAATATTGGCATTGTATTGGGCATAGTAGTCGGAAATTGCATCGATTACGTTCTGAGGCTTTTGAGTCGTGGCCGCGTTATCAAAATAGATGAGTTCTTTGCCATTGACCTTTTGACCAAGTACCGGGAATAACTGCCGGACCTTTTCCGCATTTAAGAAAGAATCAATATGTTCGGTGAGCTGGCTCATTTATTCAATCCAATCGATTGTACATTTCATCATTTATAAAATCGTGAAGAAAATCGATTTCGATTTTGTCGACTACATCATTGACAAAAGCATGAAGCAACATGGCTTTTGCGCTCGATTGACTGATGCCTCTTGATCGCAGGTAGAACAGTTGCTCCTCATCCAGTTGACCGGTGGTACATCCATGTGAACAACTGACGTCATCCGCCCATATTTCCAATTGAGGTTTCGTATTTGCCGAGGCCGTATCGGTTAACAATATGTTTTTATTGGATTGAAAGGCATTTGTCTTTTGCGCGTCCGGTCGAACATAGATTTTTCCATTGAACACACCTTTTGAATTGTCATCCAGAATTCCCTTATAAATCTCATTGCTGTAACAATTAGCTACCTTATGATCAACAGCGGTATGATTATCGACATGACCGTCGTTCTGGACCACATACAATCCAAACATATGAGCTTCGCAATTCTCTTCTTCCAGTGAAATGTTCAGATTGTTTCGGACAATTTTGCCCTCTAACGTAAAGGTATATGCTTTCACAACACTATCTCTGTGTTGACTGATAAAACTATTATCAATGTGAAAATCTTCTCCGCCCTGATTCTGAAACTTGTAATAATTGACATGCGCATTTTCTCCTACGACCAATTCGGATACATGGTTTGAATACTGAACATCGGAATAATCAGCCGTGTAGGACTCGATTATAGTTACATGCGCTCCGGGATCGACCAGGATCAGATTTCTTGTTTGGAAAAAATTTGTTGTAGCGCTGTCGTCAGAGCCATAGTGCAGAATGATGGGTTTCTCAATTACGGCGCCTTTGGATACCTTGACGAAGATACCTTCATATGAAAATGCCGTATTTAATGCCGTAAATGAATCTTTTCGAACATTGGCATATTTTCCAAAATGAGATTCGACCTCCCCTTTAAATTTCTTCGATGCGGTGTTAAGAGATAAAATATCGATTCCGTTTACGTCAAGTTCATTTAAGGATCCGATATGTATCGCATTATTATTTATGAACACATGAATGGCATCCGCATCGTGGAAGAGTTGCTTTTCGCCTTGGGCACGGTGCTCTGCGATGGGTTTTATATTTGAGAAGTCGATTGCTTTTTCAAGCTTTCTGCCAATCGGAGTGTATCTGTATTCTTCATCCTTTGATTTTGGAAATCCATGGCTGGAGAAGGCAGATAATGCCTCTTTTCTCAGTTGATGCCAATGGCCTTTACCGGATCCATTGAGATGGTTCTCGAACTTCCTGAAACTTTCTTTTAATAGGTCAATCATCACGAACAGTTAGAGGTTGTACTAAGAAATCGGATTGCTTAATTCGGCCTTAATCCAATCGTATCCTTTTTCCTCCAGCTCAAGTGCGAGGTTTTTGTCTCCGGATTTTACGATTTGGCCGTCATACAAGACATGCACAAAATCCGGTACAATATAATCAAGCAACCGCTGATAATGCGTAACAACAATGGTCGCATTATCTTTGGATTTTAGTTTATTCACTCCGTTTGCCACAATACGCATCGCATCGATATCCAATCCGGAATCCGTTTCGTCCAGGATTGCGAGTTTTGGCTGGAGGACAGCCATTTGAAATATTTCATTGCGTTTTTTCTCTCCTCCGGAAAACCCATCGTTCAGTGATCGGTTGATCAATTTTTGGTCGATTTCGACCAAAGCCATTTTTTCTCTCATGAGCTTTAGGAAGTGAACGGCATCCAGTGGTTCTTCCCCTTTATATTCACGTATCTGATTGACGGCCGTTCTCAAAAAATTATTGGAACTTACTCCGGGAATTTCAACCGGATACTGAAACGCAAGAAAAATACCTTCTCTGGCCCGGTCTTCGGGTGCGAGATCCATAATATCCTTTCCCAGAAATTCAACTTCACCTGCCGTCACATCATAATCTTCCCTGCCCGCAAGTACGGACGCCAGCGTACTTTTTCCGGACCCGTTGGGCCCCATGATCGCATGCACTTCGCCTGCATGTACTTCAAGGTTTATCCCTTTTAATATTTGCTGACCTTCAATCTCAGCACATAAATCTTTAATCTTTAACATGTAATTTTTTATTTTTCTATCCGACACTACCTTCCAATGTGAGTGCTAAAAGTTTTTGAGCCTCAACCGCAAATTCCATAGGCAATTTATTGAGTACTTCCTTTGCGTATCCATTTACAATCAAAGCGACTGCGTTTTCCGTATCTATGCCGCGTTGATTACAATAGAAAATCTGATCTTCGCCTATTTTTGAGGTGGTCGCTTCATGCTCTACTTTGGCGGTGCTGTTATCAATTTCAATGTATGGAAATGTATGTGCGCCACATTTGTCTCCCATCAGCAGCGAATCACACTGAGAGAAATTCCGGGCGTTTTCCGCCCTTTTAAGAACTTTCACCAGTCCTCTGTAGCTGTTCTGACTTTTTCCCGCCGAGATACCTTTTGATATAATTGTACTATTGGTGTTTTTCCCAATATGGATCATTTTTGTGCCTGTGTCGGCCTGTTGATAATTGTTCGTGACAGCAACAGAATAAAATTCTCCGGTAGAATGATCCCCTTTTAATATACAACTTGGATATTTCCAGGTCACTGCAGAACCGGTTTCTACCTGGGTCCACGAAATTTTTGATTTGTAACCCTTGCACAACCCGCGTTTGGTCACAAAATTGTAAACACCGCCTTTCCCTTCCTTATCCCCGGGGTACCAGTTCTGTACCGTAGAGTATTTTACCTCGGCTTTAGTCTCGGCATATATCTCAACTACGGCTGCGTGAAGCTGATTTTCATCGCGTTGCGGAGCCGTGCATCCTTCCAGGTAGCTCACGTAGGATTCTTCATCGGCAACAATTAATGTACGTTCAAATTGACCGGTGCCGGCAGCATTTATCCTGAAATACGTAGATAATTCCATGGGACATCGCACGCCTTTCGGAATGTAGCAAAACGAACCATCGCTAAATACAGCCGAATTTAGAGCTGCATAGAAATTGTCGGTCATTGGGACCACCGAGCCGAGATATTTTTTTACAAGTTCCGGATGCTCATGGACGGCCTCGCTAAACGAGCAGAATATGATGCCCAGCTCGGCCAGCGTTTCTTTGAACGTAGTTTTAACCGAAACACTGTCAATCACAGCATCGACCGCTACACCGGTTAAACGTTTTTGTTCCTCTAATGAAATGCCCAGCTTTTTAAATGTTTCCAAAAGCTCGGGATCCACTTCGTCGAGGCTTTTTAATTCTTTTTTTGGTTTGGGAGCGGAATAATAAATGATATCTTGAAAATCAATCTCAGGATATTTTACATTCGGCCACTTTGGTTCTTTCAGCGTAATCCAGTGCCGGTAGGCTTTTAACCTCCAATCCAATAACCAGTCCGGTTCGTTTTTCTTTGCAGAGATAAAACGGATTATATCTTCATTGATGCCTTTGGGGGCGGAATCGTTTTCAATTAAGGTTTCAAAACCATATTTATATTCGGACGAGGTCAGTTCTTCAAGTATCTGATTGTCTTTATTCATGCAATCTTATTGTTATTTAGATTTATTATAAACTAGCGTAAAAGTACAACAGAAATGCTAAAGAATTGTTTGGATGAATGATTTATTTAGTGATAAACTTTTTTCTTTTCTATGAAAGCTCAAAAATAATAGATAAATGGTAAAAACTCTTGTGGCAGTACGACTAATGTTGCCATCCCCGACTTGGAATTTACTGTTTATCGCAGGGACTGTCGGGGATTCTGTCGGATAGTCCTGTCGGATAACAATATCCGACAGCGGGTGAAGTAGTTCTGATAGCAGGTGATATATGGTGGTCCCGTTTGTGGTCCTGTCGGATGTTTCGATCCGGCAGTGTTCCGACCCGACAGTGCTTCGGTGCGACAGCAGGTGAACCGGTATCTGACAGTAGACGTAAGGTGAAGCCGTAACTGTTGGGAAGACTAAATGTCCCGCCTACCGGGTAGAAACACCTGCCACCGGGCGAAACTCCGTCGGGGACTCTGTCGGATAGTCCTGTCGGATAACCATATCCGACAGCGGGTGAAGTAGTTCTGATAGCAGGTGATATATGGTGGTCCCGTTTGTGGTCCTGCCGGATGTTTCGATCCGGCAGTGTTCCGATCCGACGGTGCTTCGGTG
>JAKSDO010000071.1 GCA_022360055.1 Cytophagales bacterium | reverse complement strand
TTACCCGACTAACCCTTTTGTCCTTTTGCAAAGTTGACTGAAATGACTTCACATTAGATACGCTACTAGGCGCAATATCAAAAACATTGTAAACTTTAGGATTACTTGAGTGTTTTGACACTTTCCCTGGGCCCAATTCATTTATTTTGGATGTCATTGCAGACTTAACGCTACTTGCATCGTTATTCAAACCGTAACCTTGCTTATCAGTTTTTCCTTTCGTTGCAATATATACATCAATAACCTTATCTCCAGTAGAACCATATAAAGCCTTTTGGTGAGACACTCCTTTTGTTTCAAGGTTATCATACATCACTTCCACTTGCTTCTCTGGTGACCTATAACCACTAGAAACCTTAACCTCATTATCTCCAGCAGACACCATAGCATCATTTACAACACCTGCACTTTTATCTGTCACATGACTATCTGGAATACCTGAACCAAATGTAATAGTATTAGTAAAGTTTTCACCTCCTTCCTTCAATGGTGAATTCTCTATCAAAATCTTATTATCCTGCCTTATAATTGAGACAATTGAATCTCCATTCATATCAATATAAAAAATAGGACTATTAGCTCCATATTGATATGGAGAGAAATTTAAATACTTTTCAGCAAACCTATCTTGTGCGTGGAATCTACAAAGAGCAGGATCGTAAAAACGGCGACCATAGTCGTACCAGTCCAAATTTAGATCTAATTGTAATTCCTTTCCGTTATAGAGGAACTTATTGGTCGTATATCCACTCCTTTCAGAGGAGTTAAAAGTCAAGCCAAAGGGATAGTAGTCATCAGTCCTGACAATAGGTCCTTCGATATGCTCAACGGTCATATCATCAAAATAAACATTCAGGTTTTCATCGGTCTGGTTGGCTACATAGATCACCATATAGCCTTCCTCGTCTGGAGTGTAACTCAATGTTAGCTCTTTGAAACTATTCAGAGAGCCTGTTCCTACTTGTACAAAACCACCGGAATTATTTACATACTGTCCGTTTTTATCAAAAAACAGATAGTTGAGATAGGCCTTGGGTATGGCGTTGTTGGTACTGAATGCCGCTGCATGTCCTGCGCCCAATATATCATCCAGGCCCGCCGTCACCTGTGACAGTTCTGTAACAGCGCCTACTCCGGCTGATGCGGCAACAATAGCGGCCAAACCTGTTACTGGATTGGTGCTGTTTGCTGCCTGTGAATATTTTGCCCATACACTCATATTGATCTCATCATCCGGCATGACATGCAAGGTCATTGCGGGCCCCATCACTTTGTTATCGTAGGTATTCAACCTGGCACTCATTGTACCTCCGGCGGTATGATTGAACGTGGTGTTCGAATATCGCGTGTCAGGTAGATTTTCGAAGGTTGCTTCCTCAAGGGTAGCTGCTACCGTTTCCATCGTGGCCAGGTAGGTACTCGTTCTTTCTGCTTCTGTTGCAGTCGTGAACGTGAGTCTTACGCTACCCAGGTGGTCTTTCATATGGTACTGATATTCCGGTGTAGACTCTTCCAGCATGATCCTGCCTTCTTCAGTACTGATAAATTTCTGTACATCGTCTTCATAGATAAGTCCTCCGATATAATCTGTCGTTTTATCTGCTTTTCCAGTTTCTGTGACCACTTTCTGTAGCTTCATACCCGCTGCATCATAAATATACGTAATTGTATTCCCCCCGCCAAAATCAATATAGGTCGGGAGATTCAAATGATTATAAGTTATACTTGATATTCCCTTATTGGCATCGCTAATCATATTGCCATTATCATCATAGGTATAATCTGTGCTTGTGCCTGATGTACCATCTTTAAAATGATTCTCCTCTCCGGTATAGCTGGTGATGCCGTCATTCACATAGTTTAACCTGTTACCGGTATAGTTATAGCTCAGGTCATCGACATGGGTGCCGTCGGCATACCTGTCAAGATCTGATATGTTGCCATTGTAGTCATAACTGATGTCTTCATCCCAATCACCGCTATTTATGGCATAGGATGTGCCTTCTCCATAATGGGCATCTGTGAGCCTATTCAGGTCGTCATATACAAACCCATAAGCTGAAAGGGTATTAGTCTTAGCATTTTTCCAATGGATTTCTGAGATATTCCCATTGTACTGGGCTGCGCTTTGTAGGTCCGTAGGATCTGATGGATTGTTATACTTTAGCCGCATGCCGAAGTAATCGCTACCCAGGGTCCCCGGATCATTGATATCTGTCAACCAACCTCTGATGTTGTATTCATAATCCACCTGCTGGGCATTGCTTGCACTACTGCCGTGCAAATATTTGGTCACCAGTTCACCAATCTCGTTGTACTCATTGGTCAGGATGGTTTTTGTTGTGCCGCCTATGGTGTACTTGATCCAGTTGAGTCTGGACATATGGTCATAGTCAAATTCTTTATCGATGGTCAGGGCATTTGGAGCGGTATGTACATACCGGCTCTTAACCACATCTCCTACGAAGTTATAGAGGTTATAGGTTTTCTCCAGGCCGCTTTTATGGTTTTCTGAAACTGTATAAATTGGCCTGTATTTGTCGTCATAGTAAACGGCATTTTCATACCAGGCATTGGTATTAATATTCCTGACCTTTCCCCCGGTTACCTGGCCTTTTGGGCCGCTCAGTTTGGTGTTGTCGGAATAATCTGATGGAGGGCTGGCCGGATAATCCAAACTACTGTCAAACCCTGTATAGCTATCGTAATAGGTCACTGTCAGATAACTATTTTCCGTACTTATTTCAGGGAAGGAGGCATTATCATAGCCATGAACATTGCCTCCTGCTGTGCTCCTGGTCTCATACCAGGCCGAGTTGCCACCTATCTCTCCATCGACAAAGCCTTGCATGGCGGACTGACCGATCTTTGAGGTATTGGTATACGCTCCTGTCAGTACCGGACGGTTGAGAGCATCATACTTGGTAAACAGCCAAAGATTGTTTTTGCGCTGCTCTCCATCCTGAGTGAGTACCAGTCTATCTCTGTCGTCATAGATCATGTATACAGGTTCTGCTCCCGGGACTTTCTTTTCGATCATCCTGTTGCGTCCATCATACTTATAAACAAACAGGTACTCTTCTATAATCTCAGCATCCACAGGAAATGGTTTTACTTCAAAAGTAGGAGAGTAGGTATTGGTTGCAGGAAGTGTTACTGTTACTCCCGGACAATAGTAGTAAGATCCGGTGGATGAGGTGATGGTGCCATCCGCTGTTTTTGTAATTATATTGTCTGCATCTACGGCAGCAAGGGCTGGACCCATTTGGTTGATCGCCTCTGGTGGTATCACAAACCTCAGGTTGCCAAAGTCATCATAGACGTAATAGGTATCATGCGCATCGCCGGATTCATAGGTTCTCTTTAATACTACTCTGCCCAGTTTGTCTTTATATTCTCTTACGGTGTTATTGTTGCCGCTATCCCAGTTTTCATCTTTTGTGATCGTTACATACAGTTCATTGGCGGTATAATAATGTGCAGTCGATAGTATGCAATGATCATCCTTTACTTCCCACATAAATACTTCACTGCCTGTATTGGTGGTATATTCAAAGACTACGGCCCGGTCCGAGGTAGCGTAATTCTCATCCGGTTGCCATACCGAACCTGGCGCGCCTTGTTTCAATATCCTATTTAGTGGAGAAGGCTCGAAGATGGTTCGGGAATAGGGATAGGAGTCACTTTTCAAGCTGTTGTAATCACTAATTACTTCACTCGACGCAGTACTCAAATATGCACCCGTCTGCGTATTTGCCTGGAATGGAAGATATTTATTCTGCTCCCTCCCATAGGCATCGTATTCGATATGTTGTACAAAATCATTACCGTTGGGCGAAGCCTGGAAACCGATCTGTTGCATTGGCCTGCCCAAGCCATCGAAGTACTGGATCGAGCGGCTTACCTGGCTTGAATTTTTATTGCTCAACTGGCTCTTATTAGTGATATTTGCTTCCCTGGGTGTATGCTCAATGATATAATTTTGATCATCACTGGGTGTTGGGACGGTCTGAGCCTGAAGGGTCGATGATACCAACATCATCCCAAAAATCAGGCTTAACATATGTCTGAAAAATGCTTTCATTTTATCGTTTGTTCAACTATATGATATTTTAAATCTTATTATTATGATCAATTGATCTTATTTCCTGCTTTAAAAAGTTCGACCCACGACTTCATCAAGTGTTATCTATTGAAACATCGATGGTTGCTACCTTCCCTTTCCCATCGCTTATTCTGATTTGGGCTTCCCACATGTCACCTGATGGCGGAAGTGTATTGATCCTTACAAAAATATTGTTCCTGTCTCCCGAGCCTTGTATTGCACTTAATCCATCAATCCAATCTTGCTCTGCAGCATCATAGTATACAATCTCAATAGTCCAGTCGGTATTTGATGAAATGTTGAATGGTTTTGAGCTTAATGAAGTGAATCTCATTTCAGTGGGGCTAACGGTAATATATGCCGGTACACCGTCTTGGCTCACTCGTATATTTTGGGAAGGCAACCCCGTCCCACTGTTGTCGCTAATTATCACTGTTCCGCTTCTAGTCGAAGTAGAACTGTTGGGACTAATGGTGACCTCAAGTGTAGCATTACCTGAACCGCTTGCAGGACTTGCTCCCAGCCAGCCGGTCACACCAGGATCATCATAGCTTATTGTTCTTGTCCAGGCCACATCGGAATAAAGTGATATAAACTCGGTTCCTCCATTTGTGCCTAATAAGAGTGAAGAGTTAGAAACACTTATTCCGGGAGGTGGAACATAATGGTATTCATAGACCTTTACCATATCACCGCTGTGATCCTGTATGGACTCTAAACGACCAAAATTATCGTAGTCATAATAGGTTGTAACTCCTGTAGGATCAGTTTGACTTGTCATGCCAATTACCGGATCATAAGTATAGGTAGAGATTAGTGCACTTTCCAAATTTGAAATACTTCTTAAGGCAGCATTAAAGGTATCCCAAGTATTTCTCAAGTTTCCTGTTCCACCATGCATTTTGCCAACCAATGCGCTCATCAGGTCGTTAATGGTTGAGTAACCAGCTACAGAACCCATGGCAGTTGTAACCGCTGATTCCAAAGTAGAATAATCAATATTTTCAGCCTTCACGATGGGGTAGTTATTCGAAAACCCCCAATGATAGGATATGACAATACCCTGACTATTGGTCAATTGTTCCACCACTCCATCGTTGTTATATTTATTATAGTCAAACCTGACATCATATTGACTGTTCGAATGGTCTAATTCCTGAATGTTATCAAGGACAAGATTGTTATAGGTGTCAATTTCCCAGTTGCTAATAGTACTTTTTATCGTTTGGGTTCCATTGATGCTGGTTTCTTCGATTACAGGATTCCCGATTACATTGTCTGAAATCATTCTGTTGAAAGTCGTAGTAGTCATCTGTGTGCCTGAAGGGTAATCAGCGGGATACTTAAAAGATTGAATATAACTATCACCATCACTACGCACAGTTGTAATACGTTTAGTAAATGGCTGTGTATCTAGATCTACAGGATATTGATAGGTTTGAGAATTGGTGTGACTGGTACCGTCCTCAAAAAACTGAGTGCTCGTCTTTGATGTTAAATGTAAAGCACCTGCCACGATATTGTACTCATAGGCAAGTACAGGAAGATATTCACCGGTTTCAGAAATATTCAGATCATAATACATCCAATCAAATTCTTGAAATTGCTCCGTAATATCTGCAGGCATAGAACCTATTTCACCGTGCGTATTCACTTTATAGATATGAAGATTTTTAAAGGTCCTGGTCACAGGTCTTGAATAAGAATATTGTTCCTCAAAAACCGGTGTAGCCCCTCCATTGGCAAATACACTTTTTCGGATCAGCTTACCATTTTCCCATCCCTTCCTGTTGGATAAACTGAGGTACGGATCTTCTTCCGAACCAAAATATGCAAAGTCATCGCCATGGAAATATCCATATTCGAATTCTGTCTTTCCAATATTATTTGTTGTTGTACCTTCATATTCGGTTACATTAGTATAGTAAACCGTATTTTGTCCAAGTAGTCTTGGAATTAAGGAATTGTACAATGTTCTGGACCTGAACATATATGCCTGTGAACCATATGTCGGAGTTACATAATAAAGCAAGGTTTGATTTGTGGAAATGAAATTTTTAGGATCTTTTAAACTGAACTTTATGGACCCTGGCTGGTATTCATACTCTTTTACCTTGGCGATTGCACCCGTATTTGTATATGCAGTTATCTTCTCAACCCGTAATCCTCCTCCGTTATTCTCACTACCATTGTATGGATCAATATATCTGTTAATCCCATATTCAAATTCTGTCTTTCCTCCTGTAGGATAAACTATTTCTTTAATTACATATGTTTTGAGATCATCAAAACTAGGAGGTGATCTGAACGAACCAAACGTATGTGAATTTGTTACAAATCCATAATAATTACAATTGGACCAATTTGATTCGTCTTTTGTTATCGTTCTGGTATTCATGTCAACATTTGAATTTGAGCTACTGGATGAAGTGCCATCAAAATAGCCAAATTCATCAACACCAATATGCCCATCCTCTATGGCTGTTGTCTTTCCATAATAATCAAAGTAGTATTTCTTCACCTCGTTTTGCACGGCATCTGTGATTACAACATAATCCAGTCTTCTATAAGCGGCTGAACCGGGGAAATTACCTGTCTGAAACACTACTTCCTTTAGAATGCTCCCGCTGGCGTTCTTCAATGTAATTTTATTTATTGCAGCAGCAGTTACGTCGAATTTGATGCTCCCGTTTGCAAAAGTGATCTCATCTATAACTCTTTCTACCCCTGTTTGAGTTGATACAAATGAATTAAAGGTGGAGGTTTGAAAGTCCCAAGATTCTGGTGGGCCAAGGGTATTACACTTCAGTATCTCAAAGCGATCATCAATAGAGTGATTCAATAAAACAGAGCGAGTACCGAAACCCCTGTCATGATCCAAATAGGAGAATTGAAAGAGATCGACTCCATGAGGGGAATAGATGTTTGTTAAATCATATTTGAACCCTTTGGAACTTGATTGTGGAATTAATAAATGATTCCGGTCTCCGTAGTAAAACCTATATCCATTGGGGTTGATGATATCTATTGTTTGGGAGCCTGAGTTATATGCTCCTTTCATCCCGCGGTCAGAAAGAAAATAAGGAGTCCATGTACCTTGATCTTCTTCCAGTATAAACTCGCCGCTCCCTCCGGGAAATGTAAATGAATAAATATCATATTCAGTGTCAAAATTTTTATTAAACCAATCTACGATATACCTTCGTTCAGGACAAAACCCTTTGCTGTCATTTGGGTACGTCGTGAAATTAGCCTTTGTCGATTGCTCTGAATTCAAATCCACGGCGTCTATCCATTCGCTAGCACTTGGCCTGCCATTAATATCAGAAGTATGCTTTACTGACTGAATGATATGACCGCCAGCTTCTAATATCCAACCTACTGCAACGTTTGTATTATCAAATGGAGGTTTAACCGACCCCAAATGATATCTCAAGGTTATTGGCAATGAGTAACCTTGAGATTCTACTGAAAACAGAGGAATTGTAATGTCCGGGACTCCTGTCATATGAGATACCGGGTAATCCTCAAAAACAGTGAAAGCTTCCACTTTTGGATTGCTGATGGTTAACTCACTCTGGGCAAAACCCATAATTGAGCTACAACTCAGTATCATTAAAAAAAATAGTTTTTTCATATTACGTATTGTTTAAAAATATTCAATTCAAAAATCCAAATCGCACCACCCACGGACTGTGATATTTCGATTCTCCGTCGAGGGTGATGTTGTATAGTAGTAAGGCCTTGCCTTTGAGGCCTTTGTATATGCCAAATGTGCTCCCCAAACCTATGTTGATCGACTGGGTAGCTTGTTTTATGTTTTGTTGTGTTTCTTTTGTGAACAGGTTGTCGGCCAGCACTTCGTATTCTCCATGAGCCAGGAAGGATTTATAGAAACGGTATTCGCCAAAGGCTCTTGCTCCTGTGGTGGGAACCTTGTATTCAAAATCTGTTGAATCTGTATAGCTCAGGCGGAATCTGGCGGTACCCCCTATTCCTGCCATCCAATTCCTGTTTAGCCTGTAGCCAAGAATAGGATTGAAATCGAGGTACAGGGGATCACCGATATCCAGATGTAAGTTGCCTCCGTACACGATTCTTTTCTTTGCCGGCACATCGCTCAGGGAGTTTTTCTTTCTTGCTGTTTTCAGGTCATTGGCGTCCGGTACACTGGCGTATTTCTTTTTTAGCTTGTCTAACTGCTCCTTACCCTGCTCAATACTTTTTCCCAACTTGTCGAAATGCTTCATCCCGGCCTGTCTGGCTGTTTTTAGCGGGTGGTTCTCAAAGTCGAAACTCGGCACATCACTTTGCATCCCGGTCTGTGGATTGCTTTGCAGCTTGGCCAGGTTGCCCTGCTCTTTCATGAAGGCCTCATAATAGTTGGTCTTCATGGCTTCAGATTCTGCAAAGCGGTCGAGTTCCTGCCACAGTTCGGCACTATCCAGATTTATGCTTTTGGCTTGCTGTTTTAGTGAATCTGCTGATTGAGGCAGGTATTTGTACTGTTCATAGGCTGGGCGATAGGGCAGTAACTCCCGATCGATCATGGCTTTGTATGCTTCCAACTCCGGCCTGTTTTCGAGGTTTTGCATCACCATGGTTTGCAATTCTTTTTTGCTGATCTTCTTATATTTGCCAACTTGTGTGTATTTCTGGTCGACAAGTGCCCCGGCTTGTTGCTGCACAGATGTTAATTCTTGTAATTCCTGGCTGTTGGATGTTAATTTATCCGGACTTAGCTGCTGCTTACGGTGTTTTACCAGGGAGTCTGTTGTGTGTTTTAGTTGATTATACTTTTCTTTAACCAACTTCGAACTGTCTTTCCTGAATTGCTTTACTTGCTGTGCGATTTGCTTTGCAGTATTGATCCTGTGCTCGATATCTGCCGAATACTTGATGGAGGTCTTAATCTGCGCGGTGCTTAAATGGCTGCTGAGAAGCATTAGCAGCACAACTAGCAAGAGATTATACACAGATCGCCCGTGCACGGCTTCGATTCGCTTCAATGTCGATATGTAATTTGCCTTGCTCAATGGGTTATCTGTTCTTTTAGTGCTGCATTTTCTTCTTTGAGTTCATCCATCTGTTTTTGCATCTCGATCATGTACAGGGTCAGCTCCTCGACTTTTCTCAACAACATATTATCCATCTCACCCAGACCTACACCGTTTTCCTTAAATTCTTCTGCCGAAGGGATATCTGGGAGATGCTTGTTTTCCCTAATGAATTGATCTACTTCCGCTAGGGAACGAAGATCGTAGTCCGGTTCGAAGATATAATCTGACGCAGGGACGGTTTGAACCTGGATCTCCTCAGCGAGGATCTTGCCATCGACGACTAGTTTCTCTGAGGGGCTTGTTGCACCTATTCCAATATTTCCATTAGTGTTCAAGGTTAAAATATTGGGATTAGAATGATTATTTAATGTCCCATAATTGAATCTTAGACTCGAATTTCCACTTCCATTAGTTGTTTGTCTTACGATTGACCAGATGTCTGTATTTGTACTACCATTTCCTTCGATCAAGTTTATAGAAGATCCCCAAGTTGCGTCTGAACTTGATAAAATGTCCAAATGACAGTCAAATGCTTCAAACAAGCCTATGCCAAACTGTGACCTAATACCATAATTACCCGTATAGACATGTAACTTAGCTTCTGGTGACGTAGTTCCAATCCCAACATTCCCATCATCAGGAAAAGTATTATTTATCTGAGCAAAGATGTTTATACTAAAAAGGAGTAGTACAATTATCAAAAGGCATTTCATTTCAATTGTGCTTTTATTATTTCAAGTTCTTTCAATAAATCAGTTTTGATTATTTGATTTTCCATCATTAACTCCCGGGTTGCTTTCTTCATTTCCTCATTCTCCTTCTTCAACTCAATCACATAAAGCGTCAACTCCTCGACTTTCCTTAGCAGCATATTATCCATCTCACCAAGGCCTACGCCATTTTCTTTGAATTCTTCTGCTGATGGGATATCGGGAAGGTGCTTGTTTTCCCTGATGAATTGATCTACTTCATTAAGTGGCATGAGATCGTAGTCCGGTTCGAAGACGTAGTCGGAGGCCGGGACATTCTGGACTTTGATTTCTTCGGCGAGGATGTTCCCATCAACGACAAGCTTTTCAGAAGGATCAGTTATGCCAATGCCAACGTTTCCATTTATTGCCAGGTGAGTTCCTACACTTAATTGAGTATCTGCTGAATAACCAATAGATACACCTTTATACTGAGATTTATTTCCTATATCAGGTTGTAGATGTAAAGTTGAATAATAATGACCATATGAACCTAAATTGCTATGCCTTGCAAGAATCCAAGCGCGTCTAGCATTATTTTCTTTCGAATTCCCAATCTCTAAAACATTATTGCCACTTGTTAAGGTTTCTAAAGCATCTCCTCTGGATGTTGAAGTTGGATACATAGCAGTTCCTGCATCTTGATTTATTGATAATTTTGATAATGGATTCGTTGTCCCTATACCTACATTGCCATTTCTTGATGAACCATTACCTGTAACAAAAAGTAAATCTCCATCAGCTTGTGCAATTATAGGGCTTGTATAAGTTCCATTGCTAGAATAAAGAACTAAATCACCCGGAGCACTGCTCCATGAATCTGTTCTGAAGCTCCAATTCCAATAAGTTGTACCTCCAACCGTCTGATTATCTTTTGTTTTAAAGCATACATCACCCACTGCTCCACTAGATGTACTAGGACCTCCCAATGTTATACTCATCCTACTTGTATGTGCAACATGAAGTTTTGCTCCGGGGCTAGTTGTCCCAATCCCAACGGATCCATTGTTCAGAACAGTGAATTTCACATCGTCGCCTTGCCCCTGAATCTGAAATCCATTTGCCGACCCGGGACCATCTCCTCCATATCTAATCCTTGGAATATTATCTTTCCAGTTTAGTTGTACATTTGCACTGCTATTGTTAGGATTGTAGGAAATCGGATCTTGAGCATTTCCAAAACTAAAAATCAGTACGCTGATAGAAATTAAAATATTAGTCTTCATGTTTTTCGATAAGTTGCCTGATCAAATTATTTTGTCTTAAATTCTCATTTTTCAACTCCTCATTTTCTTTTTCGAGCCATTCCAGCTTAGTGCTTTGAGTTTCCAGCTTTCCATGCTGCTCAATCACATAAAGCGTCAGCTCCTCGACCTTCCTCAGCAGCATATTATCCATCTCGCCCAGGCCTACACCGTTTTCCTTAAATTCTTCTGCCGAAGGGATATCGGGAAGGTGTTTGTGTTCTTTGATAAAGGATGCTACTTCCTCGATGGGTTTGAGATCGTAGTCCGGTTCGAAGACGTAGTCGGAGTTGGGGGTGGTGGAGACTTTTACTTCGGTAGCAGAGACGGTACCATTGACAGAAAGTTTGTATTTGGGGTCATTGTATCCAATCCCAAGGTTTCCCGAATGAACCACAAAATTTCCATTATTATATAAACTAACTTTGCTTCCTCCATCAATCTGAAATCCGACTCTTGAGGTGGGTGAGCCTCCTGAATAATTCATGTAGCAGTTTCCATCTCCGCTAACAAAAAAATTGTTTACAAAATTTGTGGGTGACAATTGTGAACGAATTACTCCTTGAACCGTTAGTTTTTGACCGGGGGAATTAGTACCTATTCCGATGTTTCCATCTTGTTTAACCGCAAACCGAGAATCCCATGTAGCGCCGGAATTCAAACTGCTTGCAATGGTAAAAATATTATGCCCGATAGAACCATCTGAAAACATAAACATCTGCCTATTTGTTCCTGAGTTACCATCAATTGCTAAACCACCATAGTTTACAAAACTTCCATACCCGGCTTCTGAGCCTGTTAAATTAGTAATTGACAATCCCTGAATTCCACCATTCAATTTGATGCTCCCATAAACATCCAATTTAGCCGAAGGATTTGTTGTCCCAATACCCACATCTCCTCCAGTATAATACATATCACCGCTTCCACTCGTGGCTCCTGCACCTTGCCATTGGGCATGTGTAAGGGTTGGAACTGAGAAGCAAAATATTATTAGAATCTTTCTCATAGCTAATTATCCAATTTTTCTATTCTGTCAATTAGTTCAATATTTAAGGATTTTATCTCCTTATTTTCATTCTTTAATTCCATCAATTCTTTTTGAAGCCCAATCACATAAAGCGTCAGCTCCTCGACTTTCCTCAACAACATATCGTCCATCTCGCCCAGGCCTACACCGTTTTCTTTGAATTCTTCTGCGGAAGGAATATCAGGTAAGTGTTTGTTTTCTTTGATAAAGGTTTCTACTTCTTCGATGGGTTTGAGATTGTAATCCGGTTCGAAGACGTAATCGGAGGCCGGGACATTCTGGACTTTGACTTCTTCGGCGAGGATCTTGCCATCAACGACTAGTTTTTCAGTGGGATTGGTGTTGCCGATGCCAACATTGCCGGTATTCAGAACCTTTATCGAAGAAACATTTGAAGTGTTGTTAATGGATATCCCATTCAAGCCACCTTGTATATATAATTGACTACCGCTTGACCATATTCGACCATAATTAACGTAATGAGCATTAAGATCCCCAAATACCAGCCGGTTAATACCAAGAATATCACCCGTTGAAGAATTAGAAACAGTACCACTCCTCAGTGCCAAGGCACCTGATAAATGAAGTTTTACTTCCGGGTTGGTAGTTCCAATACCCACATTACCGTTATCCAATAATGACAACGTATTCGGACCTTGGACGCCATTACTTACTGGTGCAAACCTAAGAGGTTGTCCATTATAATGCCCTCCAAAATACATGCGCCATCCATCATTATTTCCATCCAAATAACTATTTTCGATTCCTCTTCCTCCTGAGGTCGTAATATCTTGAATCTTTATTCCCGTCCATGGAGTTCCCTGTATATGAATTTTTGCATCAGGATTTGTTGTACCAACACCTATATTTCCATTGTTATAGTAGATGTTATTTCCGGATGTTGTCCACTGAGCCTTTGCAAGTATTGGAATAATGGACAGAATTATTAAGAGGGCTTTTTTCATCGTAGCTGATTTTTGATTTCCGTAATACTTTCTTTCATATTCTCATTCTCAATTTTCAAAACCTCATTCTCCTTCTTCAATTCAATCACATAAAGTGTCAGCTCCTCGATCTTTTGAAGCAGCTTGGCATCCATATCGCCCAAGCTAATACCGTTTTCTTCCACTTCTTTTGCTGAAGGGATATCCGGGAGATGGCCGTTTTCGGTAATGAAATCCTCCACCTGGTCAAGGGATTTGAGGTCGTAGTCCGGCGCAAAGACAAAGTCGGACCAGCCGGTGGCTACTTTTACTTCATTGGCACGGATCGTACCCAGGACATCGAGTTTGTAGTCTGGGGTGGTGGTGCCAATGCCGACGTTACCAGCATTAAAAAAGGCATCTCCATATCCCCTAATATTAATCGTAAGATCGCCATTTCCATTTGAAGCACCAAGATATCCACCCGCTCCATTAGCTCCCATCTTAGCATAATGGCCATAAGTTTCTGATCTTACTTCGCTTATTGAATTAGTGCTTTTAACATGAAGATTATAATCGGGATTACTTGTACCTATTCCAACATTTCCGTTATCATCAATCCGCAAGCCTTCTATCAAGTTTCCATCACCTACGCTATACAAAGCTAAATCTGAATCATAAGTTGAGCCTATCCCACCAGTATAGGTATTTACTGAAATCGATTTAATTGCTCCTCCAGTCCTAAAAGCTCCATTATGTGTTAATTGTCTTAAATCAATTCCAACAATAGATCCAGTTGAAAGATACGTCTCACGGCTAACCCAGAAGCCAAGATCGTCTGCTTTGACATGTAGTTTGGATTCAGGGACACTGAGTCCAACTCCCACATTCCCATTGTAATGATAGATCGGGCTGTTGACATCGCCCACCTGTGTGCCCTGGCTATGTGCCTGAATGCCAGCCAAAACCATTGTTATTAATATGTACAATTTTTTCATATTATGAAATTTAAAACATAGTTATCCTATCGCAACCGAAATTGCGCAAGCATATCCGTCTCACCTCATGTATCCTCCGATTTTTGAAAACAGTTGAAAACCTCTTTTAAAAAATAAACAAAGGCTGTTTTCTCATATACTAAAAAGTTGTGGCCTTCAAATATCCACACCTGCGGGTTCGACTGACCCGCGCGAAGATGTAAATATCTGATACTAATCTAACAACAAAATTTATTATTTGTCAAGGAATATTTAAAATAAATTCACAGCTTTGCTTGCGCGCTTTTGAGAATTCAATGATATTCAACGTTACAAATTATGCCTGTTTTGGGGCCTTTTAAATAGCGGATTTAAGTGTATCTCAAGTTATGAAGCCAATTCCCACAATCTTAAAGCTGCATACCCAAGGTTAATACACAGCGTGGATTAGCACTTTTTTCATGCATTTTATTTTTATCCCCGGGCGCTTTATCCGGCGTTTCCAGGACCATCCCGGGATGCCATAGCTCTGAAGGCGCGCACTTGAACGCTCCCTGGAGGTGCCGAAAGATTATCATGTTTCACATTTCGTCGTATGATTTTATTGGAGCAAACAGGTATAGTTAAATATATTTTGTATTTTTAATTTAAACCTGACCATCATGAAAACCGACTACCTGCTGCTCGCAGTGCTTACAGCCACCTTTGGCTTTATTCTCTGGTACTATGCTTCGGCTACGCTCCGCCTGCCCAGGACCTATCAGATTCAATTTGACATCAATGTGCCCTTTATGAACCGTTACCTAAGGAGTAGAGTCCTGATGTTTGTGCTATTTGCGCTCGTTCCATATGTACTCATTGCCGTTTGGAAAGTGATCGGCGATGTTACTTTGACAGACCTGGGGATCAGCTTTATATGGAATGGCCGGTCATCGCTTTGGATTACCGTCTCAATCCCGCTTATTGTTCTTTACAATCTTTTTACCGGTAAGAGCGATGCAAACCTCACCGAATATCCGGAGATCCGCGTGACGAGATGGACGGCCAGGGTGCTTTTGCTGAGCGCCTGTACCTGGGCGTTGCAGATCTTTGCGCTGGAATTTCTGTTTCGCGGATTACTGCTGCAATCGATCGGGAACTATGTCGGCACCCCGATATCGATCCTTTTGTGTACCGGAATCTATTCATTGACCCAATATTTCAGGTCGAACAGGGATTTTCTGTTCAGTATTCCCTACAGCTTACTTGCCTGTTACATTGTAATCGATGCGGACAGTTTGTTGCCTGTGATGGTCATTCATCTGGCCGATGCCTTATCGAAGGAATGGTTTTCGGTCTGGCGGCATCCGGAAATTCGAACTGCTTAGCGCTCAACCAACTCAATTGATCATGATGAACCCCGATCTGAATAAACTGGCAAAAGAACGTTATACCTGGCACAATGCGACAAATAATGTACGAGTAACCCCGCTAAGGTTTTTCTACCCCACAGATGAATTCGACATCGCGGAAATCGTAAAGGATGCCGAACAGCAAAGCCTGAAAGTGCGCGCAGTCGGTTCCGGGCATTCTTTCTCAGAGGTGGCCGTATGCAAGGATTATCTGCTCTCCATGAAAAAAATGGACAGTGTTGAGAAAACGGATGCCGGTCTCCTGAAGGAGGCTTGTAAGCATAAGCACCTGGTAACGTTGGGGGCAGGCACTATCCTTATGGAATTGAACAAGAAGCTGGACAAAATGGGATTGGCCTTGCCAAATATGGGGGCTGTGGATTTTCAAACCGTATCCGGAGCATTGCTTACCGGCACACACGGTACCGGGATCAATCAACCTGCTTTTCCGGATATGGTACGGTCAATTCATATGGTGGGTACCGGCGGAAAAATGTATCAGATCGAGCCGGACGACGGTATAACCGATCCCGTCCGGCATACAGACAAACACGGTGACTCGATCGAGCTTATCCAGGATGACCGGGATTTTTACAGCGCGGTACTTGGGTTTGGGGGTATGGGGATCGTTTATAAGGTCACTATGGAGGTTAAGCCCGCATTCTGGATGAAAGAAAGCCGGGAAATTGTCAAATGGTCGGCATTGCGGGAGCAGTTGCTCAGTGGGGAGTTTATGGATATGGTGGAGCATACCGACTTTGTGGCCTTCCGCGTAAATCCCTACGAAGTAAAGGGCGACCACACATGTGCCCTGGTAAAACAGCACATTATTCCCGAAGATGAACAGCCCAGGGGTTGGGGAGCCAGAAGAAGAAATATTTTGTCAACTTTTTTTGGAGACATCGAATACCTCATCGAAAGTACCATCCGAAGGATCAATCGCAATCCGAAAAAAGTCCGAAATTCAATCGAGCAAGCGCTTAAGTTTACACGGGACCGGGAATTTACGGGCAAGAGCTTTAAGGTCCTGTTTCAAAGTGGTATTTCAGTGGTCCGCCATGGCATCAGTTCGGAGTTTGCTTTTGAAGCCAGGGCCGAGAAAATCGTAGAAGTGCTGGAACGTATTTTTGTTTTGGCGAAAAGAAACGCCGAAAACGGAAATTTATACCAGGCCTCACACATTCCTGTCCGGTTTGTACAACCTTCCAGGGCCTATTTGTCGTCGGCATATAATCGAAAAACCGTTTATATCGATGTGCCGCTGCTCCATAAAACCGTGGGTGATTTCGAGATACTGGAACGCTACCAGGAAATGATGATCGAGCTGGATGGCATACCTCATTGGGGCAAAGTAAACAACAAGCTTTACGAGCGAAACGATTTTATAAAATCAAAATTCTGCCGGCACGCCGCATGGACAGAGCGAAGGAACCTCCTGGATCCGAAAGGGACGTTTTTAAATGATTTTATCATTAAAATGGGACTGGCGTAATCATGGAAAAGAAGATCAATGTATTGTCCATCGACGGAGGGGGTACCCGCGGGTTGATGCCTTCGACCATACTGCATTGCCTTGAAAATGAAACGGGAAGGTCGGTCACGGATGTGTTCGATGTGATTGTAGGATCCGCAACCGGAGGAATTATCGCTGCCTCATTAGCCGCCGGTATGAGAACCAATGAAATTATGGAGATCTATCAAAACCAGGCCTCTTACATCCTCCCATCGGGTTTCTTCAGAAGGGTCTGGAATCCCCTGAATCTTTTTGCCCCCAGGTATCCCAACAAAAACCTCAAAAAACTGCTTCGGGAAAAATTTGGTCCCGGGACCATGATGGCGGATGTCTACAACAATTTTGGGAGCGGTACCATTTTTTTATTGGCCTCCCTGGACCTGAGCCCCGAACTATCGGCAGGTGAACCCTTAGCCTTTAAAATTATCATTTACAATTCGGCGATGGCCGGTCACCAAAGTGAAAACCTCGTGGACCTGGCATTGAGAACCTCGGCGGCAGCCATCAATTTGCCGATATATCAGCGCTACACAGAGGGCGGCAACTACGCCAATGATCCGGCGCTGGCAGGATTTTCTTTTTGCATAAATAAAAAACAGGGTATTTCGGGTGAGAGCTTACTGGCAGGCAACAAACTCGGTTTGGGCGCCTCCGTCGAGGATGTTCGGGTACTATCATTGGGATGCGGCTCCGATGGCGGTTCTTACTTTTCCAGCGACGAAATAGGTAAAGGGAACTGGGGACTGATTAAGTGGATGAGCCGGCTGGTAAACCTGGTGATCGACACAAATATGGTCTATACCCAGTATTTGATGAATGAGATGAGTGAAACCGGCAACTATTTAAGGATCAACCCCTACTACAAATCGAAGGAAGCGCCGGCCGTGCTAAGAAATGAAAAACTGAGGATCGACGTGACAAAAAAAGAACACCTGGATGCCATCAGGTCATTTGCCGAACAGACATTCGATAAAGAAAAAAGCCGGATTAAGGCTTTTTTAGAACTGTGACCGGAACTTCCGGCATGCAGACCACCCGCAAAAGAAAAGCAAAAACCGGGGATATCGGACGCTTTGCTGCCAAGAGGGAAATTCCACACGGAAGCGGAAGTTACTTCCGCGATTTTTGCCGTGGTATTTCCGGACTGATCAGTCGTTCCGACTATGAAGCGGAACCAAGTTCCGCTTCATACGAAGAGTTTTTCTCGCCTTCAGAAACGGGGGGTTTTTGACGCACCTTCTGTCGCCATCCCAGGTACGCCGTCATGCCGTGCCAAGTCGTTTGAAGCTACAGAAGATAAAATTCTGAATGGTGTCAAACGGCGTTTTATGGTCGACCGATATACATTTTATTTTCTCGAAGAAGTGCTTTAGCCGGTCGGTCATTGTCCGTTCGCTATATTGTTTAATATCAATACCGCTGCATTTTTTGGGTCCTTGCTCTGAAAATGTCCCGATGACCAAATAGCCGGTCGGATTAATGTTTGCCCTCACGGTATCGAGATAGCTTTCGATCTCTTTTTCGTCCGTCAGAAAATGAAATGCCGCTCTGTCGTGCCAAAGGGCATACTTTTCTGTCGGCTGAAAGTCAACCGCGTCCGCGACAATCCATTTTACCCGCTTTGCCCTGTCTCCAAGACGGTGTTTGGCTTTTTTAATTGCTTCTTTTGAGATATCAAGTACCGTAATATCCCGGTAATCCATATCAAGCAGGTGGTCCACAAAAAAACTGTCACCACCGCCAATGTCAATAATCTTTGCGGTTCCGGGCAGTTTAAATTGCTTCACAAAGTCGAGGGAAGTTGCCGGGGTCGGCTGAAACCAGCTCACCTCTTCCATGCCCTTGCTTCGGTAAATATTCTCCCAGTGCTTCTTTCTGTCAAAATCATCCATGATAGCTTCTTTATTTGTCATGTCGTTATGGAGTATAAAAATTTGCCCGGAGGCACACGAGCCTGACGCCTTACTTATTGTACTTTTCTTAAGTATAAAAGTTCATCCAGCTTTACATCGAACTTCAATGTTTTCCCTCCTTTTATTATTTCCCCGGATGGCAGCTTCCATTTACCTTCAGGCACCTGAACGTCGCGGGTGCGCGCCCCCTTATTCACGACGGGGGCTACTAAGATCTCATCACCCAACATGAACTGGTCGTGTATTTTGGCGTATCCCTCGTTTGGGAAGTTATATTCCATGGGCCGCATTATCGGCTCCCCTGTTTTGGCCGATTTACGAGCTAATTCAAGAATGTACTCTTTATGCTTTTGGCGTAAATCCACTGCCGATTTTACGGCCTCGAGGTGTTGCTTATCGAGTATTCTCCATGGGGCCACGGAAAACTGCATCATAGGCATTAATGCATGGCACTGGGCCGAACGAACAATTAACTCCTGGTCGATCACTGCCCCGGCAAGGAACGATTTGTACTGACCTCCACCGATCATATCGGGGCAGGAAAAAGGATAACCCATAATCCCTTCTACCAACATTTGCGGAATTAACATATTCAAATGTTCCCAGCTATGGTTCTTGTCGTGCAGGCGTTCGGCCAAAGGCTGGCCGCCCATTTTCCACATTGCGCGGTATTCATTCAACGGAAATGCCAAACCAATTTCGCCGTATAGTTTGGAGTGGTCGTTCGGGGATAAACCGTTTAACTCAACATCGCCCGAGTAAAATCGCGCATCGCCGGCATCCAGCTTAAAACCATCAACGCCGTAATCGTCAACCAGGCGTTGCAACTCATCGGTAAACCATTTTTTTGCTTTGGGATTGGATAAGTCGAGCAAGGCGCTTACCCCATTCCACCAGGGTACCATAGCGGGCTGACCGGCTTTATTTTTCAGGAAATATCCCTTGCTTTTTAGTTCTCGATATACATCGCAATCGGGACTCACAAAAGGACACACCCAAAGCATAACCTTATAGCCCATTTGATGTAATTCATCCACCATGGCTTTGGGATGTTCAAAACGGCCTTGATGAAAATTCCATTTGCCGTAGTCTTCCTGCCAGTTATCGTCAATCATTAGAACCCCGGCCGGATAACCGTTATCTTTGATATCGTGAGCATACCTTAAAATGTCTTTTTGATTTTGGTCATACATCAGCTCAATCCATGTATTGTATTGCGGGCTGGTAAACAGTAGTTCATCCGGCATTTTTCCCGACGGCGGGAAATAATTTCGGCTGGCATACAGGTACGCATCCTTCAGGCTCTTTCCTGCTTTGGAAATGGTAATTTCCGCACGACTACCGACCATGAGTTCGTGCTCCGAATTTTCGACGCGTAATGGTTCCTCACTCCAGAGGACATCACCGCGGTCCGATAAAATCAAAGGCTGAACCTGGTTCCCAAAACCGGCGCCCCAGGTTTCGAATTCAAGATCTTCGGCAAAGGGCATGCGATGTCCCTGACCAATTATTCCCATCCACCAATTGCTGCCATCCGTCTTTTTAATGGTGTCGGTAAACGTAACGGCACCTTTATGTTGTTGCGAAAAATCAGCCAGCGACCATTCGTCTTCCCAACGAATAACAGGCTCATCATTTTCAAAAGTCAAGGGCAACCAAATGTACCGTCCATCAATGGCATTCTCAGGTGTCCATCGGTCGCCCATAAATATAAACTCGCCTTTTTCAGCATTTACAGGCAGCACGTAGGTACTCTGCGAATGAAAAGTAAGGTTGGCGTTTGCCCCCCGGCATGGGTTGCCCAACTCGATCCATGGCCCCAAAATGTTGTCGGCAACCGCACTGCGCGCTGCATTTGGTCTCCAGCCTGTACAACCCGAAGCAATCAAATAATACTTTCCGTTGCATTTAAACATTGCCGGAGCTTCCATATACCGGTTGGGGAAAGCGCGCGCATACCTTCCCGAATACGACAAATAATCATCGGTCAATTGCGATATGTGCAGCGTACTGTTTTCTTCCGAAGAATAAATATGGTAAGCTTTACCATCATCATCGACAAACAAGTTCATATCGCGTGCCATCTGACCGTTTTTAAAATCACGGCCAAGAATATTCACCGAATCGACGTGTGCGGGCAAACATCCCAAGCCACCGCAATACTTATCTTTTACATCCCTTCCAACCTGCTCTTTATGAAAGGCGTAGGCATTGACCGGCCAAACCCCTTTGTTTGGACGAAAGCTTTTGACAAAGGCAAATGGTCCTGCAGGCGAATCGGCAATGGCGACCCCGGTACGGGCTGCGTCATAGCCCTTGCCTTTTAACTCCAAATGGAACCACATGACGTATTTTCCGGTTTTTTCATTGAAAATAACTTTGGGACGTTCCAGAATGCATCCTTTTTCAATATCGTGTCCGGACTGATTAACCACGCTCAATGCTATTCCCTCGTCTTTCCAGTTGTATAAATCTTTTGAAGAATAACAGTGAACTCCCACATGAGCTCTGTTCCCTGCCTCGCCTTCAATTTTATGTTCGCCATACCAATAATACACATCGCCCATCAGAAGAATTCCACCGCCGTGGGCATTGATATGAACACCATTGTTGTCTCCCCAAATTGCGCCGGGTCGAAATGATCTGTTTTGTGTCCGACCTACAAATGGTGCCAGTACGATAAGGGCGGCAAAAAAAGATGTAATCCTACTCATTATGTTCGTCTTTATTAAGATTTTACCAGATACCCCAAAATTGGTTAAAAAATACCGGTTATACGACCCATTATTTCAATTTGTAGCTTTGGCCTTCCGTTACCGGAAATTCAACAAATCCCCTTTTATTCTCAAATGAAATCATGTCGCCCGCTGTAACGTTCTGTACCGAAACCTTTTCAGGGTCTGTTTTAACAACTTCAATGGTATATTTCGTTCCGTCTTCGAGTGTATAGAAGTCGGAAACAGCTTTCTTCTCAACTTCGTAAACGCGGGCGAACAATTCACCTGAATTTTCTTTGCGCAAAAGCACAATTCCGTTTCCACCAATAAAACAAGGCACTTTCCGTAATGGAATTTCGTAATTTTCCAGGGTAATCGGGCCTGTGAATTTTTCCCCCGTCTCCCAGTCAAACCAAATTCCTTCGGGCAGGTAAACATCCTTCTCTCCGTTCTTGTAACTCTTCAGAAGCGGAGCAGCTAAAACCGATTCGCCTATCATCCACTGAAAGTTCTCAAAACCAACTGCTTGTTCATCATTCGGAAAGGCAATACTCATTGGCGTTAAGGTGTAAGGAAATCCGGTTTCGTAGGATTTCATTCCGGCGCTGTAAGAATACGGTACCATTGCATAATGAAAATCAACCGCTTTTTTAAAGATTGCCCGCGCTTCTTCCGACCATTTTGAAGGAAAGGCTCCTACTGCCATTCCGGCGGTTAAAGCGAGCAACCACGTGTGACGGATGTTCGCGTCAACTGCCTGCACATTGTGCATGTTGTGTACCCCGGCCACATCAGAATAAACATTAGGGGCACCACAAGCAGCATATTGCAAGTAATTTATTACGGTTCGATTTTGCATCGACCAAACACCGGTGTCGTTTATTCGCAACAAGGTCCCGGAGAAGAAAACTCACCGCAGCGCGCCATAACATGCCCACCTTCGGTGGCAATTTTTGCAATGGGCATATTGAAGATGGAGGTTTCATCTTCCAAATCCATCATGGTGTCTTCTTTAATACCGTCCACTTTCCATTTTGAATAGTTTTTATGAAACCAAAACGCAGCCCCCGGTTTGTTGCCATCGATTAGATAACAAGGCACAATCGGAAAGATGGTAGAAGTAATTTTCCTGGGCTGATTTTCAGCATCCGTCAAAAGCAGATTTTGCGTCAGTGCTTCATCCGACAAATCGTTTCCGTAAAACGAACGAACTTTCAGGTTTTTATCCCGCTTATCCGTTATCGGGTAATAAGGTCCTCCCGAAGGGACCAGGTTGGTATGCAAACCGATCATCCAGTAAATATCGTTCTGATGCATCCAATTTTTAAAATCCTCCGGGTTTGGAAATTTTGATCCAAAACGACCAAAACTGGTGGTTGTACCTCCTTCATCCCAAAAGCCGGAGCCTGTAACCGCCCAGCGAATTGGATATCCCTCGGCATGAAACTTCGCAAGAATATCTTTTACCGTTTCCTGGTTGGTATTCCAACCCAGGGCATCCCATGATTCCCAACCCAGCTCAAAAAGACGGGGTTTGGGTTTCATATCTTCGTACCCCAATTCGTTTCGAACCTTTTTATAGTTGGCGTAAATTTCTTTGGGTTCCCCGGTAAAAAAATAAAAAGTGGACTTTCCTTCAATTTCAGTGTTTAACTGATATGTATTTTCAGAAAGCACCACGTTTTTTTTGCCACGGTCGAAAAACACGCCGGCAAAATTATTTTTCGGGAAGATGGTAAATGTGCTTGACCAGCGCTTTCCGCCTCCGTCGTTAACAATTTCAAACGTATTTTCTTCGGCCTCAGCAAGGTCGAAGGTTTTGTTCCAACCTCCGGCGTCGCCCAAACCGTGGGCGACGGGCATTCCTCCAAAACGAAGTGAGACTTTGTTTTTACCTTGTTTTTCGGGCTCGACAATTATTGTTGAAATTCCATTTTCAAAGGCAATTTTAACCTTTGCCCTGTCGCCTCCTGAAGTAGTAGCCGAAAGTAAAACTTTGTCTTCCCTTTTTTCAATAACTACTGTATTTGCAACAGGTTCTTCGTTTATAAACAGGCCGGAAACCGTATCGCCGGGCACAACAATTCCGACCTGTTTCCCTGCAAAGTGCATTCGAAAATTGACCGTATGCACATACAATTCATAATCTCCATCCTTCATTGTAATTTGTTCTTTAATATTTGAGATTGAACAAGAACTCAATACCGCACAAATTGCAAAAAATAAAATATGCACAACACTCTTTTTTATCATGACAAATCCTTTTTAGTTAGCTGTTTCATCCATTTTTAAGGGAATATGAATGTTAAAAGATCCCGGCGGGAATTCTCCGGCCTTCCCCGAAGCGCAGTACAACACGACCGTTATCTGACATGAATACAATCAAGGTATTTTTATAAACGCCCTGCTCTTTTAGTTTATCTACTACTTTCCCGATATAGGTATCCATACGACAGATCTCATCGTAGTATTTTGCCAGTTGCTTACGCATAAACTCCGTATCGGGGATATACGGAGGCACGATCACATCCTCGGGAGAATGAACTTCAGGCGCCGTCCATGGGACATGAGGGTCATGGGCCGCATACCACATAAAAAAGGGCTTGTCTTTCGGTCGGTTTTCAAGAACATCAATCCAGTTTTCGCAACCTGATTCACCTCCCTTGTGGTCCGTGTGGTGAAATCCTTTTTGGGCCGGACCGCTGGCATGCAACCAGTGATAGCCGATATGCCATTTCCCACTTTGGGCCATGTAATAACCGGCATTCTTCAAAATTTCCTGGAAATATTCAATTCCATCGAAGAACTCGGGCCAGGGCACATTGTATTGAGGCAAAGCTCCGGTTGCCAGGTCGGTTTGACCGTTGGAAACAGGCCATCTGCCCGTCGCAATGCTGGCACGACTTGGGCTGCAGTTTGCGGCAGTTAAAAAAGTATTGTTAAATGTTATCCCACACTCGGCCAGCTTTTGCAGATTAGGTGTTTTAATGCTTTTGTTCCTATAACAGCTTAAATCGTCACAGCTCAGATCGTCAGCGATAATGAAAACGATGTTGGGGCGTTCTGCGGACTGTGCAGCTATATCCAAACTCCAATAAACAAGTAACACTATGAAGACAGGTTTTTTCATTGTTGATCAATTGGTTATTCCATACCATCATTCCAGTACAGTGGAGCCAACCTAAAATCGGTCTGATCGCCCGATGACCTGGAGATATACCATTTCCCGTCCAGATCCTGCACGATTTCTGCCGCATGCCAGGGATTGATGCTTTTCACCAGATCTTTTACTTCCCATAAAAACGGGCTTTTACTCCTAAAAAATTGCTGAGCCCCGTGCGGCCATGTATTCCTGGCAGAAAGTGTTAAGTAATAATAATCTC
>JAKSDO010000030.1 GCA_022360055.1 Cytophagales bacterium | reverse complement strand
TTCAAAAGATCGATACTAATCCGAAAAATTCATGGAATTTCTCGCCCTCCAAGCCGATAAGGCATTGATTTTAAATGCCTGACAAAGAGGGCTCCGAAATTTTGACGGATGGAGATGAATGATCCGGGCTAAATCAATCAGGCCCTGCTTTGAAAGAATGAGCAGGGAGTTCGTCTGAGATAGATATACTTTTAAATTCCATAAACATCCGAAGGAAAATTTTGATACCGATGTGCGATCGGAATTTTTTTTGAAACATAATTCAGTCGCTTCTAACCGGCAATATATTCCTCAATAGCTTCGCTAATTCCCGTGAATGTCTTTCTCAACAACTCCTCGTCATCTTCCAATAATGTTACGCGGAAGCCTCTCAAGTCCGAACAAAAGGATGATATAGGTACGACGCATATGCCTTTTGCTGCCAGCAGGTAATATACAAATCTTTTGTCCGGCAATATATCCGGCTGACTTACCCATTCCTCAACGATATTTTTAACCCTCTGATCTTCAATTTTTAAGGCCTGGTTCGCATTAAGCACATGCTCTTTAAATACAATGGTATTGTAAAACGCCCCTGAGGTTGCATTAAAGTAAATACCATTATTCTTTTTCAAGATATCAGAGATAAGCTTACTCCGGCGCCCTATTTTCTCGTTGTTATTGTGCAAATGATCCTGGTAACGGGTATCACCCATAATTCTGGGGATCGCAAGCTGCGGAAGCTTTGTAGAACTTACCTCAATCATTTTGGCATTTTCAAGTGTCGAACACAACTTCTCAAATTCAGGATCTCTGCTTTTATTGTAAAACTTTGCCCATCCGCATCTGGAACCCGGCCAGGGCACTTCCTTAGACAGGCCTTTAAGTGCAATTCCCGGAACATCGTCTATATATTGAGCCAATGAATAGGCTCTGGCTCCATTGTAGGTGATGTTGATATATATTTCATCACTGATAAGAAACAGATCAAATTCTTTGGCAATCTCTACAAACCTTTTCAGGATGCTTAACGGATATACCATACCCGTCGGATTATCAGGATTGATGATCAAGATCCCAACGACATTCGGATTGTATTTCACCTTGAGATACAAATCGTCCATATCGGGGAACCAGTTGTTTTGCGGATCAAGATTGTACGTGATCGGATGATCATTTGCATGAGCGGCCTCTGCTGAGGAGTGCGTCGAATATGCGGGTGAAGGACCTATTATTCTGGCAGGAGGTACCAGGTATTGGTATACTTTTGCAATAGCATCGCCCAGGCCGTTAAAAAATAGTATGTCTTCTTCGGTAATCTGTACTCCACCGAGGGCATTGTTTTTTGCAGCCAAGAATTTTCTGGTTTCCAGTACACCTTTTGAATGGCAATAGCTGTACGTATCATCCTGTTGCGCCAATTCACTTATCGTATCCTTGATCCATTGCGGTAATTTCGCTCCTTTTTGAACCGGATCTCCAATATTCTCCCAAAGAATATTCGCGCCGAGCTTTTTGAGTTGTTCGGCCTTTTTCACAATACCTCGAATCTCATAGCTGAGCTCATCTGCACCGGTCCGCAACAATTTTTTTCTCATCTGGTTTTAATTCTATGTATTTTTTTCTTTTTAAAACTTTTGATTGTCAAAGTTACACTAAATTCTCAATCTTGATGAGCCATCATTTTCCTTTTAGTCCTCTATCTAAAATTTTGTATTTAATTTGCGGCAATACTGAATAGTAAATCTGAAAATGAAAATCTGTCGTTTAGAGATCCTTGTTGTATTCATATTTTTTAGTAATTCATTACTGGCCCAAAATCTACTCATAATCAAGGATTTAAAAACTAATAACCCTTTATCAGGGGCTACGGTCCGGATTCACAATAAAGGAATCGTATCCATATCCGATGAAGAGGGGCATGCGGACATATCAAAAATTGATGTCAACGAAAAACTGATTGTTTCATTTATCGGATACCAAACTTTGGAGTATACAGTGACTGAAGGTGAAAATAAAGTATTTCTCGAACCGGATTTCAAAATGCTAAATTCCTTGACTGTGATCGGCCATAACAACCAGAAAAAAATATCCGATATTTCCGGTTCTTACGCGATTAACTCCCGCATAGTAATGGATCGATTCAATGATGAATCGCTGGTAAGGTCGATGAACACATTGCCCGGAATAAGGATGGAAGAGCGGTCGCCCAGCAGCTATCGAGTAAGCATACGAGGAAATCTGCTCAGGGCGCCTTTCGGAGTGAGAAATGTAAAAGTTTACTGGAATAATATTCCGTATACGGATCCTACGGGAAATACTCCGCTCAATCTGGTGGATTTAAATAATATAGGAAGGATCGAAACAATAAAAGGTCCGGCCGGCAGTATTTACGGAGCGGGTATGGGAGGTGTACTCAATATTTACAGCAAGGTCCCCAACTTAAAATCCGTTTCAGCAGATATGGGATATACGGTCGGTTCTTATGGTTATCACAAAGTTACAACGAATGTAAATATCGCTGATGAAAATCACAGGTTTTCAATCAAGTATGCAAAACAAAAAGGAGATGGCTACAGGGACCACACCAACTTTGACCGCGAAGTAATACAAGTAGGCGGCACTTTCTTCACCTCGGAAAATCGAATTTTGTCGACCCAGGTATTGTATACAGATCTCTTTTATCAATTACCTGGTGGTCTTACCAAAGAACAGTACGATGAAAACCCTCGTCAGTCAAGACCTGGAGCAGCAGCAAAGAATACTTCGATCGATCATCAAAACTTTTTGGTCGGATTGGTCCAGGATTACGAATGGAATGAACGTTTGAAGAATGTTACTGCGATTTATTACACAAACGGTATCAAGGAAAATCCATTTATTAACAATTATGAACTGGAAAAGCTGAAATCTTTTGGCGGACGTACATCCTTTGATATCCGCACAAATATTGGAAATCTTCCCGCAACATTTACCGCGGGCACTGAGATAAACTACGGTATATTTCATGCCAGCAACCATGGAAATATAGATGGACATGCCGATACGTTAAGATATGAAGATAAACTAAATTCCCTGCAAACTTTTTTGTTCGCCCAGGCAGATTTACAATTGTCAAATAGATGGAAGCTGGATGCCGGTGCCAGTTTGAATTATCTGAACTACGATATCTTTCGATTGAAGGATACCGCGCAGGATACTTCTTATCAACTTGCTCGTACATTTCGTCCGGAATTCATACCCAGAATAGGGATCGTGGGAAGATTGGCCGATAATGTGTCCGTTCATGGATCTGTCAGTTCAGGATTTTCGCCTCCGACTACCGAAGAAGTACGCACCAGCGATGGCGGGATCAATACGGATCTTGAAGCGGAAAGAGGCATAAATTACGAGCTGGGGGTCCGGGGAAACAGCGGGAATGAAAAGCTATATTTCGATGCGACCACTTTCTGGATGCAACAAAAAGAAACCATTGTGAGTAAAACAACGGAATTTGGAACCGTAGTTTTTGAAAATGCCGGAAGCACTTCACAATTCGGTATTGAAGCACTGATCGGTTATGCATTTATCAGGGATGCTTCAAAGAATATCTCACTTCTCAAGGTACAAAGCGCTTATACCTATCATAATTTTACTTTCGAAAATTATGTAAAAAAAAGCCGAGACGATAATGTTGATTACTCCGGGAATTCATTGACCGGCACTTCTCCAAACATATTAGTAACAACTTTCGATCTTGAATCCGGAAAAGGGCTTTACTTGAATGTTACATATAATTTTACGGACCGAATTCCATTAGATGATGCAAACACCGTTTTTGCCGACAGTTACAATCTGATTACCGCAAAAACCGGGTGGAAAATCAATTATAAGCAAAGACATCTTCTCGAATTGTTTGCTGGTGTTGACAATCTGTTAAATGAAAAATACAGCTTGGGAAATGATCTGAACGCCTTTGGGCAACGTTATTTTAATCCATCGCCGGAAAGGAATTATTTTGGCGGATTAAGGTTATATTTTAATAAATATTAAGTAAATGCAAGTTTTTAATTCATCCGAAATCTCAAAACTTATACGAAACAGAAGATCTGTTTTTCCAGCCCAGTATTCAGGAGAGGTCATAAAAAAAGAGGTGATCGACGAGATGCTGGAAAATGCAAACTGGGCTCCAACCCACAAGTTAACCGAACCCTGGAGATTTACAATATTTTCCGGGGACGGATTGAAGAGGCTGGCAAATTTGATGTCCGGACTGTATAAAAAAGTAGCGACGGAAAAAGGAAATTTTGACAGGAAAAAGTACGAGCAACTAAAGATCAAACCTTTGCAATCTTCGCACATCATAGCTATCGGAATGAAGCGAGATAAATTGGAACGTCTGCCGGAAATTGAAGAAATTGAAGCCGTTGCCTGTGCGGTTCAGAATATGTATCTGACTGCTACCGCTCACGGCATAGGATGTTATTGGGGAACCGGCGGAATAACTTATTTTGAAGAAGCGAAATCGTACTTCGACCTTGAGGCAAAGGACAAACTTCTCGGATTTATGTTTTTGGGAGTACCAAAAGGAAAGCTTCATAACGGAAGGAGAAAGCCAATCCGAGAAAAGGTAAATTGGATCGAAAAATAAACTATACCTTAAATTCAAGAGTGAAAACGGTGTACTCTCCTTCTTTACTGTCTACATCAATGGTGGCGTCCAGAAGATTTGCAGCCCGCCTTACAACGTAAAGACCAAGTCCGTTTCCGGTAGATAACGTGCTGCCTCGAAAGTACATTTCGAATATTTTCCCAAAATAAGACAGTGGTATTCCATTTCCGTTATCTTTTTGACAGATTTTTATAAGGCCATCCTTTTCAGCAATTTCCAAATCGAGTTCCATTTGATCTTTCCGGTTGTATATCAAAGAGTTTTCTATAAGATTTTCTAGAATAACTTCAATTAAAACATTGCGTTCATCCTTTTCATCGTAGGCGTTGAGCTCGATTTTTTTAGTAAATGTGATATTATCTTTGCGAAGTATTAAATCTTTTTCAATTCTTCCGACGATCTCTGTTAACGTATCTCCTTCGAAGGTAGTTCTGAAATGATTTATATTGTAAAGCATAAAAAACTTTAACAGCATTTTATCCATACCTAAAGCCGTATTGTTCACTTTTCTAAACAATTCCTGACTCACCTCGTCTTTAATGGTCAATCTGGCAACTTCGTTCAGCCCCATCAATGTAGTGAGCGGTCTTCTGAAATCGTGTGAGATTCGATATACCAACAAGTCGAGATCGTTGTTGAGATCCATGAGCTTTTTGGTCCTTTCATTTACAGTTTTTTCAAGGGAAAGGTTAATTTCCTGGATTTGCTGATTTGCCTTTTCCAATTCAACTGCCTGAATTTCCAGCTTTTTGTTTTTTTCCTCAATGAAGTCGCGCTGAGCCATTACTTCCTCCTGGTATTGCAACAACTCTTCATTCTGCGCCTCTATTTCCGTGTTTGACGCATCCAGTCTCCTGTTTTGCTCGTTCACAGTTGAGTGTTCTAGATCATATTGATTTTTAAAAAAGGTAATTATGTAGGTAGTTATGCTGAAAACGAGGAACAAAACAACTGTATTGATCACGAGAAGTCTATTGTGGTTCATAATTTGATCGCCGTAGTTCGGATACATGAATTCAGCCACAGTAAATACCGTCAAATTCACAAAGACGAATGCCAGAAAAATTGACCGGGTCCGGGTTGGAGAAATTATAATGATTAAAATCAATATCATTAAATAAATAAACGCATTGGAAAGATTTAATCCTCCTCCGGTAAACCAGGCCAGGTTAATAATTACCATTAAACTAACAATATATGGAGTTAGAAGCGCCTCAAATCTTTGTTTGTATTTTACCTGGTAGAAAAAGAATGCGAACGTAAAAAAACTAATTATTCCAACTGCAGATGAATCATATTCTTTTGCAATGAAGGTGTCGAGAAGTGTGATTAAAAAAGAAACAGACATGCTTATGACGCATGCCATGAGAAACAATCTGTACTCAAGACTTTTTCCGCGCTTGATTGGCATTCTGTTGGTAATCAGGCTTTAGAAAGTTTTAGGTTAAATTAAAAGTATAACTTTTTTGAACAGTAAGCAAAACGTTGTTTATAAATAAGTCTCTGTTCAGTCGTAAATTCAAGTACGATTTTGGGGTTTTATCTTTGAATTCTCACGTTTGAAAAACAGGTTCTGCACCATATGCATACTTGCCCGACTTTACCCCTGAAAATACTGCGCATTTTTCCTGCCAGAACGAAACCGGACAGACGGGCCATGCGGTTTTGCCTGCCCACCAGTGATGGGCAGATCTCCTTCGGGTCGTCAAGGCATAAGACACTCGACAATATTTACATCCGTTTTCCGATAATAAGTTCGATCGGGAATCTTCCAAATTCAGGCCATCGTATTTATGACCTATCGGGATTAATCCCATCATTTAGCCTTTAAAATCAAGATCGCACAAAGATGATCTTCAGATTTTGTCCGAAGTTCTTACGGAACTGTCATCCGGATTTATCAGCCAAATGCGGAAGTATAGGTATATAAGTCAATCTTCTGTCTATTCAATTCCACCGGGCGGAGTATGCTCGGATATGTAGTTGTATAACAATGTGTAATAGTGAAGAACACTGCCTTTTCCAGTAGAAAGACTATGCGTCACATTAGGATAAACCATTAAATCGAACATCTTGTTGTGTACGACCAATTCGTTAATCAAAGCTTCCGTATTTTGATAGTGTACATTATCATCCCCGGTACCATGTACAATCAGCAGGTTTCCCTGCAAATTTTTCGCGTGTGTGATGGGGGAGCCTTCGATAAAATCTTCCATGTTTTCCCAGGGCAGGCCCATATATCTTTCCTGGTAAATATTGTCGTAATATAATTGATTGGCCACAGCAGCACCTGCAACACCGGTTTTGTATATTTCCGGATACCTGAAGAGCAGGTTAAGTGTCATGCTCCCTCCCCCGCTCCAGCCGTAAACTGCAATCCGGTCGTTATCGATAAAACTCCATTTCAATATTTCCTTTGCCGCCATCGCCTGATCCCTGGAATTGATGACCCCGATCTTTCTGTAGATACTTTTTCTCCACGTCCGGCCTTTTATGCTCGGTGTGCCCCTGTTATCCATGGTAATTACCACATAGCCCTGCTGAGCCAGGTACAACTGCCACAATCCCACCCAGGAATCTACGGCCGTTTGTCCCCACGGTTCCCCGTAGACGTAAAAAATTACCGGATATTTTTTGGAAGGATCAAAGCTTTCCGGCTTGATCATCCGGCCGTCCATTTCAATGCCGTCGCCGGTTGTGATTTGGAAGAACTCTACCTTGGGCAAATCATATGTTGCCAACTGACTTTTATAATCTTTATTTCTTACGAGCGGGTAGAGGGGCTTATGCGTTTTTACTTTTATCAAAGAAGTTACAGCCGGCGTATTTGCATTTGAATGCGTATGAATTGCATATTTTCCGTTGGGAGCGAAGTCGTAATTGTTTACCCCGGAGAATTGGCCAGGCGTGGTTTTTTCGATCGATCGCGTTTCATTCAAAGACATTCTATAAAGATAACGTTGGGTCGCATTATCAGGAGAAGCATTGAAATAGATCACATCCGCATCCTGGTCGAAGTGATAGTACGTCGCCACATCGTATTCGCCGTCGGTAAGCAGCAGCTCTTTTTTTTCATCGATCCCCACCTTGTACAAATGACGCCAACCGTCCTTTTCGGAAAGGAATATGAACGCTTCTCCTTTATCTACGATGTTCAGATCTTCGTGCAGCCCTTTCATGGTTATGTCGACGCCGAATATCTCGATCCAGGCATCGTCTTTCTCTTCATAAATGATTTCGGCGCCGCCGTCGAAGGCAGAACATTTGTAAATCTTTAGGTGATTTTGTTTTCTATTAAGTTGCCGGACAAGAAGTCGATCTTGCTCTGGAATCCATTGCATTCTTGGAAGATAGTGTTGCTTGGTATCGCCGGGAATTTTCAACCAGACTACCTTCTTATCCTCAATCGACACAACGCCAATTTTCGCCGAAGACGGATCTTCGCCAACTTTCGGGTATTGTACGGGTGTGACGTAGGAATACAGCGAGTCGGTATTATTTATCAGGATAAAGTCCTTGATACCGGTCGCATCTATCTGCCAGAAAGCAATTTTTTCCCCATCCCCGCTCCAGCGAAATCCGTCGCGACAATCAAATTCCTCCTCATACGCCCAATCAAAGGTCCCGTTTATAATATCCCCGGTACCGTCGAAAGTCAATTGAGAAATCGAGCCGGTTTTTAAATCTTCGACATATATATTGCTGTTACTTACATAGGCCACTTTTAAGTTGTCCGGAGCGAATTTGGCAAACATCAGGCTGGATTCCGGAAGCGATTTGCCAAGCTGCTTCAAGGTCTTCTCTTTCATGTCAAACACCCAGTAATCTCCGCGGGTGTTGCGCCTCCATACGCGTTTGGTATTTGTAAAGATCAATAGCCTGGATTCGTCTTCAGACCAAGAAAAACCGGCTATTCTCAGCGGCTTCGAATGACCCGTAGGTATAAGCTCATTCGAGCCAACCAGTACTTGCCATTCATTTTTATTGATATTGAACAAATGAATTTCACTTCCTCCGGAAGAGCTTCTTCTTTGAGTAAATCCATCATATGTCTTCATCCACCGGATATCACCTAAACTTTCAGATCTAAAATGACCGGAAAATATCCGGTCGATGGTAAGCTTATTTCTATTTTGTCCGTTCAGGAAGAGATTTCCTGAAAATAGTAGAAAAAATATCCCTGCAATTTTCAAATATGCTTTCATAAAAAAACGGCGATTTAACGATTTCAAAAATAGGAATTAATCATCTGTTTTGAGTGCATTGCTTTGTGAAAATCCGGAAGAAAACACAGGGATAATCGAGAGCGCAGGTTTGAAAAACGTCAATATGAAATACCGACAATTCCGACAACAGCATGACAAGCCTTTCGCACAAATAAATCTCAGCCCATCCATCCCTCACGGTCCAAACTCCTGTATTGAATGGCTTCGGCCAAATGCTCGATCTTGATATCGTCCGTACCTGCCAGGTCAGCGATTGTCCTGGAAACCTTGAGTATTCGATCATAAGCCCTGGCAGAAAGACCTAATTTTTCCATTGCGGTTTTAAGCAATGTTTTACCGGCTTCGTTGGTTCTGCAAATCTTTTTCACCATCCGGGAAGGCATCATGGCATTGGAGTACACATCGCTCATTTCTCTGAAACGGGCAGATTGAATCTCGCGGGCTTTGATCACGCGGTCCCGGATCACACTGCTCTTTTCCGCTTTACGGTCAGCGGTCATCTGATCAAAAGAAACCGGTGTAACTTCGATATGCAGATCAATCCGGTCCAACAAGGGGCCGCTTATCTTTCTGAGATAACGCCGTACTTCCATCGGGGAATCAGGATGATCGCCTTCCTCGGTATAAAAATCCCCGGAAGGGCTGGGATTCATGCTGGCCACCAGCATAAAATTAGCTGGGAATTGCACCGAAGCTTTGGCCCTGGCGATGTTGACCATCCGTTCTTCCAGGGGCTGACGCATTACTTCCAGAACGGTGCGTTTGAATTCAGGAAGTTCGTCGAGAAACAAAACACCGTTATGAGCCAGTGATATTTCTCCGGGCTGGGGAACACCGCCTCCACCGACAAGTGCGACATCGGAAATCGTGTGATGCGGACTCCGGTATGGCCGTTTTGAGATTAGATGCGCATCAGGACCCAGCTTGCCGGCCACCGAGTGGATCTTGGTGGTTTCCAGGGCTTCGTGAAGTGTTAGGGGCGGGAGAATGGTTGGCAATCGCTTCGCAAGCATTGTTTTTCCCGAACCGGGAGGACCGATCATAATAATATTATGGCCGCCGGCCGCTGCAATTTCAAGCGCGCGCTTTATGTTTTCCTGTCCCTGTACATCGGAAAAATCAAGATCAAATTCATTTTGTTCATGATAGAAAATATCCCGTGTATCTACATTTACGGGCTCTATACCTGAGCTATCTTCAAAAAACCGGATCGCCTCTTCAAGTGTTTCAACACCTATGATGTCGAGATTATTCACTATGGCAGCTTCCGTAGCATTTTCTTTTGGTAAGACAAATCCTTTGAATCCCTGCTTTCTGGCTTCGATCGCAATCGGCAACGCCCCTTTGATGGGGCGGACAACACCGTCGAGTGACAACTCACCCATAATCAGATAATTCTCCAAATTCTCCGCAATGACTTGATTTGAAGCTTTCAAAATGCAAAGCCCGATAGGAAGGTCATAGGCGGATCCTTCCTTGCGAATATCCGCAGGCGCCAGATTTACCACAACTTTTCGACGCGGCATTGTATATCCAAAATGCTTAATTGCTGATTCTACTCGTTGCTGGCTCTCTTTTACAGCGCTATCCGGTAATCCAACTAAAAAAAATTTTGTGCCCTGAAGCACATTCACTTCAACAGTTATGGTTGTTGCATCAATGCCATAAACTGCACTTCCAAAAGTTTTGGAAAGCATTACATTTTTACTTTTTGTTCAATGAGATAGATTAAAATATGAATAATTTTAATGTGTATTTCCTGAATTCGATCTGAAAAACCCATATGAGGAACCCTGATTTCTATATCTGCAATTTCCGCTAATTTTCCACCGTTTTTTCCGGTCAGTACCACTACTTTCATCTTCTTTTTTTTAGCGGCCAGTGCGGCATTGATGACGTTTGGCGAATTACCACTTGTGCTAATTCCAAGCAACACATCACCTGGCCGGCCCAGACCTTCTACATACCTGGAAAAAATATGCTCGAATCCGTAGTCATTTCCAACACAGGTAATATGAGAGGTGTCAGACATAGCCATGGCAGGCAATGCTCTGCGGTCCTTACGGAATTTGCCTGTGAGCTCCTCCGCAAAATGCATCGCATCGCAATTGGATCCACCATTACCACATGTCATAATCTTCCCTCCATTTTCAATCGAGAAAGCCATCATTCCGGCAGCCCGCTCAATGGAATTTATAGATCTTTCGTCTGATACAAATGCATTCAGAACTCGTGACGCCTCATTTAACTGATTGACAATTATTTCCTTCAAGGGTTATTTTTTTTCAGTTCGTTGACCTGTCTTCTCAAATCGTTGACACGGATAATCAAATCCTGTCGATCTTCTTCGGCATATTTGGTCCTTCGCCTCAAAAACCAGATATGTACGTTTTCCGTAATCAAAAGAATCACAAAGAAAAGGTTCCCGTATGTTAACCAATTCTGGAAAAATGAGAAAAAACTCAACAGACCAAAACGGCTAATCATTTTGTCTATATTTAGCCCCATATATAGTGTAACCGCCACATAAGACAAAAATGCTACATAAAGGACTATTCTGAGCTTTTTCACTCCGAGGTTATATTTCAAATACGGAACACGGGTTTCAAGATATGAAAATATTCAGGATTTATTATTTCCAAAATCAAAAAGTACATTATAAGCCCTGCATGGCCGTCAGTTTTTGATAGATGCCATCTTGCTTCATCAGATCCGAATGTGTACCCCTTTCAACAATTTTTCCCTCATTGATGACCAATATTTCATCGGCATTTTGGATGGTGCTCAACCTATGGGCGATCACAATGGATGTCCTGCTTTTCATAAGGCTGTTGATTGCATCTTGAACGAGCATTTCCGATTCCGAATCAAGGGCGGAGGTGGCCTCGTCCAGAATGAGAATAGAAGGATTTTTAAGCAATGCCCTGGCAATAGTAAGTCTCTGCCGTTGTCCTCCGGACAGTTTCGATCCACGTTCCCCGATTACCCGCTGATATCCTTCCGGCTCCTGGACAATGAATTCGTCTGCGTGAGCAATTTCAGCGGCTTTACATACCTCCTCGTCTTTGAAATGATCCAGCCCAAAAGCGATATTGTTTTTGATCGTGTCGTTAAATAGAATTGATTCCTGGGTAACTATACCCATATGCGCTCGCACAGAATTAAAATCATAATCTTTCAAAGAAACACCATCGATCAAGAGTTCGCCCTCATCAGGGTCATAGAATCTAGGTATGAGGTTGGCCAAAGTGCTTTTACCACCTCCGGAGGGGCCGACCAAAGCCACGGTTTTTCCGCGAGGTACTTTGAAACTAATATTGTCCAATACCTTTTTTGAACCATATGAGAACGACACATTTTTAAATTCAATTTCCTTCTCAAATGTTTCAAGCTGCTTCGGATTTGGTTTGTTTACGATTTCCGATTTAGTATCGACAATTTCAAATACCCGGTCCCCCGATGCTATTCCTCGCTGAAAATGTGTAACAGCTCCGGCTATGGCTTTGGTTGGCTGTAGAATCTGGGTGAAAGCGGCGATAAAGACAATGAACGAACTGCCGTCAATAGAGCCTTTATTGAGCACCAGATCTCCTCCGTAAAACAGAATACCAACGATTGAAATGGCGCCCAAAATCTCGGATACCGGACTGGAAAGCTCGTATCTTTTCGAAAAACCGTAGTCCGCACTGGCATATCTTCTCACTTCATTCGAAAAGACACGATTGATGTACCCGACCGCATTGAAAGCTTTGATCACACGCATGCCACTTATTGTTTCATCAAGAATATTCATTTGCCTCCCCAATGATTCCTGGGCTTCAGCGGCAACTTTTTTCAACCTTTTTGCAATCGCAGAAATGATATATCCGGCAAAAGGAAGCATAATCAAGGTGAATAAAGTGAGACCGGGTGATAAATAAATCAGAAATGCAAAATAGCCGATCACCAAAAGGGGCTCTCTGAAAACAATTCTCAAATTATGGGATATGGAGCTCTCTATTTGTTGAATGTCATTGCTGATTCGTGAAATAATGTCTCCTTTTTTCGTTTCGGTAAAAAAACCGACATGCAGGTTACTGACACTTTTATAAATATCAGTCCTCATATTTAGGATAGTAATTGCTTTTGCTTTTGCCATTATGACGGCCGACAGGTATTTAAATAGATTGGCAATGGAAAATGAAGCTATTACAACGATGCACACAAAGACCAAGGAACCGAATTTTCCATATTCAAGTACGATCTGGTACATGTAGTAATTAAAAACTTCCTTGAAATAATCGACTGAAAGATAAAACTTGGGCAGGGCTATCGACTTTGACAATTCCTCTATATCTGTCTTGTCAAAGATCACATCCAGCATCGGAATGAACACCGCCATGTTCACAATGCTGAAGATGACGGCCAGCACGGAAAACACAAGATATCCGGGCACGAATCTCCTCCAAGGCCTGGCGTACGAAAGAATTCTTAAATAAGTATTCATACTTCAAAAAATATGGGCAAAAAACGGAAGATTAATCCAGATTAAAAAATGACTTTAATTTGCCGGATTAGAAATCGTGAATTTTACGGCTTATATTCCAGCGCATGCTCGCGGAGAAATATGATGTTTTATTGGTGCGTTCCTCGAGTTCGGAATCCAGGTTTCTGAAAACGCCCCTCAGATCAAAGAACAAATTGTGTTTCCACATGTAGGTAATTACCATATCTCCGTAGGTAAGATTGGTTTCCACACCCTGCCCAATTTTATTGCCGTAATCCTGCATTCTCGTTTCATAACTTTTCATGACTTCTTTGCCCCAGTTGTTTTCGGGAGTTTCATCATCCCCATAGCTGGCAATATTCAACTGAGCAGTCAAAAACAATCTGTTTAAGGGCTGATATCGCAGTATTCCGACAACTTCGCGGAAGTTTCCGCCAAGCGCATGTCCAAGTGGTTGCCGGTAGTGCGCGTAGTTTGTATAAATGTTCTGGTGTGCATGCATATATGGTCTGGCAACATTGTATTCAAGCTGTACATCCAGATTGTCAATTCCCATTGCATTAATGTATTTCAGTCCCAACTGTCCGGCAAATTTGTTTGCCCACCAACCGTCGCCGGCCCTGATCTCCTTAAGGAAAAACTCGTCGAGCACAAATTGTCCGTAGAGCGAAACAGACCGGCCTATATTCCATTTGGCATCGGCTCCTACGATTACGTTTTCGCTACTTCCTCCCTGATGTTCAAGCGCCCGGTAAAAAATAATCGGATTAAGATAGGCGATATCAAAACGTTCCGTAGAATCACCTATCACGACAGATTCGAAAAAGCCAAGATTAAAATTGTCTGTAATATTGATACTCAAATGATGTGAAGCCAGGAATTTCTTAGGGTATTTACCATCGTTGCTTCCCGTTCCACTGAAGAACTGATCGGCATATGTTTGCGCAAAAAGATTGGAATAGTTTATTCTCCATATTTTAGTATTGAATCTTAAATACGTATATCCCGGACTAAAATCGGAAAGTATGAACGACCGGTGCCCGGATCCTGTAAAGGACTGATCAAACCCAAATTGTGCATTTATATATTTTTTTACCAACTCAAATGATATATAACCCCGGGCTGTGAAATAGTCGACGCCGTTATCCCCGAATTTCTTCCAGTAGCCTTCATTGGGAACAACCCCATGTTGAGCCGTCCAGGCGCGTACATATTTTGGATAAACGGCTTGTGTGGTAGAAAGAAACGAATAGAATCCCAATCTTTCGGATATGGATCCTCTTATGTCAAGCCCTCTGGTATTAATATAGGTTGAAACGTCGCTGTCGGATTCTTTTCCACCACTGAGATACAAAACCGGATTTATATGCAGGTCAAAATCGTCTTTGTCAACATGAAGAAAATCCGACTTTTTACGATAAATATATTTTAGCAATGGTTTTTTGCTTTCGTTTTGCTCCGTTGTTGTCCACTCCCAATTATCATTTGCCAAATACCTCAGATTAAATTTATCCCGCTCATTCAGTTCATCATAAAATGAGTGGTGCAAGCTATCGATAAAACCTCCCAACCGTATCCTTTGTATTGGCTTAACATGGGTATGAAAAGTCTCGGAAAATTTCCCCGACATGATTTCATAGCGCTCAATTAAATGGTAATAATCCCGGTTCACGGTAAGGTTTGCACTTTGTGAATACAATCGAACCGGTAAAAGTATAAGAATAAAAAATAAAATTTTATACATAAAAAATATTACATAGACCCAGTGAGATATTTACATAAATCAATTTTACAAACGATTTGAAACCTGATTTTCAGGCCGTTTCCAAAATAGACTTTATATGATTAGAAGACAACTCGTGTTAAGTAAAAAGTAACGTGTTATTTCGAACGGAATGAGAAATCCGGTTCAATCAACACCGGGCCTCCACGAATAAGCCAGATCTCTCCTGACGTCGAGATGACAAGGTAGGTGCCTCGAAATAACATAAACGTCGTTTTCAATTTTACTTAACACTAGTATATACCGCAAAATTTACGGTAGTAATTTAGCCCTTTTCTGATCCCCAAATTGTGAGCCATTAAAAAATCCCTGCATGCCTGGGCATTGTTTCCCATCAGATTGAGGCAATGCCCTCTCAATAAGTACGTTTCTGCAAGCGTATTTTTTACCGGTTCTTTCTCTGCGGAATCATCCAGCAGTATAGTTAGTAAATCAATAGATTTGGTAAAGTCTTTCAGCGCATCGGCAAAGTTATTTAAGTTGTTGTAGCATAGTCCGCGATACCTGTAATTTCGCTCATCGTCCGGATTTATAATGATAGATTTTGTGAAATCCAGGGCAGCGCTCCTGTATTCATAGTTGTTCATTTTAATCACACCCCGGCTCGTATAAGCTTCCTCTTTTTTTGGAGATAATTCTATTACGGTATTGTAATCTTCCAAAGCTGCGGCGACTTCTCCCATGGATTTTAAAAAATTGCTCCTTATCAAATAGTTATTCGGATGATCAGGATCCAGGGCTATGGCAACATTGATATCTCCCAAAACACTTTGATAATCATCCGAATCAGGAACGGGATTCAATAGTTTGATTTTTATTTCTGATCTTAAAGAATAAAAATCGGGATTATCCGATTTAATCTGTATCGCAACATCAATCTCTTCCAAGGCCTGATTGTAGGCATTTCTTGCAATGCTAAGTTTGGCCCGATAATAAAAAAGGTTAGGGTCGTCCGATAAAAGTTCAAAGGCTTTGTCAAAATCATTTTCTGCATTTGAATAATCCTTCAAGCTCAGAAACGATTTTCCTCTTGTCAAATAATAATTGCCGGTATATACAGCATTGGAATTTTTAAGTTTCAATATCCTGTTTATATCCAACACCGCATTATAGAATTGTCCGAGCTCGAACCGTACCTCTGCTCTTAAATATAATGCGTTGACATATAGAGAATCTTCTTCCAGGGCTTTATCCAGAAATTCCAGTGATTCCTGAAAATGTCCATTATCATATTTGAATTTTGCAAATTTGAAATTCTCGCGAGCGTCTTGGGCCTGTAAAAAGTTGATTATAAAGAAGAAAATAAACCAGAAAGTTGAGACTCTGCTCATCGGGAACCTTAACAATGGTATTTATAATGTAAACCTCAAATCTATTAATAAATAGTCTAAAACCATAACGAAAATATGCAACACTAGTTTCGCAAGAGATTAAAATCTTAAAATAATTCATTTATGATTTTTTAAATCCATTGATCTCTGTAATTTTGGCCGGCAAATAAGATTTATTTGCCATGTCTACAATTAATAACAGATTCAATTCTGAAGCACTTACCTACGACGATGTTTTACTAGTTCCCGGTTATTCTGAAATCCTGCCAAGAGACACGGAAACGAAGACGGTTCTCACAAAAAATATTTCTCTCAATATACCGTTGATATCTGCTGCGATGGATACCGTGACCGAAGCTGATTTGGCTATTGCAATGGCATTGGAAGGCGGGTTGGGTTTTATTCACAAAAATATGTCGGTTGAAGCTCAGGCAATTCAGGTGAGAAAAGTGAAGCGTTCGCAAAGTGGATTGATCCTTGATCCTGTTACGCTCGATATAAATTCTACTGCAGCCGATGCGGTCAAGATCATGAAAGAATATAAAATAGGCGGAATTCCGGTAGTAGACGCCGAGGGTAAATTGCTGGGGATCATAACAAATCGTGATCTTAGATTTCAGAAAGATCTGTCGATCCCCGTCAGGGATGTGATGACGAAAGACAATCTGATTACTGCCGTGGATGAGGTTTCCCTTGACAAGGCTGAAGAAATTTTGCAGATCCACAGGATCGAGAAATTACCTATTGTCGATAAAAACGGAAAGCTTAGCGGCCTGATTACTTATAAGGATATACTGAAGAATAAGGATCGACCCAACGCATGTAAGGACGAATTCGGAAGGCTGCGTGCCGGAGCAGCCGTTGGTGTGACCCGAGACATCATCGATCGAATTACAGCATTGGTAAATGCAGGTGTCGATGTGATTAGTATCGATACGGCGCATGGTCATTCAAAAGGAGTTATCGAAGCCTTAAAATCCGTAAAGAGGAATTTTGCTGATCTTGATGTCGTAGTCGGAAACATTGCAACAAAAGAGGCTGCTTTGGATTTGGCCGATGCCGGAGCCGATGCCGTAAAGGTAGGTGTCGGACCCGGGAGTATATGTACTACCCGGGTGATTGCCGGAGTGGGTGTGCCTCAATTGACGGCAGTATCTGATGTCTGCGGTGCGATGAAAGATCGGGGTATTCCCGTAATCGCCGACGGAGGCATCCGATTTTCAGGAGATGTTGTTAAAGCAATTGCAGGCGGCGCGGATAGCGTAATGATAGGTTCACTACTTGCCGGTACGGATGAAGCTCCCGGAGAGATGATCATTTACGAAGGTCGTAAATTTAAGACCTACAGAGGCATGGGATCCGTAGAAGCTATGGAAGAAGGGTCAAAAGATCGCTATTTTCAGGATACCGAAGATGATGTAAAAAAACTGGTGCCTGAAGGCATTAGCGGTCGTGTGCCTTACAAAGGCCTTGTTACTGAAGTGCTGTATCAACTTGTCGGCGGATTGAAAGCAGGAATGGGTTATTGCGGGGCCAGGACCATCGGGGATATGAAGTCTGCCAGGTTTGTGAAAATCACTGCTGCCGGCGTACGTGAAAGCCATCCGCACGATGTACATATTACCAGAGAGGCTCCGAATTATAGCCGGCAATAAAAAGATCCGGCTCACCTGTATTTCCGGCGAGGAATCGCATTAATGGAAAATTCCAATTTTTTTGCAGCACGGCCGGGAATGGCTGAATATGGCCGACATAGCCAGGCATTCGAATCTATTTCGTCATGAAACCCGGATTCATCTTAGCTGTTTAATCCGAAAAATTCATGGAATTTTTCCTGCCTGCGGCAAGGCAGGCGCCCTCCGGGCCAATCATTATTTTTGTGCTCAAACAAGGAACCTTTTGACGGGAGTACGCATTTTTTTGTTGCTCAAATTTGAAGAATGAATAAAAGTAATGATCGGGGTTATCCCGATGCATATTTGATGATGTTTTAATCTTTACAGATACATTATTCTTTTGAAAATGATTTATTGGAAATTAATCGGGTTAAAATCAATGTCTTACAAAGAGGACTCCGGAATTTTGACCGATGGAGATGAATCATCCGGGTTAACCTGAAAAACTTGTAATTTTTCCCGCCTGGGCCGGATATATGAAGCTTGACTTGACACAAACTAATATACCCTTCAATTCCCAAAAGGGAGCCAGATCAACCTGTAAAATTTGGGTTGGTCCCCTTTGGGAGACGGGAGTGCGCATGGGAATTGCACAGCCTCCGTTAGGCAATTGCGAATTGGTTTTAATACCGATTTTTTCCTGCTTTTTTGATAGTCGGCAAATAGCATTATATTCGTTTCAGTATAAAATTTTGATTACATGTCATCTCAGAAAAATATCCTGAGACTTTTTATCATTCTTGGAGTTTTTTCTTGGTTGTTAATGCTTGGATCCGGTCACCTGTACAGATTTGGTCAGATTCATCACACTTCTACGGAGGTAGACCTGTTCTTCACCAAAGCATTTTTAATTGCGTTCATAGTTGTTATTTATTTTTTCTATAGAAGAAATATTGGGAGCCAGGAGGGTTTTAATATTATTGACCTGTTGTGGAAGGTATTTGTTACCGGGCTCATCGCAACTGTAGTTTCGCTTTCGTCAAACTTTTTGATGTCCTTATTAAAGGACCAGGAGCATGGCAGGAATCCATATTTTCTTGATACACTGTATTATATAAATGTAGGGCTGATTACAACTTTTTTAATAGCCACTTTCACTGTATGCAAACGCCTCATTCTTTATCAAAAAAGCAAGCGGCTGATCAGAACCTGGAATGTATTTGAATATGGTTTACTCGGGAGCTCCCTATTATTTTTCACTAATCTGAATATATACTCAGGCCTTGGCTGGTTTATACAAAGTCTTCTTGCCCTGTTGGCCATTGTTTTAAGCGTAAATTTAAAATGGGTTGCTTATTTAAGTTTCAAGCAAAAATGGAAGAGCATTTTACTCATTATTTTGATCGGACTCTATATCGGGTATTTCTATACCATCTTAAATGGTTATGAGGAAAGCAACGGATTTGTCCCGGTTTTCAGTGCACTGAAAGTTTTCTCAATCAATGCTTTGTATTTTTTCGCACTGGTCTATTGCGTTTTTTCCGTGCTGGTTATCCTGTTTAACCTTCCCACCTCTTCCGTATTTGAGCAAAAGATTGTTGAAGCCGTCAACTTTCAGAGGCTAAGTCAATCCAGGAATACCGGACAAAACGAGGACCAGGTATTTGAAATTCTGATCGACAGTGCCGCAAGTGTTTCGGTTGCTAATGCGGCCTGGTTGGATATACTGGATGAAAATGAAGATGTTAAAAAAACTCTGTTTCACAAGACCGGTCAGAGAGAGAAAGAAATCATACTAAAAAGTATAAAAACCAATCAGGTAAAAGGCATAAAAAGCTCCGTCCCTTCCAGAAACATCAAAAAAAACAGATTTGTAGCAGAAATAAAACATGAGGTATATCGATCCATATTTGTAATACCCGTATTTATCCAGGACAAACAAGTAGCGGTTTTATCCCTGGTTAAGGATGTAAACGATGGCTTCAATAAAGAAACAATTGAGATCATCCGAACCTTCATCAATCAAGCGAGCATTTCTATTGAGAATTACAGGTTAATGGAAGAGGCCATTATAAATGAACGATATAAGGAAGAGCTCAAAATTGCGAAACAGGTTCAGGATAGCCTCTTACCCAAACATTTGAGCACCATAGACGGTATTGAGATGAGCGCCTTTTCAAAGCCCGCAGCCGAGGTCGGGGGTGATTATTTTGATACCTACAAAATGAGCGACAGCAGGATTGCCCTGGTCATTGGCGATGTGTCCGGAAAAGGTACTTCTGCAGCTTTCCATATGTCTCAGATGAAAGGTATCTTTCAGAGCCTGGTTCAGTTAAATATATCGGCCAGGGAATTTATTATCAAGGCCAATAACGCTTTGAGCAGTTGCCTGGATCGAACTTCATTTATTACTACAACATATTTCATAATAGACGGCAAAGAGAAAAAGTTTGAATTTTCCAGGGCCGGTCATTGTCCTACATTGTATTTTTCTGAAAAAGATAAAAAAGTGAAATTTTTGGAAGATAATGGACTGGGACTCGGTATTTTACGAGATGATCAGTTCAATGATTTTGTGGAAGTTAATGAAATCGGGTATAATTCCGGAGATGTCCTGTTCTTGTATACGGATGGTATAACCGAAGCAAAAAACCAGAAGCATGAGGAATTTGGTTACGAACGACTTATGAAATTCTTGGAAAAAAATGCCTTTTACAGCGCAGATTATATCAAAGAGGAAATCCTGAAAACGTTATACGATTTTTGTGGGACCTCAAATTTGGATGATGATATTACTACATTGATTGTAAAAGTTAAATGAATAGAAAAACTAATATACCTTAAACACGTAATTACAATATGGTTGAGATAAAAAATTCTCTCGAAAACGACATCTTCACTATTTATGTGATTGGTGAGGTGGATGCAAGCTCATCAATTCATTTAGACGAATCTATTAACGAAGCAACCAGCAAGCATAAAAAGATAATTGTTAATTGTGAGCAGTTGGAATACATTTCTTCTGCTGGATTGGGCGTATTTATGTCATACATCAATGACCTGAACGAAAAGGACATAAAAATGGTGATCTATGGCTTGAGCGAAAAAGTATTACATGTTTTTCAAATTTTGGGATTGGATCAGCTTTTGAAAATCACCAATAATGAAGAAGAAGCAAAGGTAATTGTTAATGGAATATAAGTATAAGATTCCTTGTAGTAAAAGTAAACTTGGAGAGATACGGGAATTTTTGCAGCATATTTTGAGTGAAAATTCCATCCCGGAAGTTACGATAAATACACTTGTATTGGCCGTCGATGAAGTATGTGCCAATTTGATCATCCATTCTCACAACTGCAATCCCGAAGAACATCTCGAGCTGAAAGTGAAAGTGATCGGAAACTCTAAAATAACCTTTGATATCATCGATCATGGTGATGGATTTAATATCAGCGAATATAAAGAGCCCCTGATTTCTGATATTGTCAAGCAAAAAAGAAAAGGAGGTATTGGCTTAATGCTGGTGCGAAGGATCATGGATGAAATCGAACTTATTAAAGGGAAAAAGAAAAACGTATACCGGCTTCACAAAAAGATCTGAATTGCACTTCCGCTCATTACTTCCTTAAAATATCCGTACTCAATCATTTTTTTCATTAAAATTGCACTACTTTTTTTGACAAGTTGTTTACAATGGCCAAACTGCTGAGTTTTCAAGTTTTACTTATCCTACTTTTTTCGTGCACGGCGATTAAAAATGCCAATATCGCGGAGAGTGAATTGATAAGAATAAACGGCGATACCATCGTTGCTGATGAATTTCTCTATGTATATGAAAAAAACAATTTCAATAACGATAACATTTACTCAAAAAATGACGTCGATGAATATTTTGATCTGTTTATAAATTTTAAACTCAAGGTGGCCGAAGCTAAAGCCGGAGGGCTCGATACGACAAAAGCTTTTATCCAGGAATATGAAACCTATAAAAACCAACTTATAAAGCCTTATTTATCGGAAGCAAAAGAGCGCGAAAGGCTGGTCAGAGAAGCATACGAACGAATGAAGTATGAAATTGACGCTTCTCATATTTTAGTATCGCTGAGACCGGATGCTTCCCCGGAAGATACGATTGCTGCCTATCAGAAAATGCTTGAAGTCTATGAAAAGGCCATTTCCGGCCAGGATTTTGGAGAGCTGGCGTTCGCCTATTCCGAAGATCCGTCGGTCAAGTCCAATAAAGGAAGACTTGGCTATTTTACGGTATTCCAAATGGTATTCCAGTTTGAAGATGCTGCATACGGTACACCTGTTGATTCGATTTCAGATATCCTGAGATCCGGATTCGGGTATCACATTATGAAAGTTCACGATAAAAGACCATATAGCGGAAAAGTAAAAGTATCGCACATCATGCTTGGTCATCCGAAAAACAGCGGCGATGAATCAACTTTACGAAATAAAATCTTTGAAATTCATGAGCAAATTGTCGGCGGAGCCGACTGGAATGAATTATGCCTACAATATTCCGAAGACCAAAGAACAAAATCCAACGGAGGTGCACTGCCGTTTATTGGCTTAAGACAAATCAATGATACCGCATTCGAAAATGCGGCATTCGATCTTCAATATCCGGGAGAAATAAGCGACCCTGTTCGCAGTAAGTTTGGCTGGCACATCATTAAGTTGGATGAGAAAAAAGGACTCGAACCTTTTGAAGATATCAAAGAGGATCTGGAACAAAGAATTTCCAGAGATGATCGCTCTAAATTGAGCAGGCAGGCTGTTATTGCCAAATTAAAGGCATCGCACAGTTTTAAGGAAAGCATCTCCGCCCGGGCCCGGTTGGTTCAATTGGCCGATTCGTCTTTACTGAGAGGAGCATGGACGTTTACCAAAAACGAAATCAACGGAAATGATACACTCTTTGTCATCGGAAATAGGCCCTATAAGACAATTAAGATTGCCGAGGCTGTCGTGAATCAGCAAAAAAGCAAGATTGGAATATCTCCACAGCAATACATGAATGAATTAATCGATAGTGAAGTCGAACGGGGCTTACTCGCTTTTGAAGAGCAACAATTGCTGAAAAATAACCGTGAATTCAGATTGCTCCTAAAAGAATACTACGAAGGCATATTACTGTTTGAGATCATGAATCGAAACGTTTGGGGCAAGGCAGTAGAAGACACGGTTGGCCTTCAGACATTTTTCAATAAAAATCAGGATTCATACTATTGGGGCAAAAGAGCCGAGGCCTGCATTCTTAAAACCGGAGATAGACTCGATCTTGCAAAAATAAAAGATCAGATGCACGAGTCATCGTACGAATTGTTTGAGTTTGAAATTGATGCAGGCCACAATGTTGACATCCTGAAAAATAATTTATTGGATTCCCTGGTCGCCTTATTTGAGAAATATGATCGATCCACCGTCCATCTGGTTTCAAGCGACATAAGCTCCGGCTCGGAAACTCAAACCAAAATCAAGAATCATCTCCGGAATATCGGAATTCCTGATGAGTCCGTCATATATGAATCAAATGACTCAATCGGGAACAAAATCCGGCTGAAATTAAATAGCAAATCAAAAAAATCGTTAGAATACCTATACAATAAGGAATCTGCTTTAAATTTGCAGGTCGCTGAAGGATTGTTTGAAAAAGGTGATCTCGAGCTTTTGGATACGCTATCCTGGGAAAAAGGATATCTGGAATTCGAAAACAAGGGCGATAACTATCTTGTAATCATAAATGAAATACTTGAGGAACAACCAAAAAAGTTAAAAGATGTTAAAGGATTGGTAATTTCTGATTACCAGAATTATCTTGAAAAAAACTGGCTGACCGAACTCAAAAATAAATATACGGTTGAAACAAACGAATTAACGCTTGATAAAATTAAGAGAGCATATAGGAAAAAGCTTTATACTCCTGATTAGTTTCATCTACTTCACCTCATGTGATTTCTTACGGTTTAAAAAAGGAGTCGACGGAGATGTTGAATCCGGATCTCGTCCCCTTGCAAGTGTCGGAGATATATACCTTTACCCAAAGGATGTTGAAGGGATAGTTCCTTCCGGGATTTCCAAGAGCGACAGTATTGACCTCATAGAAAGGCACATAAAAAGCTGGATAAAGAAGCAGCTATTAATTTCAGAAGCGCAAAAGCAATTGGCTTTCGATGAAGTCGAGCTGGAAAGGCGTGTGCTGGATTATCGATATGCGCTTATGATGCACGAATTTGAAAAGTACAATATTGCCAGAAATATTGATACCAACATCACCGAAGAAGAAATAGAAACGTATTACCGGGAAAATATTGAAAACTTTGAGCTTAAGCAGAATATAATCAGAGGGTACTTTATTCAGTTGACGAAGGATGCTCCAAAGCTTAACAGATTCAGGTATTTGCTGCGCTCCAACAGAGAAGAGGATATCGAGGAGTTAAAGTCCTATGCTTACAGTTATGGAACAAAGGTGCACCTGGACGACTCCATCTGGGTAAATTTTGAAGATGTAATCAGCAACACACCGCTGACGGATATTCCGAATAAAACCGACTTTCTGAGACGAAATAGATTTTATGAAATACCTGATGGTGATTTTATTTTCTTTCTCAGGGTTTCACAATATAAAATTCAAAATGACACTTCACCTTTGGAGTTTGTGCGTGATGATATTCAAAAAATCATTCTAAACAAACGGAAGGTTTTATTAGCCAAAAAGCTGGAAGATGACATTTATAAAAATGCTAGGGAAAATGAAGATTTTAAAATATACAAATAAGGGCAGACTGAAACTGGCTTTTCTTCTGCTGATACTCAGTGTGCAGTTTCCAAAGGCTCAAAACGCCGACTATACCGTCATCGATAAAATCATTGTTAAAGTAGATAATTATATCGTCTTAAAATCCGAGCTGGAGAGATCATATCTGCAAATACAATCAAGCGGCAATTATAATACCACAAAATGCGATGTGCTGGAAGGGTTGGTGCTCAACAAGCTTATGGTTGCCAAAGCTGAAATCGATTCGGTGGTTGTGGAAGAGGAGATGATTGACCGGCAGTTGGACATGAAAATGCAGGGTGTGATCGCGCAGGCCGGAGGAGATGCAAAAAAACTGGAAGAAGCATTTGGAAAATCCATGGAAGAGATCAGAGAAGAATTAAGAGACCAGGAAAAAGAGCAGCTACTCGTCCAGGAAATGCAAAGGATAATTACCGAAGATATTACTGTCACACCATCGGAAGTAAAGAGGTTTTTTAAGAATATTCCAAAAGATAGCTTACCTTATTTTTCTACGGAAGTAGAGATTGGCCAGATTGTAAAAAAGCCGGCGATCAGCGATGAAGAAAGAGCGCGAATCGAAAATTTATTGCTCAAGATCAGAAGTGAAGCGATTGATGACGGTGTGGATTTCCAGGTACTGGCAGGAAGGCATTCCGAGGGTCCAACGGGCCCAAGAGGCGGAAATTTGGGTGATGTGGAAAGGGGTCAGATGGTTTCCGAATTTGAAGCTGCAGCACTTAAGCTTAAAAATGGCGAAATCTCCTTGCCCGTCGAGACGGAGTTTGGATTCCACATAATTCAGATGGTGGATCGAAGAGGGAATATTTACAATGCAAGACATATCTTGATTCAGCCTAAATACTCCGACGAGGATTTTAAAATTGCCAGTCAATTTTTGGACAGCTTAAAAAACCTTATTGAAATTGACACACTGGCATTTGACAAAGTAGCCAAAGAATTCTCAGACGATAAAGAAACATCTTCGAATGGCGGTTTTATACGCGATGCATCCGGGGCAAATCGAATTTCCGTAAGTGAACTGGATCCCGGATTGTTCTTTACCATGGATACCATGAAGGTAGGAAGCATCACAAAACCCATGAGATTTACCATGCCGGATGGAAAGGAAGCCATGCGTATAATATATTATAAATCAAAACTCAAACCCCATCAGGCCAACCTCGATCAGGACTATCAAAAGATTTATATGGCGGCGTTAAATGCAAAAAAATCCAAACAAATGAGTGATTGGTTCAAGGATGCGAAGCATGAGGTGTTTGTTGAGATAGATCCCGAATACGGCAATTGTAACATTTTACAGTGACACATGAAAGAATTTAAGAATGAAGTCGAAGCTGCAGAGGCTTTAAAACTGGCGTTTGAAAAGCTCAAGGCTGAAATTTCCAAAGTAATTATTGGCCAGGATGATGTTGTAAAGCTTGTGCTGACTTCTATTTTTTGCCAGGGTCACAGTCTCCTGGTCGGGGTACCCGGACTGGCTAAAACCTTACTGATCAAAACCATTTCCGACGCTTTAAGCTTGTCGTTTAACAGAATACAATTCACGCCCGACTTAATGCCCTCCGATATAATAGGAGCTGAGACACTGGACAATGAACGAAACTTTAAATTTATTAAGGGGCCTGTCTTTGCCAATATTATTTTGGCCGACGAGATAAATCGTACCCCTCCAAAAACCCAAGCGGCACTTTTGGAAGCGATGCAAGAGCGTGCGGTTACCGTTGCAGGTCATCGCTATAAATTGGAACTTCCCTATTTCGTTTTGGCTACCCAAAACCCTATTGAACAGGAAGGTACCTACCCACTGCCCGAAGCGCAATTGGACCGATTTATGTTTGCTATTAAGTTGGAATATCCATCCATTGAGGAAGAGATTGAAGTAGTAAAATCTACCACTGCGAATACTTCAATCAATTTAAACACCCTCTTCAGTGCAGATGCCATTCGAGAAATTCAGCAATTGGTACGCCGGGTGCCCATTGCCGATAATGTGGTCGATTATACGGTTCGATTGGTAAATAGTACACGACCAAATCAGGAAGGGGCATCTGATTTTGTAAAGAACTATGTGGATTGGGGCGCAGGGCCCCGAGCCTCACAGAATTTGGTCTTGGCTGCAAAAGCCCATGCCGTTGTCAATGGTAAGTTTTCACCGGATATCGAGAATATCAAAGCGGTTGCGCATGGCATTTTGAGACATCGAATACTTAAAAATTACAAGGCTGAAGCTGAAGGTATTTCAGAGGACAATCTCATTTCAGAACTGCTGAAATAGAATGGGTTTAAATTGCTTTTCTTGCAAGAATCGTATTGAAAAAAAACTTTCGGTTTTCGTATTTTTACGGAAATTCGAAATTCCTTAAAAATAATTTAACATGGCATTTGACATTGATATGATTAAAAAGGTCTATTCCCACATGGGCGAACGTGTGGATAGGGCAAGGGAGCTGTTAAATAGACCAATGACTTTAGCGGAAAAAATACTGTATTCCCATCTATGGGATGGCAACCCTATAACCGTTTTTCAACGGGGTAAGGATTACGTTGATTTTGCCCCGGATAGGGTGGCTTGCCAAGATGCCACGGCACAAATGGCCCTATTGCAATTTATGCATGCGGGTAAGCCTAAAGTTGCTGTGCCCACTACGGTACATTGCGATCATTTAATTCAGGCAAAAGTCGGTGCCGAAGCAGATTTAAAAAGAGCAAATGAGACCAGTAACGAGGTGTTTGACTTCTTGGAGTCCGTCTCGAATAAATATGGCATCGGATTTTGGAAACCGGGTGCGGGTATTATCCACCAAGTGGTTCTGGAAAATTATGCCTTCCCAGGTGGAATGATGATAGGTACGGATTCCCACACGGTAAATGCCGGAGGATTGGGAATGGTGGCCATCGGTGTTGGTGGTGCCGATGCGGTTGATGTCATGGCAGGAATGCCTTGGGAGTTGAAATTTCCGAAACTAATCGGGGTAAAGCTGACAGGAAAACTTTCGGGATGGACGGCCCCTAAAGATGTAATTTTAAAGGTAGCTGATATCCTGACCGTTAAGGGTGGTACGGGTGCGATTATTGAGTATTTTGGTGAAGGTGCCATGGCAATGTCCTGTACGGGCAAGGGAACCATTTGCAATATGGGCGCCGA
>JAKSDO010000225.1 GCA_022360055.1 Cytophagales bacterium | reverse complement strand
TTGAGGAACAAAAAAATGCGTGCTTCCATTAAGAGGTTCCTTTTTTAAGCATAAAAGTAATGATCGGCCTTTCGGGTGAAAAATTCATAATTTTTCAGGTTAAAATTTGATTATCCTCCGTACAGCTCAATCAGTCGCATACCGGCTCGGATATCGTAATCGCGGCTGGCAATAACCTGTTTTACCTTTGGAATGGATGCCTTGGCCACCTCGTTTCCAATAATTTCCAGACTATTCATGGCGTGGACCCGAACCATCATGTTTTTGCTATTCAACGCGTCGATAAAGACCTGTATTGCAAGTTCGGATTCTCCCAGATGACACAAAGCTTCCGCAGCCGAAATCCGTACATCCGGCGATTCATCATTGAGCGCGTTCTTCAACGCTTCCTTCGCAGGCATTGCTTTTTCTTTGAGGATCAAACAGCCAATGGCTCCCCAATACCTCACGGTCGGATGCTCATCGCTCAGCAGCGCAATTATTTCATCCAGTTTGCTCGCATCCCTCAGCGTGGCTATATCGGCAGCTTGCTTTATTTTTTCAAAATCATAAGATCCGCTGCGGGTATACGTGAATAATGGTTGTTCCCTGCTCCTGGCGCTCATTTCGCCTTCCGGCATCAACCCGGTATCCTTGATTTCGGTCATCCATCGGTCAGCTTCATCCCGCATCCGCGCCAATACATCTGCGTATTGGGGATTATCGGCCAGATTATTCACCTCCCATGGGTCTGCGGTTACATCGTATAGTTCTTCAGCAGGTTTCTCCTCCCAGAAAGCGCTTTGAGCTTTATTGCAAGTACCCGCCAGATAGGCCTCTTCCCAGGACCTGCAAGAGGGCGCTCGCCACAGATATTGTATGTATTGGCCGTAGATTCGATGGGGCATATAGTTTTTGATATATCTGAATTGCTTATCCCGCACTGCCCTTACCTTATCCATGCGTTCATCCATGCGACCGCGAAACAGGTGTACGTATGCTCTCGGGACTGTTTGCTGTTTTCCCAAGAATGCTTTTCCCTGCATATACCCGGGAATCTCCACACCGGCCAAACTCAACATGGTCGGCGCGAGATCGACAAAGCTTACCAAACGATCTGTTCGATCACCGGGATTACCCGGAGCCAGATGTCTGTATTTTTCCGGAAACCGCCAGATCATAGGTACATGTGTTCCGGACTCGTAAACAAACCGTTTACTCCTCGCGATTACACCTGCATGATCGCTGTAGTATGCGACAATAGTAGTTTCTGCCAGCCCGGCTTCTTCCAATTCCCCAAGAATTTCGTCAACCCTGACATCCATATCTTCGATCTTATCATAGTACTGAGCCCAGTCGTGTCGCATATCCGGTGTATCCGGGTGGTAAGGGGGAAGCTTTACACAGGCCGGATCATGCCTGAGATCCCGGGTAGGAGTACTTTCATGTATGGAACTTTCGTGGCTTATACCAATATTGAATATGGCGAAAAAAGGTTGCCCTTCTGTCCTGTTTTTGTAATGTGCCTCCCTGGAAGACTCATCCCATGTGCCTTCGGGTTTTGACATATTGTAATCTTCTTTTGCATTATTCGTACAATAATATCCGGCTGCTCTCAGATATTGGGTAAAAAACTTAATGCTATCCGGAATCGGGTAAGTGCTTCTCATATTTTGTGTCCCAAGCGACGGCGGGTACATCCCGGTAATAATCGTTGACCTGGCCGGAGCACAAACAGGAGCGTTTGCAAATGCATTTTCATACAATACACCTTCGGACGCAAGCTTGTCTAATGTTGGCGTTGTTGCAAATTCATCTCCGTAACAACCCAAAAACGGGCCATTATCTTCGCTTACGATCCAAAGAACGTTTGGTGGAGTTGCTGTCTCCTTCTCCAAACCGCAGGAAGTAATAAAAATCAATAACAATCCCGGAATAAATCCCGATTTCGTATTACAAATACTTAATAGGTTCATAAAGTTTTTCACAATCGATATGAGATTTTAGTATAAAAAGTTCAAACGCAACTGTATGATATTTCAGAATACCCGACAGTTCATATTCCTTTTAAATATACAAGAATATATTTTTCGTTATACGCTTATTTCAGATAGATGATTTTTTTCAAATTTCGCATATCTTTGACCAAATAACATTTGATCGGAATCCAGGGCTGTACATCTGTTATTCCGGTGTTTCACAGCTCAAAACCTCTTTTCTCTTCCGGGCAAGAAAGGAAATCCGCGCCCATTTCCGAAGTAAAGCAGTACCCCCGACAGAGAAATCGCAAAAGGCGGAATCTCCAAATAGTGCCATGCGACACGTAAAAACCTACCGGAAGGAAGGCGGATCCTTAGCACCGACCGGGCTCCGGACTGAGTAGACATGACACGGGCATACTTCCGGAAGTAAAGAATATGAGCCCTTAATCCAGGTATGGATAATATCCCATTAGAGATTTGAAGCATAATTTGAGCTTTTTTACCTTCAAAATTCAATCCCAAAATTGAACTTTTACCGGAATGAATTTAAATTTTGGTAGAGAATTCCCCCAAATTGATTCTTTTGGTTTTAAAATACAAAGCATGTCATAAATTTTCATTATTTCATAATTTGATTAGCCTATAAATCCTAATTTCATCATAGGAATTGGATTCTACTATGAAGATTTTTGTTGTTTCAATACTTTTTTTGTTGATTTTTGTAAAATCAGCGTTTTCTGATGAACTGTCCAAGCTGGATAGTTTAAGTAAACTGCTATCAGAAGCGCCCCGAGAAGATAGTATTGGATTTTTGATCGAAATCGGAGAATTGCATTTTGGCGCCGAAAACTATTTAAATTCATTTCATTATTTTTTCTCAGCACTAAAGCTCGCCGAAGCGACAGATAACCAGATTGCAATTGCAGATGCCGCCAACAGCATTGGGAGGGTGTACTATAATCTGGAAAATTTTAAGGAAGGCCTTGAATATTTTAAGAAAGCGCACGACTTCTTCCTGGAAACCCGTCGGGAGCGAAAAAGAGGCGGCGCTCTTAATAACATTGCCTTGATTTACTATGAATTGGATTCCATAGACCTAGCTATAGATCATTATAAAAGAGCTCTTGAGATTAATCAGAGCTATAACGATACACTGAATATCGGAACCATATATCACAACCTGGGATTGGTATATATGGACCAGAAAAAATATGAGGAAGCCATAGAATATCTGATATTGTCGAGAGATATCTTTGTTGAATTAAAGTATGAGAAATTTGCGGCCAACACAACCAATAACATCGGCCGGTTGTATTACAGGGCAGGTAAATATCAGGAGGCATTATCCTATTTTAGAAAAGGGCTAGAGGAGGCAAAAGAACTGAACTCTGCCTTTTTAATCATGGATAATTACAAATATCAGGCCGATTGTTATGAAAAAATGTACAAATACAGAGATGCCTATACGTTCTCGATAAAACATTATAAACTGAAAGACAGCCTCTTGAATATTGATAAAAACAAAGAAATAGCCGAGATACAGGCCAAATATGAAAATGAAATAGAAGAACAGGAAAATGAATTGCTGAAGAAAGAGAATGAGGCCAACGAGGCAACGATCAAAATGCAATATGTTGCGGTAATTGGCATATTCATTATTGCGATTCTTGTGAGTGTATTGGCTATATTCTATTACAATGGAAACCAGACAAAGAAGAAGGCCAATGACTTGCTGATGTCGCAAAAATTAACAATTGAAGATAAGAATAAAGTACTTTCCGATCTGAATCAGGAAATCACCGCACAAAACGAAGAAATAAAAGAACAGAAAAGAGAGCTGGAAGAACTAAATGAAATAAAAGACAAACTGTTTTCCATCATCTCACATGAATTCAGAAGTCCGTTAAATTCGTTAAAAGGCACGCTGGCACTTCTTAAAGTCGGTGCACTATCCGAAGATGAACTCAATTTGATCTCTAAAGAGCTCACAGATAAGATCAACAATACATCCATCTTTCTGGATAACCTGCTCAACTGGGCCAAAAGCCAGATGCGCGGTATCCGTGCAAAACCTACAGATGTTAGTTTGAACGAAGTTGCCAATGAGAATATTCTACTATTAAAATCCATGGCGGATAAGAAAAGGATACGGTTGGAGAATTACATTAAAGAAGATCGCAAGGCTTATGCCGATCCAAACATGATGAAGCTGATATTCAGGAACCTGATATCCAACGCAATTAAATTTTCGCTCAGGGGAGGAACGATACATATCGATTCTCAAATAAACGGATTGGTCAATACGATCTCCGTGAAAGATGAGGGGATTGGTTTGAGTAAAGAAAATATTAAAATGCTCTTTAAGGTGCAGTCATTCACAACACGTGGCACCGCCAATGAACGCGGCACAGGTCTCGGCCTTTACATCACAAAGAATTTCATAGAATCAAATGGCGGACAAATATGGGTTGAAAGCGAGGAAGGGAGCGGCAGCACATTTAAGTTTACCATTCCTACAAGCAAAAATTACATGGAATCCATGAGATAATTACACAAATTGTTTCGCTCAAGTGACTTAAACCCGGATGATGCGATAGATTTCGTTATGAGCGCTTAAATTGCAATAAATCAAGAAGTTTTACTTTGACAGCATAGCACCGCTATGGTGAAAAGTAAAACGAAACGATGGGACTGATTGGAAGTAATCTAGGCTCGGAATAGAAAGGATATTGCATATTTCAGGTTCAACCAAGGTTTTGATGCCATTTCCGAATTAGACGCTATATAAAATCATATGCGTCCATTCATGGTCACTCAAAAAAATGAAAGACAAACCTTTCGATTTGCCTTTCATGTAATAGGTTTATGTTTTCACCTTACTTTGTATATCCCGGATTTTGAGGATATCCACCTTGTGTTGCATCAATCTGCGTAAGTGGAATAGGTCGTACATTATGAAATTCCTGAATGTTCGGGGCACCTCTAAGGTTGTATAATCTCACTCGTTCGACCAGCTTTCCGGTTCTTGCAAGATCCCACCACCTGTGGCCTTCGCCATCCAATTCGCGGGCTCTCTCATCCAGTATAAAATCAAGCGTAACATCTGCGGAGGTTATTTCCATGGCAGCTTCCATACCATCCCAAGCTGCTCTTCTTCTGATGACATTTATATCATCCGCAGCGCCTCCGGTATTTCCCTGCATAAGCCTGGCTTCTGCCCTTATCAGATATGCGTCTCCAAGCCTCATAAGGTAAAAATCCCGCTGTCCCTGGGTGTGCTGCCTGTTCGGACGCGTATTGTCGATAAACTTGTTAAGCGTAGGATACATCTTTTCCGTATAGAACCATGGATCTCCATCGTAGGCAGGTTCTCTGGTTATAACCTTAAACGTGGCGCTTTTCTTGGCATCTTCATCCCAGAGCTGATCCTGGCCGGGACCAGGGATATGTAGTGCTTTTTCACCCAATTCATGCTTCCTCACTCCGACTAAACTCGGATCGCAGTATCCGGCATCGGCTTCCTCCTGGGTCCAGATCGGAATTGCTCCTTCGTTATTTGCCAACCAGAAATGTTTGTATGTCTGATCGTATCGGGCATCAATGGTTCTGTCCCATAAACTTAGGTGAAAATCAGTGGGCCTGAACCTCTTCCACGGTCTCCCGTTTTCTGTGTCTCGCTGCATGCTTGGCAACTTGTCATACTCCATCAGGAAATATAAATGACCTCGATGTCCGCGATTATCCAGACCTTCATCAACCTGGGCCTTATCGTTTTCTACCACGAAGATGATCTCCGCATTATCTTCGGCACTTGCGATATTTACCGGCACTCCTTCTTCATTATTTCCAAACAGCTCATAGAAATCTGTCGCCAACTGAAAATCGTAATCGTTGATGACGTTGCTCATCATATCTTCCGCCACCTTCGCATCTGTTGTACCGCCGCCCCAGGGCTGATACGCCATGGTCATATAGACCTTGGCCATTAGAAATTCTGCCGCCGCTTTGTTTGCCCGGCCCTGTTCTACTTCAGAAGGACCTGCCAGGTCAGCAATGGCAATTTGAAGGTCGGGAATGATCGCTTGTTCATAGATTTCCTTTTGCGCGGTTTTATTGGCCGTTACCTCTACCCCCAGCGTCTCTTCAAGTGTAAGGTGTACCTCGCCATATGTACGGACCAATATAAAATAATAGTACGCTCTCAGGAAATGGGCCTCAGCTTTTCTGAGCTTCTTAAGATCCTCGCTCATTCCTTCGACATCATTGATTCTGCCGATTACGGCATTGGCCTGATTGATACCGGCATAAAAATCTCTCCAGGCTTCCTTTATATAGCTTTCATTAGAATTTAAATCGCCGTCATACCTGTCAAATGTTTTATGACCGCCGTCGGCACCATGCGTATGAACATCCGTACCAAATACGGTCATGGTGAATCCTCTTTCCTGACCAAAGAACTCTTTAAGCGTTCTGTAGGTTCCGCGAACAGCGTCGTCCATTCCTCCCGGTGTAGCAAAGTATTGGTCTGCAGCCACATCGGAAACCAGTTCTTCTTTTAGATAGTCTTCACAAGACTGACTTACGAACGCTGAGATCAGAATTATTAATATTATTCTCGTTTTCATCTTTGTGCAGTTTAGAATTTGAAATTTATTCCAAAAAGAAATGTCTTATTCGTAGGAATCGTATTGGAATTTACTCTCGGAGTCTCCAATCCCTCCTCTGTAAGATCCCTTGTCGAATTTTCAACAACGTCTTCTCCGATTTCCGGGTCAAAGGTGTCATATTTGGAGGTGAACCACGGATTTTGAGCTGATACATAAACCCTTAAGAAGGACATCCTGAGCTTTTCCGTAATGCTTGAAGGGAACGTGTACCCAAGCGTAACATTTCGAAGCTTTAGATAACTGCCGTCAAAGTAACCTCTCGTATCGCCGTCTCTGGGCCTTTCCTGGTTTTGATCCGGCCTCGGGTGATCGTTGGTCGGATTATTTACCGTCCAATAATCAACATCCAGATTATTATATCTCGCGAATAATGAGCTATTTCCTGTTTCAAAACTGCTGAAAATCATATGCCCAACTCTATAATAGAAGAAAATACTGAGATCAAATCCCTTGTATTCAAAATTATTGGTGATGCCCCCGTAGAAATCCGGCACAGTGCTCCCGAGTATCTTTCGATCTTCAACAGTAATGACATTATCCTTATTTTGATCTTTTAACTTGATTTCTCCGGGAACCTTATTTTCCCTTTGACGAGCCAGGTCTTCTTCATCGATCTGGTATATTCCTTCTTTTTCATAATCAAAGTAGACAATGATCGGCTGACCGATAAACCACCTGTTTATTACATCATCGGTGGGGTTGCCATTTTCATCTTTTAGGGCCAGCTCGGTTATTTCTTCTTTGTAATGGGCTATATTAAAATTGATGTCCCAATTAAATCCATTCGGATTGTCCAGTACGACGCCGTTCAGAGCCAGTTCGACCCCCCTGGTCCTGGTGGATCCGATGTTTTGTGTGATGCCGGCATAACCGGAGGTCGGAGGCAATTGCCTCGGCTGGATTAAATCTGTCGTTTCAGTGTTGAACCAGTCGAATGTTCCCGATAGTCTTCCGTCAAAAAATCCAAAATCCACACCGATATCCGTAGTTGCCGACACTTCCCAACCAAGTTGATCATTTGGAATTTCCGAGAGCTGGTAACCAAACGCACCCACAGCGGCTCTTCGTTCAAGACGTCCCCAAGTCTGATAAGGCGCAATCGATGTATTTCCAAGGATGCCGTAGGACGCTCTAAGCTTCAATTCATTCATGGCATTTACGCCCGACATAAATCCTTCATCGATTATTCTCCAACCGGCAGATACGCCTGGGAAATAATCCCATTTTTTACCTTCGGCTAACCTCGAGGATCCGTCTGCGCGCAGGGTAAATTGCAATAAGTACTTCTTATCAAAATCATAGTTGATCCTGCCCATGAAAGACGCCAGCGCCGTTTCCGTTAAACTACTTTCGAGGTTCCCTTTAACCGCCGCACTTCCCAAATTATAAAATAACTGAGATTCGTAAGGAAGATTTGATACTTCTGTGCTGTGATATTCCAAACGATTGCTTTGTATACTCTGAAGAAGCGTAACGCCCAGCCCATGTCTGTCATTAATTGTTTCATTCCATGTCAAGATATTCTCAAGCGTGATTCCGATTTGATTATTATCTCTGATTCGGGCATCTGCCGGTCCTCCCCTGTTGTTGTTGGTAAAACTTCCGTTAAATTCACCTCTTCGCGTATATCGAATATCGGGGCCAAAATTCATTCGATATTTCAGATTCTTGAGTATATCGACCTCCAGGTAAATTGGCGCAAATATTCTTGTCGCTTTCGTTTCATCAATAACGTTATTATCGAGGGTTTCAAACAACGGATTCGTCCGTATTCCATCGGAAATCGGGAGGAACAATAATTCTCCGGTCTCCTCGTCATACGGAACCCCCAACGGATTGTTTGTCATTGCCTCGTCAAGAACGTCTCCGGAGCCTTCATTTCTGATGCTATGTGAAGCCAAGAATGAAACACCGACCTTAAATATTTTGCTTATCTTGTGATCAAGATTTATTCTTGAATTAAATCTTTCAAAGTCCATTCCTTTGATGATCCCATCCTCTTTGAAGTATCCAAGAGAGATGTTGAACTGGGTTTTTTCACTACCCCCGGAAATCCCGACCTGATGGTTGGTCTTAAAACCGTTTTTAAAGATCAAATCCTGATAATCCGTGCTTCGAACCGGATTTCTGGAAAGCGATTCGAATTCTGCCGGATCCTCGAAAATAGCCGCATCGTCGGGAATAGTACCGTTCCAGAACGCATTTCCATCTTCATCCAGTCTCCTGGATTCTCGTTTCATATTGGCAAACTCCTCGCCATTCATCATGTCAACACTTTTGGTGAGGCTGGTGGTTCCATAAAATCCGTCGTACGAAACGACCGTTTTACCGGCTTTTCCACGTTTTGTTGTAATCAAGATCACGCCGTTAGCCGCCCGAGAACCATAAATTGCAGCAGCCGCAGCATCTTTCAATACTTCCATGGATTCGATATCCGCCGGGTTCAAGTCATTAATTGCACTCCGGTCGTTACTTTCAGTCTGCGGAATTCCGTCAATTACGTACAAAGGGTCATTGTAGGAACTGATGGACTGTCTTCCTCGAATAGTAATTGTCGGGTTCGATCCGGGTCTTCCACCGACACCCACGACATCAACGCCGGAAATCTGGCCCTGTATGGCTTCCACACTACTTGCAACAGGGATCTTAGTAATATCCTCGGAGTCCAGAGAGGCAATTGCAGCGGTTACATCTCTCTTTTCCTGGGTGCCGTAGCCCACTACGACAATCTCGGAAAGTGCCGTAATATCTGGGACTAGTGAAACATCAATCACCGATTGCGTCCCAACGGCCACTTCAATGGTTTCATAGCCGACGGAACTGAATATCAGGGAAGCATTATCATCCGGCACGCTCACGGAATAATTACCGTTCAGATCCGAAATGCCACCAGTAGTCGTGCCCTTCACAATAATGTTTACACCGGGAAGGGGCTCACTGTTATCGCCACTCACGACTTTCCCGGTAACAACTTTTTCCTGGTAGATCTGTTCCGGGACATCAACAGCATTTCCACCGCTCGCGAGAAGTGTGTGCTGATCCAACGCCGGAACAACTAAAGATGCTTTTTTCAGCTCCTTTATAGAAGATCTCTTCGATTTAGAAACGATCACATAATGATCCTTTTTGATCTTTTCGAATTTGAGGCGATGCGGTTTAAGGACCTTTTTAAGATCCTTATCAATATCATCTGAGATCGTTTCTGACTTGCTGACATACGCATTTTCAATAAGAGATGCGTCGTAGCCAATACTTACCCGGTGATGCTTACTTAGATGATCCAGGTAACTTTTCAATGTTTGCATTGATTTGTCCGGCTGGTTTGCCGAAATGGTATTCGGTCGAAGTAAAGCCAGATCCCGGGCGCTAACCGCAGTGGCAAACAACACCACGACTGCCAGTACCCCCCAGGGTTTTCTGAGTAGTTTTTCCATCATAACAATGATTTTAGGTTAAACAAAAACTATTATTTGCCTACCACCAAGAGCTATTCGAAGGTGATAAGATCTTTAGTCATTTTTGTCTTAAAGTCAAAGGCCCTTTCCAGAGCGCTCACGATCACATGGGGTTCCTGCAATTCATATATTCCGGTAAATCGTTCATACCTGTGGTCATGATTTTTAAATTCAATCCGAAGTCCATGGATGTCCTCCAGTATTTGTGAGACTTCCCATAATGGAGTTTCATCAAAAACTATTTTATTATCGGTCCAGGATGTGAATTTCTTTGTATCGACAACCCTTTGGGTAATGTCGGCTTCTGATTTTGAATATTCCACCAGCTCTCCCGGTTGCATAAGAATGCTCTTGTTTACATCCGACAGGTTCAACTTTATCTTGCCTTCTTCCAAAACAACTTTTGTTCTTTTCCGGCGATCGTTCACATTGAACTCGGTCCCCAATACTTCCACATCCAGGTTTCTCGTATGAACGATAAATTTTTGCTCATTTCTGCACACGGAAAAGTAGGCTTCTCCCTCAACCCACACTTCGCGAACCAGGTCCTCATCCAATTCGGAACTATATCTTATCTTTGAATTGGCATTCAACGTCACATTTGTTTTATCGGGCAACTGTAATTTCAACGTTTCTCCGAAAGGTGCGCTTACAATTTTGACATGCTCTTTGGTCGCCTGATCGAACACAAAAACAATCGCGATTAAAAAGCCGATAAAGACCGCGGCCAGTTTCGAAAGCATCATGAAATTTTGTTTGAATCTCTGCTCTTCAGCACCTTTAATCCGGTCGAGCACTTCGTCAATTCCAGGGTTGTTAATTAATATCGCTTCATTTTCAGGCTGCCACTCTACGTTGTCAATTTCTTCTCTCAATAATTGATCGTATTTCCCGTTCTTTATCAATTCAAGCAATAGCTTGATCTCATCGACCGAGCATTGATTGTTGACATATTTTCTTACCAGTTGTCTGAATCTTTCTTCCCTCATATCAGTGTGATATATAAGTAATACAATTGAAGTGTGATTCCGGGTAGCTCACAAAAAATAAATCGATGATTATTCCCGAAAATGGCTTGATTTGGGGCTAAGCATAACGCATGCGTCCATTACCGATGACGTGTTTTTGTAATAATCTGCAAATCAAATAAATACACAAGACTACGTCATTCAGATTTGTGCGTTTTGTATAAAGAGTTAGGTCTACCGATGACGTGCTTTCATAAAAATCTGTAAATCAAATAAATACACAAGAATACGTCATTCAAATTTGTGCGTTTTGTATAAAAAGTTAGGCCTCGAAATGACTACTCCTGTATTCTTACGGGTTTTGGTGCTTAAGAGGGTAGAAATCGGGCATGGCAGATTCGTGCAAAAAACGACTTTACCCAACAGGTAATCGACTTTATAAAACGAGGCTTACAAAGAAACGAAGGGGTTTGAGAAGGATGATCCGGTACAAAAAACAGCTCAATAGCAACTGCCGGCACCGGGCAGATCTTTTCTCAGTTGTTAAACGGAAATGAATCTTCTTATTATAATAAAAAGCCCGGCATCCATTATTCAGATGCCGGGCAATAAATATTTGATGCGGTTTCCGTCCTGTTTACAAATACATCAATGCTCATGTCCATGAGCGCCGTGAACATGACCATGATCCAATTCCGCTTGCGTAGCTTTTCTGACATGGAGTATCTCCCCGGAAAAATCCAGCTCTTTACCAGCCAGCATATGATTGAAATCCATTTTGACCTTCTCATCCGATACCTCCAATACCGTTCCGCTCAAGGGATTTCCATTCTGGTCCTGCATGGGAACCACCCGTCCGATTTGGAGTAAGTCTTTATTAATTTCACCGTCAACCATGAAGGTTGAGACTGGAAGATCAACAACGGCCTGCTCATCGTAGGGTCCGTAAGCCTCCTCCGGGTCGAGTTTAAATTTATAGGTTGATCCGGCGGTCAATCCCTCCAGATTTGCTTCAAAACCGGGGACCATCATCCCAATTCCCTGAATAAACTCCAATGGATTATCCTTTTTGGCCATATCTACCACTTCCCCGTCTACGATCAGGGTATAGGTAACCGTTGGTACGGTATGTATTGTAATTTTCATAACTCCTATTTTTCTTAAATGATTGGCGCGCAAGGTAGAAAATAATTTTGTCGATTCCGATCCGTTTCATCAATTGTGCCGGCTCAAAGCAAGGGAGCGACAAGCCGGCCGACGGATCCGATCAATTTTATATGTGAAGGTCTTGATCTCCAGGTCAGATAGTCAAGCTTTTCCGATTCAGCCAAGTCATCTAAAAATTGCTCTTTCAATTCCATGGCAATTCGCTGATCAAAAAATACAGCGTTTACCTCGGCGTTATTGTCAAAACTGCGATAATCCATATTGGCCGTGCCAATCGTGGATAATTCCTCATCGATGATCATAACTTTGGCATGGATCATTCCTTTTTTATAGAAATATACCTGAATATCATTGTGCAGCAATTCTCCCATGTAGGTAAGACTGGCGGAGTGAACAAAAAAAGAATCCTGCTCCTCCGGCATCAACAACACAACTTTAACGCCACCTTTTGCACAGGTCTTCAGGGCTGTAAGAACACTTTCGTTGGGTATAAAATAAGGCGTAATGATCAAAATTTCCTCTTTTGCCGTATTGATCATGCTGAAATAACCTTCCATTAAGTTTGGATTGTCCGAATCGGGATCGCTGCTGATAATTGACGTGAGCACATCTCCTTTTGGTTCAATAACCGGGAAATACTGAATCTCGGGATGCAACAGTTTTTTACTTACAAAGTACCAATTCAGAATAAATAATATCTGTAATGAATAGACTGCCTCACCTTCGATCTTACAATGGGTATCGCGCCAATATCGCTGCGATCTACCGTTATTTATATACCTGTCAGCAATGTTGATGCCTCCGATAAAACCAATTTCCCCATCAATAACCACAATTTTCCGGTGATCGCGATAGTTTACCCGGTTTGCCAGAGAAGTAAAAATCACAGGGTGGTATTCGTATATTTCAACTCCGTTGGAGATCAGTTTATTGATCGTTTTTTTGCGCAAATTGTTACTTCCCAAAGCATCGATAATCACGCGCACTTCAATTCCCGATTGCGCACGTTCGCATAAAATATTTATAATCGCACCCCCGATTTCATCGTCGTCAATGATATAGTATTCCATATGTATGTGATGGCTGGCATTTTGAAGGGCCCGAATCAGTTCGGGAAATTTTTGCTCCCCATTTCTAAATATTTTGACATCATTATTGCTCGACAAGGCGGAATAATTGTTTCTCCAGAAAAGGAATGGGAGTTTTGCTTTCTCATGTAAATATACCTGTACTTCATAGGTACTTTGACTTAACAGGTTATCGTACTCTCGGATCCACTTCTGAATAATTTTTTGGTCGGTAAATCCCTTCCTGGAGTAGAGTTTCTGCTTCCTGTAATTAACTCCGAAAAACAGGTAAATCAACATGCCGATTACCGGAAGTAAAACCATGAGTAGAAGATAGGACTGCGTCTTGAGCGGATTTTTATTTTCAAGTAAAATCCTGAAGAAAAAAAATATCGCAATGGCATAATACCCCGAAAAAAGAATTGCTAAAATAATCTGCCCCTGCGTCATTATGTCGGATCAAAACTCAACAAATAATCAATACTTCTGTAGACGTTTTTAATGTCCCTTTTAAATTAATCAATCTTGTGGCTTTTTAAAACCATCCAGGACCAGCAGGACTAAAAGCCACGGAAATTTTTCCATTCCCGAAAAATCAAGTTTGTATCGTGCCCATTTTTTGGACATTACCCGGCAGATGCTCCCGCTGGCTCGACGGAATTCCAAAATTAATTCCAGATTTTTGATTCTCCGACAATTGTGTATGTATGGGGCCGCATGTACGGCCGGACGGTCCTATGCGTACTTTAAAGGAGCGGCGATTAAATGAAGATTCGAATAAATTGGATGGCGACTGCTCAAAACCAGCGATACGTCCATTCGAGAAACCCAAACCAACCATTGACGGAGATCGCACGCTACAAATCCAAGGACGACCGTCTCTGTGCAGTGATGTGCAGGTGAGCTGTAAACTCCACCTGATCTGCGCCGCGATACACTTGCCGAGTCTGTATAAAAATCGGTCCTTGTGAAGTCATCTGCGAGCCGATCCCTGAAAGAAATCCCGAATTGCAACCATTAAATTGTACCCCGGCAGCTCAAAAATCAATTCTTATCGCTGCCAAAATGTCTCATTCGGAAGGCCTCCTGGGTCGATAAAGGGTTATACGCACATGGAAAACCGAAAATCTATAGACTCACTTCTCCGTGTTTTAGAAAATATCGCTTGATAAATTTGGAAGCCTTTACCATATGATCTTTTACGGCATTTTTTGAAATCCCAAGACTGGATGCCGTTTCATCATAAGATTTTCCATCCATTTTACACAGTTGAAACACTTCTTTGCGTCGCGGAGGCAATTGGTTGATGGCATCGGAGGCCATTTTTTCATATTGTTGAAAGTACAAATCTTCTTCAACGAAATTCCTCTTTTCCAGGGTCGAATTGATAATTTCCAATTTGAGCTCTTCTTTTCTGGAGGCTTTCTTTAGAAAATTATAAACCGTATGCTTACAAATGGTGTGCAAATAAGAATTAAAGTTCAAATCGGGGTTAATTTTTTTTCTTTTTTCCCAAACCTTTAGAAAGACCTCATGCAAGATATCACAAGCAAGATCCTCCGACTTCACAAATTTAAATGCGAATGCGTACAGCCTGTTTTTATAGGTATTGAATAAAACCTCAAAAGCTGAACTATCTCCTCTTCTTAACCTTTTTAGTAGCTTTTTCTCTTGATTGCCAGGGACAGTTGACATAAACTGCAAACGTTATCATTTCGAATTAAATAATTATATATGAGAATTCCACTTACAAAATAGAATAATTTCAAAAAATGTCGCCTGCTTAAAAAAATTTGAAATGAAACTGATCTACAGAAATTGAATATACATCCCGGGATCCATTTTCTCGAAGGTAAAGAACAATACGCTGTGGGTTACCTTAGTTCAATAATATGAATATAATTATAAAAAATATAATTTTTCTGTTATGAAGAAGCTCGCGCTTATAGTCGTTCTCATTCTTATTGGCATGTATCTCAATGCACAGGAAGAAAATTGTGCTCAGATCTCGCAAGGGTGGAATTCGGAAGAAGATGCGATCGAACAAGTCCAAAACACGATCTTTAAGACTCATGAAACAATACTTCCCAAAGACAGTTGGGTGAAGATCGCACATTTCTATTCCTGTGATGATGAATACGGATTCGTTATAGTACAGAGTACGGATACTACCTTTATTCATCAAAACGTTCCGAAAACTGTTTGGGCAGCCCTAAAAGAGGCTCGTTCGGTAAGTGGGTTTTACAATTTTTATATAAAGAACATATATAAATCTGAAATAAAAAATACAAATACGCCCGAGCTATGACGGAATATTAATCCGGAAATCTTGTAAATCGCCTCCACAGACCGGTCTCACCGGTTTTTCAGGCAATGCGTTACAAGAGTTCACCCTGCCGTACCGCAGGTGGACTCAAAGTTATACAAAGCGGAGGTTTGACGAACCGGCAATGACTAGGCCGGACTAATACGCATCGCAGATTTCAAGAAGATGCTTTATTTGGTCCTTATCATCCCCGAACCTGCAGCGGCTTGGTGCTCCGTATTCAAAATAAGCTCCGGAATTATCCAGGCCAGCATTTGTGGTAGCAAGTATAAGCGGAGTTTTTGCCGCTTCTTTGGCCGACACCGAACCACCGAACCCCAGATCATTGCTCAGTTTGGAATTTGCATCTCCCGGATGACATGCATTGATGCTAATTTTCCCTTTAAAAACCTCGGCCAAACCATAAGTCAGTTGCCGGTCGGCTTGCTTTGATTGCCTGTATGCCTGATCATTATTGTATCTGCGAAATTTAAATTCGGGATCACTCAGGTCCAATCCGCCCGCCCAATAACTTGCGACATTTACCACCCGAGGGTTTTCTGACTTCAATAGATGTTCACTGAAAGCCCTGAACATCCAATAGTAACCCAGCACATTGGTCGCCCATTGCATTTCGATTCCCTCACTGGTCTCCATTCGCAATCTTGGCGCAGTGGCAGCATTATTTATCAAAACATCAACCGGAACATCAATCTTTGAAGCGAGCTGAAATATATCCTGTTTTGACGAAAGGTCTGCTGTAAAGGGATCACATATGCAATCCGGGCGGTAAGATCTTATCTCGCGGGATACCTGATCGAGCATTCCGGAATCCCGGCCAATTAAAAATAGGCGGCAGTCCAATTTGGCCATGCCTTTTGCGATCTCCTTTCCGATTTTACCATAGGCTCCTGTAATAATTACATGCTTCATCACACGCTAAAATTAATTTCTGATGACACTTTATTCAAAGAGTCAGGAATCCTGACTGAGCAAAATATAATAAACATTTATTAATAAATGACCTTAATCATAAAATCTGATAAAGCTTATCCATAACTTGCGCCGAATTTCAAGACAATATAAACTTCATATTTAAAAAATTCTCAAAAGGAAAATATTTTTTATACCCGGAATACATAAGCAATGTCATTAAAACAATTTATCCAGGACCTCCGCGAAAGAAAGGAAATTGCAAAAAGTGGAGGAGGTGAAAAGGCCATGCAAAAACAAATGGCAATGGGCAAATTAACCGCCAGGCAGCGAATCACTTCAATTCTAGACAAAGATTCTTTTCAGGAGTATGACATGTTCGTAGAACATGCCGCCCGAGATTTTGATATGGATAAAAAAACGCTTCATGGCGATGGCGTTATTATTGGAACAGGTACAATATACGGCGCACCTGTTTGTATTTATGCCCAGGATTTTACTGTTGCCGGTGGTTCATTGGGGTTAATGCATTCTCGAAAAATATGCAAAATCATGGATCATGCGCTAAAAATGAGGGTTCCTTTGATCGGCATCAATGATTCAGGCGGGGCGCGAATCCAGGAAGGCGTGAACTCGCTGGCCGGTTATGGAGAGATCTTTTTCAGAAATACGATGGCTTCCGGAGTCATTCCACAAATATCGGTTATTCTCGGTCCATGCGCCGGCGGGGCGGTCTATTCTCCGGCATTAACGGATTTTGTCTTTGTCGTTGATAACATCTCTAAAATGTTTATCACCGGCCCCAGTGTAATTAAAACCGTTCTGGGCGAAGATTACACCATGGAAGAGGTCGGCGGGGCAAAAGTGCACTGCGAGATTTCCGGCAATGCGCATTTTTATGCAAAAAGCGAACGTGAATGCTTTGAGCAAATCAAAAAGCTTATAAGTTTTATCCCTCGAAACAATCAGATCAGAGCAAAAAAAATAGAGCCAAAGAATCCCACGGTGCGGAAGAAAATTGAAAATATCGTTCCAAGTGATCCAAAACTTCCGTATGATATGAGGAATCTGATATGCTCCGTGGCAGATGATTCCGAGTTTTTTGAAGTAATGGAGAGTTTTGCGCCGAACATCATCATTGGATTTGGCAGAATGAATGGTGAAACGGTGGGATTTGTCGCCAATCAACCCATGGTACTTGCCGGGGTGTTGGATTGCGACAGTTCGGACAAAGCCGCCAGGTTTATCAGGTTCTGCGACTCCTTCCAGATCCCATTAATTACGCTGGAAGATATGCCGGGATATTTGCCCGGGATCGACCAGGAACATATGGGAGTGATTCGTCACGGCGCCAAAGTTCTGTACGCATATTGTGAAGCGACAGTGCCAAAAATTACGGTAATCATCCGAAAAGCCTATGGCGGAGGCTACATTGCTATGAATTCAAGACATATGCGGGCTGACTTTGTCTTTGCCTGGCCTACGGCCGAAATAGCGGTCATGGGACCGGAAGGCGCCGCTAATATCGTCTTCAAGAAAGAAATTGAAAGTGCCGTAGATCCGGAAGCCATGAGGCAGAGCAAAATTCAGGAATACAAAGAAAAATTTGCCAATCCGTACGTCGCGGCATCTAAAGGGTATGTCGATGAGGTGATCGAACCGGCAGAAACCAGATCCAGATTGCTACATGCGCTTGAAGTTTCAAGAGACAAGGTAGCATACCGGCCGGAAAAGAAACACGGAATCCCTCCGTTTTAGACCTCCGTTTCATAAATAATGCTGAATATGACAAACGAAGAATTAGAGACTTTTAGAGTTTATATCGCCGAGTATAAAACCAAACTGACACGAAAGTTTAAAGCGCGAAAAAAGTGGACTCCCCCCAATAAGAACCACGTTCTGGCCGTAATTCCCGGCACGATACTGGATATTTTGGTTAAGAATGGTCAGAAAGTTAAGGAAGGGGAAACATTGCTCATACTTGAAGCGATGAAAATGGCAAATAAAATAACCATGCCGCATACCGGAACCATTGCCGCTATAAATGTTCAGAAGGGGGATGTAGTTTCAAAAAATCAGGTTATGATCGAACTAGAAGAATAAAACGACTCCAACCTTTTATTTGCAATTCTTTTTTTCGTGTAACTCGATGCATTCTTGAATCAAATGAGCTAGCTATGGAAAGCGTATTCTATACACTTCTCAATGGTCTTGTTTTCCGGCGATCGGTTATTTGAATAGCTCCGTCCGGAAAGTGGCTTCACATATTTTGCGGCCTTTTCAGATCAGGCGCAAAATGGTGGAGCATCATCGCGGTCCTGCCACATCACAAATCGGCCAATTGGCCGATTCGCTCCGCTCGGATTCACCGATTTGTTGAACTTTTGCAAGTAGGGAAAATCCAAAATCACGGATCAAGACGGCCGGTGGGAGGAGCGACCTCCAACCCGAAAAATTACAAGTAAAAATGATCGCCCGGATTCAAGACCTGTTGCTGCATTGCGTTCCCTGACACAACAGAACATATCGAGTTTTAAACAGATCTTCTCTTCATAGAACCGTCGACGGGAGTTTCAAACTTCAACGGTTAAAAAAGCACTCCCCTATTGAGTATTTGTGACTAAAAAAGCTTATATTTTATAAGTTTTACATCCAATTTTTTTGCTATGGACGATTCATTAAATGTAACTGCACTTGAAAATGTTGCTATTGTTAAGCAGTTTTTTAAGTATTATGAAAAAAACGACATCATTGGCCTTCGTGAAATTTTTGATCCGGATATCGAATGGCATGTCCCCGGACATCATCCGCTCGCCGGAACAAAAAAGGGGATCGAAGAAGTGATTGCTTATTACAAGCAACTGCAAAAAGCAAAATTCAGAGCTGAAGTTATTATTCTTGAAGGAAACGAGCATTATGTAATTGACTGCCATCGGGGATGGGCAAGCGTCGGAGAGCACAAATTGGACATCGATTGGGTGCTGTTGTATTCGATCAAAAATGGGAAAATTAAGTCGATGAGGAATTTCCCGGGCGACCAGCATGCCGCCGACGCTTTTTTCTGGGAAGTTTATAAGCTCAAAGAAATTCCGGACAGATTGGCAATAAATTAATTCCGTCGAAGCGTAGTGATCTTTATACTCCCTGGCAAAGGCTTCATAAAGTTTCCTTAACCTGAATTTTAACAACCGCATAAATGAATCTTACAAAGGAAGATATTGTCAAAATAGAAACGTTAATCTCGGATCGCAAAAAGGCCCACGCATACTATCAACAGCATTCCAAAGTCTATAATGCCTTTATCGATATGGAAAACCAGGCATTTTCCGCCGGTAAGCTCGGCAGGAAATACAAAGAGATGATTGCGATCGGCATCTCCATTCATATCAATTGTGAATCCTGCCTTGAGTGGCATATAAATGAAGCGTTAAATGCCGGCGCAAGCAAGGAAGAAATAATCGAGGCCATCGGCATCGGTATGGAAATGGGCGGCGGCCCCGCTACGGTTTCAAGCCGATTCGCAATGAAAGTGTTGGAATACTATACGAACAACGACGAATAACCGGATCTCCGTGTTTACTCGACGTTTTGGCGATATAATCTGCCGGGATTGACCGGAGCCGGATCAAAAGTGATTGATCCCACTCATATTAACCCAGCGGTGATTTTCGAGACAAACAGAACTGTTCCGACTTACAACACCGTAATCGGTGGCAAAGGCGTGAAAGACGAATTCCCGGCCGCAAATATGACGTTGTTTATATTTAATCCATTCATAATAATTCAGTAATCAAATAAGCGACTGACTATACTACTTTTGATGTAAACTATGTAGTAATCTTCTTCAACGAATAGTTGTGGTTAGAACTCCAGACCATTATTGGTCTGGTTTTTTTATGCCTTTATCCGTATTCACCGGATCACTCTGAAAACCCGGAGACACATCTAAATTTCGGATCAATGTATATGTACCGGAATCAATACGGATACCAATTGGAAGGCACACCTGCCGAGCTTTTATGGGTGGGGAACATCCAAAATCAGCGGAGATCGGGATGAGTGATGTGTTGGCCGGCCTTTAAAATGTTGGGATTTGTAAACTTTCTTTTGTTAATTGCGTTATTTAATAGAGCTATTAAATATGTCTATTAACACTGAGCAAAATATGGAACAAGCCATTCTGGAAACAGCGACCAAACTGTTTCTTGAAAAGGGTTTCAGGTCAACATCCACGACAGAAATCGCCAGGGAAGTGGGATGTAACCAGGCGCTGGTACACTATTATTATCGAACAAAAGAGCGGCTCTTTGAGGCAATCTTTGAGAAAAAAATAAAATTCTTTATCGGGAGTTTGTTTAAAATTGATCACGAAGATATCCCTTTTGAGAAAAAGCTTGCCCGAAAAATTGAATCTCATTTTGACGCGATTAAAGAAGAGCCCAAGCTTCCCTTATTCTTTTTTAACGAAGCGAGCTCCAACCCAAGCAGGCTCCAACAATTGCGGGATAAGCTCGGCGAATTACCGGATCTTGTGGTGAATCAAATGAAGAATGAACTGGAAGCTGAAATAAAAAAAGGAAATATCCGGCCAATGACAATTTACGATTTGCTCATGAGCATAGTCTCATTGAATATTGTGGCCTTTATTGCGGAACCCATATTCAAAACCATTACCAAAATTTCTGATGAGGAATATTTAAAGCTTCTCAAACGAAGGAAAAAGGAAAATGTCCACATCATTCTCAACAGCCTAAAACCCCGATTCACATGACCAAAACTACCGGAAAATCGAATTGAATCAGATAACC
>JAKSDO010000114.1 GCA_022360055.1 Cytophagales bacterium | reverse complement strand
TTACAGAGACACGAGAAACAGGTTGATCGAATTTAAATTAAAAATATCTTTTCAGGACATAGATTACAGATTTTTAGAAGAATTTGAGAGACACCTTCAATATAAAGGCAATTCAATCAACAGCATTGGTATTTATATGAGGACGTTAAGAGCTGCCTATAATAAGGCAATAGCAGAAGAAATAATTAATGATAACAATTACCCTTTTAAGAAATATAAAATAAAAACAGGCAATCCTTTAAAGCGGGCGCTATCGAAAGAAGACATAATCAAGTTGATGAATTCAAAACAAAAAATGAATTCAAGAAAATGGCATTCACTAAATTACTTCATCTTCAGCTATCTAACCGGAGGGATGAACTTTAAGGACATGGTTCTATAAAAATGCGGTCAATATCCTCTCGTGCAGCACATTTTATCAGCATTTCTTCAAACTGATTCTTGTAAGAGCAGCATAAGCATCCGTTGGTAATCTCAGTTATTTCGACAGCATCTTTACCCAACTCCCGGGCATCGTAATTTTCCTGACCATAGACATTGACCACCAGTAATATTCTATCATTCTTCAATTCTGGCGATTTCAGCACATGCTTTAGGAAGGTAGTTTTGCCAGCGCCTAGGAAACCTAATATCAAATGGACTTTAATCATGCTGATATGCTGACGTATCAAACATCATATTTATGGCAAATTCCATGGCGAAATCCATATCCTCAGACAATTCGATATGCTCCGCTTTATTCATTACCTCATTGATGCTCTCATTGAATATTTCAGATTTGAGGGCTAAAAATGCACCCGTTCCAGAAGTGTTGCCCAAGGAAATAATCTTATCCTTGAAATGGGTAGAAAGTAAACCAATCTTCATGGCACTGTCAGTATCAATGTAATTTCCAAAACCACCAGCAAGAAAAACCGCGTCGATATCATCATGAGAAAGCCCTACTTTTTTCAGCAAAATATTCACACCGGCTGATATCGCTGATTTGGCTAGCTGAACTTCGCGAATATCTTCCTGGGTAATTACAATATCCTCATTAATTCCGGCATATTCCCTTTTGACAACTATATAGTTTTCATTAAACAATCCTTCAGCATCCACAATACCTTGATCTACCAGATGTGCAACGATATCGATCAACCCTGATCCGCAAATTCCTACCGGAGGCACATTACCGATAACCTTTATCTCGTTTTCATTATATTCAGAAATTGCTCCGTCCGTTGCCGTCACTCCATGTTTGATATTTGCTCCCTCAAATGCCGGCCCGGCAGCAGTGGCACAACAGATGATCTTGCCATCTGTTACAAGCGCCAGTTCTCCATTGGTGCCAATGTCCATGAAAAGATAGTTCTTGTACCTCTTATCAGGTGCAATAGAAGCCAAACCTGCCACAATATCTGCACCTACATAAGCTGAGATATTTGGTAATGTTTCGATGTGAGCTTTCGGATTACATTTTAGCCCAAGATCATTGGTATTGACAATTTGGGCTTCTGTAAATTGAGGTATAAAAGGAGCTAACGCCAAAGGAAGTGGATCTTTGCCCAGCAATATATGTAGCATTGTTGTATTGCCTGCAATCTTCAGCTTAACGATGTCATCAGATCCTATTCCAACAAAATCAATGAAATGCTTAAGTTCTTCATTAATGATATTTATAAGAACTTCTCTCAATTCATTCAGACCATCTATTTGCTGCGAAGTGTAGTTTATCCTGGAAATGACATCACTCCCATATTTAGCCTGAGGATTGGGAACGGCACGTGTTTCGCTGATAACCCCTGTAATGAGATCAACCAGGTAAAAAACCAAAGTTGTGGTGCCTATATCAATTGCAACTCCATATGGATAGTTTGAAAGTTGGGCGCAATCACCGGGCCACAATGGCAATTTCTGAGTGAAATTATGCTGATCAACCAGGATCTTGGCTTCTCGCTGGTCGGGTAAACGTACAGAGATATCACTAGAAATCGGATAAAAACAGGAGGTAACGGAACCCTCTCCAACAATCCAAACCTTGCACTTTCCGCAAGTTCCATTACCTCCGCATGGGGCATAAAGATCATGCCCAGCATCCCTTAAAACAGGAAGGAGCAAATCCGAGCCATTGCTTTCTACGATCTGCTTTTGCTCATTATTCCATATTTCTACTTTATACATTCTCTGATACCCTTTTCAAACGCAGGACAAGATATGAATTCTTGCCATCGGTTAAATCAAAACTTAAGCTACCAGTGTGGTCAAATAATCATCAAATGCCGCACAGTCTTTATTCTGATATTTTTCATCAACCATTTTTTTAGCTTCAATTTTCCGTTGTCTGTCAACGTCGCAAACGGCTACTACTCTCGCATCTTCCATATTCAGGAAGGAGGTAAATTATGAGTCATGCAATGGACTCCGGTACCAATCATACCAATGGTGGTTTGGTTAGATGGTTTATAGGATTTTAAAATAAATGGAGCGGAAACAATACCTGCTGATATTCCTACAGCAGATTTGATAAAACTTCTTCGATTATTTTTTTTCATTTTTTCCTGTTTTATTTCAAAGGAGCAGCGTTGGTTCTTATCAGAATTCATGAGATTAGTGAATAATTCTATTGAACACTTGATTTCTGAAAAAACTGATCATTAAAACTCCTTCCTCAATTGATAATACAGGTCACCGTATTTCAGTTCGTTCTTGAAGTCGCGAATCTTCGTTTCTTCATCAATAACGACCATTTCTACATCAAACATATCAGCAAAGTCTTCCATGAACTCTGTATTGACTGCCTGGCTATATCCGGTATGATGGGCTCCACCTGCCAATATCCATGCTGCTGCTGCCGTTTTCAGATCAGGTAATGGTTGCCAAAGTACACGCGCCACAGGAAGATTTGGCAATGGTTCCTCAACTTCAACCGCTTTCACTTCATTCACCAAAAGCCTGAACCTGTTGCCCATGTCAATAATCGATGCATTGATCGCATCTCCTGCTGGTGAATTAAATACAAGTCTTACCGGATCTTCCTTACCACCAATACCTAATGGATGCACCTCACAACTCGGTTTACCCTCAGCGATGGTTGGGCATATCTCTAACATATGCGAGCCAAGTACACTATTATTGGAAGGATTGAAGTGATAGGTATAGTCTTCCATAAATGAAGTTCCCGCATCCATTCCAGTAGCCATGACCTTCATTGCTCTCACCAATGCAGCGGTTTTCCAATCACCCTCTGCTCCAAATCCATATCCATCAGCCATTAGTCGTTGAGAGGCTATTCCTGGGAGCTGCCTCAATCCATACAGGTTTTCGAATGTATCGGTGTATCCTTTGAATCCACCATCTTCTAAAAATGCTCTTAATCCCAATTCAATCCGGGCAGCCTCTTCTAAAGATGAACGTTGAGCGCCACCAGCTTTTAAGGAATCGGCAAGCGCATAAAGATCATTGTATTCTTGCATCAGGTTTTCCATATCAGCATCAGTAACCTGGTTTACAAATGAAACTACATCGCCAAGTCCATAGCCATTTACTGAATAACCGAATTTAATCTCTGCGCTAACTTTGTCGCCTTCAGTCACTGCCACTTGTCGCATATTGTCACCAATACGCGCTATCTTCATTCCCTGCATGTCATACTTTGCACAGGCTACTCTTACCCAGATATTGATTTTTTCTTTTACTTCAGGTTCCTGCCAATGTCCCACGACCACCTTCCTGTTCAATCGCATCCTGGTATTGATGAAACCAAATTCTCTACCGCCATGAGCTGATTGATTTAGGTTCATGAAATCCATGTCTATCGTTGACCAGGGAATATCACGATTGTACTGGGTATGAAGATGACACATTGGCTTTTGCAGGTTTTTCAATCCGGCAATCCACATTTTGGCTGGAGAAAATGTATGCATCCATGCGATAAGCCCCACACAATTTTCTGCCGTATTGGCCTTCATACACAAATTGTAGATCGAATCAGGAGTAGTAAGAACCGGTTTAAAAACAACTCTTACCGGAATTGCTTCGGAAGCATCAAATGCAACGGCAATCTCCTTTGAATGTTCTGCTACTTGCTTTAAGGTTTCTTCTCCGTATAGGTGCTGGCTGCCCGTTACAAACCACACCTCATATTGTTTTAAATCTGTTAACATTGTTTTCCTATTCATTTTATTTATTGGTTTGACTTTCGATGAATTCTCCGAAAGCTGTGTATTTGTCATAAAGAGGTTTATACTTTTCTACGTTCTCTGGTATTGGATCGTATTCAGCATCAAATCCACCACCCATGGCGCTTTTTGCCGATTCTACGTCAGGATACACTCCTGCAACCACCGCTGCATACATGGCAGCTCCTAATGCTGGAGTTTGCTCGGATTTTGCCACTTTAATTGGCATATTGAGCACATCTGCCATCACCTGCATCACATATGGAGATTTTTTTGCTACTCCACCAAGGGCCACCACATTCTTAATTTGGATACCTTCATCCAGGAATCGATCTACAATTTTCTTTGATCCAAAACAGGTAGCCTCGACCAGCGCTTTGAAAATTAATGGGGCATCAGACCCCAAATTCAGTCCCATTATGGCCCCCTTCAACATTTGATCAGCATCCGGGGTTCTTCTTCCATTCATCCAGTCCAAGGCGACAATTCCTGATTCACCTATGGGTATTTTGGCTGCTTCATTGGAAAGTTTTGCAATAATTCCATCACTGATCTCTTCGGTCAGCTTAGCCTTTGTTTCATCATCAATGCTTGTTGAATTCTGAAGAAGTTCCCCGGTTGGCCACATCAATAGCTTTTTAAACCAGGCATAGATATCTCCGAAAGCTGATTGTCCAGCTTCGAGCCCTAACATCCCAGGAACTATCGAGCCGTCAACCTGCCCACAAATTCCTTTTACCAGTTTATCTCCTGCTTCTTCAAGAGGCGCAACCAGCATGTCACAGGTTGAAGTACCCATTACTTTACTCAAGGTATAAGCTTCGATCTCTCCACCAACAGCTCCTGCGTGAGCATCAAAAGTTCCTGCTCCAACTATTACAGAAGTGGGAAGGCCCAGTTTCGTTGCCCATTCATCACTCAACTTTCCGACCGATGCATCGGCTGTATGTGTTTCAGTAAATAGTCGATCTTTTAATCCTGCCAATAAGGGATCGAGCTTTGTAAGGAAATTTTCATCTGGCAGACCATTAAAATCTTCATGCCACATTGCCTTGTGACCAGCAGCACATCGACTCCTTTTTATTTTCAAAGGATCGGTCATTCCTGTCAGAACTGCCGGGATCCAGTCACAGTGTTCTACCCATGAAAATGCAGCATTCCTCACCGATTCATCCTCCCGGATAACATGAAGCAGTTTTGCCCAGAACCATTCTGAGGAATAAATGCCACCTTCGTATTTAGTGAAGTCAACACCTCCCCAGGACCTGGCCAATTCATTGATTTCTTCGGCTTCCGCCACTGCCGTATGATCTTTCCAAAGCACAAACATCGCATTTGGATTTTCTGCAAATTCAGGAGTTAAGGACAAAGGAGTACCTTCTTTGGTGACTGCCACAGGTGTTGATCCTGTAGTATCTACTGATATCCCTACAACATTTGCAGCAACATCATTATCACATTGGGCTAATGCGCTCTTAATTGTACTCTCCAATCCTTCAAGATAATCAAGCGGATGCTGGCGAAATTGATTCTTGGCAGGCTCACAATATTTGCCCTCTTTCCATCTGGGATAATAAAATACTGAGCTTGCGAGCTCCATTCCATCAGAAGTATCAACAACTACAGATCTCACGGAGTCAGATCCATAGTCCAGTCCGATTACATATTTTTTGTCTGACATATTTAAAAAAAGTTTTAATTGTGCTTTTAGTTTAAAACCTATTTTTCTTGCCCATAATAGGCATCTTTACCATGCTTTCTTAGGTAGTGCTTATCCAGGAGTGTTTGGTCCAGGCTTGGCACGCGCTTAATCTTTAATGTGTAGTAGGCCATCTTGGAAACAGCCTCCAAAACCACCGCATTATGCACAGCGTCGTCCGCATCTTTTCCCCATGCAAATGGTCCGTGATTATTCACCAGGACTCCGGGAATTGCGTTGGGATCTCGATTATGAAATGTTTCTACAATCACATTACCCGTTTCCAATTCATAATCAGATTCAATTTCTGGGTCGGTCAGCTTCCTTGTGCACGGAATATCGCCATAAAAATAGTCGGCATGAGTGGTTCCCAGAGCCGGAACGGGTTGACCCGCCTGAGACCAGATGGTGGCCCATTCAGAATGGGTATGCACCACTCCCCCGGTTTCGGGAAAATTCTGATAAAGAACAAGATGCGTCTTGCTGTCTGAGGATGGTTTATAATCCCCCTCTACTACTTTGCCATCTAAATCCATAACCACCATATCTTCTGGTTGCATGTTGTCATAGCTCACTCCACTTGGCTTTATAACCATCAGACCTTTATCACGATCTATGGCACTAACATTTCCCCAGGTAAAGATTACAAGATCGTGTTTAACCAAATCAAGATTTGCCTTGCAAACTTTCTTTTTTAACTTTTTCAGCATCGGTTTATGATTTTAATCTTTACCAGAAATATGCATAGAATGCCAGGGTGATAATAATGATGATGGCCGAAGTGATCACATCCCATTTCGTATAACTTTGTCTCACTTCAAGTTTTTGCTCTGCTGTAGCTGAGCCCAGTGTAAGTCCTTTTATTGCTGACGGGTCTGCTGGCTTAGTAACAAAGCTTATTAAAATCATACAGATAATGACAATTCCGAATAAAATACATTCGTAATGAAGCCAGTTGGGAGCTACGAAAGTTGAATAAACTATTCCATCAGGATTCAAGCTTTCTTTAAAGATACTTAACCCTAATCGTGTCATTCCCAACACAAATCCTATAAGAAGGCCTGAGAAGCCGGCTGCCGGGGTAATGCGTTTTGATAATATTCCTAGCAGGAAAACAGCGGCAATACCTGGTGCAAGCAATGATTGTACATCCTGCAAATATTCATACAGCACTTTTCCCAAACCCTTCATTACAGGAATCCAAAGAATTCCCAGAACTACAATGACTACTGTGGCAATTCTTCCGACAAACACATAGTGTTTTTCTGTTGCTTCGGGCTTATATTTTTTATAAAAGTCGATGGTGAAAAGCATGGCAGAGGAATTGAATAAACTTGCCAGTGAACTCATGAGTGCAGCGAGGATACCGCCGATTACAATTCCCTTAAATCCCATGGGTAATAATTCTTTTACCAGGGTTGAAAATGCAGCATCATTATCTGCCAGTGTTATGAGTCCTTTTTGATTTAATGCAAATGCAATCATTCCAGGAATCAGGAAGATAAAGACTGGGGTCATTTTTAAGTATGCGCCAAATATGGTCCCCCTTCTCGCATGCGTCATATCCCGGCCTGAAAGGACCCTTTGAACAATAAACTGGTCCGTACACCAATACCAGAAACCGATGATTGCCGAGCCCAGAAGTACGCCTGTCCATGGGAAATCAGGGTCATGGTGCGACCTGATGAGGCTTGCCATGCTATCTCCCTGTTCATTAGCAGGAGTGGCCCTGACAATTTCCATCAGTTCCCCCCAACCGCCAACTTTCACTAATCCAATGATCAGGATGGCAATTGAGCCGAGCAGTAATATCGGGGTTTGCAACACTGAAGTATATAGTACAGCCTTCATGCCTCCAAATGTGGTATAAAGTCCGGTGAGTAGCACGAGCCCGATGGCACTTACCCAGAAAAAGTCAATTTCCATCCCTGCAAACCGGATGGCATCGATGTCAAATACATCTTTGAATACAACTCCTCCGGCATAGACTGTAACAGCGACTTTGGTCAATACATAGCTCACCAAAGAAATGATGGACAGAAATGACCTCGATTCGGGATTATACCTTTTTTCAAGGAATTCAGGCATCGTAAAAACCTTGCTCCTGGAATAAAAAGGAACAAAGAGCCACCCAAGCATCAGGATCAGCCAACCGTGTATTTCCCAGTGCGCCATGGCCATTCCACTTTCAGCACCTGCGCCCGCCAAACCTACCAGGTGTTCAGAACCAATGTTTGAAGCAAAGATGGAGGCTCCAATGGCAATCCAGGTAGCGTCTCTACCTGCCAAAAAATAATCAGAGGTATTTTCTTCTTTTTGTCTAAGCACCCAAAGAATGATGCCAACCAGACCTAATAAAAATAGCCCAAGTACAACCCAATCTAACGTGGTCATTTTCTATAATTTAAAAGTATGATTTGGATAAAATATGTTCTTAGTTATATTTTCACAATTCTCTCGTATTGTGTATTTGTCTTACCTTTTTTAAATCTATAAAAGAACGCCCCTCTCTTGGAGCTTTGCGTATCCTTCTTTTTGAGTTTTTCCAATACATCAAGGGTTGCGAGTTTTTTCCTGAAATTACCAGGATTAAACTCCCTTTGAAAGATGGCATTGTAGAGGCTGTTGAGCTGTGTGAGTGTGAACAGTTTGGGAAGCAGCTCTTCGCCAATCAGGTTGAAAGTAGCTTTGTTTTGCAGTTTTTCCAGCGCATCGCTAACCATCTGACTATGGTCAAATATCATCTCCGGATGATTAGTTATTGGCCACCATTTTCCACCCTTTTCATCCACCAGCTCTTTGTCATGTTCATCTATGCGTATAAGTGCATAATATGCCATTGATATCACCCGGCCTCCAGGATCGCGATCCGGCTCCGAATAAGCCCTCACCTGCTCCATGTAAATATTTTCCAGGTTTACGGTCTGCTTCAATACTCTTTTGACTGTTACATCCATGGATTCATCATGCCTGACAAATCCACCCATTATTGACCATTCCCCTTTATTAGGTTCAAACCGTCTGGGATACAGGAGGAGTTTCAGCTCGTCTTCTTCATAGCCAAAAATTACACAGTCTACCGCAACCGATATTTTGGGGTGTTGTGCATATACGTCCGGTGCATTATTCATCATCTATTCCAAAGATAATAATAATTTTAATTTTTATAATTAATATTATTATTTAGTTACATATGCAGGTTCAATTATTGAGCATTAAGAGAAATTATGGCTAATGAGTAAGCAATGAGAAAGATTTAAGAAGACTTATACTGGCTGGGAGTCATTCCAGTATATTTCTTGAAAGATACATTAATGGCCGTTTGGGAATTGAAACCGCATTCTTCATTAATTGATAATCGGTAATTATGGATCAATGATTTTCAATTATTAATTGATGATCGATAATTATCCTTTAGCTTGATAAAGAAAGTCTTTAATCGAAAAGTAAGAAAAGGTTATTCTAAATTAAGAATGATTAAATATGATCTTTTTAAAAGATCAATGGAGGAAAAGATAGTTGCATATAAGAAAAAGTTAACACTTTTGTTTACCCCAAAGAAAAAGGCACTTACGAATTTTACTTCGTAAGTGCCCGATTATCAATGTGGGCCCACATGGGCTCGAACCATGGACCCCCTGATTATGAGGCGGTATGGCGCTTAAAGAGCCTTTAAAAGCACTTAATAAATCTCGATTTTTGCGACTAAACATCGCCAATCCTATACTTTTCTTAAAAAAGCATCCGAAAAACGTCCAAGAAGATCATGAATCCTGAATGTCTGAAAATAAATGAAAAAAATAGTCATGATATGGGTTTTAAGTAAATTCAAGGGTGATTTTCTAGTCCATTTTCTTCATTCAATTCAATGGAATTGCATAATTTTAAAAACCTTTTAGCAGTAAGGCCTTCTGTATTAACTCCTGCTAAGGTAAGGTCATTGATAACCTCATTAGCCCAGCGCAGTCTTCGTACATAAAGCCTTGGAGATGGTTCCGTTAGAACGATTTTTGTGAGCTTAAACCAGAAATTGTCAATATCCCTTGAAAAAGGAGCCATTCCCGGACCATCAAAACTGTAATCAGGCAATCGAACCATTACATCCCAAAATACCAGAAGCTTGTCTCCGGGATAGAAAATTCTACGAGCTTATGGCTTTGACTGATGCGGTAAGAATTGGAAAAGCAAGGGAGCGACAAAATGATAAAAGAAAGAATAAAACATGCTTAAAAATCAAGCCATTAACCTAAAAGTAGTAGAAAAAGTTGCCCTTGCATTGGGAGAGCTTAATGATGAAGTGATTTATGTTGGTGGTGCTGTGGTAAGTCTTTATGTAATGGATGAAGGAGCTGAATTACCTCGATCAACCAAGGATATTGATATTTCAGTCCAGGTTAGTTCTTATGCACAGATGGACCAACTGCGCGAGAAATTGGCCAATAAAAAGATATATCCAGCATTACCTCAATTAAGTTCACATTTCAATTGAGAATATGATTCTTCTCAACAAGGAATAATTTCAAAAAAGCATTTGCAGCAGCAATGGAAGGAAAAGGATTATACTGTAAAGTATTGATTTTACAGAAGAAAGATTCTAGCAAAAAGCAGTCAAAATTTGCTGCTTTTTTCATTCCTGCCTATTAAATACACTATGCAAAAATCTAACTCTCAGGATGTTTTGGTGGGCTTCGTTACCGTCTCTTCGAAAAAGTTTTGATTGTTGGGCTATATAGTGGATTTCATATCTGAACTTGCTACTGATTCTATGACCAAAAGCAAAATCTAGTCGGAATTGATTGATGAAGGTTTCTGCTGAATTCTCCTTACCAAGTGTTTTAAATCCCTCAATGGTTGCTGCAAAATAAATTGGTGACCTTGGTCCTATCCAGTTGAAATCCCTGGATTCTATTCCAAATAATAATCTTAGGCGATTATTAAATTCATTTTCTATTTCATCTGAATATTGAAAAAACCGCTGCTCTAATCTAATTCGGTAAAACAGCTCGATCATTCCGAAATCAGGCCACTTTAATTTTAATTGTTGATGTGCTCTAAATTCATTGATGTTAGGCCCTGACTTATTATTTGTGTGAAAATAGGCAATTGCACCTGTAAGACTCAAAGCATATTTTGATCGAAATGTGATGGCAGGACGTATGTAAAATTGATTCCAGTCGTAGTTTGATACCGATCCTCTAAAACCCATATCTCCACCTAGCAATAAAATATTTGATTTGTCATAGGATAAGCTGTAATCCGTCCATAATTGATTATCGATAGTTTCATCCTGGGCTTTTAATGGAATCAATGGACCACAAAACAAAACGAGTATCGTGGTTCTGATAACAACACTTTTCTTATAGACCTTTATGTAATTCAACTTATCCAAATTATGATACACTTTTTTTAAAGTCGATTCCAATAGTGACCGAATTGAATATAAAAGGCCCACTCTTCCGGACCTCGAGCTACATCGATACCTGAGTAGATATTGAACTTCCTTGCTAATAAATACCGGAATCCACTTCCCAGGCTATAAGCCCATTCTTCCTCATCAAAATTTCCGAGGTTTTCAAATCCCTTACCCATACCCAAAAAGGCAGTAAGACTCCATCGATTGCTAAAATCCCATCGTTCCTCCGCCTACCCCCATGGTTGGCGTAAAGCCAATTCCAGTTGTTGTCCCTTCAAAGTCTGCTTGAGGATTAAAATCAAACAACAGTTCATCATTACCAGCAGTAGGTGCGTATACATCTAGCGCTACTGCGGTAGAAAGACTGGATTTGGCAAAAATCCCATAAACATTCAGAAAGGGAAAAAGCCAGATATCAGGCCAAATATTTATAGAAGAAGATCTTGAGGTTGTTTCTGTAAACCGCACGATATCATCCAGCTCAAACATCTGTCCACCATTGAAACCTACCTGGAGATTGTTGATAATGATTTCTGACTCCAGCCCGATATAATTGACACTAAAACCTGCGCTGTATGGAAGGTCGTATCCAAGGTTGGTTACCTTCTGCCCCCAAATAAGCAGTACATATGGATATTTCTTGGCTTTTAAGCTATCTATCAGCTCCTGGTTTCGCTCTCCAACTACTTTGTCAGAGAAGACCTGAGCTTGAACGGAAATCAGACTAAAAAACAAGTATGTAAAAAGTATTATGCGCATTATCTTATCTGACGATCTTGTAGATGGATTTCATAACCTTTCCCCACTCACCATCATTTGTAATATCTTTTAATTTAAAATGAAGGTCTATGAGACTCATATATGCTTTTTCACGTAATTGATTCATATCGTCAGCCAAACTCTGAAATTCTTGAGCAGTGGAGTTTTTATCGCTTAACAATTCACTCTCAACAGAATTCACAGCATTTACCTCTTCGAGTAATTTAGTGTATTCATTTTTGAAATTCACAACAATGGAGATGGCTTTGGATTGATTATCTTGATCTTCAATGTTGGATTTGACTGATTTCATAACACTTTCAAATAGATCAGGAGATTTCTTCTTTGCCAGTTTTGACATTTTCTTTTCAACGGAAGCATCAGAAAGATTTATAATCTCTTCCCATTCATCATCTTCAATTTTCGAAGTGAACAGAAGCCTCCTTTCTATCATTTTCTTTTGAAATATCTTTCGTTCCGCAACTCTCTCATCAAAAAATTCTTCCAAAACTTCCCTGGAAACAGTTCGGTTCAGATTTAGTGAATGAAACTCAGATAGTTTCCCTTTTCTGGCTTTATTAAAATCCTTGATCATCGACTTGGTCAGTTTCAGGTCCGCTAAAATCTCTTTGCTTCTGTCTTTTTCAACCACAAACTTTTTTACGCCTTTTTCAAGCTTTTCAATAAAGAAGTATTCCTGTGCGCCCCCGAAGAATAAAATGGTAAATAGCGTTACAATTCCTACGATCATTTTTCTTTTATTTAATGAGTAATTATAAGTTTTCTAATAAAATGTTTTTAATCTTTTCTATTTCAAACTGCTCAACTCCTATGGACTTAAAATATGCATCAAATCCATCATAATTTATCTCTATTGCATTTTTAGTCCCTTCAATATCTGGCTTCAATCGATAAAAAGCTTCAATATTTTAACTGTTAGATTTTCGATCTTCAATTGTTGGATTTTCATCTGCTACGTCTGTGTTTATATAAGAAATAATACTATCCACGTAATTCTTAGAAGAATAAAAATCATCAGGTAGTTTGTCGATCAGTTTGCCATTTACTGAATATGGGCTTGGTTCGCCAGGAATGAGTGGGGTATTATCAGCCCAATGACTGGCCCCACCGACCAGCATAGAAAAAGTGCGTTCAAAGCCTCTGAAGTAAGGCTGGGTTTCTTCTAATTTGGCACCCAGATGCCATTTTCCTGCCATGTATGTTCGGTAACCCGAAAGATTCAATACCTCCGCAAGACTGACTACATCAAAATTCAAATAGCCTTCGTATCCCGGTTGCCCTTTTTGATTATCCGTTATCAACTCAGCCATGGTTCCCAACCCTGCCAAATGATTATCTATACCAGATAACAATGCTGCCCGGGTTGGCGCACAATTAGGAGCCACATGAAAATCGGTTAAGAGCACGCCCTCCTTAGCCAAAGCATCTATGTTCGGCGTTGGGATTTCTCCTCCATAACATGAGAAGTCGCTGTAACCTGCATCGTCGGCTACGATCAATAGAATATTAGGCCTCTCATTGGAGTACTCCTTACTAGTGGAACATGCAAACAAGGATGCCGTGAGAGCTATTAAAATTAACCTTATCAAACCGCTTGTGCTGTTAATTGCTGTTTTACTAATGATTCCTTGACCGAAAGTCACATGACTATTGTGCCGATGAAATAAGTGCTACCCCTATTGTTAAACCCCAGAGTCCTTCAGATCGAAAGTGGATGATTCAAAGATGTCTTCAATCTTTATCCGCTTTTTTGCAAGTCCCTGATCGTAGACAAATGCGCAGGCTGCCTCGTAAGCTTTCACACTTTTGTCCATACCGTAAGCATAGAAGTTATTGCCCAATTCCTTTAAGGTATTATCAAACTCCTGTCCGTACCAGGGTAAAGAATCATAAGCCCAACCCAATAATTGCATGTGCTTCAAATCTACTGCTTTTGCTTCACAGTAAGCATCAAAAATGGCTTTTGGCATCCACGGGTTTGCCTTGATGGTTGCTTTTTTCATTGCAACTGTGTGCATTACAGGGTAAATGCCGGTTTTCCTAAAGTAGCTAAGCTCTTCACTTCTGAAATCTTCGAATAACCTACGAACATTAGGATTACGTTCCTGAAAGCATTTTGGCTCTGCCGGATGGAAGATTGCATCTACCTTGCCTGATAGCAATAGGGTTGACTCATCTTCATCATCGGCTGCGTAGTCCATTTCAATACTATCAGGTATGATTTTTTCGTACCTGGAGACACCACTGGTTAAGTTCGCAGCAGAGTCTTTCTTAGTAGATATCCAATCGATCTCGTCTGGTGTTACCCCATATTCAGATGCCAGCCATCCACGAATATGTGTCAGTCCCGAACTGGAATATCCGACCGTTGCCACTTTCTTACCTCTCAAGTCCTCAGGTTTGTTAATAGGGCCGTCTCTTCTGACCCAGACACTTCGGTGTCTGAACATCCTCAAGACAGGGAGTGGAAGAAGCTTATAATCTTCAAACCCGTCGTTAGCATATGCCAGAAGATAAGGAATAAGTCCCAACTCTGTCACATCGCGTTCTTGTGTTCCGAAGAATGCGTGGTTATTCAATGCACCAATACCTGACACCTGGTACCTGAAGGAACAGTCATCAATAGTGACTTTACCATCGACAAGTGGTTTCACCCTACTGTAATCATAACCGGCCAGTAGAATTGGAGTTCCTTGACCAATTGGCCCGGTTTCATATTTTACTGTGGGGTCTTTCTGTGTTTGGTCCTCAGCTGAAGGTGTTGACACAATTTTATCTGTTGATGGAGTTGTGCAGGCAATTGGAATTGTAGTGGCTATTGCACCCGCTAACCCTGCTTTTTGAATAAATTTTCTTCTGGATGTTTTCATGATACAAACCATTCGTTATGGTCAATCCAATTAGAAGATAAAAAAATGGCCTGCTTGAAATAAATATGCAGGCCAGAGGTTTTATTCGTTGTCAAACCATAGTTGCTCCGTATCCTCCCATTCTGGGATGGCTTTGATAAACTCACGTGGATCAAAAGGAAGATCCTTTGGATCAATGCGTGGTTCGGAAGCGGCTTTCACTTTTGGTGATGGATTCTCTAAACCTTTGAATGGGAAATCTCTTGTTTGAGGCCTATCCGGGTATTTTTGTTTCCAAAGCTCATGACGGATTTTCATTTCCATAAACATACCCTTAGTCGTAAACCCAGGCAACATTTTTCCATTTACTTCTCTTGGATCATTATAAAGATCAAAGAATGCAGCTCCACTTAGACCAGGCAATTCACCTACCCAGTGTCGCTTGAATCTGCCCTTTACGGTTGCAGCATGAATTGGACCTGTGTAGATATGGACATAGTCTCTCCGTCCAAAACCATCACCATTTAACAACAATGAAGTTTGGTCCAGACCGTCTATAATTCGATCCGTTGGGATATATTGTTTTGCATCGCCCAGGTTGGCGAATGTTGTAAACAAATCAGTGATATGAATCATATCACCCACAATTTGTCCTTCATCAATTACACCTTTCCATTTGGCAATGGCTGGTACCCGAACGGCACCTTCAGTAAAATCACCTTTACCTCCGCGATATAAGTGCTCGATGAAACCCGGAGGGCCATTGTGGGTCATTGGTCCATTGTCAGCCATCAAAATAACCAGTGTATTTTCTTCCAATCCAAGTCTTTTCAGTTCATCCATGATTTGGCCAACATAGCCATCTACCTTCACATAACCTTCCTGTACTGCAGCACCACTGGTTGTATTATTTGGCGTACCAGGTTGATTCCCCAGAAAACTTTGCATCATTGGCCAATAGGCGATGTAAAACGGTTTTTTCTCCTCCTTACTTTTGGCCATGAACGCCTTTGCTCTCTTAACACATTCAGGATCTATGCGATAGTAATCCTCATCACTTTCTGTACTACCCCACTCCTTAGCCTTTCCACCTTTTTTAGCCTCCAAAGCCCAAGGAAATCCCTCCGGCCTCCAACCAGCATCTAACTCGTATTTATCTGCAGGATACATATCAGGATACATACTTGTAGGATAAAGTGCTGCCTGTTGGCCTCGCCTTACATACAAGCTAGGCACCTGATTGTATGGTGTCCAGAAAGCTTCATCAAATCCTTGCGTATGCATATAACTTGATTCTACATCTCCCAGGTGGGCTTTACCGTAAAAAGCTGTGGCATAACCGGCTTCAGATAGCACTTCAGACATAAACACCTCCTCATCAGCAATTCCTCCATATTCATATGGGAAAGCCACGGTAGTCATACCACTTCTCACGGCATATCGTCCGGTGATGGCTGCTGCCCTCGAAGGAGTACATGAGGGTTCTGTGTACATCCTGGTAAATAAGATACCTTCTTCTGCTACCTTGTTCATCACAGGTGTTTCAAATCCCCTGTTCTTTTGCAAAGCAGGAATACCAATTTCTCCCACCGGCATATCATCCCACATGATATGGATGATGTTTGGTGGTGTCCCATATTTCTTTCTTAACTTTTGAAGTTTCTCCTGAAGCTCCTGGTCTTCAGCATTCCACTTCTCTCCATGTTGTGTCTCAAGAATATAGTATTCCGAATCATGGATTATTTCTGATTTTTGGCTGTAGCCGAAAAATGCTACAAGAGCCATCACGAGTGTGATCGATAGTTTTCTCATGTTTAACTTCATAATTGTATTATTTGATATGATGGTTTGATAATGCGATTGGTTTTCTGAAAGTATAATAACAATGCCTAAAAGCAAATGTTCTAGTGAATGAAAGTTAAAATTGAAGCACCAAAATTAACATAGCAGGAAAAAACAGAACATCAAAAATCCGCAATCGCTCTAAAAATCTGATAGGTTTATTTATCTTCAAAGTTTCAGAAACCAAAATTCACCAATTTGCCATTTACGGAAGCGCGCTTTTTAGAATTTGAGTCATTGCAGCAGGTTGCCTTACAATGGAATCTTAATTTCCGGCTGCTAAGTAAAAATGACCTTATTACCCGCATTGCCTTATATACTTCTGAAAAGTTTCAACTTGGCAGGGTGTCCCTAAATGGTAAGATTGATCAACATGGTTTATGTCCACCTGGTTTTCGATCGATTGTTGTCCCTGTCCCGGGAGGGAGTCATTTCAATTGGTTCAACAGGTTAACTAATGATCATGAAATGCTCATCTACCCCAAAGATGGTACCATTGATGCCGTTTCTTACAATCATTTTGATGTTTATGTTTTTTCCATTGTAGAGTATTATTTACTGGATTGTATAGAAAAACTCCAATATTCCGAATGCCTCAAGCGATTCGTTGATGGTGAATTCAGATTAAAATCATCAGAAAAATTTTGTCGTCAATTTCATAATGCTTCACAACATTTTTTCTCAATGATAAAAGGAGCCAGCCCAGGGTTTGGAAGCGAAAATTATGACAGAATGCTAGATGACGTGTTGAACGATGTCCTCAAACAAATTGATGATTCGCACAATATGATACCTGGCGTTTTTCAGCGAAATCGCGATGTTGGATTGCAAAAAGCTGTGGATATTATTAACCATCATTTGGAGGAAGATTACACAATTTCTCAATTATGCAATGCCAGCGGAATGAGCGAGCGAACCCTCCAATATGCATTTAGAGAAAGATATCATGTTACACCAAAGGATTACGTCAAGGCTGTTAAACTACATAAGGTAAGGGAGGAGTTGACTCTCAACAAGAGCCAAATGATCTCTACGATAGCTGCAAAATATGGTTTCTGGCATATGGGCCAGTTTGCAGCTGATTATAAAAAATGGTTTGGTGAATTGCCAACTCAAACCAAAAGGAAATATTAATCGCTTCACATTTTTCGGTTTTAATCCCTTCTTGTCTAAAATTTACACTTTTTGTTCCAATATTACCAGTATCTTTGCCTAAATGGGGCCGTTATATGCAGTGTGATAAATTTTATAGCAATTAAATTTTAAAATCATGAAAACGTTCAATAAAATTTTTACAGCACTGTTTATCATTGCAATGGCTTCATGTTCAACAATGAAAATATCCTCAGATAAAAATGCAGGATTTGATTTTAATTCCATCAACACATACAAGATAGAATATGCTTTTGATGGTGAAAACAGCAGTATGCTCATCAATGAGCTAATGCAAGCCAGAATTCATGAATCGTTGGATCATGAATTGAATCAGAGAGGTCTGAGTGCTGGTGAAAATCCTGAAATTATCATTACTTTTTCCAGTGAGATCGATGCCAAGAAAAATTACTCGACCAGTTCCACATATATGGGAGGCCCATATTATGGAGGCAGAGGCAGATACTACGGTGGATACGGTATGGGTACAAGTTACAGCAATACGCATGAGTACACCACATTTGATGGAAAACTTATAATCTCAATGTATGACGCAGAAACTGGTAGACTTGTCTGGTATTCGGGTGGCCAAAAGCAGCTGAATATGAAGACCAAAAAAGCTGATGAAAAAATAGCCAAGGCGATAAGTAAAATCATGGAGGAATTTCCCCTTGAAAAAATTGATAATACATTGGCAAGTAATAAATAGCATCTTAATCCCGGAGTGTTGCTCCGGGATTTTTATATGGCCTATGAATGAACATTCTCTACATAATTTTTTCAAGTTTGATGCATACAAAATGTTGGATGTGAATTTTCTTGATGATACAAGTGTCCTTGAAAATCTGAAAGTTTATTCTCCACATAAGTTGGATTTTTACCTGATCCGGATTATCAAAAAAGGTTCAGGAGTCTTATACAAAAACCATATTCCATATCAATTCAAAGAAAGGAGTATTATCATCAGCTCGCCAAATGATATATTATATGTCAACTACGACAAAGCTTTGAAAATTGAAATTTACCTTATTGCATTTTCAGAATCATTCATCAAATATCTAAATATTGATCGTGAGATGTTAGGTTTTGCCAATAAATTGGTCTCTCAATCAGTAGTAGAATTGGATCAGGAAAATTTCTCATATTTAATCAGGATCACAGAATTATTAAAGGAAGAAAACGATAAAAATCCAGGTGGCGTAAAAGACAGAATGCCGGCTAAGTTGGTGGAGACTTTACTATATTTTTTACTGAGAGATTTTAAAGAAACAAAACTTCAAACAGTAGCATCACGAAATTATATCAATATCTATAAAGATTTTCTAAATCTACTTAGCACGCATATAAATAGTCTGCACTTTGTTGCTGATTATGTGGATTTGATGAATATCAATGAAAAAACTTTGAATAGAGTATGCAATAAAGTTACCGGTTTTGGCGCACTGCAAATCATTCATAAACAATTGGATGAAGAGATCAAACGGTTGCTTTTTTATTCAACCTTGAGCAATAAGGAGATCAGTCAAAAACTTGGTTTTAATGATACTACACATCTATACAAATTCTTCAAGAAGATGAACAACATGACGCCGAAGCAATTCAAAACTAAAGCACAAAAAGTCTGGTAGCTACTTTAGATTTAATTCCCTGTAATTGACCTGGTATAATTATATAGCTTCTCGTATTAAGATTTCTTTACTCATTATTAAATGATATTCTTTAATTTATAGTAGTCTTCACCTTTCCTGGAAGCTCAAATACTATATCCAACCCTTCTCAAGTTGCGCCTCTATTTCCAGTCCACGAAAAATTATTAGCTCCTTTTAAAATTTGGAGAAACATTCAATTTTATAGAAATAAGAATAAATTAAAAACTATTTGAATTGGATAAGTAGATACTACTATGTTTGAAATTATTACTAAGAATAGCTTTATATAGGAAAAAGTTTACGCTTTTGTTTACCCCAAAGAAAAAGGCACTTACAAATTTTACTTCGTAAGTGCCCGATTATCAATGTGGGCCCACATGGGCTCGAACCATGGACCCCCTGATTATGAGTCAGGTGCTCTAACCAACTGAGCTATGGGCCCTCAAAGAACCGACATTAAAAAAGATTTAATCTCCTGTTCCTTGAATTTGGGAGTGCAATATTAGATATTTGCCAACTATTTTTCAAACAAATCATTAAAATTGAATCATAAAGAAATAGAAAACATCATCTTCGATCTCGGTGGTGTAATCATCAACCTGAACATCGAAAATACATTTCGGAAATTCTCAGAGCTCTTCAAGAAAGATATAAGCGTCGATATCTTTAGCGACCATCGCAAATACGGATTTTTCAGAGCGTATGAAGTGGGCAGGATCAGCGATGAGGAGTTTAGGGGACATATCAGGGAACTTGCCGGTTTCCCGGTGGAAGACCGACAGATTGATGACGCCTGGATTGCTATGCTCATGGAAATACCCGAAGACCGCATAAGCTGGATTTACGAAGCTACCCGAAGGTACAACTGCGTAGTGCTGAGCAACACCAACAGCATCCATGTAAAATATTTTGAAGCGTTTTTCAATAAAGTCACCCCCTATGGTTACCCAAAGGATGTGTGGCAAAAACTTTACTATTCGCACGAAATCGGCGAACGAAAACCCGACGCCGCTGCTTTTGAATATGTTTTGAACGATTCGGGATTTGATCCGTCAAAAACAGTCTTGTTTGATGATTTGAAAGATAACCTGGAATCGGCTAATAAGCTGGGTATAAGAACAGAATATGTGGTGAGAAATCAACTGAGGAAAGAACAACTGCTTGATGAAATCAGATAAGACCAAGAAAACGTTAATTATCCAGATTATTCTTTTTATCGCGACAGGTATCGGGACGACCATCGCCGGGGCGGAATGGATGTATGGAAAATCCCTACTTTTTGGGGAGGTGACGATCACTTCCTCGGAATTACTGGCCGGACTGTATTTTTCCGTTCCTTTTCTGGGCATCCTGACCGCTCATGAATTTGGCCATTTTCTCACCGCAAAGTATTACAAGGTTAAAGTAACCCTTCCATATTACATCCCTCTTTGGCTCGGTTTTCTTCCCATGCCCAGCATTGGAACCATGGGAGCATTCATCCGGATTAAAGGACTTATCGAATCGAGAAAGGAGTATTTCGATATTGGCATTGCCGGACCCCTTGCCGGATTTGTGATCGCTCTGCTCGTCTTGACCTACGGATTTACGAACTTGCCGGATGCGGATTATATATTTGAAATCCATCCGGAATACCGGGAGTATGGACCGGATTACGAAAAATATGTTTATGCCGACCAGGAAGTCAGCTTTGTTGTCGGGGATAATTTGCTGTTTCTCTTTTTTGAGAATTTTGTTGCGGACCCGGAAAAGGTTCCAAACAATTATGAGATGTATCATTACCCCTGGTTATTTGCCGGATACCTGGCCTTATTTTTCACCGCCTTAAATCTCATACCCATCGGCCAGCTTGACGGCGGTCATGTGATTTACGGATTGTTCGGCCATCGAAAAGGCCGGATAGTTTCACGGGTTCTGTTCATCCTACTTGTTTTGGTATCCGGCGTTGGTCTCATCCCCTCAGGACCAATCAATACGGACTTCTTGATCAACGCGGTTTTCTATCTGCTCTTCCTCTATCTGGCTTTGCACCATTTTGAAAAGTACAAATGGAAAAGGCTTTTATACATTATTTGGATTATGACCATCCAGATCATCGTATTTAACTATTTCCCGGTGGCGAGCGAATATGGGATCTATATGGTGTTTGCGTTCCTTATCGGAAGATTTTTAGGTGTCGATCATCCGAAAGCGATCGTAGATAAGCCTCTGGACTTAAAAAGAAAAGTGATCGGATGGATTGCCCTGGTAATTTTTGTCGTTTCCTTTACGCCGAGACCGTTATACCTTGAAATAAATGAAAAAGCCCGAATAGAAAAACCCGGGCTTGAAGAAAAAGATCGTGATCCCTCAGAAATCATTGCACGGGGGATGATAAAGCGCTTTTAGATCCTCTACGATTTTATTGCGGGTGTTAACGTGATCCTCCCAGTACACACAAATGCAGTTGGCCGTTTCCCCTTCAAAACAATCCTTTTTGGGATGGTTTTCCATAGCGTTTTTTACGTTGTCCGTTTCACCAATATAGATCACATTGTGATCCACGGAGGCGTCTGCTTTAACGGTTCTATGCGTAATCACATAGACGGCTTCCTTCTCTTTGTGTTCCCGGTTTTTAGGGTATACATTAAACGTATATTTATGCCCTGAGATACCAGTAAAATCTAATGTTCCTATTTTTGGCATTCTTATAGGTTTTTTTAAGTTTAAAAATTCAACTACTTCAATCCGCGGACCCTTGAGAGCCCTACGCTCTTGTCCGATTTTAAGTTAAAATTTTTTTCCATAAATAATTCTCTTAAACGCGTTTTTTTACGAAAAATCTTATTTGTCGGGTTAAAAGAGCATACCAATAACAAATGATTTCTTCGATGGCTTCCAAATCGTTGGAACGATCCGGCCAAGCGTTTATCCCTGAAGCTTTGTGGACAAATTCATTGCATTCTTTTTGGCCGAATTGATTTTTCGGATAATTTCATACTACAAACCGATCAGGTTGGTAGGCATTTTTTAGATCGTACATTAAATACTTAAAATTGAAAAAGACGTAACATCATGAAAGGGAAAAAGATAGCAATGCTCGGAACCGGTTTTATATGTGATTTTTACACGAGCACATTACATGCTCAGAGAAGTGAGGACCGGGTGGTTATGGTGTATTCCAGATCCGAGGAAAGAGCTAAAAAATTTGCTTCGAAATGGAACATCACGCACTATTCCGAACAATTATCCGGGGCTGTGGATCATCCCGATGTTGACACCGTAATCATCGGATTGCCAAATAACCTGCATCTTGAAGCTGTAAGGGCCGCTGCCAAAGCAGGAAAATCCGTGCTTTGCACCAAGCCCCTGGGCAGGACGGCTGCCGAAGCAAAGGAAATGCTGGAGGCAGTGGAAAAAGCAGGCGTTTTTAACGGCTATCTTGAAGATCTGGTATATACACACAAGACGCTCAAAGCGCTTCGATCTGTTAAAAACGGTGCTTTGGGAGATATTCTGTGGGTGAGATCGCGCGAGACGCACCCAGGACCGCACAGCGATTGGTTCTGGAACAAAGATCTTTCCGGGGGAGGCGCTATTGTTGACATGGGCTGCCATTGCATTGAGATTGCCAGAAACTTTATCGGGAAAGACATCCGCCCGGTGGAGGTGATGTGCTGGGCAGATACCCAGGTGAAGCCAATTGATGCGGAAGATCATGGGATCGGTTTGGTGAAATATGAGAATGGGGCTATCGGCCAGTTTGAAGTCAGTTGGAATTTTCGAGGCGGAATGGATTTGAGAGATGAGGTAAGCGGCGTAGAAGGGACGATAAGAATGGATCATTTCCTCCGGACCGGATTCGACATGTTTACGGCAGTTGGTGAAGGTGGATATGTGGCGGAAAAAGCAGAAACCGACAGGGGCTGGCTGTTCCCTGTCGGAGATGAAGTGGGTGCTCTTGGATATGACAATATGTTTCACGATATGTTTGAATGTATTGACAATGGAAGTAAGCCGATGGAGGATTTCTATGATGGATATGTGGTAAACGCAATCATCGACGCCTGTTATATCTCAGCCAAATCCAAAAAGTGGGAACCTGTCGAGCTGGATATGTGGAGAGGTAAGGAAAGCGTGAAGAAGTACAGCGCGTTTAAAGATTTTGACGATGAGCATTACCTGATCAAAAAAGAGCAGCTTCCCGGCGGTTCTACAAAATTAATACTAAAAGAAAAGGAGTCCGGGAAGATTATTCAGAAAGAATTTTGACGGATTGACCATAAATAATTCCGGTTAATTTGAACAAAATTGCCCTCCGGGTTGTTTGGAGGTCAGACAATAATTCAATCTAAAATATTAAAAATATGGCCAACATCACCCTGGGAGATGATCCCGTACAAACCGCCGGAGAATTGCCGGCAATAGGTTCTCCGGCGCCTGAATTTACCGTTACAAAAACCGACCTGACCGACACCGCTCTGAGCGACTTTCTCGGGAAGAACGTAGTGCTTAACATTTTCCCAAGCATCGGAACCAGCGTATGTTCGGCCTCCGTACGGAAATTTAATGAGCTTGCGTCCGGCAAAGCAAATACCGTCGTCATCAGTGTTTCCAGAGATTTGCCATTTGCTCATAAGCATTTCTGCGAGGCCGAAGGTATTGAAAACGTAATCCCGACCTCGGAATATAAAAACAATGGATTCTCAGATAACTATCACGTGAAGATGCTCAATGGGAAGTTTGAAGGATTGTTTTCACGTTGTATTGTCGTAATTGATCCCGACGGTAAAGTGGTGTACACCGAACAGGTACCGACTATAGGACAGGAACCCGACTACGATAAGGCGCTTGCCGCAATTTTGTAATTGATCAAGACCGGATTCGTAAAACCTCTCCTTTTTCCGGGATAGTTCCCGGAGGTCGCCTTTTGCATGCAAGCCGGCGGCCCCACAGTTGGTGCGTGGCGCACTGCCGAAATTTCGGAGTTTGCCGCGATTAACCGGAGGCGCAAACCATACCGGGTTAAAAAGCATCCCGATGTCTTTTGGGACGGCTTCCTTATGCTTTTAGTTTGTCTTTAAAGAAAATCATAAAAAAGATAAGTACAAGTACCGAAAAAACTGCCGGGGCCATCCAGATCATTTCCCAGTTATGGAGATTCTCTTCAATGGCGTACATATCTACAATTTTACCGGAAGCCAGTGTGCCGATGTAAAAACCAAGACCATAAGTAGCGAAAGTGATCAATCCCTGTGCAGAATTTCTGAGGCGGCCAGGCGCTCTGCGATCTACAAAGATCTGTCCGGTTACAAAAAAGAAATCATAACAGATCCCGTGTAGAATTATTCCGAGATAAAGCATCCAAACAAGGGCTTCATTATTGCCATAGGCAAATAAAAGGTATCTCACGATCCAGGCAGACATGCCAATAATAATCATTTTCTTTACACCGAGCCTTTTGAAGAAAAAGGGCATGACCAGCATAAAAATGATCTCCGACATTTGGCCCATCGTCATTTTCCCGGCGGCATTGCTCATGCCACTTTCATTTAAGAAGGGATTCGTAAAAGAGTAATAGAACATTAACGGAATGCAAATCAGTATGGATGAAATGATCATTATGGCAAAATCCTTCTTCTTAAAAAGTTGGAGGGCATCCAATCCCAGAATTTGAGCGAAACTTTTCTTTTCTTCATCTTTTTTGGGAGGAACATGAGGCATCGTAAAGCAGTATAAGCCCAGCACCGCCGAAATCGCAGCAGCTATCGTAAAGACGGTCGATTTGTCCTCAATGCCCATAAAACCGATGATCAGCCCGGCGATTATCCAACCGATAGTTCCCAATACCCGAATGCTTGGAAAATCATTCCCAGGATCCTTCAACTGACTAAACGATAGTGAATTTGACAGCGCTATTGTCGGTGTGTAGCAAAGGGCATAAGCCAGTAACAGCATATAAAATGGCCAGAAGGAGTCAACCTGAGTAATTGCAAATAATAACACCGCTCCAATCAAGTGTAAAGTACCCAGCAGGCGTTCCGTGGCAAAATACTTGTCGGCAATCATCCCGATAAAAAAGGGTGATATCATCGCTGCAATTGCAAATGTACCATATGCGTGGCCGACCTGTTCGCCGTCAAATTTAAGCGTTTGCATTAAATAGGTACCCATGGTCACATACCAACTCCCCCAGACAAAATACTGCAACAGCATCATGGAGGACAATTGAAATCTTACTTTTAGTGTCATTAAAATGAATTTTCTTCTTAAAAAATCTATTCGCCGTCGTAGGTAACTAATGCGTTTACTATATAATCCCCAAACTTCTCTCTTCCCCTTAAAAAAGCCAATTCAATTACGAAAGAAACCTGGACCATCTTTCCGCCCGCTTTCTCAACGAGATCGCAGGCCGCCCGGGCAGTACCTCCTGTTGCCAGCAAATCATCATGAAGCAAAACTCTTTCTCCCGGGTTAATGGCATCTTTGTGGATTTCAAGCGTATCTTCACCGTATTCCAGGGTATAAGATTGACGGATTGTCTCCGCCGGTAATTTGCCGGGTTTTCTGATCAGAACAAATCCGACGCCCAGTTTCTCCGCCAAAATGCTTCCAAATATAAATCCCCGGGATTCTATTCCAACGACTTTATCGATCTTCAGATCTTTTGAAAAGTCGAAAAGTGCATCAGCGCTTTTCCGTAAACCTTTGCCATCTTTCAAAAGTGTCGTAATATCCCTAAACAAAATTCCTTCTTTTGGAAAATCAGGGATATTTCGAATTTTTTTCTTAAAATAATCCTCCATGAAAAAATGTATAAAAGGCAAAACAGTATTTGAAGCCAATATATGCATTTCGTTAAACATTCATGAGATGTAAAGGAAAAATATTCGAAAATGAAATTTTGAATACTTTTATGAATAAAGGCCTGTCCTGAGAGATTTTCGGAATTTTCAGTCCTCCGGGCCGATTACGCATAAAATACTCATAATTAACATGTTAGATTCAGATTATACGGAAAAACCAAATCCAAGATTTCCTAAAAATTCGGGCGATTATGTTTTCTACCTCATCCGAGATTTCCCTCCTATACAACATTTAAAATCAATGCCTTACTGGGATGACCTTTGAATTTTGACGAATTGAGATGAACAATTCGGGTTATCGGTTGGAAATGGCCGAAAGATTTATGTTCCAAAACTCCGGAGGAATAACAATGAACTCCCGGAGAAAAAAATCAGAATAAAAATGATGAATCGGGGGCGGGGAACCGGAATTAATTTTTAAAACGATCCTAACGCATTGACAAAGATTGTTTTATGTAAATCCCTTAGACTTCTGAGGAAACTATTTTCTTCACTTGATTTTTTGTTCTCTCTTTTGAAGGAGGATTCCCGAAGCAAGTAGGAAGCGATGAAATTATGGTAGTTATTCGATTTTTGTTCTTTTTTTAACGTCTTCTTCTCAATCTTCAAGGCATCGTGACTTTCCGGTTTTTGAACCTCCGCTGTCCGGTGGCTGGAAACGATACCGGATTGACTTGAATTAGATATGCTGTCATAGGAGGTAATCGTAAGAATACTTATGCAAAATCCAAATACGATGATTGCATTCTTAAATCCGTTACCACTTAAATACCAGAGCTTTTGATTGATGTTCTTTCTTAGTGTTGACATAGCCTTCAGTTGTCTGCATTTGGTTACTTATTTTACCAAGATTGATGCCATCTTTATAACTTGCTATAAATGAGATATATACAAATAATCTCTGCGTCAAAATGTTCATTTTCGTTCACATTGCTTTTGAAAATCGAACAAATATATCGTCATTTCAATTTTTGAAAATCCTCTGATAAAACATGTTAGAAAAATAGCCGGAAAGCATGCTCCGGCTACAGGATTTCAAATGCTTTTCGGAAACGACTTTCTATACATGGAATTTCTCCCTTATATTTTCCGTGACTACCTTACCATCAAACAGATTTATAATCCTGTGTGCGTAATTAGCATCGTAAGGTGAGTGTGTAACCATTACGATAGTAGTACCTTCTTCGTTGAGTTGTGAAAGCACCTTCATGACTTCTTCTCCGTTTGCCGAATCCAGATTTCCCGTTGGCTCGTCGGCCAGTATGAGCTTTGGCTTGGCGACAATGGCCCTGGCTATGGCTACTCTCTGCTGCTGCCCCCCGGAAAGTTGTTGAGGAAAGTGATTTCTGCGGTGCATAATGTTCATCCTTTCCAAAACCGCTTCTACCTTTTTCTTTCTTTCGGAAGAAGGCACCTTTAAATAAAGCAACGGCAGTTCAACATTTTCAAAAACGGTTAATTCGTCAATCAAATTAAAACTTTGGAAGACAAATCCTATAGAGCCCTTTCTGAGTTGAGCCCTTTGGCGTTCGGAGTACTTCGAAACTTCATGTTCACCAAAATTATATGCTCCATCCGAAGGATTATCCAGCAATCCAAGGATATTCAACAAAGTGGATTTGCCACATCCGGACGGCCCCATGATTGCCACAAATTCTCCATCATTTATTTCTATACTTATGCTGTTTAAGGCAGTGGTTTCTACTTCTTCCGTTGTATAGATTTTTGTTAGATTGTTAATTTTAATCATGATAATCTAATTATTTTAATAGTAAAACTTCATTATCTCCAAAATGATCGTATGAAGAGGTAATCACTTTTTGTCCTTCCTCCAACCCGCTCATCACCTCAAAATATTCCGAGTTTTTCCTTCCGAGGCGGATATCTTTCTGAACGGCTCGATTCCCTGATTCTTCCACGAGAAATACCCAGTTTCCGCCGCTATCCTTGTAAAATCCTCCCATGGGCAGGAGCAGCGCCTGTGCCGAATTGCCCAGTTCGAGTCGTATTCTTACGGAAAGACCCCGCTTGATGGATTCGGGCTGATCCCCTGTAAATTCCATATCCACTTCAAACCGGCCTTCGGTAATGGTCGGAAATATCTTGGTTATCACGAGTTCATAGCTTTGATTCGACTGTGTAAAAGATCCTTTAAGCCCGATATCCACGCGCGGTAGATACAATTCGTCGATCCTCACCCGTACTTTATAGCTTCCCAGGACATCAATCTGGCCGATTCGTTCTCCCCGGACAATAGACTGACCCAATTCGTGATCCGGGGTCGCCAGTTGACCATTGATGGGTGCGCGGATCACCAGGTTATCCAGGAGAGCGCTTACACCTTCAAGGTTTTGTCTCATCCTCCCTTCGGAAGCGTCCAACTCTTTAAGTTGACGCATTCTTGCCGTAGAATCAGCCTGGTATGATGCATACGTTAGCTCCCTTCGTTTTAGATTGTACTTGTAATTCTCTTCAACTTCTTCAAATTCCCTTTTTGATATAAGGTCCTTCTCGTACAAGGTTTTGAATCTTTTGAATTGAGGTTCGAGCAGTCCCAGTTGCATATCGATTTCAGCCAGGCGCTGTTGCTGGTTCAAATCATTCTGATTCAAAGATAATCTGGTAGTGGTAGATCGATTGATCTGCTCATAGAGGGATGCCTGCTGCCCAAGTACGCTGAGTTCGAGATTGCTGTTGGCCAATCTTATAATTACATCGCCTTCCTGAACCAAATCACCCGTTTCTTTTTCAATAGATTGAATAATGCCTCCTTCTTTGGCATCGAGAAATCTGGTGGTACTTGGTAAAACGGTTCCCGTCACAGGGATGAAATCCTGGAAAACGCCGTATTTTACTTCGGCTATCGTAATTTTCTCCAGATCAACGTTGAGTTTGGATCGTTTGTCTGCAAAGAAAAAGCTGTAGAGAACAAATGAAATAAACAGTAATCCGACCGCATATAAAGATATGCGTTTAAAAGTCCACTTCTTTTTTTTGATCTTCCTATCCATCTTCTAAAAAATAAAAATCGAGTATCACTTGCCAACAAATGTGCCAAATATAATTTCCTTTAAACCAGCGTTATACATCACTATTTGGATTTGGTTTACGTTCATTGACGAACGGCCCTGTCCGTCAGCGAACAATGGAAAATCGTTTGATAAACAAAACGGGATAAATTGATTGGGCATTGGATCAATATGATTATAATTACGTGCATATAATGTTTTGAATCACTTAATTTAAAGTATCACATCAAAAGAATTTACTGACAGATGGTCCAAGGAATGAATAAAACAGGAAAAATTTTAATAGTTGATGACAACGAAGATTTGCTGCGAGCGGCCAGAATGTTTTTAAAGAGGCATTTTCAGCAGGTTGATATTGAAAAAAATCCCGAATCCATTCCATCGCTCTTAAATAATGAACAATACGATGTGATCCTACTTGATATGAATTTCACCAAGGACGTCAGCAGTGGGCATGAGGGATTTTTATGGTTGGAAAATATTCTGGATATAGATCCTTCTGCCGTAGTGGTTTTGATCACCGCATATGGCGATGTGCAGATGGCCGTAAAAGCCATAAAAGAAGGAGCTACGGACTTCGTGCTGAAACCCTGGGAAAATGAGAAACTGCTCGCCACGATTTATTCCGCCATGCGGCTTAGGGAGACAAAAATTGAGGTTGCAAACCTAAAATCCAGGCAGCAGTTGTTAAGTGCGGATGCAGATAATAAATTTCAGGACATCATCGGCAGAAGTCTGGCTATGCAACAGGTATTCAAAACCATAGAGCGCGTTGCCGGAACAGATGCTAATGTGCTGATCCTCGGAGAGAACGGAACGGGAAAAGAGGTAATTGCGAGATCGATACACAGAAACTCATTGCGCTCTGAAGAGGCTTTTATCGGGGTGGATATGGGGGCTATCAGTGAAACACTTTTTGAAAGCGAGCTGTTCGGGCATATCAAAGGCAGTTTTACAGACGCTAAAGAAGACCGGCCCGGCCGTTTTGAGGTTGCGCACAAAGGAACGCTTTTCCTCGATGAGATCGGGAATTTGTCCCTGCCGCTTCAGGCAAAGCTGTTGTCCGCGCTGCAGAGCAGAAAAGTGACCCGGGTCGGATCCAATAAAATGAAGGATATTGACATCCGGCTCATCTGCGCTACGAATATGCCGATATTGGACATGGTAAATGAAAACCGCTTCCGGCAGGATTTGCTTTACAGAATAAATACTATTGAGATTCATATTCCTCCGTTGAGGAACCGCCTGGACGATATTCCGCTGCTGGCAAACCATTTTCTGAGTCTGTACGATCGAAAATATCAGAAAAATGTGCGCACAATAAGTGAGGCGGCCATGAAAGTACTTCAGAAGTACAATTGGCCGGGCAATGTAAGAGAACTCCAGCATGCCATTGAGCGTGCTGTAATCATGTGCAACAGTCAGGTGCTGAATCCGGACGATTTCTTCTTTAGCACCGGAACGGGCAAGTCTGAAGAATCAAATGTCATGCTGGAAGATTACCATCTGGAAGAAGTTGAAAAAATTCTTATTCGCAAGGTGCTCAAAAAACACGATGGGAATATAACACAGGCGGCCAACGAACTTGGCCTAACCCGTTCATCGCTTTATCGTAGATTAGAAAAGTATGGGCTTTAGTTCTTTCAGAGTTGGAGTATTAATTCGGATTATAATAATTAGTCTAACCACTTTTCTGCTTGTCTACCTGATCAGCTTTAATGAGAAGTATGTGAGCGCCGTAATTGTGGCAACAGCTCTTCTGATTGAAATTTCGGAACTGTTCAGGTTTACCACAGTCACAAACAAGAAAATTACGAGGTTTCTCGAATCGATCCGGTATTCGGACTTTTCGACCAGTTTCTCACACGATAATAAACTTGGTAAAAGCTTTCAGGAGTTGAATAGGGCTTTCAACAACGTAGCGGATGCCTTTAGAAATGAGCGCGCCGAAAAGGAAGAACATCTCAATTATTTAAACACGGTAGTTCAGCATGTTACGACCGGATTGATTTCTTTTGATGGCGAGGGAAAAGTCGGATTGATAAATTCTGCCGCCAAAAGATTTTTGAATATTCCACAGTTGAGAAACATCAGTGAAATATTGACGGTACATGTGACACTGTATAAGAAGTTGAAACAGATGAGGCCGGGAGAAAAAGCACTTATCCGAGTGAGCAGTGATCTGAATCTGGCCGTACACGCGACGGAACTCAAGCTCAGGGGCCATTCCTACAAACTTATCGCCTTGCAAAATATTCATTCGGAACTGGAATCGAAGGAAGTCGAAGCCTGGCAAAATCTTACCAGAGTATTGAGACATGAGATCATGAACTCCATTACTCCCATAGCCTCGCTCACAGGAACACTGAATGAAATCCTGGCCGAAGATCTCAAGCCATACGGAGCGGATTCGTTTGAGATTTCCGATGAGTCGCTCAGCGACCTTAACGAGGGCCTGCAGACGATTGAAAACAGGAGCAAAGGCCTGATCAAATTTGTGGATGCCTACAGGGACTATACCAGCATTCCCAAACCAAAATTCGGACTCATCAAAATCGATGAATTATTCGAGCACATCTGCAAGCTGCTCAATCATGAGTTTAAGGAGCTTAAAATTGACTTTAAGTTGAATGTCATGTTTGATAACCTGGAGATCACCGCCGACCGGGAATTGATCGAAATGGTATTGATCAATTTATTGAAAAACGCAAAGGAAGCTTTAAAGGACAGGGAAGAGCCCAAAATTGAGATGATGGCCAGAATTGATGAAGAGCAGCGGGTTTTGCTCGAAGTAAAGGACAACGGCCCCGGGATTATCCAGGAAGCGCTGGAGCGTATTTTTATACCGTTTTATACTACCAAAAAATCGGGATCCGGGATTGGGTTGGCCCTTTCAAGACAAATTATGCAATTGCATAACGGCACGTTGTCTGTTAAGTCCGAACCGGACCTGTATACCATATTTACCCTGCGATTTTAGAAATGCACCTTTCGGCTTTCCGAATTTTCACGAAGAAACAGGAGCTAGCGCATTATTGGTTTAATAATATTTCCGGAGGTTTTTTTCATAAAGTGAATCCGCTCCCAGGATATGGAATTATGCGGATCCATATTGATCAAACCTCTGAAGGCATCTATGGTCTTAAAACCCTTGCGCTTCATCCAGGCCTCAATTTCGCTGATCAATTCACCAATATAATCGATCCCGTTTTCATATAAAACGGAACAGATCTGGACGGCTTTTGCGCCGGCCAACAGTTGCTTTATGATTGCGGAGGCATCGTGGATTCCTGTCGAGGCGACCATATCGCACTTTAGTTTTTCAGATAGCAGGCCTATCCAACGCAACGATTGGGTAATCTCTTCCGGACCGCTAAGCGTATCCCGGGTAATCATACGCAGATTGTCGATATCAATATCCGGCCTGTAATACCGATTAAATAATACCAGCGCCTCCGCTCCGTGGGATTCAAGACCTTTTGCTGCCAGCTTAATATTGGTAAAATAAGAACTCATTTTTACCGATACCGGTATTTTAATAATTTTCTTTACCGATTTTACGATGTTGAAGTATTCATACTCGATATCGGCTGACTTTAGTTTTGCATCTTCCGGGAAGATGCTGACATTCAATTCAAGTGCATCTGCACCGGCATTTTCCAATTCCTTTGAAAAGTGCATCCAGTTTTTTGACGAGAAACAGTTGATGCTGGCAATTACAGGTATGGAAACATTTTCTTTGCATTCCCTGACCAGATCCAAATACCTTTCAATTCCATTTTCCACAGAGATCGTATTGATAAACTCCATCGCCTCGGGATACCACTGGTACATTTCATCTGTTTCAACCATTTGATCCGTATTGGCAAGTATCTGCTCCTCGTACAGTGATTTTAATACAACTGCCGCTGCGCCGGCTTCTTCACATTTTTTTATATTGCGTACGGAACTTGTCAATGAAGAGCTCCCTACAATGATGGGATTCGAGAGCTCCATTCCCATCACGGATGTCTTTAAACTCATGATAAACTAATTTTGGTATTTTCTTTCTGATCAATAATACATTTCTCCAAAAGAGAAGCCGTTTTTCCGGATACGGAAATTCGTCCAATCAAAAAATCAAAAGCGGCATGAAGGTTTTGATTTGCCCGGCTTGTCAATCTTTCTAAAAAGTTAAATTCATACCCTTTCAGATGAATTAAAAATGTTTTGGGGAACTTTCCGTACAACGATTGGCACAAGTGTAATATAAACGCCGGTGTCATGGCATGCATGGTAAATTCCGTCTTCTGTGAAGGTCGAACCTCGGTGACAATAAAGTCCGGAATATCTTCAATGCTGGCGTCAGCGAATATTACCGTATCATACTCGCTGATGGTCAGCGCATCTTCAATGTTCAATTGATAATTGGAATCGAAATCAATGGAATCCCGACCGTTTTCCGTCGCCCACGTTTCCAGCTTTTCGGCCAATAAAATGCCGAGCGCATCATCCTGCCTGCCAGGATTTCCATATCCGTATATCAGTATCCGCTTCAATTTGTCTTTTTGTCCAGAAGTTCTCCACGAGCATCAATCAAACTAATCTCCAGGGGCATTTTACCCAGAGCGTGTGTGGCGCAGCTTAAACAAGGGTCATAGGCCCTTATGGCTACTTCTACCGCATTGAGCATGCTTTCTTTGATCGATCTCTGACCTGAAATCAACTCGTCGGCAACTTTGCGAACGGCCATATTCATCGGCTCATTATTGTTTGTTGTCGAAACGATCAGGTTGCACATCGAGATCAGGTCGTTTTCATCAATTTTGTAGTGATGGAATAATGTTCCTCGCGGGGCTTCGATAAGCCCGACACCTTCATTCCTTTTTTGACCTTTTGTTACCAGTTCACCTCCCTGCAGGTCGGGATCATTTAAAAGATCGCGCATTGCTTCCGCAGCATGTAAGGTCTCGATCAAGCGGGCCCAATGCATGTGCATCGACATGTTGTTGGGTTTGCCGTGCGTATAATCCCTGAATTCCTCAAACTCCTTTTGAGCCAGGGGGGTGGGAATAAAATCGCAGGTATTTAATCGGGCAAGAGGTCCGACCCGGTACCACCCCTCTTTTTTGCCCAGGCTTTTTAAGAATGGGAATTTCATATAACTCCAGCTTCTGACTTCCTCACCGATGTAATCCAGGTAATTTTGATAATCTATATCGTGCAGTATTTTATGCCCATCCTGGTCAATGGCGCGGAGTACGCCGTGATAAAGATCCAATGCCCCGTCTTTTCGCACCAAACTCAGGTGGTTTGACGGGAAAGCGGCAAAAGTGTCTACCAACGCTCTGTGCTCTTTGTGATATCCCTTAAAAAGGTTTATCGCTTCTTTTGACCATTCAATCATTTTATCAATATTCAGAGGATCGGGTCCTTTCACAAAGAAATCTCTTTCTTCGAGCGTCAGGTTTTTATTTATTCCTCCGGGGATTGCACCTGTTCCATGGATTTTCTTGCCTGCCGTAGCACGTATGATTTCCTGGCCAAACTTGCGCATCATGACTCCCTGGACAGCCAATTCCCTGAATTCCTTTGCGACTTCTATTACATTCCGCTTTTCAGGCTTTGCATCGATACCGAATAACAGGTCGGGGCTTACCAGGTGGAAAAAGTGTAGGGCATGAGACTGAAACATTTGTCCGTAATGCATAAGCCTTCTCATCTTTTCCCCGGTAGGAGTAAGACCTTCGGACCCGGCGCCTACAATCACGTCCAGCGCTTTCGCGGCAGCGAGATGATGGCTCACCGGGCAAATACCGCACAGCCTTTGCACCAATACCGGTGCTTCCCAATAGGGCCTCCCCTGTACAAAACGTTCGAATCCTCGAAACTCTACAATGTGTAAACGGCTTTGTACCACATTGTTGTCATCATCTAGATGAATGGTCACTTTTCCATGACCTTCAACTCTGGTTACAGGTTCAATTGTTAATTTTTGTCCCATTTCTTCAGGTGTTAGATTAATCAAACTTTACTACTTCATAAGGTAACTTCAGTGGATCCCCCGTCACTAGCGCGTATAGGGCGTCCCAAATCAGTTCGGCCCTTGGAGGACATCCCGGTAAATGATAATCCATTCTTACCACTTCGTGACAAGGATAGACTTTATTCAGGATCACCGGCAATTCGGGGTCATTCGGGATGATCCCGCTCTCGTTGTTCCCGGCTACCGATGGCCCGTTTAGATATGCTTCTTCCAGGCATTCCTGAAGAGGCACTGTATTTCTCAATGCCGGTAATCCTCCCATGATCGCACACTCCCCGACAGAAACCAGGATCTTGCAATGTGCTCTGAAATCTTTTAATACATGCACGTTTTCGTCGTTGCAGCATCCGCCCTCAACCAGGCCGATATCACACATTTTGGTGAAATTCTTAATATCGTCGATTGGCGATTTGTTGAATTCGACCAGTTCGATAAGATCCAGAATCTTTTCATCGATATCAAGGAATGACATGTGGCAGCCAAAGCAGCCTGCCAAAGATGTCGTTGCTACTATAGTTTTACTCATGGTCTAGTGTTCTAATGTTTCAATGTCACTTCCGATTGGTTGTTTATCATATTTTCGTTGACCAATCGGTTCTATAAATCCTCTTTCTTTTTTAAGTATGGCACCGACAGGACAAATTTCGGTTGCCTCGAGCGCCTGCTCATCGGTCATGTCTTTCGATAACTTCGTATCGATGTTGATCTCGACGTGATGCCCCCGTTTCCCAAACGCAAACAGGCTTCTGCCTTTTTCATCTTTAATCGCTCTTATGCATCTTTTGCATAGAATACAACGATTGTGATCTTTGATGAGCTTTGGATGCGACGCTTCCACAGCCCTATCGGTAAACTGAAATTTGAATCTTGGTATCAGCATCTGGTATTTGTATCCCAATGCCTGTAAATCACAACTTCCGCTGCGCTCGCACGAAGGGCAAAAATGATTCCCTTCCGTAAACAGCAATTCGATAATTGCCTTTCTCAGGTTTTCAATATCAACACTCTTGCTTTCTATTTCCATTCCTTCTGCAATGGGCGAAGTGCAGGCTGTCATTAAGCGGCCGTTTACCCGGACCGTGCAGATTCTACATGCCCCTCTTGGTTTTATACCGGGTATATTGCAAAGTGTTGGAATGTAAATTTGATTGTCTTTTGCAGCGTCGACAATATTCTGCCCTTTTTCACCCATACACTCCTTGCCATCTATTTTAAATTTTATAAGTTGATTCATCTTACTTGTTTAATTTCTGTTTGTAACTAATTTCCCGATTTTTACGGCCTCCTCCAACCTGAAACCGGTATCAAATTCGATCTCTTTTTGGATTTTATCCAGATAAAGATGCCTGAAGTTCTTCAGTGTCGATAAAATCGGATTTAACGCCGTATGACCCAATCCGCAGCGATTTGCTTTCATGATGCCGCTCCACCGTTCTATATCCATCAGGTCTTGCATCACGCCCTTATTTTGTATGATCTTAACGAGCTTATCTTTCATAAGTACGGGAAGCGTACGGCAAGGAGTGCACGAACCACATGATTCCTCAATAAAGAAGTCAGTGAAATTCAATACGATATCCTTGAGAATATCCCTGCGGTTATTTATGATGATCATTGAACCTCCCGTGGCGAGGTCTTCATAACCGAGAATTCGCTCAAACTCATTCGGCCCGATACACGATCCGGATGGTCCGCCTACCTGTACTGCCTGAACGTGCTCGGCTCCAACCATCTCCAGTATATCGGTTATGGAAAAGCCCCATTCTACCTCGTATACACCCGGATAGCGGCAATCGCCGGATACCGACAGGAGTTTCGTGCCCGTAGATTCTCTGGTCCCGAATTTTTTATACCACTCGCCGCCATTGATGATTACCTTTACCACAGAACATAATGTTTCAACATTATTGACAATTGTGGGTTGTTCCAAATACCCCTTTTCCACAGGAAAAGGAGGTCTGTCCCGGGGTTCGCCTCTTTTCCCTTCGGCAGATTCGATCAGCGCGGATTCTTCACCGCATACATAAGCTCCCGCACCAAATTGAATTCTTATATCGAAATTAAACCCTTTTTTACCTCCGATATTTTTCCCGAGCAGATTGTTGTATCGCATCTCTTCCAAAATGCTCTCCAAAAATCTTTGAAGGTATTTGTATTCATACCTTAAATAGAGAATCCCCTCTTCGGCGCCAATCGCGTAGGCCGCAACAGCCATCCCTTCAAAGAGCAGCCTTGGGCGTTCGGTCATGATCACCCGGTCCTTAAAGGTGCCGGGCTCTCCTTCGTCCGCATTGCAAAAGACATATTTTTTTTCGCCGCGGGCCTTTCGGCAAAAATCCCACTTCAATCCGGTCGGGAATCCGGCGCCCCCTCTTCCCCGGATATTGGAAGTTTTCACCTCTTCAATGACATCGTTAGGGCCTTGAGTGATTATTTTCTTAATTGCTTCGCCGGAGGTGTAGTCGGAAGACAGTACCGGGCCTTTTTTCATTATATTATTGTTGACAACGGCTTTGATCAGTTCAAGGCTGTTGTTTCCATCTCCGTAGCTGGCCCTAAACATATCTTCTACCTGAACGCCATCTCGAATATCTTTAATGATTTCTTTGACACGGAAAGGCGTAAGCCTTGTGAAAACCGTCCCGTTAACGATTGCCGCCGGCTCCTGATCGTTCATGCCAATGCAGGAAGTATTGAAGAGTCCGATCAACCCATCGTCCGTAACCCCGCCGAATTTACAACCGGCCTCTTTCTCAAATGCCTTGGCCACTTCCTTTCTTCCATGCATATGCGCCACCGCGCTATCATTCAGGTAGACGGTATACTTCCCCCTCGACTTTTGCGAAAAAAAGTGATAAAACGATATGGTCTGCTCCAGATCCACTCTTGAGATGTCCAGCGTTTCGGCAATTTGGTCCGCAGCACTTTCATGAATGAAACCAAATGCATCCTGGGTGTCGATTAAGATGTCCATCAGCCTTGTCCGATCCTGATGATACTTCTTGATGATGGCATCAATAGCTTTGTTCATAATATCTTTCGTTGGTTAAAATGAAAATGAGATTACTAATAGTTTGAAAAAATTCCCTTTTAAAAAATGAACATTTCCATCTTAGTTGATAACAATTCCCATCTATCAATAAATCCTTGATTATGGATTTTCTATAAAAAATAAGTGTACTGTAAGGAGATTAAATATGAGAAAAGTAAAAAAATGCTCCTTTTACGCAAAAAGAAAGCATTTTGGTCTTATTTATATTGTTTCTAAATATATATGAACCGCATTTTTCTTGTGGATATAACGTGAAAAAATCACAATATGCTTTTCGGCAGTTCCTGGAATTGTCAAAACGATAATCGAACAATATAAAAATGATGATCCGCGGCCGGAGATTTGCCCGGAAAAGTGCCGTTTCTCTTCCGGATCGCAGGGGATCTTATATCCTAACGGGCTACTTACGGTTTTTGCCGAAGGAGCCGAGACTTATTCGCAACGTAATCCTGCCGGTTCAGCAGATGATCGATTACATCTTTGTGCCGCAGAACTTACAGAATTTTGCATCCGATTCATGTCCTTCACTGCCGCAAGCAGGACAGGCTTCAGTGCTTATCAATTTACTTTTAGCCAGATGAATTTCAGAAGTGACAATGCCCGTAGGCACGGCAATGATTCCATAACCAAGTATCATGATACACGAAGCCAGGGTTTGTCCGGCAACAGTAGCCGGAGCGATATCCCCATAGCCTACGGTCGTCATGGTAACGATCGCCCAGTAAATACTCCGCGGGATACTATCGAATCCGTTCTCACCTCCTTCAACGATATACATCAGGGTGCCTACGATCAGATTTATACAAATTACGCCGACGAGAAAAACGATAATTTTAGGCATGCTGGCTCTTAGGGCATTGAACAATTTGTTCGCCTCGGAGAGAAACCGAACCAGTTTTAGAACCCTGAAAATCCGCAGCAGCCTCATGATCCTCAGCACCATCAGCGCCTGGGTCCCGGTGAATAGAAGGCTTAAATATGTCGGTAACACGGACAGGAGATCAATTATTCCGTAAAAGCTTTGTATGTAGAATTTCGGTTTTTTTAAAGAAGCAATGCGCGCTAAGTATTCCAGTGTAAACAGGATCGTAAATATCCATTCCAGCAGATCGAATAATTTGCCGTATTCCCGGTCCAGGCTACCGACACTTTCCAGCATGACTACGGTTACACTGGCTAAAATAGCCGCGATAAGAAGGATGTCGAAAAATTTCCCAAGTGGGGTCTCCGCTTCAAAAATCGCCTCGTGTAACTTTTGTCGCTTAGATTGATTTAGAAAAGTCATTATTTAGGGTTTTTTAATTTATGAAGAGTTTTTATTCTGAAATTACCACATTTTTATTATTAGAATTGTGCGGATGATTAAAAACAACTAATCAATCTTTAAAACCTTTGCTAAGGTATTTTATTATTATATTTTTGCTTATAAACGAAAGGATAGATGAGTGTATTAGTTAATAGAGATTCCAAGATACTGATTCAGGGATTTACCGGCTCGGAAGGTACATTTCATTCGCAACAGATGATTGATTACGGGACCAATGTTGTGGGAGGGGTTACCCCCGGAAAAGGCGGTCAGGTTCATCTGGGAAAACCTGTTTTTAATTCGGTGAGTGCAGCCGTAGAAAAAACGGATGCTGACGTAAGTATAATTTTTGTTCCCCCGTCATTTGCTGCCGATGCCATTCTTGAAGCGGTAGATGCAGGTATAAAGCTGGTTATTACCATTACCGAAGGAATTCCGGTGAGGGATATGCTGATCGTAAAAGATTTAATAAAAAACAAGAATGTAACGCTCATCGGTCCTAATTGTCCGGGTGTAATTACTCCCGAAGAAGCAAAGGTTGGTATCATGCCTGGTTTTATCCACAAAAAGGGAACCATCGGAATCGTCTCACGCTCGGGAACCCTTACCTACGAAGCGGTCGATCAAATTACCAAGGCAGGGCTTGGTCAGTCCACCTGCATCGGAATTGGCGGCGATCCGATCATTGGAACCACTACACTCGAGGCCGTAAAACTTCTTATGGACGATCCTGAAACCGAGGGAATAATCATGATTGGAGAGATCGGAGGAAGTATGGAATCGGAAGCATCGTACTGGATCAAGGAGCATGGGACCAAACCGGTCGTTGGGTTCATTGCCGGACAAACGGCGCCTCCGGGTCGCAGAATGGGGCATGCGGGCGCAATTATCGGCGGTGCGGAAGATACTGCCGAAGCAAAAATGAAAATTATGAAGGAGTGCGGCTTATTTGTAGTGGAGTCGCCGGCAAATATCGGTTCCACCATGCTAGAGGCCTTGAAAGTATATGCCTAGAAGGATCCGTTAATCCCCAGTTGCAGCCGGGTTGCGCAAAATATGGCGGTGGAACAAAAAGACCATTGATCCCCGGAATCCATGAGCCTCTGAGCATCAGGCTTGCACATTTCGTTTGAAAATTTGCCAAAGTGGGATTTCATCCCACAACACAAAAAAAGCCGCTTTTGAGGCGACCTCTATAACTATGCGTTTTCAAATCTATTTTGCATATGCGACGGACCGCATTTCACGTATTACCGTTACTTTGATCTGTCCGGGATATTGCATTTCTTTTTCGATTTTTTGTGAAATGTCAAAGGACAGTTGCGATGCATCCGTATCTGTAACAGCCTCAGCGTCTACCATTACGCGGAGTTCGCGACCGGCCTGAATTGCAAAGCATTTATTTACACCCTCAAATCCCAGGGCGAGCTCTTCCAATTCCTTGAGCCGCTTCATATAGCTTTCCATGATTTCTCTCCTTGCTCCCGGCCTGGAACCGGAAATGGCATCACATGCCTGTATGATTGGAGATATCATCGAGGTCATTTCGATCTCATCGTGATGGGCTCCTATGGCGTTGCACACTTCTTTATTTTCATTATATTTTTTTGCAAGCTCCATGCCAAGCAAAGCGTGAGGCATTTCAGGTTCTTCCGGCCAGACTTTTCCAATATCATGAAGCAACCCGGCTCGTTTTGCATGTTTGGCATTCAAACCCAGCTCCGCTGCCATGGTAGCGCATAGTTTGGCGACTTCTCTTGAATGTTGAAGCAAATTCTGTCCGTATGAAGAGCGGAACCGCATTCGCCCGACGAGCTTTATCAATTCGGGGTGTAAGCCGTGAATGCCTAAATCAATAATGGTTTTCTCGCCAATTTCGACGATCTCCTCTTCGATATTTTTCTTAGTTTTTCCGACAACTTCTTCAATTCTGGCGGGATGAATTCTGCCGTCGGTCACCAGGCGGTGCAGGGACAGTCGGGCAATTTCCCGCCTGATGGGATCAAAACCGGAAATAATGATTGCTTCCGGCGTATCATCCACAATGATCTCAACACCGGTGGCAGACTCCAGCGCCCGAATATTCCTTCCTTCACGACCGATGATCTTCCCCTTAATATCATCGCTCTCAATATTGAAAACGGACACGCAATTCTCAATAGCATTTTCCGTAGCCGTGCGCTGAATCGTTTCGATGACAACCTTCTTTGATTGCTTGGTGGCCGTCATTTTAGCCTCTTCCAGAATCTCTTTGATGTAGGATGCCGCTTTGGTCTGGGCCTCATCTTTTAGAGCCTCCACCAACTGATCTCTGGCTTCATCGGCGGAAAGATTCGCAATTTTCTCCAGGGCATTTACCTGATCTTGCTTTATTTTATCCAGGTCGGATTTGCGCTTTTTGAGGATTTCAAGCTGAGCGGTCAAGTTTTCCTTCATGCTTTCCATCTCAGCTTCTTTCCTTTTGTTTTGCTCGATCTGTTTTGAGATTTGTTGTTCTTTTTGCTTCAGCCTGTTTTCATTTCCAATGATTTGACTTTTCTTTCGGTTAGCTTCTTCCTCAAAGTCGGTCTTCAATTTTAAGAGCTGTTCTTTGGCTTCAATTATTTTGTCTTTCTTAATCGTCTCCGCCTGCAATTCGGCTTCTTTCAAAAGAATATCAGCCTGTTCTTTTACTTTTCGCTCCTCTCGGCGAAATACCTTTTTCAGAATTACTCGTCCAATGATTACTCCCGCTATTAGTCCACTTAGGGTACCAATAAGCAAAGCTGTGGCATCCATATTTATATATTTATAAATTAATAATAGTGGGAACTGAAGTGGTTAGGAAAGATATGATCGGACGCAAGAAACTTAATCCGTAACCTCAGAAATTAGTCTGCTCAAGTAATTTATCTTATCTAATGCGGATTCGCCTGTGCTGGTGGAACTAGCTTCAGCTTGTAATTTTTCGTAGAGACTATCAAATGCAACCATTGCCAATAGATCTTGTTTGTCATCTATACCGAACTGATCTCTATAAAGTTTAATTTTTTCGTTTATTTTTTTGCCCGCAAGCCTTATCCTTTCCTCATCTTCTGCGTCAACTTTCATCGGGTATTCCCTGTCCGCTATTTTTATCTTAATTGAAAGTTCTTCCATTCGCGATAAGATATATCTATTACTTACTCAATTGATTGATGCATTTATCAATTTCCTTGATATAGTCGTCGATTTTATTCTTTACTTCTGCTACATCAGTTTCTCCCACAGAAATAGTATCTACAATAGTACTAATTTTAATTTTATTTTGAAAGTCCAGGATTTGCTGTTCTTTCGTGTCGAGCAGGCTCTTAAGTTCCAGGTTTTGATTTTTTAATTCTTCCGCATTTTTTTTCTCCTGGGAATATTGGGTCATCAAAAGCCTGATCTTTCTTTCAAGCGTTTGTAATTCATTGTTAAGCCTGTCTCTTTTCATTCTTTATTGTCTAATAACCGCTCCAAGATTCAATTCGAATTTTTTCATCAACCGATTCATGATTTTGTCAATCATCCTATCTGTCAATGTTTTGGTATTATCTTGCAATATAAAACTTAATGCATAAGCTTTTTTATCTTTTTCAATCTTTTCTCCTACATAGTAATCAAAAACGTTAATGTTTTTGAGTATTCCAGCAAACTCCCGGTCTTCCGTTACTTGTTTTATCTGCTCGAAGGTTACCGATTTATCGATTACAAGGGATAAATCGCGCCTTACTTCTGGGAATTTTGATATTTCTTCTACATTAAATCCAGTTTTTATGCTTAAAAGTAACCCGTCAAAGTCTATTTCAGCATAAAAAACATCCTGTTCGATCGCCAACTGCCCGGTAATTTTTTTATTTAAAAGCCCAATTTTTGCCCGTTGGTCGCCATTTTGAACAATGGATAAACCATATTGAAACATGTCCTCTTCCAAGGGAACAGACTTGTAAGGTGCATTTGAAAACTTCTTGATTAACTTGAGCACCATTGATGACAAATCGTGAAATTCGATGGGTTTATTTTCTGAAAACCAGGATTCTTTTTGATTCTGTCCGGTCACCCAAATGCCTAAACAACTGTTTTCCAAATACTTAATTTCATCTATTTTTTTATAAACAGAACCAAATTCAAATAATTTGAGGTCTTTTTGTTTTCGGTTAATATTATGAGCTAACACCTCAAGACCGGAGAACAATAACGATTGTCTCAGCACTCCGAGATCTTCGCTCAGTTTGTTGAGAATCTGAACATTCTTATCGGCATCCGGCCCCCCGGTGTTTTCGGTATATGCCGGTTTTGTTAATGAATTGGTGTTTATTTCAAAGAATCCGTTGTCAACTAATAAATTGGAAGCCTTAAATTGATTTGTTTCGGGGTTGATTTTAGGAAAGTCTGCGAGATAGTCGCTTGATAAAGTTGCCCCGGGCCGGATGTTGTCATATCCGTAAATTCGTAAAATATCTTCAATTACATCCGCTTCCCGTGTGACATCCACCCTGTATGGGGGTACAACTGCCAGAAAACCGGTTTCATTTTCATCTTTGACCTGAATATCAAGGCTGCTCAGGATCTTGAAAACGCTGTTCCGGTCAATGGATTTTCCAATAAGCCGATCGATGTTCTTATACTTCATCTTCACGCGGAACGGCTTTATTTGCTCCGGATAAATATCGATAATGTCCGAACTTATTTTACCGCCGGATAATTGCTTTATAAGCATGGCGGCCCTTTTCAACGCATATACGGTATTCAAAGGGTCGGTGCCCCGCTCGAAACGGAATGCCGAGTCTGTTTTGAGATCGTGAAGCAGGCTGGTTTTGCGGATATAATCCGGAGAGAAGTAAGCGCTTTCAAGAAAAATGTTTTTCGTGTTTTCCGTAACCCCGCTTTCTGTGCCTCCGAACACTCCTGCGATACACATACCGCCCTGTTCGTCACAAATCATTAAATCCGTATCGTATAATTTCCGTTCCCTTTCGTCGAGTGTGACAAATTTTGAATCTTTTGGAAGTGTTTTCACAATAACATTTCCTCCACGGATCTTATCAGCATCAAATCCATGCAAGGGCTGCCCGAGCTCATGAAGGATGAAATTGGTAACATCTACTACATTATTGATCGGAGTTTGACCAATCGCCAAAAGTCTGGTTTTTAACCAATCCGGTGAATCTTTTATTGTGACGTTCGATATGGAGATTCCGGAGTACCTTGGACATCCCACGGTATCTTCGACACGTACACTTATTTTGGAAGAAGTATTATCTATGCTGAAGTCCGAAACATCCGGCCAGGATACACTCCGGTCCAATGCCGCTTTTAGATCCCTTGCAACTCCGATATGCGACGTGCCGTCGGCTCTGTTGGGTGTCAACCCGATTTCGAAAACCACGTCATCCTCAAGCTCAAAATATTCTTTTGCCGCCGTTCCGTTGGGCAAATTGGTATCCAATACCATTATCCCGTCGTGACCGGTGCCCAATCCCAGCTCGTCCTCGGCACATATCATCCCTTCCGAAAGTTCGCCGCGGATTTTTGCTTTCTTTATTTTAAATCCGGCATCGCTCCCTGTCGGGAACAGCGTTGTCCCTACCCGGGCCACAACCACTTTCTGTCCTACGGCTACATTTGGCGCACCGCATACAATCGGCAAAAGCTCGCCATTTCCGACATCCACCCTGGTGACACTGAGTTTGTCCGCATTCGGATGTTTTGAGCATTCCAATACCTCTCCGATCACTACACCATTCCATCCTCCCTTTACAGCCTCTACGGTTTCTATTCCTTCGACTTCCAGGCCGGTCATCGTGAGTATGTGGGCAATTTCTTCCGGAGATTCGTTTATTTCAATATACGCTTTCAGCCAATTCAGGGATATTTTCATCTGTTTAAAATTTGCAGAAACCTCACCACGTACCGTTGAACATCATGATCTTGTACATCTCAATAATTATCTCAGGCATGGCCTGTTTCAT
>JAKSDO010000117.1 GCA_022360055.1 Cytophagales bacterium | reverse complement strand
TTGGCAGGGGGCAACGAGAGTTAATAATCGGAGACCGTCAAACAGGTAAAAGTGCTATTGCTATTGATACGATTATCAATCAAAAAGAGTTTTATGACAAAGGAGAGCCGGTATTCTGCATTTATGTAGCGGTAGGTCAAAAGGCGTCTACGGTGAAACAGGTTGTTGCATCCCTGGAAAAAGGCGGTGCCATGGACTACACCATCATTGTTTCTGCTTCTGCTTCGGACCCCGCACCAATGCAGTTCTTTGCTCCGTTCACCGGAGCTGCAATCGGAGAATTTTTTCGCGATACCGGAAGGCCGGCTTTGGTAATATATGATGATCTTTCAAAACAGGCCGTAGCTTACCGTCAGGTATCCTTATTATTAAGGAGACCTCCGGGGCGAGAAGCCTATCCCGGAGACGTTTTTTATTTACATTCAAGATTACTCGAAAGAGCGGCAAAAATAAATAGCAACGATGAAATTGCTCAAAATATGAACGACTTACCGCCTTCTCTTGAAGGAATGGTAAGAGGTGGAGGGTCATTGACGGCATTGCCGCTTATTGAAACACAGGCAGGTGATGTTTCGGCATATATACCTACCAATGTGATTTCCATTACGGACGGACAGATATTTCTGGAAACCAACCTCTTTAATGCAGGTATTCGACCGGCGATTAACGTGGGTATCTCGGTATCCAGAGTCGGAGGAAATGCTCAAATAAAATCCATGAAAAAAGTAGCCGGTACCCTAAAACTGGACCAGGCGCAGTTCCGTGAATTGGAGGCTTTTGCAAAATTTGGATCCGATCTTGATGCAGCCACCCAACGGACCATCGACCGGGGAAGGAAAAACCTGGAGGTATTGAAGCAGCCCCAATTTTCTCCAATACCGGTCGACCATCAGGTCGCCATTATCTATGCTTCGACGAAAGGATTTACCGACAACGTGGAGCTAAGTAACATGAAAGCATTTGAAGAAGCCTATCTGAAAGAAATGGCGCTTCAACATTCGGATGTACTTGACGAACTGCGGCAAGGAAAACTAACTGAGAAAGGGCAGGATAAAATGAAAAAGGTGGCTCTTGAAGTAGCTGCAAGATTATAATGAACCATAAGTTGCTATAATGGCAAATTTAAAAGAAGTTAGAACGCGTATTCAATCCGTAAAATCTACTCAGCAGATTACAAAAGCCATGAAAATGGTGGCTGCTTCTAAGTTGAGAAGAGCGCAAGACGCTATCTTGCAGATGCGGCCATACGTGCAAAAACTGTACGGCATTCTGGGGAACGCGGCCGCCAGTCTGGACGGAGAGCAACAAAGTATGTACAGTGTCGAACGAGAGGTAAATAAAGTATTGATCGTAGTGATTACTTCCGACCGCGGCTTATGTGGTGCCTTCAATACAAATGCGATAAAAGCGGTCTTGAGTTTAATCGATGAAAAATATAAGGCCCAGGAGCGCAACGGCAACCTCTGGATTCTTCCGTTGGGGAAAAAATCCCTGGATTACTTCGGGAAACAAAACTACAAGGTAATTGAAGATTACTATCAAATCTTTGGCGATCCAACCTTTGAAAAAACCAAAGAAGTTGCTGATTTTGCTATGCAAGGATTTTTAAGTGGAGAATTCGATGCCGTTGAATTGGTGTACAATGAATTCAAAAATGTAGCCACCCAAATTCTAAGAGCCGAACAGTTTTTACCAATTTCCAATGAAGAAAAGGAGGAAGAAACGGATAAAAATACAAATTATATCTTTGAACCTTCCGTAGAATTTATCATCAATGAAATGATTCCCAGAACTTTGAAGGTTCAGTTTTATAAAGCGATTCTGGAATCCAATGCATCTGAGCACGGCGCTCGGATGACTGCCATGGATCAGGCCACGGAAAATGCCGGTGAGCTGCTCAATGATTTGCGACTCATTTATAACAGGTCGAGACAAGCGGCAATTACCAATGAGATCATTGAGATTGTCGGTGGAGCAGAGGCTCTTGAGAATGGATAAAATATTTGTGAAGTTTGTTTTAGGCCGTTGATCGGATTTGCTGCCTTTCCATTTTTTTTATGAACAGATCGGAGCTCATTGAATCCATAGAATCCTATTCCACCTCCTATCGGGATGAAGCCCTGTTTGTCCCGCGCTTTAAATCACTTTTAAATAATTTTGAAAACTGTTTTGAGCGCTCTCTGACTACCGGCCATATGACCGCTTCGGCCTGGATAGTTGATAAAAAAGTCGACTCGATATTGTTGTTGCATCACAAAAAGCTGAACCGATGGTTGCAACCCGGAGGGCATGCGGACGGCGATGAAGATGTTTGCAGTGTAGCTTTAAAGGAAGCTGAAGAAGAAACGGGATTAAGATCACTGAAACTGCATGAAAAAGAAATATTTGATATCGATATTCATCTAATTCCGAAACAAATAGACGTACAGGCGCATTTTCATTTCGACATCCGTTATCTATTTTTAGCAGATAAAAATGAAAGGCACATCGTTAGCCGGGAATCAAATATGTTGCAATGGATATCACTTGGTGAAGTTGAGAGGTATGTAGGATGCAATCCATCAATACTTAGAATGGTATTAAAGACGAAATCGACTTTTAAATCAAGTATATAATTCTTACTTTTATCGCCCTTTTAAAAGTCCGATCATTAGGCAATAATATGTTGAAGTTTCGTTTTTAGATAGTCATATTATGGAAATGAAGCAAAATATTTTTTTTAGACTTGGTCTATTTATTATACCAGTGGTATTTTTCCTTGGTCAGGGATGTAAATCTCAAAAATCAAAAGAAGAAGTGATCCTGGGTACGTGGAAAGCTCATTGGGAGACAAAAGCCGATGAGAATTTGCCGGGCATCGATGGAGAAAGCCTCAAAATGAATGGCGAAATACAGTTTATGAAAGATGGAAAAGTAGAAATTTCTGCATTTGGCTTTGATGGCTGTATTTTTTCCGATGATACTTTAAACAATATCCTGAACTGGAAACTTGACGATACCATACTGCGATTCATAGATAAGGCAGACGATCATGGCCTGCCATATTCCATAAATGAGTTTAGCGCAGACCGGCTTCATCTTACATTGTTGGAAGATATAAATCTTACCTTAGTCAGGAATTAGTCAGCCTATTTTCTTGTAATATTCTACTTTACCTTCTTTTGCCAAATCCGCTACCTTGGATATCAGCCTGTTGCGCTGCTCCTCTGAAAAGCCGCCGAATGTTTTTGCCAGCTTTATTTTTTCCTTCATAAACGTTTCATTTTCAGCGCCGGTAATTAATACACTTACCGGCAACGACCAAACAAAATAAAGCGCTTCTTTTATAGATAACCGATCGGGAACGATGGGCTTGTCTGTTTTCCATTGTGTGTCTTCCAACCTGATTTTCTTTCCAAAAAACCTTCCGTCCGCCATCGTTTTCATAGCCAGTACACCAAGGTTTCTTTCAAGTGCTTTTGGTAAAACACTGTTTATAAAATGGTCGTGATTCGCATCAACAACGTTTATCGGCAATTGAATGGTTTCAAAAAACGGATTATCAGCCGTTCTTTCCAGTACCCGGAGATGAGCTTTAGGATTGCGATGCCCGGTAAAACCGACATGCCTCACTTTACCCTCTTCTTTGGCCTTCATCACTACGTCAAATACGCCGTTCCCAATTCTTTTATCCACATCATCCGGATCCGCCACCGAATGAACCTGCCATAAATCAAGATAATCCGTCTTCATTCTTTCCAATGAAGCATCCAGGTGTTCCTGCATTGTTTTGGCATCTTTGGCTGTAGATTTTGTCATTAAGAATACGTCCTTGCGATACTTAGGCGTTAAGTATTTTCCGTATCTGATTTCGCTCGTATGTGGCCCGTAAGATTCAGCGCTGTCGAAAAAACGTACACCACCTTCCAGTGCAGCTTCAATAACAGCCTGAGCATCTCTTTCTGTTGTCCATCCAATATGATAACCTCCAACTCCCAGCATGGTTACTTGTACGCCTGCTTTTCCTAACTTTCTCAGGGGCAGTAATTCGCCCCATTGATCCCTGGGTTTTTCGTTACCAAAGGAAACATTTTGTAATGGCACCATAATGCCGGCAGTGAGTCCGGCAATTTTTTGGAGGAATTGTCTGCGCTTTTCCATGGATATTTCTGGTTGGATTATGTTCTTTTCTACAGAGAAAGTTACTAAAAAATGATGAAATAATCATCTTTGAGTCGACATGTTCCGGGAACAATATTTGATCATGACCTCATAAGCTCCTGCCACTTTAAGGGCGTGTGCAGTCTGCAAATCCCGGCATCCAAGCGGATGAAGGCCCAGGGAAATAAGAATTGAGCTTCTCTGAAAATACGCAAATCCGAAATCAGGATTTAGACTAATGGTTTGGTTATATGCGTCAAGTGCGTCCGTAACCAAGCCCATCTTATGACAAGCGCGCGCCTTATGATAATGCGCCAGGAAATTCCCATGATCAATCATGGCTGCATGCGTACTCAAATTTGCAGCCGCTTCAAAGTTTTCCAGGCGATAATAATACTTCGAAAGACTTACCAGGGCATTCACATTGTCGGGATCGCGATCCAGAACTTGCTCGTAATCGACAGAAGCCTTAAAATGCTGTCCAAGTTCATCATAACACCGACCTCGGTTGTACAATGTTTTTATGTGATGAGGATGAAACATTAAATATTCATCGTAGCATTCCAAGGCTTTGGCAAATTCTCCTCGAGTAAAATAGGCATCGCCATCAAGATTACTGTCGTTGGTACACATGCGGATGTAAAGAACAAAAAAAATGAGTATTGCAAAAACGTACGGACTCACTAACGATCGATAATAAATACTAAAGAAAAAGGATTTTTTTGCAAAACCGGCAATAGAATTGGTCGATATTTCCATTTCAAAAAATTATGCTTTTGTGGTACATTACATAATGATATGAATGTAGTTGAAAATAAAGCAATAATCAACTAAATACTTAGTTGATTTGATTTTAAAAAAACAGATAAGATCGAATTGAACTGAAGAATCAGATGGAATTTGAGCTATTTCCATTCATCATGGAAAGGATGTCTTCGAGAAACTCTCGATTATTGGACAAACGCGGTACTTTGTGTTGTCCCCCGAGCTTACCCCTTCTTTTCATCCATTTATAAAAAGTGCCGGGTTTGGCAATATGAATGACAGGAGCTTCCAATGCAATATCCCCATACCTTTTAGCCTCGTAATCGGAATTTATGGATTTCAACGCATGATCAAGTACGTTAACGAAGGATTTTCGATCCGATGGCAGTTCGTTGAATTCGATGATCCATTCATGGCCACCCTTGTTTTCCGTATCTATGTATCTTGGTCCGGCCGTATAATCACCGATTATAGCGTTGGTTTTTTCACATGCTTTTTTAATGGCATATTCGGCATTTTCAACAATCAGCTCTTCACCAAACGCATTGATGAAATGCTTTGTTCTGCCTGATATCCTAATTCTATAGGGATCAAGACAGGTGAATTTTACAGTATCGCCAATCATATATCGCCATAATCCGGCATTCGTCGAGATTACAAGGGCATAATTCTTATCCAATTTTACCTCTTCCAATCCAATTGTCTGCGGTTGTTTGTCATGAATATTTTCCAGGGGGATAAATTCATAGAAAATCCCATAGTCGAGCATTAAAAGCAAGTCTCTGGAATCATTCTGATCCTGGATTCCAAAAAAGCCTTCGGAAGCGTTATAGGTTTCCAGATAATTCATTTTGCTCGACGGGGCGAGTTTTTTAAAAATGGCTTCATATGGATCGAATGAGACGGCTCCGTGAATGAAAACCTCCAGATTTGGCCAGACTTCATGGATATGATCTTTCCCTGTGATCTCAAGTATTCTTTGAAGTAAAACGACTGTCCAGGTGGGCACCCCGACAATATTAGTTACATTTTCTTCTATTGTCGTGATCGCCATTTTTTCAATTTTCTCTTCCCACTCGCTCATGAGTGCGATTTCCAGTTTGGGTGTTCTTGCCAGTTGAGCCCAAAATGGGAGGTTCGACATGATTACGGCGGAAACGTCCCCATAATATGAATTCGAGTTGGAATCGAATTGATTGATTTGCTGACTACCTCCGATAGCTAACCCTTTCCCGGTAAACATTTTCGAATCGGGGTGATTGTTAAAATAGATCGACAGCATGTCTTTCCCGCCTTTAAAATGACAATCGGTAAGTGCTTCCTGGGAAACAGGGATAAATTTGCTTTTTGCGTTTGTAGTACCCGATGATTTAGCAAACCATTTTATTTCAGTCGGCCAAACTACATTTTGCTTGCCATTCAGGAGTTTTCGTATGTACGGATAAAAATCTTCGTAAGTGTGTATAGGCACCCGTTGTTTGAATTCGCCTATATTTTTTATATCTCTGAAACCGTACGCTTTCCCGAACTCAGTTTTTCTGGCCGTTTTAATCAGATTTGTAAACAATTCCTTTTGAACCTCAATAGGATATTTGAGAAACAATTCTATGTCATGAATGCGCTTCTTCATCACCCAGTTCATTATCGAATTGATTATTTCCATTCTTGGTGACTGTTAAATCTTACGTTTTAATTCAAAATGTTTTCCCAGATATACCCTTCTGACCTGCTCATCCGCGGCCAGCTCCTCAGCCGTGCCTGCTTTCAGTAATTTTCCTTCAAACATCAGATATGCACGATCTGTAATGGATAAGGTTTCATTGACGTTGTGATCCGTAATAAGAATGCCAATGTTCTTATTCTTTAACCGGGCGACGATACTTTGGATTTCTTCTACAGCGATCGGATCTACTCCTGCAAAGGGTTCATCGAGTAAAACGAACATAGGGTCTACGGCCAAAGCCCTGGCAATCTCCGTCCGTCGCCTTTCTCCACCAGATAAGACACGTCCGAGATTTTTTCGCACATGACCCAGGCTAAATTCTTCAATAAGCGACTCGGCTTTTTGTTTTTGATCATGCTTCGAAAGCTTTGTCATCTGTAACACCGCCATGAGGTTTTCCTCGACCGTAAGTGTTCTAAAAACCGATGCTTCCTGAGCCAGGTATCCAATACCGCGTTTTGCTCTTCGATACATAGGCAGAGGCGTAATATTTTCCTGTTCCAAAAATATCTGACCGTTATTAGGTTTGATCAATCCGACAATCATGTAAAAGGTTGTTGTTTTGCCAGCTCCATTAGGTCCCAGCAGGCCGACGATCTCGCCCTGATTCACTTCAACCGAAACATTATTTACGACCGTCCTTCCCTTGTATATTTTTACCAGTGCTTCAGAACTAAGTTTCATACTTAATCGAACCTTATATCTTTCACCCTCAATTGAAGGGTTTTATTTCCCAAATAATTATTTTCTTCAATATAATATGCCATACTAAAACGCATTCCACTGGCAATCAAATCGTAATATTCAGCCTGTCCAAAACCAATAGCTTCCATGGCTTTTTCCTCCTCGTATTGCTTTACATAAAACTTTAAGTGTTGTTCCTTTAAAATCCGAGGTCTTCCGGAAACATGTAATTGATGACTTACAAACACCGGCTGCATATTTCCGGGGCCAAACGGCGCCATTTGTTCCAAAATATGATAGAATTTGAAATCAACGTCTTTTAGATCGATTTCGGCATCTATTTCGATAAGTGGGATTAGCTGTTCGTCGGAAATCCTTTCTGCAACGATCTGTTCAAACTTCTCTTTAAAAGCTTCTACTTTATCAATATCCATTGTAAGGCCGGCAGCATACATGTGACCGCCATATTGCTCAAGTAAATCCGAACATTCGGAAATCGCTTCATAAATATCAAAACCATCAACAGATCGCGCCGATCCGGTGGCCTTTCCATTCGATTCCGTAAGAATAACGGTCGGCCGATAAAACTTATCAATACATCTTGAAGCAACTATTCCGATAACTCCTTTATGCCAATCGTCTTTAAAAAGAACCGTAGCCTTTGAATCCATTTCATTTTCCCGCTCAATCATTTCGATGGCTTCATTGGTGATCGTGCTGTCGAAATTCCGGCGCTCCAGATTTTTAACGTCGAGATTTTCAGCAAGAGATTCTATTGTTTTATAGTTATCTGCCAGCAACAATTCTACAGCTGTTTTAGCATGATCCATTCTACCGGAAGCATTGATCCGGGGACCGATACCAAAAACTATGCTGGAAATATTGATTTGATTTCGTATGCCGGCCAGCTTAATCAGCGCCTCCAAACCAAGTCTTGGGTTTTCATTCAGTTTCTTTAAACCATGAAATGCCAATACCCTGTTCTCTCCGGTAATAGGTACGATATCCGCAGCAATACTTACAGCTACCAGATCTATATAATCATATAGTAAATCGGGGTCATAACCAAATTTTTCGCAAAATGCCTGTAACAGTTTAAAACCGACCCCACACCCGGATAACTCTTTATACGGATAAGAACAACCTTCCATTTTGGGATCCAGGATGGCGTAGGCATTTGGCAACTGCTCGCCGGGCAAGTGGTGGTCACAAATGATCAGATCAATATCCTTTTTTAAGGCATAATCAGTCATTTCAATTGCCTTTATCCCACAATCCAGGCTAATCAGTAAACTGAAGTTATTGTCTGCAGCCCAATCAATGCCTGCTTGTGAAATTCCGTACCCTTCCTTATATCTGTCCGGAATGTAAAAATCGACATTGTCATAAAAATTCCTTAAAAATCCGTAGACCAATGCGACTGATGTGGTACCGTCTACATCGTAATCGCCGTAAATTATGATTTTCTCATTACTCTCCATGGCCATTTTTATTCGATCAAGTGCTTTTACCATATCTTTCATAAGAAACGGATCGTGCAATTGATCTAATGAAGGCCTGAAATACGCTTTTGCTTCGCTGAAATTCGAAATGTCCCGCCGGATGAGAATTTTGGCAATAGTTGGATTTATGTTGATCTCACTTGCCAGTTGCGCGACAACATTTTCATCTACTTCTTTTCCAAAAATCCAACGCGTAGTCATTAGGGATGTGTCATTTACAGGATTACAAACTTAAAAAATTGACAGCCTATATGTTAGATATATCTGTAATTTTCATCTAACCTAGACAATTCTTCCAATATCATTATCTTTTATTTTAACTCTTTCCAATGTCAAAAATTGCTCCCAAAACTCATTTTCAGGCAAAGGGGCAGTTATTTTCTGTTTCTCCTTAGTTACAGGATGCGTAAAAATCAGTTGTCTGGCATGAAGATTTATATTTGCATCCGAGTTGGGCTTGTGAAATCCATATTTCAAATCTCCGCGAATCGGACAGCCGATACTTGCCAGTTGCACCCGGATCTGATGTGGACGACCCGTTACGGGATTTACTTCCAACAGGAAGTGATCATTGAGCTTTCCCATGAGGCAATAATTCAATTCTGCTCTTAATCCGTCCGGTAAAGGGAGATCGTACGATGTAACTTTGTTTTTATCTTTGTTTTTGATTAACCAATGCACGAGTTTGTCCCTGTCTTTCCCGGGTTTTCTTTTTACTACAGCCCAATATTTCTTATAGATTTTTCTTTCACGAAACTGTTTATTCAACCGTTCAAGCGCTTTTGATGTCTTTGCCATCAACACCGCACCACTGACCGGTCGATCCAATCGGTGTACCACGCCCAGAAAAACATTTCCCGGTTTGTCATACTTTTCCTTTAAATATGCTTTACCAATATCCAAAAGCGTTTTATCGCCTGTCGAATCACCCTGAACAAGTAATCCTCCTGGTTTATTGACGATCAACAGGTGATTGTCTTCAAACAGTACGTGCAGTTTCTCTTTCATTCCGGCCAAATAAAAAATTCATCAACAAAGTTATCCTAAATTTGGTTGTATAACTATTAAACATTTGTTTAGACTAATTATTATTAATCTGCCGGTGGCAGATCATAAGAAAACTTCGGTTATGGATAAAGGACATATCGCCAAAAAAGAACCTGTACAAATTGAACTTGTCGCCGGAAAGAACTACGCGTGGTGCGCGTGCGGATTATCGGAAAATCAGCCCTTTTGTGACGGCTCACATAGTAAAGGAGATCTTCGCCCCAAGATATTTAAAGCTGAAAAATCCGAAACTGCATGGTTGTGCCAATGCAAACAAACAGGAGCCTCCCCGTTTTGTGACGGAACACATAATGGGTTGTAGCTTCAGCAAAACTCCCCGATTATGACTGATCTGAGCCGGAAAATTTTATGATCCGTTCCGGACGATTTCATTCAACATAAGTAATCTGTACTTGCTCAAATGCCATCTAAAATACATCTGATCCGGTGTGTCGCCGGGATACAATAACATAATATACCCGGTCTTTGTTTATGATTAGGTCGTAGCAATAATCTTGTATTCATAATGTTCTGCATACCGGTTTTGTTTGAATGTTCTTAACCGGTAGGTATTGATGTATCTTAATCTCTGGCAATTATGAAAGATCAACTCCGACGACGATCTTATTTGTAAACAGCCTATTGCAATTGTATGAGTCGGTGATTTTGCATATGACATATTTTCTATTGAATTCATTAACGTAAATACCTAATTAGGCTGAAGAAGTGATTTTATGAATTAGTAGGGGTATCCGCAACAAGATACGCTTAAAAAAAGTACGATAAACCCCCTTTGCGAATCAACTGTTGACGGCACACCCCTTATTGCCCGGCTGAAGGTTCTTTTCTTATATGCTTTCATACAACAAAACTAATCTCTAATGCATCGTACGGACAACCCGGAATTTTTATTGGCTTTGGTTGTATTTACCTGTGTGCTGTTGTTGTACATGATTCGGCTCCGGATAGTCAGTGGGCTAGTGGCTTCGGAAGAGCTCCACCAATATCCTGTGGAACGGGCATTCACAAAATTACCCGAAGGATCTCGGAGGCCACCGGGCAATGCCGTAAATTTGCTGGAGTTATTTGCACCGGTATTGGGGGCAAGCCAATGTGTGGTCCCCGCTTCTTTTAAATAGCCACCGGCAACGCTTCCACCGCGCTGATTATCAATTAGCGTTGTCCATTCCGCATCTGACGGGAGATGCCAGCCCGCCGGACAGACATCGTTTGCCAGTTCCCATTGGTATAACATACCGTAACTGAACGCATAACGCGAATCATTATTATAGTAGCACCAACCATCATATGCAATATTGTTTTGCCAGGTAATTGCATTCGTAATTTGTTTTCCGGGAGCACCGTACGCCAGATTCTCGGCAAACCATATTTGAGTACCGATCTTTATCACGTCATACACTTTCCTGTCACGGCTATCATAAAATGTACCACGCTTTGTATCGCTCCATTGTACGATGTCCGTTGTAAAACTCCAAACCTCACTTTCACTGGTTCCACCCTTGTCATCTTTAGCCACAATTTTCCAATAATAGGTAATATTGGCATAAGACGTTGGGGTAAATGTTGTACCTGTTTGTCCGGCACTCACAATTGTGGTTGACGTTACACCGGTACCAAAGTACACATCATAAGTCACCGGATCTCCGTCGGGATCGATTGCCGCCTGCCACGACAATGTTGCAGCCATAACATCGGTAGAGGTATTGGCCGGGGCTTCCAATATCACTGCTCCGGGAGGGTTGTTAAGCGTAGTAAAACTCCATACTTCACTCTCGCTCGTACCTCCGCTACCATCGTTGGCAACAACTTTCCAGTAATAAGTTGTATTACCGACAAGCGTCGGGTCAAACGCCGTGTCGGTTTGTCCGGCGCTCACAATTGTGGCCGGCGTTGCATCGGTACCAAAGTACACATCATAAGTCACCGGATCTCCGTCGGGATCAGTTGCCGCCTGCCACGACAATGTTGCAGCCA
>JAKSDO010000233.1 GCA_022360055.1 Cytophagales bacterium | reverse complement strand
TGCTCCGGCCATGCCGGTTTAATCCTGACTTTTCATTGCGCGATATCTTATGATTAAAGTCCGTGTATTTATCCATTTTCAACAAGATTATTCCAATACCTTACCATAGAAGGTGATTTCTGTTGCATTGAAAGATTTGATGGGGGTATAATTTTTCCTCCAGGCAAATCTTATATATCGTACAGTCTCACTATTGAATAAAAATTCAACACCTTCGGTTTGGATTTCTTTTTTGCGCGCATTTGCATTTTCAGGAGTTTCTACTTCTATTCCGTCCAGCAACAAAGTCCATCCGTCAAAAGTACCGTCTGTGTTTGGAGTCTCATTTGTACCCCATACATCAAATATCCTCCAGCCTCCCAGGCTAAAGAAACCGGAGGTCAACGGATGATAGGTAAAACGGCTCAACTGTGCCGATACGCCGAGGTCAATCGTATAAAGATGCGCCGTGCCGCGAGTCGGATCAAACTGATCTCTATATTCCGGCAATGGTTCGGGATCGTACTGATCACTACCTGCACCGTCCAATGTACGAAAGCCAGAAGGGTTTTCCACATCGATTACTCCATCGTATAAACCCTCGGGAGTCCATAGTCCATGGGAGGGTAAATCGTCCGGGAGATTACCCCCAAACACAGGCACATCATGTGGCAGGGGATACCTGGCATGGCCTGACTTGGGGATCTCCTCTTCAAACAAAGGGTTGAGCGTTACTTTTACACTATCGGAAAAGTTCCCCCAACGGTCTCTAAATAAGCCTATAAATTCCCTGTCGTCCGTAGTAAATTCAGGACTTCTTACTGCAAATGATTTAGGCTCGTCATCGGCAGTCAAAAAGGTTCTGAGCAGCACCAGCGAACTTTCTCCGGATATACTGTCCCGTTCGCGTGTAAAGATGAACATATCCAGTGCCGCTCCTGTGGGATTTTCAAAACTAAAACGCGCTCCGCTAAAATCAGTAGTAATCTCCAGAGAAGAAGCCACCGCATTTACAGGAGCCGGAAGTGGCACAAAAGAAACAGGAACTCCGTCCGACTCATTACCGGAGTGATCAAAAGTGATTACATCAACGGTGACTTGTTTTTCATCCAGCATGCCCAAGACCTCAACTTCGTTTGTATACAAAGAGGCACTGACCATAGCACGCGCTCCACTGGGCAGCACATAGTCCACCTTTACACCTAATAAATCCTTATCAGCCGGCAACTGGTACCGAATTACTGCACCACCCGGAATGGGAGTTGCTTCTACCGCAGTGACTTCCCCAGGGGATATTCCATCAAAAACAAACGGGTTTCTTCCTATTTCTTCCTGGCAAGAGGATAGTATGAAGCCCAATACTACACTTGATATATTTAATATTAACTTTTTCATCCGTTTATATTTTTTTAGGTTGCTGACACACAGAGAAATATAATCATGCTTGTGTGTTTCCTGAATTTGCTCCGATCCTGCCGGTTTCATAAAATAATGTTTCAAATTTCGTCGCATAATTACCATCCGGGATTTTGTATCAGGTTTGGGTTTTCCAGTATGTTTTCCAGTGGAACCGGCCAGAGATAGTCTCTCGCCTGAAATGACTGTTGCGCTACAGTACGCACATTATAAAATCCGGCATCTGACCCGGAAGTAATTGTCCATCCTTTAATAAGCTTTCCATTCATTTTTTCTTCTGCCCTTTTCCATCTTCGCAGATCCCAAAAACGATGGCCTTCAAATACCAATTCGATCATGCGCTCCCGATGAATGATCTTTCTTAACTCGGCTTTGTCGCTGATCCTTTCCGGAGAAGTGGAATAACTGCGCCAGGCATCCTCCACATCAGGAATGCCAGCCCTCTCACGTACGATATTTATCCATTTGTACACTTCGCTACTTGGACCCGCCACTTCGTTTAAAGCTTCTGCATATAACAGGTACAGGTCTGCCAAACGTATAATAGGCCACGGATATCCTTCCTGGTTGAACCGAGCCCCTCCTTCAGGGTGAGCGCTTTCATAGTGCACCAGTTTTTTCGGCAAATAACCTGTGACGGACCAGGTATTGTCATCGGGATTCCCGGTATAGCCACCTGCTTGTCCGCCTTTCATCTCACATGTCCAGGTATTGGCTTCATCAAACCTGTCATGTCCAAACCATTTGCCTCCATCAAATCCTATGGACGCATAAAACCTCGGCTCTCTATGGAAATGTAATTCAACAGTAGTATAACCCGATTGAATATGCAATCCGGTGCTAGCATCAGATTCTCTCAAGTTGAATCGGTTATTGTAATCATAATATTTATCTTCCTCAATAGGCACGCCATTTTCCGAATAAAACATCTCAGCAATCCGCATTGGTGGTGAATAATAAGATTGAAGCGATGTATGGGCAAACTGGGTTATAAGAGCCAAAGGGTCATTCATCTTAGCCATAGCTCTGCTTTGGGTAACATTCACACGTCCTGTGGCCGACCAGATCACTTCATCATTATCCTCTCTTTCCGTTATACTTCCCCGGATAGAAAGTTCTCGCTGCGTAACCTCACTCAATGTATTGGGTCCAATAAAATTTGAAGGGAAAGTATATAGTTTATGTCCGGCTGCTTCGGCAAGGTCTATGGCTCTTTTGCAAGCCACTGCCGCAGAATCCCATTTGGCCGGATCAAAGGTCGAATTGATAAACGCTCTGTTTTGAGAATTCAAAAATCCGGAATAATCGGCGTTCCCATTGAACAAAGGGCTGGCTGCGGTCATCAAAATCTTTGCTTTAATTGCTGCTGCAATAGGCTGATTAATTCTACCTATCTGATCACCTCCAACGATTTCCAGCGGCAAGTCATTTATAGATTCATCAATAAGTCCGACAATATAGTCGACAACATCATCTACAGGTTCTCGCTGTCTTCGGGCTATATCCACATCTACATGTACCGGCAGATTCTCTCTGATTACAATAATTGGCCCGTACATGCGCATCAGCCAAAAGTGATAATAAGCTTTGAGCACCTTCGCCTCGGCGATCCATTGTTTTCTTTCGCGCTCTGACAGGTCGAACGGGATATCTATTCTTTCAAGAAATTCATTACAATCCCTCAAAGCTATATACAAATTGGGCGTACCGTCGGGCGAACTGCCATTGGCATTTCGGTTTCTTGAATAACTCAACCTGACATTCCCTTCAGTCTGCTGCCCCTGGGCAATTTCAAGAGCGGGGAATCCGCCAAATGCTGTTTGCTGAACGATCGGATTCACCCACAATTCATCGCCTCCGAACAACGCCGGATTGGTTACATTTGGATAAGTGGGTAAGTAGGAATAAAGTGTTGCCAAGAAGGTCTGGGCAGAATTTCTGTTTTCAAACGCGATTTCAAGTGTAGGAGAATCATCCGGAACTACATCTAAAAAGTCCCCGCAAGATTGACTTAAAAAACTGGCGGGCACCATAAAAGCTAATATTTTAATGAATTTTTGCATTGTTCTCTCTCTTTAAAAGTTTACTAAAAGCCCCAGATTGACCACGCGCTGCAAAGGATAGCCAAAACCATTGCCCCCTACCTCCGGGTCCCATAATTTAAATCTGGTCCAGGTAATCAAATTTGTACCCGTTACATAAATCCTCAAATTATCGATGCCATGGATGTTTTTAAAATTATAGCCTACTTCTACCTGCTTTAGCCTTATAAAAGATCCATCTCTTAACCACCAGGTACTTTGTTGGATATTGTTAGGCACCTGTGAATCAGCGAGCCGGGGATACAACGCATATATATTCCTGTTGGATTCTGTCCAGTGGTTGTCTGCATACGCTTTTAATAACGTCGATTCACTTACATATATCTTATTGTTGGACAGTCCTCCCGGCAACTGATCTTCACTTCTTGTTCTGGTAATGAAAGGCGCTGTAGCGGCAGGGTCTATAAAAATAGACACTTCAGCATTTCCCTGGAAAAATGCCGATAAATCGAAGTTTTTGTACCCCAGGGAAAAACCTGCTCCGTAGGTGATTTGTGGAGTGGCCGGTTTACCTATAGGAACCCTATCGAGATCATTAATAACATTGTCCTTATTGATATCCCTATACTTGATATCTCCTGCCTGTGGGGCTATTCCTCCAAAACTCTGTTGAGGAGCGTTAGCTACTTCTTCTTCATCAAGGAATAACCTTTCGGCAATGTATCCCAGTCGCTGACCGATTTTTATCCCCGTCAGTGCACGGTCAGGAGCATTTCTTAACTCATAGTTAGGCTCTTCAAAACTCTCAAACTTACCGTTGGAGTAAGTAAAAGTACCCCTGAGTGTCATCCAAAGATCATTATTGAAGTACTTGTTGCCGTCCAAAGCCAGGTCCACTCCTTCCGTAAAAGCCACACCTACATTATCCCTGTTTTGTGCTTGCAACCCTAAACTGGAAGGCGTCAGCCTTGTCTGTAAGATATTGTCCCTCAATTGAGTGAAATATTCTCCTCTGAACAGAAGCGCATCATCAAATAAATTCAACTCCAATCCCAAGTTTAGTGTCTTGGCGCGCTCCCAGGTGATGTTCGGGTTTTCATAATTACTTATGGAAACGCCGGGAATAAAAGTTGCGGAACCACTTTCTCCAAATCGATACCCTCTGGAAAAAACGTCAAGGTTTACCTGTGACCTGTAAAAAAACCGATCATTTTGTCCACCGATGGCATCATTTCCCACTATACCATAGGACGCACGCATTTTAAGCCTACTAATAAAAGTGGATGAAACAGATTCAAAAAACGATTCATTAGATACCAGCCATGCCGCCCCTATTGAAGGGAAAAAACCGAAGCGATTTTTCCGGGCAAACCGTTCAGAACCATTGTACCCAAAATTAAACTCGACAAAATATCTGCTTTTATAATCATAGGTAAATCTGCCGGATATTCCGAGGTTTCTGAGTGGTAATGATTCGGGCAAAGTTCTCGCTGTCGACCTTGAAGCTTCTCTGCCAATGCCTACTATTAAACCACTAACCGTATGATCTTTGAACGTACGATCGTAGTTTAAGGCAACTTCTGAGTACAAGACATTCAATACACTGGATGTGCCGCCGTTAAAAGAAAGCGCCCTGTTGCCATCGTCGTTTAATCTGGTTAAAGTATAGGTGTTTTCTACCGGATCATAGTTGAATATCTCTGCATTGTAAAAAAAAGGCTGGGTATTCCTTCTTAATGCATACGTTGATGTTCTGTTATTATTGCCTAAAAACCTGGCATGCAATCCTGGAGTTATTGAACTTAAATCCTGCCTTAATTCGAATTGAATGAGTCCCAATGCTCTACTGGATTGAGTAAATCCCGAAACCAATTGATGGTATGGGTTTACATAGTAGCGGTTATTCGAAATTTGTTGATTACCAAATAAGATATTTGGTGTATTTACATTGGCCGAATCGGGATTGTATACGGCCGGAAAACGAACGGGGCTGGTTAGAAGTGTTTGTGTAAAAATAGTAGAAGCAT
>JAKSDO010000254.1 GCA_022360055.1 Cytophagales bacterium | reverse complement strand
ATTGCACTAATGGTCGTAGATGGCGGTTATATGAAAGATGTAGAAATATCTAATGTCACCGTCAAAAACTCTTCTGGCTCATTTTTTATCAATATAGGTCATCGTAATCAGAAAGCTGACATAGGCACAATTGACAATATTCGTCTGAACAATATCGATATGGAAGTCAATTTAGATGGGAAAAACATAAATTATCACCGTCCGAATTTTCATTTTCCTCCCCGAGGCGAGAGGCCTGCTCCACACAATCCCTATCCTTCAACAATATCCGGATTGCCAGGTCATCCGATCAAAAATATAAGCTTCACAGATGTTACGGTCAAATATTTCGGTGGAGGAAAAAAACAAGTAGCACATATCTCTACCGATTCATTGTTTCAGGTGCCTTATAATGAAAAAAAATATCCTGAGTTTCATATGTTCGGTGAATTGCCTGCTTCAGCTTTTTTTGTTAGAAATGTAGAAGGAATACAATTCAAAAATCTGAATATAACCTACTTGGAACCAGACTACAGACCTGCATTTATTTTCGATAAGGTACAGGGTTTAAGCATCAATGGGCTTGATGTTTCAAATATAGAGAATCTTCCTGCGGTTGTTTTGAATGGGGTTCAGGATGAAAAGATTAAGAATGTAAAGGCTTCTTTAAAAGGTGAGATAATAAAAAAGCAAAATTGATCATTTCTTCTCGGTTCATAATGAAACCTTCTACAATAATTGGACATAGTTTGATCTTCTTGATTTTGGCTGTGATGATCATATTTCAGTGGCTACTTATTCCATTTATAATTCTTGAAACCGAAGTTGTGTTCCCAGAATATATTCAAACACTAGACGTATAAAATTTCACTATAGTGGAAATTTCAATCGGAGCAATAATAAAATGGAACGTTGGAAACAGAATAGATATCGCTTTTAAAGGGCTGGTAGTCAAAAGCAGGAGCATATTGGTCACATCTCTGGCTTTGCTCTTTATATCGTGCAGTTCTAACACATCGGGCTCCAGAAATATTAATGTAAATGAAATTGGCTCCGATACCGATCCCAATTCATTATTCAATGGAAAAAGACCTGAGCGGCTGGTACTCCTATCTCAGGGCCCCTGAGCCCACTTCTGAGGTAGAAGGTTTGAAAAAGGAGGGAGGTCGGTATGTTGAACCCATTGGACTGAATAGTGACCCTCTTAATGTATTCAGTGTGGTACAAGAAGATGGGCAGGCTGTAATTCGCATCAGTGGCGAAGTTCTTGGAGTTCTGATCACAGAGCAGGAATTCGAAAATTTTCATTTGAACCTGGAATTCAAATGGGGGGAGAAAAAATACCCTCCCAGAAAGGACAAAAAAAGGGATAGCGGAGTGATGTACCACTCCGTTGGCAAAGAAGGCGCAAAGGCTGGTGCCTGGATGCGTTCCATGGAGCTACAAGTGCAAGAGGGGGATACAGGGGATATGTGGTGCATTGATTCCACATCAACATGGGTAAGAACCATTAAGGTGGATGGCGAAGAAAGCTTTCGGTACGATCCAAAAGCTCCATTTCACGTCCTAGACATGAGAGGCGACAGGTATTGCCAAAAATCCAAGGATTTCGAAAAAGAATACGGAGAATGGAACCGTCTGGATATCTATGCTTATGGCCGGGAGAGCGTTCACGTGGTGAATGGTCAAAAGAACATGCATCTCACGGACATTGGTCAGATCGTTAATGGAGAAATCGAGCCTCTTACCAAAGGAAAGATTCAACTCCAGTCCGAGGGAGCAGAAATTTTCTACCGAGATATTACCATTCGACCGATACACACATTACCACATTTTAAATGACAATAGAAGAGATGAATATTTTTGACAGGTGTCCGAAGTTAAAGATCCAAATAGCTTTAATTTTCTCCATTTTATCACTGTTAGTTAACTGTCAACATCAGGAAAAGATCACAGAAAAAATGGATTATGTCCATATGGTCTATCCATTGCTGGATACGGAGAACTCACGGTGGTTTTATTTTTCATCAGCATGTCGGCCCTTCGGGATGGTCAACCTCAGCCCGGATACCGAAATAGATGGGGCATGGGGCAGTGGGTACCGATACAATACGACCAATGTCAAAGGCCTGTCACATATACATGCATGGCAGCTCTCCGGGCCTTCGGTCATGCCAATAATTGAGCAGGAAGACAATGATGTTTTCAATGACTTTTATTCTGATTTTAGTCATGATTCGGAAAAAATTGCTCCTGGTTTTCATCATTTAATCCTGGATAGAAATGGGATCGATGTGGAACTCACCTCAACTACCAGGGTTGGCTTCCACAAATATGTATTTCCGAAAAACTCAGAACCAGGTATATTGTTCAACCTACAAGGGAAACACGGTCCTACATTGCTAACCGAAGGACAACTTGAATTTGTTAATAAAAATACTCTGCAAGGAAAAGTCACCAACTCTCCGACCAGGAGAAGACCAAAAACCATAGATGTTTTCTTTTATGTAAAAATTGATGGAGAGATTGAAAGTGTAGATAGCAGGGGAGGTAAGTTCCTTGTTAAACTTAGCCCAAAATCACAGGACGTGAAAATGAAGGTAGCGATTTCCTACACTTCTATAGGAAATGCTAAAATCAACATGGAAACCGAGCTACCACATTGGGATTTTAAAGGAGTGGTTGATGAATCCCGACAGGAGTGGAATGACTTGTTGGGAAGAATTGAAATAGAAGGTGGGACGGAGCAACAACAAAGTAGGTTTTATACTGATCTATGGCATGCCCTACAAGGCAGAAGAATCATCAGCGATATAAATGGAGCCTATCCGGACAATACCGGAGATGAATTCAGGATCGGACAATTACCTTTGGATGAAAACGGACAACCTACATTCAACCAGTACAATTCAGACTCCTTTTGGGGGGCACAGTGGACTATCAATACGCTTTGGCAGCTGGTGTATCCGGAGATAGCAGAAGAATTCTGTAATTCTCTGCTTCAATACTATAAGGACGGAGGTGCTATTCCTAGGGGCCCGTCAGGAGGCAACTATACCTACGTGATGACAGGTTCCTCTGCAACACCCTTTCTAGTGTCGGCATGGCTAAAAGGCATCAGGGGATTTGACATTAACATGGTATACGAGGGTCTAAAGAAAGGACATATGCCAGGAGGAATAATGTCCAGGGCCGGATACGAACACAACTCAAAAATAGGAGGAGGTCTGGACTATTACGTCGAAAAGGGATATGTGCCCTATCCATTGCCTGAAGGTCAGAAATTTGGTTTGCATCAGGATGGAGGAGGTATGACCATGGAATACGCCTATCAGGATTGGACATTAGCACAATTAGCCAAACATTTAAACAAGCAAAAAGACTATGAGTACTTTTTGGAAAGGTCAAAGAATTACAAGAATATGTTTGATACGAACATCGGTTGGATCAGAACCAAGGACGAAAATGGAGAATGGCGAACTCCCTATGATCCTTTTGAGTACAGAAAAGGATTTGTAGAATCGAACGGTGCACAGATGACTTGGTTCGTACCGCATGATCTGGACGGATTGGCCGAATTGATTGGAGGAAAAGAGGCAGCAGTGGAAAAACTGAATAAATCTTTTGAAACCGCTCAAAAACAAGGTTTTACCTCAGGGAAATCCCACGACGAAGAGGAAGATGAGAAAAACCGACGGGTACCGATCAACTATGGGAACCAACCATCGATGCAGGCAGCCTTTATTTTCAATCGATTAGGTCGACCGGATTTGACCCGCTACTGGTCGAGACAGGTCATTGACAGTGTCTATTCAGGTCTTTCACCGGAAGAGGGCTTCAATGGAGATGAAGATCAGGGATTGATGGGAAGTTTGTCAGTTCTGATGAAAATGGGATTATTTCAAATGACAGGAGCGGAAGATGATCCCATTTATGATATCACAGTACCTGAATTTGATCGGATCAAAATAAGGCTGAATCAGGACTATTACGAGGGAGATGAAATTGTGATACAAAATAATGTAGACCCTTCGAATATAAAATTCAAAGCCAGTCTGAATGGAACGGTTGTCAACGAAATGCAAATCGCCCATTCTGTGTTGGTAAAAGGAGGGCGGTTAGTATTTGAGGATGAATAACACGACTTAGTCTTAGTAGGGTCAAATCTATTTTAATATCGCATGAGTTTCAATATTAAGAAGATACTGAAGTACTTCGTACTTATTCCACCCGGAATTTTATCGTTGTTGCTGGTATTCAATAACAAGCAACTACAATTACGGGTATTTGGCAAGATAAAATATCGAGGCTTTGAGATGAAGCTCAGGTGTATAGCCGTTCCTCATGAATCAAGGACATACATCATGATGTACAAACAAGTTATCGATATACGAACCAACTATTTTTATAAACTAAACGAAATACATTGAAAATAAGCAATAATGGTATGTGGTCGTTCACAATCTCATTAGCAGGATTTTTATTCGGATTTGATACTTTAGTAATAACCGGAGCTAACACCAATCAAAGATCTGTGGAATACCAGTCCTTGGTTTCGTGGAACCTTTATAATTTTCACGGCACTACTGGGACCGGTAGTGATCGATGTTTTCAAGGGAAACCATTGGCAGATTTTCGTGATTTTAGCTGGCACGATATTGCTATTTACCTTATTCATGATGCCAGAGACTAAGGGTGTTTCACTTGAGGATATTCAAAAGAAACTGGGGGTTTAAGACTTTTTATTATCCATGAAAATGTTAATTGAAACGATTATAAAGATAACTGAATGAAACGATTACTACTTGTGTTGATATCATCTTTACTCGTAGCCCAAAATGCTAGTAGCCAATCGGCTGCTAAAGGGTCTGAAGCCCAAAAAGTAAAGGTTATCGGTCACGCACACATGGATCCCGTATATCGCTGGAGATGGAATGAAATTGAGAGACGCGAAGTATATAATACTTTTTCCAATGTACTCAAGGTAATGGACGAGTATCCTGATGTGCATTTTGCCCAGAGTTCTCTCGTGTACTATTCTACAGTACAAAAGAATTTTCCAGATTTATTTGAACAGATCAAGCAAAGTATTCAAGACAAGAGGTGGAGTGTAGTTGGTGGGCAATGGGTAGAAACCGATGAGACTATGCCTTCAGGTGAGAGTCTGATCCGACAGTTTCTTGTTGCCCGAGATTACTACTCCAAAAATCTGGGTATTGAAAACATCCATATTGCTTGGTCTCCTGATGCTTTTACCGGTCATGTCGTCACTCTGCCAAAGATCTATAGCGGATGTGGAATTGATACCTATGTGTTCAGCAGGAATGCACCGGAAGGTAAAAAGATCTTTTGGTGGGAATCAAAAGATGGATCCAGATTACTGGCATATAAAATACCGGATCACTATAATCCTGATTTTAAAAGAATGCCTGGTTATATAAAGGAGTGGGTGGAGACAAGTGGATATGATTCACCTATGGTAACAATCGGAGAAGGAGATCATGGAGGTGGGCCGAAGGAAAGCGATTTTTCAGCGATGCAAATGCTGTCTGATAAGGCCAATCTGGAGTTCGAATTTGTATCTCCGGAAAATTACTTCAATGAGTTGCGCAAGGTGGATAGGGAGTGGCCCGTCCTCAAAACAGAATTTAGCATTCAGCCAAATAGTGGGCAGTGGCTGGGCTGCTATATCTCGCAAGCGCAAATAAAAAAGCTGAATCGCTATCATGAAAACCAGCTAATAACGGCCGAAAAGTTTTCAGTAATTGGGTGCTTAAACCAAGCCAAACCTTTTTATCCACGTGAAGACTTCAAAGATGCATGGAGGATATTGCTATTCAATCAATTTCATGATGTTCTTCCTGGAACCTTGGCCGGACTTGGTACTAACGATGTTTATAAGGATTATGAAAAGCTGGACAAGATTACTTCGGAGCAGCTAACATCAGGACTTGAAAATATTGGAAACCGAATCAATACCGAAAAAATAAAAGGCACTCCCCTGGTGGTTTATAATCCACATTCATGGTCAGTGAGTCAATACCTGGAGGCAGATTTTACTTTGGCTAAAAAAACATCGGCTTTCAAGTTGAAAGATAATGTCGGAAAGGATGTACTGTATTCAGTTCTTAAAGAATCGAATGACGGATTGCATTTTAAAATTGCTTTCTATGCTGAAAACGTTCCTGCTATGGGATACAAGGTATTTGAAATTGCAGAAGAAAGCCCTGAAAAAATTGTTTCGGATATAAAAGTTGGGAATAATCAGGTTGAAAATAGCCACTATATCATTAAGTGGGATGACAGTGGAATTTCCAGCATATTCAGTAAAAAGCTAAAGAAGGAAATGCTAGAAGGCATTGGAAATAAGTTGGAGTTACTGGAAGATAATGGTAATACATGGAGTATGAAATTGACGGGGAAAGAATTTGCCATTCAGTCATTGAAAAAGCCAGAAATAGTATTTCAATCACCATTGCAAGTTATTTTGAAATGGGAGGATCATTTTCAATCTTCTAATTTTTCACGTTATATGACATTAAATGCTAATTCTAATCGAATAGATTTTGAGATGGAAGTGGATTGGCATAGTCACAATAAGATACTGCAAGTCGTGTTTCCTACCAGCATTAAAAAAGGAGATTCATTTTATGATCAGCCTTATGGCTACATCCAAAGAGCTGAAACCGGCAATTTCTTTCCGGCGCAAAAATGGATAGATTGTTCAGAAGATGACTGGGGTGTTTCGTTATTGAACGACGGTAAATACGGTTTTACTATTGTAAATGGCAAACTTGTTATGTCAGTAGTTCGAGGTGCCCGAGGAATGGATCCCAGAATGGATGAAGGCACACATTCATTTAAGTACTCCTTGATAGTGCATGAGGGTGATTGGAGGGACGCAAATATTCCTTTAAGAGCCCTGGAGTTCAATCAACCTCTCATTGCAAAGCAGGAAAATCATCATCCTGGAGAAATATCTGGCTGGTTTTACAATGAACTCTCCTATCCTTTAGAAAAATCATTTTTCAGTATAGACAGTGACCATGTGATCATTTCGAGTCTTAAGACAAAGCAAGATGCCTATCACCTGGATAAGCTCATACTAAGAATTATTGAAACAGAGGGAAGAGAAGAAGATGTGACGGTGCAACTGCCCTACGATGCTGCTTCGATCATAGAGTGCAATCATTTAGAACAGCCGATTGAGCAACGAAGTACAATTGAAGCTGATGGGAAGCAATTTCGTTTCAAAATAGGGCGAGATCAGGTTCGAACGTTTATGATAAATTATCTTTAGATTCCACCGATGAAATTTGCAATCTCGATCCGTTCGAACATCTATGAGATAACATTTTTAATAAAACTCTTTAAATAAATACACATTCATCATGCGATATTTTAACAGGACTAAACCTTATCAAATCTATTTAGTTCCATTGATTACGCTCCTTGTGTTGGTGGGTCACGATTCACAAGCACAGACAACAAAAGATAGACCAAACATTCTCATCATTTTCAGTGACGACCAACGTGCCGATGCTGTGGGGTATGAGAATGAATATGTCAAAACTCCAAACCTGGACCGATTGGCCGCTTCGGGCATGAGGTTTACGAATATGTATTGCATGGGTGCCACCGGCGGTGCAGTATGTGTGCCAAGCAGGGCCATGCTGATGAGCGGGAAATACGTGCACAAGGTAAGAAATACCTTAGAAGGTACACAGACCATGCCTCAAGTATTAGGTGAAAATGGCTATGTGACTTTTGGAACAGGTAAATGGCATAATAAGGAGGCCTCATTCGACAAATCTTTTCAGCAGGGTAAGAATATATTCTTTGGAGGAATGAGTGACCACTTTAATGTGCCTGTAGTGGATAAAATTGGAGATGGCAAGTTTACTGAGGTGAGGAAGGTAGGTCACTCTTCGGAAGTGTTTGCGGATGCGGCGATAGATTTTTTAAATGACTATGCGAAAGGAGATCGTTCCAAGCCGTTTTTTACTTATATTGCTTTTACCGCTTCCCACGATCCCAGGATGCCCCCTGAAGAATATCTTAACATGTACGACGAGGAAGGTATGCCCTTGCCGCCAAATTACCTTCCTGTTCACCCATTCAACAATAGGGAAATGAACCACCGGGACGAAAAGCTCGCAGCTTACCCTAGAAGTGTTGATGACATAAAGTCATCCATTGCAGAATATTATGGACTAATAACGCATATGGATGCTCAGATTGGCAGGATACTTAAGACCTTAAGATCCCAGGGTCTTACGGAGAACACCATTATTGTATTTACCTCAGATCATGGCTTAGCCCTTGGAAGTCATGGATTGTTGGGAAAACAAAACCTGTATGAACATAGCATGAAATCCCCTTTTCTGATCACAGGGCCAGGCGTACCGGTCAACAAGCAATCTGAGGCAATGGTTTACCTATTGGATATTTTTCCAACATTACTCGAATTGATTGGCATGCCTGCTATGGATGGTGTAGATGGTACTGATTTTTCTCCCATCATAAGGGGAGAAATGACAGAAACACGAAATTCACTTTATACAACATTTACCAAAAACATGCGAGCCGTGAGAGATCACAGATGGAAGTTGATTAGATATCCGACGTTGCATCATACCCAGCTTTTTGATCTTGCTAGTGATCCATACGAGTTAAACAACTTGGCTGAACTAACTGAAAATCAGGACCGAGTAAAGCAGATGATGGAGCTCCTCGGAGAATGGCAACAGGAAACCGGCGATAAATTGCCATTGACCGCTTCTGAGAAACAATCAATGGAATTCGATCTGATTAATGCTGAAAACCGTAGAAAACCAGACCAGCATCAACCGGAATACATCTTAAAGAAATATTTTAATGGAAAGTGAGTTTTATATAACTATCTGATCGAAAATTGAAGATTTTTAGCCCTCTATCCTAAGTGCCTCCCGTTCATTTTTTTTACTTTTTTTGAATGGAATATGATCTTAAACTCTTCACGTTACAGGACGAATTCACAATATAGAGTCCCAAATTTGGGACAACATATTATGAAATCAATATGTGATACGCAGTGGGTATTATTGTTAATACCGAAGTACTCGATCACCTCATCATTTCGGAAAAAAGCTACCTAAGTTTTGCTGACGTTGGCTTGATGAATGAACTGAGGCTAAGTACCAGGTATGTGCCCGCATATAAGCTGCAACAGCAGATCAAGAAAGAGGCAAAGGAAATTGGCAGACAAGCTGGGGTAAAAGAAGGTATTAAAGAGAGGAATATTGAGATTGCAAGGGAGATGAAGGCTGATGGTGCTGAAATTGATATGATTGTCAAATAAACTGGGCTCACCAAAAAACAAATTGAGAAGCTTTAACTGCTACCCCGATACCTATTCCATATACCTGTATATTCCAGGTTGTTTTAGCCATTTACTAACTGTCACAAAGAATAAAATGTACTATATTTTAAACTTTTTTAGTATATTTGTCGTTAGTATAGTACATTTTAATGAAAAGGAAGAAGCAAATATTGTTTCCAAAGCACCAAAAGATACTGGAGCAAGTAGGTGAAAACATCAAGCTGGCCAGGAAGAGACGTAAATTAACTGTCATCCAGGTAGCTGAACGGGCAGGTATTGCCCGAAATACGTTGTACCTGATCGAGAAAGGAAGTCCCGGTGTATCCATTGGAGCGGTATTTAACGTGCTCAGGGTACTGGGATTACAGGATGATTTTCTCAAGCTGGCTTCAGATGATGACCTGGGAAGAAAATTACAAGACCTCAATTTACTGGGAAATAAATAAACATGGCTGCAAGCAAGATCAACATATTGGTATATGCACACTGGGCAGGCATGCCGGAACCTAAACTGATCGGAACGCTTTCTGTTCACCAGGGCAAAGGAAGGAAATCATTCAGCTTTGAATATCATCCTGATTGGCTTCAGTCAAAAGAACAGTTCTTACTGGATCCGGACATAGGTTGGTATTCCGGGCCGCAATTCCCTGACAAGAAAGAAAACTTTGGTGTATTCCTGGATTCCATGCCCGATACCTGGGGACGTACCTTGATGAAAAGACGTGAAGCTCAAAAAGAGTCGCCCAAAACATTGTACGACATTGACTTTCTCTTAGGCGTTTATGATGAAAGCAGAATGGGCGCTTTGCGGTTTAAACTAACCCCTGATGGCCCGTTTCTGGATGACAATGAAGAATATCCCACTCCACCCTGGTCTTCAATTAGGGAATTGCAACATGCCACTGACGTCATAGAATCTGATACAAACAATGAAGAAGTAAAAAAATGGCTGGCTATCCTGATGGCTCCGGGATCATCTTTAGGAGGTGCGAGGCCAAAAGCCAATGTATTGGATACTGATGGCCATCCATGGATTGCCAAGTTCCCATCAAAGAATGATATGACCGACAAGGCACTGTGGGAGTTTTTAGCTTACAGACTAGCAATTGAAGCCGGTATTGAGATGGCCGAATCGAAAGTGGAAAAAATAGCAGGAAAATACCACACCTTTTTCACCAAACGGTTTGACCGTGCAAACGGAGAACGTATTCATTTTGCCTCCGCCATGACGATGACCGGAAACAATGAAGATACCGTCAGGGATAATCCTCCCAGCTACCTGGAGCTAGCAGAGTTTATTCAGTTCTCCGGATCAGCCATTGAAGAAGGCCTCCGCCAACTATGGAAACGTATGGTTTTTAATATTGCCATATCCAATACGGACGACCATTTGCGGAATCATGGCTTTATCTTGGGCAAAGGAGGCTGGCGATTGTCTCCAGCTTATGACATCAATCCGTCTATTGATAAAGATGGCCTTGCCATGAACATCGACACCTATAGTAATGCACTGGACTTTGACCTGGCCAAAAGTGTAGGAGAATATTTCCAGTTAAAGGATGCACAAATGGATGAGATCATTACAGAAGTTAAAGCTGTTGTGAGTAACTGGAAAAAACTTGCGCAGGAGATTGGAATATCCAGAGCAGAACAGGAAATAATGGCCCAAGCTTTCCGGTATTAATATCTGAAGCTCTCCTTGTAATGGAACTCTTATTTAACCTCCTTAAGTAATACCTTTCCTTAAAGAAAAAGATACTCTCTTAAAGGAGTGAGCTTAAAAAGCTACTTCCTATAGGAAATAGAAAAACTCTTCTCCTTAAAGGGAATGGCTTTTCAAAACTGCTTCCTTAAAAGGATAAGTTTTTTAAAACGGTTTGCTTACAGGGTAATTATTTTCATATTGCAATTTGCGATATAATCATGAAGAACAGAAAATCTTTTTAGGGGTCGATTAAATTTAATTATCTTGGCAGGGAGAGATCACCGGTGAAATTACTTTGCGAGGGTTTGTTGGGGAACATTTTTCATCCAGGTAGTTTTGCGGGACAATATTTTTAAATTTTTTTGTCCCTATTTCGTACCCCAACCCACATAAGTTGCTGACTACCAGTATTTATTCACTTTTGTATCGGTAAATGAAGAAGAACAATATCCCAAACCCTGGCACACAGGTTTGGAATACCAGTTGCTCGACAATACCGGGCATCCGGATGGTTAATTTGATAAGCATCGGGTGAGCGATTTGTATGATTTGGTAGCAGGTAAGAACGCATTGGTCCGAGCCGTCGGAGAATGGAACCGTTCTAAAATCAAGGTTATAGACAATCGAATTGAACACTGGTTGAATGGTCAGAAGGTACTTGAAGCATCCAGAGGCACATGCCATATCTGGACGTTAGCCTCAACTTAAGTAAAATAAGGTAAAAGAATGTGTAATGAAAGAAGAATATGTACCAAGAGAATTGGATGATGAAGAAATAGAGCGATTAAAATTTCAACATCAAGTATGGCGAGTGTAAAATATGTCTCTT
>JAKSDO010000151.1 GCA_022360055.1 Cytophagales bacterium | reverse complement strand
CTTTCATCTTGTCTTCCAAAAGAATATCCGATAGACGAGTTAGTTGGGCTGGTTGAAACCAGTATCGGGAAAATGGTTCCGATAATGACCAAGGCAGATCTTGAAGGGGACCCTCTGTTGGTGTTTGCCGAACCGTACAATAGTCTGATCGTGGATAAAAAAGGGTTTAGAGGCCCAATACCTGAAGTAAAAGGGCTTTGTCCCAGGGAAAACATAAAAGCATGGGTCGATCGAAAAGCATTTGTCCATAATTTTGGCCATGCCACAGTTGCGTATTTTGGAGCATATAAATATCCCGGGGCAACCTACATTTATGAGGTCTTAAAAGATAAAGAAGTATACCGGTTTGCATTCGATGCCATGCTTCAATCAGCATCCGTTTTACAAGCCAATTATCCTAATGATTTTTCTTTGGCTGATTTACAAGGCCATATCGAGGACCTTTTGTATCGGTTTCAGAATAAGGCATTAAAGGATACAATTTTCAGGGTCGGACAAGATCGTCTAAGAAAATTAGGTCCTGATGACCGCTTTATGGGTATTATCCGTTTGGCAATAAGCCTGGAATTAAAGTTCGATAAAATTTTAAAAGCGATGGCTTATGCATTTTACTTTCAGGCTAAAGATGAAAACAGTAACATATCGGAACCAGATATACTGTTTGACAATTACCTGGAACAGGGACCGGAATACACCCTTCAAAGAGTATGCGGCTTTGATCAATCTAAAGATAAAAACCTATTTGAAGAATTTATGACATATCATGAAGCCCTGAATGTGCGAAACAGTCTAAAAATGCGGAAGTTACAAATTAAGAACTCAAGATACGATGATAAAACAAAAACGATTGGTTTATAAAAGAGATAGAAACTACGACTCAAAGAGATTTAACCTTGCGGGATCGAAGCTGATAAAGGCCAGCATTGTAATAATGCTACTTTTTAGTCATATATACTCAATTGATGCCGAAGCACAGCCGGCCAGATCAGAAAAGCCATATCATTTTGATGAAAAGGGTATATCAAAAGCAGTGTTGGAAAACTATCTTGAACGATCGATTACTATGGCGCCTTTTCTGATCCCGGATGATCATAATGACATGAGAGGATATCCTTATCAGGATGACAATGATGATGATATACGTATGATTGAAAACATAGGAGCAAAATTTATTGGAAGAGCAATTTTCCGGTGGGGTAGGGAAAGCCTTCTGAATGTACCTGCATTCTGGGATAATGCTAAAAAGAGAATCGATATATGTCATAGGATTGATCCTGAAATTATTTTTCAAGCAGCTATTTTCGAAATCGTTACGGAAGAAGTGAACCAAATTAGAATCCCGTCCCGGGTTTTTAGAGATTTTGGACTACCGGCTGAAGATCGGAGTTTTAATTATCAATCGATGCTCAATGATGATGGTACATATATAAATCATTGGGGCATGGGGAGCAGTGTCCCTGACATCCTGAAACCTGAAACTATTCTTTGGTTTTATTTTTTAGCTACATCATATATCAACATAGGGTGTGAAGCTTTGCATTTCGGACAGGTAGAACGAATTGCAATGAAAACTCAATCCAATGAACCACCCTATTATCCGCCGTACACCCGGATGCAACTTGAGGCGTATTCAAAACTATTTTCAAAAATTCGCGCGTATGCAGTCAAAAACAGCCGACGTCATTGGGTACTACTTGATGCTCATGTACCTACAGGAGGGATGTTAAAGGAAGGAGTGAGCCTTCTTGATTTCAACTCTTTGCCAATACGTCCTGTGGAGTTACCTGGAAATTCTTTTGAAGCAGTATTAAAGGAAAATCATTTGGATGCCATCTATAACAAAAGCATGGCTTGTGTTTCTCCAAGTGGCTGGAGCTGCAGTAGCCTGCCCTATCTTGTTGAACTTGACAATTTTGGAACAAGTACTTTCCCAAACGTTGCTAATACCGAATCTGGTTTTGTATGGGGTTGGGATGAGATTTCGTGGTTTGCACTCCAGCCGGAAGACTATAGGAATTATTGGTTGAAATATGCCTATGATTGGATAAAGGAAACTGACCCTAACGGGCATTTGCAGATGCCTGGATGCCGTGAAATCAGACGACCGAATGACATAATCAGCAGTTATCGTGCAAATACGAGAAGTCCTTCGTGTCCCGCAGGATATTCACAAGAAGAAACAATCAAGACAATCTGGAGTCAGAAATGATTTAGTAATAACAAAAATATTTCAAATATGGACCATCGAGAACGATTTTTTGCCACCATTCAATATGAGCCAGTCGACAGACCCGCTTCCTGGCTGGGATTACCGGTGCCTTCGGCTGAACCCGCATTAAAGAAATACTTTGGTGTTGGCAGTATTGACCAACTCCGGACCATCATTGACGATGATATCTATCCGGTGGAAGTACCCTATAACTATCCGCCTTCAAACCACATCGTTAGTGCATTCAAATTTGCCAAGGTCGAACATATGGACAGGCCTGACGAACGCACACTGACGGCTCCAGGTTTTTTTGAGGATTATAGCGATCCGTTAGACGTGGATAAATTTGACTGGCCTGATCCTTCGTTGTACCTTGATCGTGAAGAATCCAAAAGACGGGCTGTAGCTGCACCGTCAAACAGGATAAAGATGGGCATACTCTGGAGCTGTCATTTCCAGGATGCCTGTGCCGCTTTTGGAATGGAGCAGGCCCTGATGGTTATGCTTGCCAACCCGGAGATGTTCGTGGCGGTGATTGATCGGATCACGGATTTCTATCTCAAAGCCAATGAGATTTTTTATGAATCGACCAGGGGCAAGCTCGATGCCATCCTGATCGGAAATGATTTTGGTAGCCAGACAGGCTTGATGGTGGACCCGGATTATTTGCGCAAGTATGTTTTCCCCGGTACCAGAAAGCTCATTGAGCAGGCTAAGAGCTATGGGCTAACGGTGATGCATCATTCGTGCGGCTCCATTTTCCCCATTATTCAGGATTTGACCGATTTGGGATCGGATATTATCCACCCCATCCAGGCATTGGCCAGTGAAATGGATGCCCCCAACCTGAAAAAGCATTTCACCGGAAAGACGGCATTTTGCGGAGGTGTGGATGCCCAGGAACTGCTGGTGAACGGGAGTGCGGAAGAAGTTTCAAAAAAAGTACATGAATTGAAGGACTTGTTTCCGACCGGACTTATTATTTCTCCGAGTCATGAGGCGATCTTACCGGATATACCTCCTGCAAATATCAAGGCACTATTTGATGCATTAAAAGAAAATTAGAATGCAGCGTTATGGACAAATGATCCGGCTAAAACCGGAAGGAGCGAGCGAATATATTCATCATCACAAAAAGGTTTGGCCAAACGTGATCTCAATGATCTCCGCCTGTAACATCAGGAATTATTCCATCTATTTCAGGGATAACTTTCTGTTTGCCTACTTTGAATATACCGGTGATAATTATGAAGCAGATATGGCAAAGATGGCTGCGGATCCGGAAACACAACAGTGGTGGGACGTGGTGAAAACGTTAATGGAGCCGCTTGAATCCAGAAGTGCAGGGGAATTTTGGGCAGGTATGGAGGAGATTTTTCATTTGGATTGAAATGGAAAACAGGCAGAATAGAGATATGGATAAGTAAATAAGTTTGAATGCAATGATTAAAGCATGTCTGGAAATATTGCAGAAACTGGATGTTGTTAAGAAAATGATTGCCTTCGATGAATTTTAAAGATTGAATTTATAGAATTAAAAAACTTAAAATGATTTCACCTAATCCAATTATAGGTACCGGACTTCACGCAATAGGAGGGATGTCAACGGCAGTTTGTTATTTGCCAAACACGCAAACACGAAAATGGTCATGGGAAACTTTCTGGCTTGTTCAAGCAATGTTTGCCTGGGTCATTGTACCAATCATTATCGGTTGGCTTACCGTCCCTGATTTTTTCAATATTTTGGTTGAAGCACCTGCAAAATCTTTCTGGATAGCTTTTTTACTTGGTGCTGCGTATGGTTTTGGGGGAATGTCATTTGGCAAAGCAATTAATCATATTGGGTTCTCTCTGACTTATACTATTGCGATTGGTATTTCAGCTGTAATGGGTACTATCTTCCCTTTGATTTTTTTAGGTGGTATTGGAGACTTTTTTACCAAACCTGGAGGGACTATCGTGCTGATCGGAATGATTCTGTCAATG
>JAKSDO010000112.1 GCA_022360055.1 Cytophagales bacterium | reverse complement strand
TGGCCGAAGCCGGAGGATTTGTCGCAATCAATGCCAATATCGATCTGAAAAATACGGAAGTCTATGGCGAGTTGAACAAAGATTTATTCCTGGTGCCGATTGAGAAAGGCGCTGTTGTGAGATTGAACAATATATTTTTTGATTTTGACAAATATGTGCTGAAGAAAGAGTCATTCCCGGAACTAAACCGAATGGTAGAGATGATGCAAGAAAATATGGATTTGAAAATCTCGGTTGAAGGTCATACCGATAATATCGGCACACAACAGTACAATTTCATATTGAGTGAGCGAAGAGCAAAAGCTGTTGTCGACTACCTGATCGAAAACGGGATTTCCGCCGATCGCCTGCAATCAAAGGGATTTGGTAAATTACGCCCGATTGTAAGCAACGACGATGAGATCGACGGCAGAGAGTTGAACCGAAGAGTGGAGTTCAAGATTATCGAGGAATAACGCTTAAACATTGAATACCATCCTCTTTAGGGCCTGAAGCCTAACAATTGAAATACGACATATCCATGTCAAGATATTACTATCTTATACACATCCAATACCTGGGCTTCCGCTTTCACGGATGGACCAAGCAGCCCGGCTTGAAAACGGTTCATCAGTATATTGATAAAACCTTACCATTTGTTCTCACACATACAAGTTTTAAAACCCTGGGCTCAAGCCGTACCGATGCGATGGTCTCGGCCAACCATGCCATATTCGAACTATTTATAGAGGAGCAATTGGACATGACAAAACTTTTCCGTGATCTGAACAGTAATCTGCCGCCGGATATACGCGTCCTTAAGATCGAAAAAACCGATCAGAATTTTAACATCATCCAGTCTCCAAAAACCAAAGAATATATATACCTGTTTGCTTTTGGCGAAAAATGTCACCCGTTCGCAGCTCCGATTCTATCTTCTTTCATGGAAAAGCTCGATATCGAACAAATGAAAAAAGGAGCTAAACTGTTTGAAGGAAAACATAATTTCAAAAAATACTGTACAAGACCTACTGAAAAGATGGATTTCGAAAGAGAAATCGAGAGGAGTTTTATCAAAGAAAATGATCTCTATCGGGCCAATTTCTTTCCTGAGAAAAGTTATGCGTATCATATTCGTTCAAAAGGATTTATGCGAAACCAGATCCGGCTCATGATGGGACAGCTTCTAAAAGTCGGAAAAGGTGAAATTACACTCAGTGATCTGAAGGAATCCCTGACCGACCCCGACGATATACCATTCGATTGCATCGCCCCGCCTTCCGGATTGATCCTGAATAAGGTGAATTTCGAGTGAAATTTCACAGCACACCGTATCTGTGAGCAGCGGCCGCATCTTTCAAACTGCCTGCCATTTCATGCCTCCTTTCGAGTTTGATTAATCCTTTTGGATACATGGAAATAAAAAAATTACACTTAAAATTCGTGAAAAAACCTATCTTTACCGCTTTTTAAAACCGGCAGAAACATGAGCAAGAAAACATTATGGGGACACCCGATTGGATTGTACATCTTATTTTTTACTGAATTATGGGAGCGGTTTTCCTACTATGGCATGCGTGCTATTTTGGTACTCTATTTAACTGCTAAGAATGAGGAATTTAATCCAAATCCGGGTTTTGGTTGGGATAATACCTCTGCATTGCAGCTCTACGGCTGGTACACCATGCTGGTCTATGCTATGGGCGTACCGGGTGGACTGCTCGCCGATCGATTGATCGGTCAGAAAAAATCCGTAATGCTGGGCGGAGTATTGATCATCATCGGGCATGCCCTGCTTGTGATGAATGGTGTTTGGGAGTTTTATTCCGGTTTATTCTTTATTATTCTTGGTGTCGGAGCTTTAAAGCCCAATATTTCCTCGATGGTCGGAGGATTGTACAGGCAAGGAGATGCAAAAAGGGATAGCGCCTTTACAATATTCTACGTCGGCATCAATATAGGGGCATTTTCAGCGCCCCTGATTGTTGGATATGTCGGAGAAGTAATCAATTGGAATTATGGTTTTGGTTTGGCTGGCATCGGAATGGCAGTGGGTCAAATTGTATTCATCTTCGGTCAGAAATATCTGAAGAATGTTGGGGATTTTATTCCCCACAAGGTAGATCATGCCACAAAACAAAAAGTAAAACTCACATCCATTGAAAAAGACAGGATCATCGTTCTATTGTTGTCATTTTTAATTGTTATAGTTTTCTGGATGGCATACGAACAGGCCGGTGGCCTGATGAACCTTTTTGCCAAGGAAAAAATTAACAGAATATTCCTAAGTTTTGAAGTACCGGCAAGCTGGTTTCAATCCCTTCACGCATTTTATGTAATCCTTATCGGTGTGCCAATGGCATGGTTTTGGGTGAAATGGAGTAAGACCGGATGGGAATCCTCCTCTCTATTCAAGATGGGTCTGGGAACCATCATCACAGGTTTTGGATTCATGATGCTCGCCGCAGCCGCCATGGAAACCATGGAATCTCCGGATGGACTGGCTTCCGTCCACTGGTTATTAAGTGCATATTTGCTTCATGTAGTAGGCGAGTTATGCATTTCACCGGTCGCCTTATCTTTTATTACCAAAATGGCGCCGGCCAAGTATGTATCCTTCATGATGGGCGCCTATTTTTTTGCTATAGCTTTGGGTAATAAACTGGCAGGGCTTATTGGCGAAGCCGCTCAAAACGCCGGCGAATTGGCGATTTTTTGGGGAATTTTTGGCTTTTGCGTCGGGTTTGGTCTTTTGCTGATACTGTTTGTGAAAAAACTAAAAAAACTCACGCATGGCGCAGATGATGTGAACGAAGAACAAGCTATTGTAGAACCGGAATAAGCTCATTGAACCTGAAATTCTTTCCTCAGATCCTCATCCGAGTTCTTGTTTTTGTTCCAATAGTCCAATTGCACTACTTTTTTCAGGGCAGCTTTTGTTGTCATAAGCTGGCCACCTTCCGGATAAGTTTCTTCCCAACCTTGTATTTTGTAGGGAAAAGATCTGTCAAATTTAATCTTCAAAGTTCTCTCCAAGCCTGGATATTCCAGCGTATATACACTGGTCAAATTATCAATTTCGAGAATAGTTGCACGAACCGCTTCGGGTTTAAATGCGGAATGTGCAAACCGGCAGAACAGGCTCCCAGGCAACATTTTGAAATTTCCTGTAGGTAGTTTGTTTGGATTTAGCCGGATCCTCGTCCAAATCTCATCTTCCATCATAACCCCATCAACCTTGTATTCTTGATCTCCTTCAGTTTCAAAGTACGAGTTGCTTTGAATGCGGTATTTGCCGCCATCTAGATTAACCTGCAAAAAAGTGTGCCCGCACCATTCCTGCGATGACGTCGTTAATTTAATTGTCTTCAGGTGATCATTCAAATTTACAGGAGTAAATACGGAGGTCATGGTAGAATAGGGATAGATGCCCGTGAAAAATTTCCTCGTTGCGTTCAATTTCATCACCTTCAGAACGTCGGATTTATCCATAGGGGGATGGTCAAGCTTTACCTGTTTTGATTTCGAGAAATCTTCGGTCACAAAGATCAATACGGCCCGGCCATTTCTTGGTTCTCCATACCGGATCTGCTCCAGTTCAAAACTGGCCAGCTCAGCTTTCCCCAAGTACCAGTAATTTCCAAAATCGGGATCCAATTTATAAATCCCGGAATTTTGCACTTTATTTGACTGGCAAAAAGAGATCAGGTGCAGTGATCCCAATAGAAGTAATATATTTCCAAATCTTTTCATAATACGCATTCAAACATACAAATTCGTCATCTTGTAAAATGTCCGAATATTTCCATTTCCCAATTATTGAATCTCAGCTCCATTCGGGTCCGGCGGTTGCATGCATGAAAGGTACTATTTCGTTTTTCTCTTCAGACACGAATTTTGCCGTACCAGCATAAAAATTCATCGCCTTGAGCGATCGCCAGATTCGCCCTTAACAAAAAGCTGTATCTATAATTAATCAATGCAATTTAATCCACATATATGATCTTTAAGTAAATTGCGAAGGTCAATGACTTTTCCAGGCTTTTTCAAAAATACCTTTAAAATGGAACCGGCAAGGCCGGAGCAAACTCAGGACACACACAAGCATGATTATATTGCGCTGTGTGTCAACAACCTAAAAAAATATAAACGGATGAAAACACAAATAATTTTATGGTCATGCATTTTTTTAGCGGGAATTACTTCAGTGTCTGCGCAATTTAGTGAAACAATTGTAAGCGACCGGCCCGGCCAATCAAACAGCCCATACACCGTAGGGAAAATGGTTTTGCAATTCCAGACCGGGCCTCAGTTTGACGGCGCCGATGCGGATAATTATAAAAACAATTCTTTTTCATGGCCGGCATTCGTTCGATTCGGAATCACAGATAAAATTGAAGTACAAACCTTATGGAGCTATCAAAGCGAAAATACGGAGGAATATATTTTTGACTCAAAAAGGAATGGTCTCAACGCAGCAGATTTCGGTTTGAGATTTAACATTTTTGAAGAAACAGATAAGGCCCCGGCCTTGGGTTTTGAGGTGCTTTATAAAACCAAGCTGAAATCAGACGATTACCAACCCGATCATTCCTCGGCCAAAATCAACTTCATGAGTTCCAAGACATTATCCGATTTATTGAGCCTCACGGCAAATCTCGGCGTCGATTATGATGGCGACGGAGGAGCTCCAACCGGCTTGTATACGCTAAACCTTGTGTTGGTCGTAAAAGAAGAGCTGAGTGTCTTTTTTGAAAATTATGGAAACTTCGGCAGAGACGATTTCAATACCTATTTTGATTTCGGAGGCGCTTACCTCCTTAATCCGAATCTTCAACTGGATCTATACGGAGGATTTGGATATAATAATGACACCTTCACCTATCTTGTGAGTAGCGGTATTTCCTATCGCATAATCAAGTGGAAAAAGGATTGATTTCTTAACCGACCCCTTGCATAACTATGGAACGAATAAAGAAGCTTATTGAATCCTTAAAAGAAAAGGATATAGACGGTATGTTGATCAGTTCGAGGCCCAACATCGCATATTTGACGGGATTTACCGGTGACGCCTCCCGGTTGATGGTTTCCGAAAAAGGATGTGTCTTTTTGACGGACGGCCGTTATACGGAGCAGGCCGGCAACGAAGTTCACGATGAAATTGAAGTATTCAGATGGATAGACGACAACCGGTATGGCGAAGAATCATACCGGAAATTCATTGATGAATTCCGGATCACAAAGTTGGGATTTGAAAGCGATGTGATGACCCATGCGGTTCACCGGAAATTTAGAGAGGGCGTGCATGTCGAATTGGTATCAACAGAAGGATTGGTTGAATCGCAAAGAATGATTAAGGATGAAAATGAAGTATCACTTCTCAGAACAGCCTGCAACATTTCAGACAAGGCCCTGGAATTGACACTTCCGTTTATTAAAGAAGGAGTTACGGAAAAGGAATTGGCCGCCCGGCTGGAACTCAATTTAAAAATGGAAGGTGCAGATGATATTTCTTTCAAAACAATTGTTTTAGCCGGAAAACGGACTTCATTGCTTCACGGCAATCCCGGCAGCGCCAGGCTCTCCAAAGGTGATTTTGTACAATTTGATTTTGGTGCGCTCTATAAGGGCTATCATGCGGATATGAGCCGAACTTTTGTAATCGGAAAAGCAAGTGGTGAACAAAGGGAGTTTTACAATGTTATGCAATCAGCCGAGATGAAAGCCGTAGAGTCGTTGAAGTCCGGGCTGAAAGGCAACTTTCCTGACCGCATAGTGAGAAACGTGATTCCGGAACAATATATTGATAATTACTATCCTGGATTGGGTCATGGGGTGGGGCTGGAAGTTCATGAAACGCCATTTATGAAAAACACTTCGGACTTCATATTCCAGGCCGGAATGGTAGTCACCGTCGAACCCGGAGTCTACGTCCCGGGTTGGGGTGGCATGCGAATCGAAGATACAACGCTTGTAACGCAGGACGGATATGAGCTTCTAACTCATTTTCCCAGGGATCTAATGGAGTTGTAAACAGAAGTTTACGCAAAAGCATGCGCTTTGATGTAAGCACGCCCTGGCTTTTTGTTTTTAACGATTATATCTTAAGAATCATTCTTCTTTTAATACCTTTGGCGACATTCTCAAGTTATGTCGCCAATCGTACAACTATACAAAAATGCATTCAATGGTCTTTCGCGCCCAGCATGGATGCTATCTATTGTGATGCTGATTAATCGAAGCGGGACGATGGTATTGCCGTTCCTAAGCATTTATCTGACCGGCTCGCTGGGATTTTCCCTGAAACAGACCGGAATTATTCTAAAAACTTCATTGCTTCCGAAGCAGGAGCATCGATTAGCCGGATGGCGTCTCTGGATACGAAATAAGTTTCACTCAGGGATTTGAATCGCTCTGGTGGTTATCCGGTTTGTTTTCTGCTTTGCTTGGAATCGGATTCTGGATGGTAACCGGAAAATAGGGCGGATCAAATTTCGATTTTCTTGCTCCCACTATTAATGTCGGCGATCCCTCCGGCTACTATAAACTTCATTACCTCCGAAGCTGGGGCATCGATTAGCCGGATGGCGTCTCTGGATACGAGGTAGGTTTCGCCTGTAAATGTATAGCTAAACGGAACGTAAACGGCAACCAGATCAGATGCATGGAACGCCTGCAGACTTTGATTTGTCACAAAACCAATTCGATGTACCTGATCATTCGGGTTGATCTTGAACATGACCGGTTTATTGAACTTTTTATCTTTACCGACAAACGCTGAGAAGAAATCCTTGATGGCCGAATACACCAATTCCAATGGAGGGATGGTATGAATTACCTTGTAAAACAGCACTTTGAAAGGTCTGGCAATAATTGTTTGTCCAACATATCCAAGTACCGTAAGGAAAACTACCATAATCAGGATCCCCAGTCCTGGAATTGCCCTGCCTATGAAAGGGGCGATGACCTCCTGAGACAGATCGTCTGAAAAATCGAAGGCCAGGTAAATCACGTAAATTGTAATACTTATTGGGGCAAGATATAAGATCCCCTGTATGAAATAACTTGTCAATCTTTTCATATAAATTCGGTTTTATCTGCAAAAGTACTTGCTATGTATATTCTTACACCTTCGGTTGGCTCGAATATTTTCCAGACTTTCGGTGAATTTTTCAACATATCCTAATTTATTCGCTATTTTGGGATAATTTTTCTTTCACACCCAATATACAATATGGACATCTACATCGCAGAATTTATCGGAACAATGATATTGATAACCTTTGGTGGTGGTATTGTCGCCGGAGCAAATCTTAAGAACTCCTATGCAGAAAACGCCGGATGGCTTACCGTGTGTATTGCCTGGGGTATGGCAGTAATGCTTGCAATATTTGCTGTCGGGGAAATAAGCGGAGCGCATATAAATCCTGCGGTTACCCTGGGTTTTGCAGTTGTTGGAGATTTCCCGTGGTCCGATGTTCCGGGATACATCCTGGCCCAGATATCGGGAGCAATGGCGGGAGCAACGATCGTATGGATCTTCTATAAGGCGCATTGGAAAAAGACTGAAAGCAAAAGTGTGAAACTGGGGATATTTTGCACATCCGGCGCTGAGCGTTCCTTTCCTAACAATTTTGCCAGCGAGTTGATCGCCACTTTTTTTCTTATGTTTGGCCTTTCGTTCATTGGCGCAAACAATTTCGCAGATGGCCTGAATCCAATTGTCGTGGGAGCTTTGATTACTGCCATCGGATTTTCGTTTGGAGGTACAACGGGATTTGCGATAAATCCGGCGCGGGATTTTGGACCGCGACTCATGCATGCTTTACTTCCAATAGATGGAAAGGGGACATCTGATTGGGCTTATTCATGGATCCCGGTCCTGGGGCCGATCATAGGCGGCATGACCGGAACATTATTTTTTAAAGCAATTTTTAATGGGATTTTGAGTGCAAACTTGTGGGTTTTCACCGGCCTATCGCTTGCTATTATTATTTACTCTCTGTTTTATAAAAAGCCGTAAGTCTCAACTTTTACAGTGAAGTGGTACAATGCATATAGCCGCGCAAAATACGCTGAATGTTTGTTTTGTTGCCAGTAGCAATTCTATATTTATTCCAATTTCAATAAAATGAATATGAAGAGACTGCTCTTATTGCTTATTTTATCCAATTTCTATTTGATCCAGGTAAAAGCTCAAGAGGTGGAAATTGGATTGAAAGCCGGAATGAATGTATCTACTCTGGGAAGAGCCGAATTGGGATTTATGTCCAGGGTTGCTTATCACATCGGAGGAACCGCCGAATTTATTACCACACCTTTTTTTAGCCTCCAGACCGAATTAATGTATTCACTTCAGGGCGCCGCTGTGGATCGAAGTCAAAATATCTATCTCAATTATCATTATTTGAATATTCCTCTGCTGGCCAAAGCATATTTCTATGAAGATGCAAGTTTTGAAATCGGAGTTCAATATGGCCGATTAATTGAAGCCGTGAATGAAAATTACCTTGGAAGTCAACAGGATCAAATAAATAAAAATGATTTTGCTGTCGCGTTTGGACTGGCCTACAAATTAAATGAGAAAATAAACTTTGGAATCAGGTATAATCTGGGAATATCGAATACGGCCGACAGAAATATCATATATGAGCAACGGCATACCAATCGAGTTCTTCAGATTTCCATAGGGTACATCTTTTAAAAAAAAATCAAAAATATTACCGGGATCTTGTGAAGATCAATATTTGATCTTCTCCATTCGCGAATGGTCTTGGCTTGAATTTGCTCGTCTTCACCCGTGATATCTTTAGCAATACATAATTTTGTATTTGGCTGGCATACTTTGAGTATGTCTGAAAAAAGCTGACCATTACGATAAGGCGTTTCCATGAAAATCTGGGTTTGCCTTTTCTTAAAAGCGTCCTTTTCAATTGATCTCAAGGAATGCGCTCTTTTCTGCTTATCAATAGGCAGATATCCGTGAAAGACAAAGGATTGGCCATTGAATCCGGAGGCCATAAGCGCCAAAAAAATTGAAGAAGGGCCCACCAAAGGAACAACTTTCACGTCATACTTGTGCGCAAAAGAAACTGCCAGATTTCCGGGATCAGCTACTCCGGGACAACCCGCTTCGGAAAGTACGCCTACATCCATTCCATCCAATAACGGATTACAAATTCGCCCGACGTCTGCCGCCTTGGTATGCTTGTCAAGCACACTGAAATTAAGCAGCTCTATGTTGATATTCAGTCTTAAATTGCTGATAAACCTCCTGGCACTTCTGACATTTTCAGCTAGATAATATTTCGTATTTGCAATAATTTCCTTGCTTTGTGGAGGAACAACTTTATCAAGAGAATTATCGGCCAGCGGGGTTGGAATTAAATACAGATTGCCTTTTTTTTGTTTAGTCATTTGACAATGTCATGGGAAAATTGTTGATAATTATTGGTGTAATAATAATCATAGCCGGCGTAATTATTCACTATTTCGATGGAATTCCCTTTCTGGGAAAACTACCGGGTGACATCCATATAAAAAGGGAAAACGTTTCATTCCATTTTCCCATAGCTTCCGGTATTGTGATCAGCATCCTGCTTTCCGTCCTCCTGTATCTGATTAATAAATATCGTTAACCGTCCAAAAAATCAAATACGGTTTCCATAAAAGCTTTGGGTTGTTCTGCGTGAAGCCAGTGTCCCGCATTCCCAATAGATTCCACTCTCGAATTTTCATAATGCTTTCTGATCTCCAGGATATCACCATCGGTTATATAGTCTGAATTGACGCCTCGAATAAACATGGTGGGAATAGTAATCTTTTTTGCCGGTATGGTCGCCGTTCCTACATTTTCCAGATGATCATTTATTACCTTCAGATTGAGTTTCCAGGTATAAGCTCCACCGCGATCCTTAGTCAGGTTTTTGAGGAGAAACATTCGAATTCCAACTTCCGGCACATATTTTGAAAGCTGTGCATCAGCTTCTTTACGATTTTCTATACGTTTTAAATCAATGCTAACTAAGCCGTCAATGATATGTCGATGACGTACCGGATAATATTTGGGAGCGATATCGGCAACGATCAGTTTTTTAATCAGGTCCGGATATTTGTCGGCCAATGTCATACCGATCTTCCCTCCCATGGAATGCCCCAAAAGATATATGCTGTCGACGCCAAGTCTTTGTGAAAGCTGAAATACATCGTCGGCCATCACATCGTAACTCCAAAGGTCGCTTCCGGGCGATCGACCGTGATTTCTTAAATCGACAATTGTCACTTTAAACCTGGCCGAAAACTGCCTGCCCAGTGTCATCCAGTTGTCTGAAGAACCGAATAATCCGTGCAATATGAATAAAGGTGCTCCTTCGCCAAATGTGCTGTGATATAGATGCAAGCCCAAACTTGTTTGATTAAAAATTTAAAGCGACAAATTTATGTAGTTTTCGGATTAAAAATCATATCCGAGGGTGAGTAGGAATTTAGGATCTTTCCGTACGAGGTCTTCAATTGGATATGCGACGTCTAATTTCACATAATAACCGAGCAATACTGTTCTGGCTCCAAATCCATAACTGGATAGCCAGGGATTTTTGAAATTCTGGATCCTGGCTTTGAAAGGGGATCCCTCCGGGTCAAGGATTTCGGTATTTACGCTGTTTTCGTCAGCAAAAGGAGACGAGCCCGTCCAGGCAGATCCGATATCATAAAAACCTATGAACTGAAGGTTTCTGAGAAAGTTGGAGGCGATAGGTCCACGGGTTATGTATTTGACTATCGGTATTCTCAATTCTGCATTGAATAAAAGTGCATTTTCACCATTAAATGTATTGTAGTCAAAACCTCTTAGACTGGTCACATACTCCACAAACAATATATTCGAATTGTCAACTCCAGTCTGATGGTCAAGGGGATCGCCCTCACCGGTATTATTCGTTTTATTAAACAGCCAATTATCCATTCCACCCAGCAGATACTTCTGGGGATTGGAGCCCCAGTACCTTCCGTAGAAAAGCCTGGTGGCAAACACGAGTTCTTTGTGCAGCTTCTGGTAGTGCCTCAGATCCAGATAAATATTGGAGAATGACTTTTCGCTTTCACTCAATCCTTCGTTGTGCCTCAATCCGACTTTACCACGGGTACCTTGTATCAGATTCAGTCCGCCAACAGTGGTGTTATCATAAATAAATTCAAACTTCACACCACCATAATTAACCTGAGAAGTCACAGGGCCCGAAGTAGGAAATAGAACAGAACTCGGATCCAAATCCCAGAATCTTGTAGTTTCGAAAAATGGAACGATCGACAATCTGCTCGTAACGCTCAATGGCAGGGAGGCCCCCAACTCATAGGTATTCAGTGTATATTTTTGGGACTGGGAAGCGCTCTCCGTAGATCTAAATAACGATTTTCGCTCATACCTCGCATGAAAATCTACCGTGTACTTAAGGAATCTGTATTCACCATAGAATTTCCCGCTTTTCAGATCGGTTGGCACTAATATACCTCCGTAAAACTTGTGATTCTCGAGTTGATCATTCATTTGGGTTTCAAGCTTCAACCCGAAGCCAATCAGTGGATCAATTACAAATGAGGTGACAATATTATCCGCACTAAACTTGGTTTCATAAGGAAATGGCCCGGCAACATCACTTTCTTTTCTCAACCTTCGATAATTGCTCAAAAACGAACCGGTGCTTTTACCGCTCTTTACCACATCTGTATCAAATACATAATTGTCAGTATCGAGAATCTCCTCTTCTTCTTCAACGTCTTCCTGCTCTTCAACCTTTTCCTGAGTCGGCGCGGTAAACGTATAATTTCTCGTATCGACCAAACCTTCACCCGGGCTGAAGTAATCCTTGTTTCTATATTGATCCAAAAAGGATGGTTTTTCGACGACAGCTCTTTGTCCGTCCGGTTCCGTACTTTCGGTTTCTTTGTCGTCGGGAACAATATCGGTATTCAAATCTTCGAGTGCCTTTCTCGCTCTGGACGCTTTCAGTCTTTGAGCGACAAATTTGGCATTTAAGTATTGCTGACGTTTTGTTTGAGCTGTAAATATGTTTTGATCAAGATTAAAATTTTGCACAAGGTACAGATTATCTTTGCCTTTTTCCGACATCACAAAACTGAAGAAGGATTTGTCGTAGCTGATATCAAAATCCTTAATTCCCGTACCGAAATTGGATACCTGATGATAAATATTTTTTGACAAGTCATATTTATATAAATTGTTGATCCCTTGCTGATCACTTATGAAGTAATATTCACTCGAGTTGACCGCAATGGGTTTTACGTTTTTGCTGAGCGTATTTGTAAGTCTGTAGACCGTCCGTTTGGTAGAATCAATGTTATAAATGAATATATTGTAGGTATTGGAAACTTTGTCGATATCCCTGCCTTTTACATCTATTGTATCGGTAGTCCTGTTCGAACTAAAAATGATCGAGCTTGTACCCGGTATGAAGCGGGGATTTACATCATCATAAAAATCGCTTGTAATTCTCTTGATGGAATTTCTGCGAAGACTGATCAGGTAAAGATCGTGATCCCCATTTCTATCGGCGCTTAAAACTGCCAGATTTCCATTTCTTACGATATCAAAATCCTTAATTTGATTTATTCTGGTCAGCTCCTTCTTTACTTTCTTATTTGATCCGATTTCATAGATCCAGAGAAAATTCTTACCGTACCTGGTATTAATGATTCCGAGGGTATTTTCATCCTTCCAACTGATCAATGGTATGTTTTTGTCGGGCTCCTGATTTATTACTTTGTAACCCCCTTTCAATATTACCTTATCTTTCTTCTTACCTATTTTTCTTAGTAATACCTTGTATTTTCCTTTGTTATTGATGGTATAGGCATAATAGCCGCCTTGCGGGCTAATTTTTATATCCTTAATGCTGATGCCTTTTTTATTGGAATCAACCTTGGAATCTTTGTCGGGCAATACATAATTCTGATCAATAAAGGAGGTCTGCTCAAGATAATAATTACTCCACTCCACCAGAAAACTTTTAAAAGGAATGCCAATTGTTCCGGAGATGCTTCGCTCTTCATTTCTAATGATCCTGGTCAGATTGAGGATATTTGATATATAACTGTTCCCATACCTTTCGGCAACAAAATTCCAAACGGATTGACCGATCAATTCTGCTTCGTATCCAGTGAATTTGGAGATGTTTTTCACGTTTTTATTTCTAATCATGTCACGTACAAAATCATCCATTTCCACATCCCAACCGTAGGCCGTATATCTTGCGGCGCCGTTCATGAACCATTCCGGTAGCAAGAGCAGATAACTGTTTTGGAACATATCCGAAAGACTTCCTCCAAACATCATATCGTAAATAAGCATGGATGAAAGCTTATAAATGAGTGTTCTCTTGAATTCTTCAGCGTTGCCGGGATAAGCAATTTCTACCATTGGCTTAACAAAATCTGTTTGCCCGGCCACATCAAAACTATTATCATTTACTCCTATATTGCTTTGTAAAAGATCCGTAGGAGAATTGTAGAGGAAGATTTCCGTCTTGGAATAAGAAACGGTCCCGAGTATATCCGTGACCCTGTCGAATTCCTTTTCCAGATACTCCGTGGCGATTTTTGCAATTTCATTTCCTCCGTCGTAGAAATAAATATCGAAGTTTTCCGTGCTGTAAAATCTCCACTTAAAGTTTTTGTATTGCAACCTGTTTTTACCAAATTTTTCCATGGCCTCCTGAGCAAAGTTGTTGTGTACAGTCGCAAGGATGCACAGAAAAATTAAGAGTGATATGGCATTAAAATTTCTCAAATCCGTTCCGAAAAATGTGAATTGAAATATAATGAATAATACTTTTTAATATCTACTTCTAGGTCAAGATTATTGCCATCTTCAAGACATTTCACAAATTGATCACTAAAATACGGCGCTAATGAAACACCTTTTGTTCCGAGTCCATTAAAAATTCCGACATTTTTAAACCTAGGGTGCATGCCAATCATCGGTCTGCGAGGAACAGTACCCGGCCTGATTCCGGCTTCATGTTTCACAATTTCATATTTCATTTTTAATAACGCATCAAGCTTTCCGGTTATTTCATTTTTACCAGCATCCGAAGGCGTTTCCGAAAGATCATTTCTTTCGTATGTTGAGCCCGCTTTATACAAACCATTGCCCTGAGGAATAATAAAACAAGATTTGTTGTAAATGGTTTCAAAGTCTTCATTGAGTTTTAAAAACAGAATTTCTCCTTTTACAGGTGCAAAAGGAATCCATCCGAATAATCTTGAACCACAAACCTGATACCCGGTACAAAATATTACTTTCGATGCCCGTATGCCCTTAGCACAGACAAAATGCTCGGATATATCCAATTGATCCTCTCCGACACGATCGTTGATGATCACATGTTTTGAAGACAAATACTGCCGCATTGTCTGAATAAACAACAGGACGTTTAACACTGCACCTTTCAATTCAATCCCGCCATATGGATTGTAAATAAAATTTGAATGCTTCCTTTCTCCGCCATCTTGTACAATGAATTTTAAATAACCCGGGTGTGCGCTTCTGCCATCCATATCATTGATTTCTTCCGCCGAAGAATATGGTCGATAAATGATTCGCTCAGAAAAAAAATTTACTCCCGTTACTTCTTCAAGTCCCTTATAAAAATCAACCAGGTGGGGATACAACATCTCAACTTTCCATGATTTTACCATGTTAGGCCCTGTAAGCGGATTTACCAATCCGGCGGCAACAGTTGATGACGTATTTGGCTTAAGTTCATCCACTATTACTATGGATTTGTTTCTTTTCGATAATTCGTAGGCTAAAATGCTGCCTGCCAATCCCTGTCCGATAATTAGATAATCGTATATCATGCAGCGAATTAACGAAAAAGCTTGAATTTATATTTTTTTAAACCAATTTTGTCTGTCAAATTATTACATCTATGACAATCAAACAATTTACTTTCAATGCGCTGGAAGAAAACACCTTCATTGCTTACGACGATTCAAGGGATTGCATCATTATCGACCCGGGTTGTTACGATCGGCTGGAAAGAGACACGCTGAAGGGGTTTGTAGTTGAAAACGGCCTCAAGGTAAAAATGCTCATAAATACGCACTGCCATATCGATCATGTGCTTGGTAATTATTGGGTTAAAAATGAGTTCAATGTTGATCTGGCAATACATAAACATGATATTGGCACATTGAAAGCCAATGAAATAGTAGCTCCTATGTATGGATTTCACGCCTATGAATCAAGTGAGGCTGATTTCTTTATAGAAGAAGGAGAACAAATAAAGTTTGGCAACTCCATTCTTGACATCTTGTATGTCCCGGGGCACGCGCCGGGACATGTAGCTTTAGTAAGCGAAAGAGATAAAATCTGTATTGGGGGCGATGTTCTTTTTCAACATAGTATCGGAAGAACGGATCTGCCGGGGGGCGATTTTGAGACCTTAATGGATAGTATTAGGAACAAATTATTTAATCTCACCGACGATACTACGGTGTATTGCGGCCATGGACCCAATACAACCATTGGTCATGAAAAGCAATACAATCCGTTTTGTGGTATAAACGCAAATTACTAGTTTCTGTGCTCAAACATCTGCCGAATTTTCTCACCTTGTGCAATCTGGCCTGTGGCTGCTTCGGAACGGTTGCCGTTCTTCGCGGGGATCCCACAACCGGCTCAATAATGATTTGGTCCGGAGCAATTCTCGATTTTTTCGATGGTTTTGCCGCCAGGATGTTGAATAAATTCTCCATAATCGGAAGAGATCTGGATTCACTCGCCGATCTGATCACATTCTGTTTTTTGCCGGGAAGTATCCTTTACGTGCTAATGCTTCAATCTCATGAGCTAAACCGGTTGGCTTATTCGGGATATTTCCTGGTAATATTCGGAGCGTTGCGTCTCGCAAAATTCAATAACGATGCACGTCAATCTGAGAATTTCTACGGACTCCCGGTCCCGGCCAGCGCAATTTTTGTGAGTGCATTTCCATTTATCGAAAACGAGATTTTCAGTGTGATGCACACTCCTGCCGTCTTTATCGGAGTGGCCGTGCTATTATCGGTTTTGATGGTTTCAAATTTGAAATTGATGTCGTTGAAGTTTTCCGGCTTTTCTTTCAAACACAACCGGAATAGATACCTCTTAATAATCTCATCGCTCGTTTTACTTGCATTCTTGCATTATTTAGCTATTCCGATCATCATCATCTCGTATGTTGTCTTTTCGATTGCACTAAATATTGCGGAATAATCGTTAACTTTAAAGTCAGATAAGCCGGCCTTTTGAAAATCAAATTTCAACAATCAAATTACTTTTATAGAAGTTAGGAAATTAACAGGAAACTAGATTCGGTTGAAATTACTGAACGCCATATCAAAATCAGCTATATGCATTTTTGTAGCGATAGTCCTGCTTTCATCCGAAAGAATGAAAGATAGGGATGTCATTGCCGTTCAAATTGATTGGGTGAATAGTGATCCGCGCGGCAAGCTGTCATTTAACGGGGCAATTTATCCTGAAGAATTTGACGAATTACCAGTTCTTGCAGTTCCTGTTGAAAATTACTCCTTTGATCATTTCGAAGTGATCAATATGGATCTGAGCGAAATCGATTCTTCGAATTTGGAATTCATGCGCGATAAAATTCCGGAGGATTTCAAAATTGTCGCTGTAAAAAATATGCGGGATCGAGGAAAAGAGGTTTCCGTCCTGACTATTTTTCCATTTGCCTTTGATTCGCTAAGGATGATTTATCAAAAAATCGATTACCTGGAAATCAAACCGGTTAGAAATAATCCGGGTTTAAAAAAATCAGGCCTGAGGAAAAGCGGCAACGACATCAATTCCGTACTTTCAGAAGGCGTATGGTACAAATTACCTGTCACGGAGAATGGCATTTACAAAATCGATTATGATTATTTAAAAAATGCGGGATTGGATCCCGTTTCCGTCAATCCAAAAAACATCAAGATATACGGAAATGGAGGAGGAATGCTGCCTCAAAAAAACGATACGGATCGTCCGGTGGATTTGAGTGAAAACGCAATATCGGTAATTGGTGCGTCCGATGGCAGGTTTGATCGAGGCGACTACGTTTTGTTTTATGGACAAGGTCCTGATTATCAAAGGCTTTTAAAGAATGGGTTCTTGGAATATCAAAAAAACTATTATTCGGATACCAGTTTTTATTTTCTTACCGTTTCCGATGAAAAAGGTCTAAGGATTGAGGATCGGGAAAATCTGGGCTCGGAACATCCCAGAATAAAACATTTTGATGATTTTATTATTTACGAAAAAGACGAAATCAATATTATAAATTCGGGGAGGGAATGGTATGGTGAGAAATTCGATTTTACCACAACCTATGACTTTAAGTTTGATTTTCCGGAGCTCGTTGCAAATTCCAACCTGACAATTACTTCTTCGATCATGGGCCAGAGCTATGAGGATGCTTCCATGGATTTGTTTGTAAACGGAACAGACCTCGGTCAGCAACCGGTTCATTCCATAGTCGAAGGGTCATACCTGGCAAAAGGGTCAAACCAGGTAGATGAATTTCAAATCAACACATCAAATATTCCTGATGCGGAAAAATTTACAATAAGGATGTCCTTCAATCCGAACGGGACGAAGCTATCCAAAGCTTACCTGAATTATCTCAAAGTATTGGGAAAAAGAAACCTGAAATTATACGAGCGCCAAACGTCCTTCAGGTCAATTGAAAGTACAAATCATGCGATTTCAACCTTTCATGTAAGCGGCGGAGGGGCCGCATATCAGGTTTGGGATGTCACTGATCCTCTTAAACCCTATAATCAGAAATTCTCTTCTGAAGGGGGCGGCGCTGTCTTTGGCGCATTTTCCTCAGAATTGGTAGAATTTATAATCTTTGAGGATCAGGACTATCTCGTTCCCGGAAAAGCCGGAAAAATCCATAACCAGAATTTACGCGGAGCCCGGAATGTTGACCTTCTGATCATAACCCATCCTCTTTTTATTGATGAAGCAAAAAGGTTGGCAGATTTGAGAAGAAGCCACGATGGCCTTGACATACTTGTGGCAACTACTCAGGAGATCTATAATGAATTTTCTTCCGGAAAACCGGACGTGACCGCAATTCGCGATTTTATTAAATACATCTATGACCTGGGAACCGCCGATGATAGACTTCAGAATGTACTGTTATTCGGTAAAGGATCCTTTGATTATAAAGACCGCACGGAAAATAATACCAACTTCGTCCCGATCTACACTTCCAGAAATTCACTGCACCCGATAAACAGCTATTCCTCGGACGACTACTATGGCTTTTTGGACAGTGATGAAGGAGCATGGGGAGAATCATACTCCGGCGATCACCTCATGGACATCGGAGTGGGCAGACTGCCGGTCAAATCAATCGAAGAGGCTGAAGTTGTGGTAGATAAGTTGATCAACTATACCTCAAATGAGGCGACTTTCGGCCCGTGGAGAAACGAAATATTTTTTATTGCGGATGACGGTGACGGAAATTTGCATCAGCGGGATGCCGATCGATTGGCAAACATGGTCGACACGTCATTTTCTCAATTTAATGTGAACAAAATTTATGTCGATGCTTTTAGGCAAATAGAGTCCTCGATCGGGGAATCGGCTCCCGAAGTAAATGCTGAGTTACAGCGCTCCATCGAAAGAGGTGGTTTGATCTTTAACTTTACAGGTCATGGTTCTGCCACCAGGTGGACCTCCGAAACAATTCTGAATATCTCCTCTGCTGTTGAATATGAGAATTTCAATACGCTTCCATTATTTGTAACAGCAACTTGCGAATTTGGAAGACACGACAACCCGAAGGCCATCTCGGGCGCGGAATATCTGCTTTTAAATCCAAAGGGCGGCGCCATTGGCCTCGTGACCACTTCCAGGCCGGTTTTTTCCAGTACTAATTTTATATTGAATAAGGCGTTTTATCAAAATGTTTTTGATAAAGAAGAAGGGAAATACAAGACTTTGGGAGAAGTTTTTCGGAGAACCAAAAACAATTCATTGAACGGGAGCATAAACAGGAATTTTTCCCTTTTGGGAGATCCTTCCATGACCATGGCTTACCCTGTGAATGATATCATACTGATGGCCGATGAAGGGGTTTACAAACCCGGAGATACCCTGAACGCATTAAGTACGGTAAAATTGAAAGGACAAGTATTGGATATTAACGGTGTAGTTAATACGGGTTTTAATGGAAGTTTGTTTGCGAAGGTCTTTGAAAAGCCCAGTGAAATTGTCACCTATGGTCACGAAGATGCCCCCATGAAGTTTCGGGTAAGGGATAATGTGATTTTTAATGGAGAGGTTTCCGTGCTAAACGGCGAATTTTACATTGAATTTATAGTTCCGAAAAATATTACTTTCGATTTCGAGACGGGCAAAATCAGTTTGTATGCAATAGATAAGCTTCAAAAATCAGACGCTAACGGAGCAAATTTGGAATTTGTAATCGGAGGTGAAAGTGACGATTTTTTGCCGGACAATACGCCTCCGGTCATCGAATTATTTATTAATGATACCACATTTGTAAACAAAGGTATAACACGACCGGATATACTCTTCATTGGAAAGCTCAGCGATGAAAGCGGAATCAGCACGGCTAAATCAGAGGCTGGCCGGGAATTGACGATGCAATTGGATGATAGCCTGGAAGTTGCATTGAGAAATTATTTTATCAGTGAAAAAGATACTTATAAATCCGGGTGGGTTACTTATCCAATCAAAGAATTATCTATTGGTAACCATAAAATTTGGTTGCAGGCGTGGGATGTTCACAACAACTCCAGCAGCGCCGAGATCGAATTTGTCGTGGTTGAAGATGAATACCTTGCCATTGAGAAACTTTTGAATTTTCCTAATCCGTTTTCAGACTTTACAACATTCAGTTTTGAACATAACAGAGCTGGAGATGACTTGGAAATTCGGATCGAAGTATTCTCAACGCAGGGAAAACTAGTAAAGCAAATGGCCTTTATACGAACGCATAGCGAATCCAGAATCTCAGACATCGTCTGGGATGGGAAAGAGCAAAATGGCAGCAATTTATCTGGTGGCATATACATTTTCAGGCTTTCTATTCGTTCTTTGATCGATGGAAATAAAAATCAGGCGATTCAAAAGCTGGTAATAATTAATTGATTATATTTAAAACTCATTATCATCTCTATTAATGAAAATCAAATTTATTCTTATAGTTAGTGTACTTTTGGGCATAATATCCACAGTTCGGGCTCAGGTAAATTTTGCCGGACAGGATACGAGCAGGAGGGTGATTACGACCGCTGTTCCTTTTTTGTTGATTGCAACGGATGCCCGGTCCGGAGCTATGGGTGATGCGGGTGTCGCGACTTCAGCGGATGCAAATTCCACACACTGGAATATTGCCAAACTGGCCTTCATACAAAATGATATGGGGTTCAGTTTATCATATACTCCATGGTTGGCAAAAATTGTCAATGATATGAGTTTATCATATCTGAGCGGGTATTACAAAATCAACAGGGAGCAAACTGTGGGGCTTTCATTGAGTTACTTTAATTTGGGAGATATTCAATTTACGGACTGGGAAGGGAATGATCTTCAATACTTCACACCTAAAGAGTTTTCAATAGCCGGATCATATTCCAGAATGTTATCGGAAAATATGAGTATCGGTGTTACGCTGAAATTCATACATTCAAATCTCACCGGAGATTTCGTAGGCTCTTCCGCTGTGGTTGATGATGCTCATCCGGGAAACAGCTTTGCAGCCGATATCGGATGGTACTGGAATAAAGACCTGGGCCGGAATTCGAATTTGGCGCTTGGTGCTACCATTGTCGATATAGGAAATAAGATCACGTATACCGACGACAGCCAGAGAGAGTTCATCCCCACAACATTGCGATTCGGGGGAGCATATAAACTGGGATTGGATCCCTACAATTCCCTTACTTTCGCATTGGACTTCAATAAGCTTTTGGTTCCCACGCCACCGGTCTATTTGGTTGACGATAACGGAGGAATTATTGTTGATCAGGATGGGAAACCTCAAATCGCTCGTGGCAAAGATCCTGATCGATCGTTGCTCAGCGGAATCTTTGGATCGTTTACAGATGCCCCTGACGGCGCATCCGAGGAATTGAAAGAAGTAATGATTAGTACCGGGATTGAATATTGGTACAAGGATCTTTTTGCTTTGAGAAGCGGTTATTTCTGGGAACACTATGACAAGGGCGACCGAAAGTATTTTACCATGGGATTGGGACTGAGATACAATGTATTTGGGATCGATTTTGCGTATCTTGTTCCGCAACGCAGAGAACATCCATTGGCCGAAACCTTGCGATTTACATTGCATTTCAATTTTAACAATTCAAAGAATTTGGAGTCCATCATTGATGAAGATACCAATTGATGGTTGACAGGTCCATTGCCCCACAATTTTTTGAACCGGGTAAAATCAACTTAAGGGAACCGAAGATTGTAAAATTTGATAACGGTTCCAGGTTATTCGGATTAAATATTGGCGAGCAACCTGTTATCCGGATTGAATTCATTTTCGAGGCCGGAATTTGGTATGAATCGTCTCCGGGTATCGCCTTTCTCACTGGCAAAATGCTTCCCGAAGGAACCAAATCGTTTAGTTCCGGCCAGTTAGCGGAAAGATTTGAGAAATACGGGGCTTTTGTTGAGATCAACCCGGGTTTTGATTACATAAATCTTAGCATCCATTTACCTACCCGACATTTTGAAAAGGTGCTTGATCCGATCGAGGAATTATTGTTTAAGCCCAAATTTCCGGAGGAAGAACTCGAGCTGTTGAAGAAGATTCAAATACAGCAGTTAAAGGTAAATGAACAAAAAAACAATTTTGTTGCCGGCAGATTATTCAGATCAAATTTATATCCGAACGTACCATATGGCCATTTGGTTACGAGTGAATCATATAAGCAGATTGATACAAATGATTTAAGGAATCATTTCGAAAAATGGATGAACGGGAAATTTGATTGTTTTGTTACAGGAAATTTCGACAAAGATATCGTGCAGAGGATACGGCTTCTGTTACGTGATAATCTCAAGGAAAGAACTGATTTCACCCCCTCGAATTCGGTAAATGGATCATCCTTTAATAAATATCTTGAAAAAAAGGGAAGCCTTCAGTCTTCTATTTTTATGGGAAAGCGATGCATCAATCGGTCCGACAAAAAGTTTCCGGGTCTGCTATTGTTGAATGAAGTATTTGGCGGATATTTCGGCTCCAGGCTCATGCAAAATATCCGGGAGTTAAAAGGGTATACGTATAATATTTATTCTCACCCTGTAACTCTAAAAAACGATGCATATTTTGTTATTAATTCGGAGGTAAATAAGGAGAATAAGGATCAGGTCATAGATGAAATAATAAAAGAAATCAATACCATCAAAACAGAACTGATAGGCAAAGAAGAGCTACATAAGGTTAAAAACTATCTGAAAGGCTCATTGATAAATTCACTGACTTCTCCGTTTGCAATTACGGAAAAGCTGAAAAATATTTATTTTTATGAATTGGATACGGATTATTACGAAAATCTATTTGACCGGATAGATTCCACCGATCCGTCGGAATTGCTCAATTTGGCAAATACGCATCTGTTTAACGAACCGTTATCTTCAGTCGTAGTAGGATAACTTTACCACCCCAAAGCTTCCTTAAATTTGTAGAATATATCCGTATTTTCCATAATACCGCTGAACAGCTCAGCCTTTGGCCCATAGGCATAAACGGGCACCATAACCGCCGTATGACCTCCGGTTGTAAATTTTCCTTCGACAATTCCTTTTTCAATATGGCCTCCGGTTATGGCAAATCCGCCAGTTTCATGGTCAGCGGTTATAACGACCAACGTCTCGCCGTTTTTGGACGCAAATTTCAACACCTCGCCAATTGTCTTATCAAAATCAAGCATTTCCGTAGTAATATAAGGGACATTGTTGTCGTGGCCTCCCCAATCAATTTGTGAGCCCTCAATCATAAGAAAGAATCCGGTTTTGTTCTTCTTAAGTTTATCCATTCCAAATCGAGATGCGCGCACAAGCATATCTCCTCGTCCCAGGATCATCGGTTCAGGGTGCTCCTCGGCAATCAGCCCGGCTACCTTATCGCCTTTTGAAAACCTCAAAGAATCAATTGATGCGATTACATCATAATCCTTTGCCTCTAATTCTCTAAGAAGATCTCTTCCATCCTTTCTTTGATTAAAATACTTTCTGCCTCCACCAATAAATACATCGATATCTGTTTTGAGGAAATCCGCAGCAATTTCTTCCTGCATACCTCGATTTTGTTGATGGGCAATAAAGGATGCCGGTGTTGCATGCGTAATCGCACAAGTAGAAATCAGCCCGGTTCCTAATCCTTTTGCTTCGGCCATTTCAAGGATCGTCTGTTTCGGAACTCCATTTTTATCTACACCGATTGCACCATTGTATGTTTTCTCTCCAATGGAAAACGCCGTGGCGCCGGCAGCCGAATCAGTTATAAACTTATCTGAAGAATTGGTTTTACTAAACCCTGAAACAGGCATTGTGCAAATATACAGGTCACCTTTATTTGCAACCAAACCCGCATAAACCTGCGAAGTGCCCATTCCATCTCCAATAAGGAAAATTATATTTTTGGGTCTTTGAGCTTTTATTTTCTTTTTCGTATAGTTTTTTACCTCGTAAAACTCCTGATTTTCAAACCTGGCCTTGTCGGTCTGTTCCGGTTTGGTGTAATTCTGACTCCAACAAACAAATGGGGCAACAAAAAATAAGCTGAAAAGATACTTCTTCATGATCGTAAAAATTTTGTCCAAAAATAGACGAAAGATTTTAATCATCTACTCAATTGCAAACGTTTTTTTATTATTATATTT
>JAKSDO010000053.1 GCA_022360055.1 Cytophagales bacterium | reverse complement strand
TCAATAATATTTATATATGTATGAAAATATAATAATTTTTTAGAAATGATATTGCTAAAAACTATGTATCGATAATGGGGGTGTTTACAAATGAATATTTTTTATTCCAAACCGTTTTCCTTAAGAAATTTTTTTTTGGACAACCCGCAGCTCAAAATTTTATTTTGATATCAAATAGAATAAATCCGGTTGCGGTTCAACAGCAACCTTGTTCCGGATAGTCCGGACCATTATTTTCGCTTCACATCATATATCACGCCGTCGTCATACATATTTTTTACTTCGGCTCTGGAGAGCCCGTATTGCACGTCAGGGTAATTGGCGTCTTCGTCTATTTCATATACTCCGGCCATTTTAGTAGTTTCATATTCATTCGGTGCGACGAATATGCTATCATCGGTTACCTCAACTACTTTTAAAGTAGAATAATTACTACTTTCCGTTTCATACTCATAGATATCTCCTTTCAAAGGACTTGAAATATATTCGAGTTCTGTTTTTTCATTTTCTTTATTTGTAAAATTCATCCAGGTGACAAACATGACGATCAGTACCAGACCCGAAAATTGCCAAATCGGCGTCCTCGCTTCGCTTTTCAGATCGCGGTATTCCCTTTTTATCTCTTCAGGCATTTCATTTACTTTCATGGCGTTATGACAATGTTGGCACTGGGAAGCGCCTGTTTTGCCAAATGGAAACAGAGGTATCCAAAAAATGTGAGCATATCTGCTGAAAATGCTTGTAATTATCGAACCTCTGGTACCGCAATGAGGACAAGTCGCCGTTTTTGATTGTGTCGTCCTTACATGAGCTGATCTCCATCCATAAATAATCATAGTATTTCTTTTTAATTAAAACTCACAATGTCCCAGGTATGGCAGATGCCTCCTGAGCTTATTGATTTCTTAATAGTGATACCGGGTAACAGTGCGCTCCGGATCATTTTCAAATGATATTGCGAAGCGCATGTAATACTTTTTATCAATCGTAGTCTTGGTCGATTTTTTTTTAATTCTTCTGCCGGTTATTACATAATCAGTGGAATGGGTGAAGTGCTGTTCGACCTCAAAGGATTTCGATCTGATGCCAAAAGGAGTGTTTTACTTCGAATCCATATGTAATATGCGCCGGGAGTGCCTGCTATTCAAGCAATAAATTATACTATTTTCTATCTTCTTATTAGCAAAATACTTTAAAACCATCAAGTTGACGTTGATATAATTAATTTGTCATTTATTGATGAAGTATTGAGCGCTAATAAAACACCTTATTATTTAATCGGTGTCAGCGCTATTGCGTTGGAATTGTTGAAAAACGGTATTGTATAGAGTCTAATTTGGGAATGACATCAAAACCTTGGTTTAAGTCACTTGAGCGAAACAATTTGTATAATTATCTCATGGATTCCATGTCTTGGTACTAAAGATATTGATTTTGCAGTGATGGCAGCTTCTATTGAAGCATATGATGGGATGATCGCTCAATTGAAAAAATTTGGACCTGACAAAGTCAAGGTCTGGCACCGGTTGTAATTTTTTTGGTAAATTTGTCATTATATTTATTGATTTGAGGATTTAAGATTTATAGTCCGTATTTTGGATGTCCTACTTGCTTTAAATCTTTTTTGTGTACTTTGAAACATGACAGCAAGATATCTAGTAATCAGATGGAGTTAGCTTTGTTAAAGGACAGGGACTTGTTAAAAGAAATTATTGATCAGAACAATCAACGCGCTTTTAAAGTTTTTTTTGATCGGTATTATTCCAGGTTAATTAATTTCTCGATTTATTTTGTCAAGTCTCATGAGAATGCCGAAGACGTTGTGGAAGAGGTGTTTCTCAAATTCCTGAAAATGGGTAAGGATATCCTGACCATTGAAAGTGTCAAATCTTATTTGTACAGAATGACCCGGAACATATCCATCGATTATGTATCCAGCCATAAAAAGAACCGTCATATCACTTTGATGGAGAATATTGAGGATTATCAGTTTCCGGAAGAATCCTCTCCTTCTTCTTTAATCGAATCAAATGAATTTGAAAACTATGTAAATAAAATTGTGGAAAGCTTTCCACCTAAAAGAAAAGTTATTTTTTCTTTGTCGCGCGATGAACTGCTCAGCTATGCCGAGATTTCGTCCTTATTAAAAATTTCTCAAAAAACTGTGGAATCTCATATGCGGATCGCATTAAAGACGCTCAGGACGGCCATAACGGATTACGATGCTTCGCTACAAACCACGACAAGGAAATTTAATTTCAAAAACTCCCTGTAAGTTCCGCCAGCGCTCACTTCGATTTTATAGAGCGCATCGTCAAAAACTTTGCCCGCTTAAACTAAGGTATGCGCCATATCCGGAGGAAAGTTGGGGATTGACCTTCATTTGATAAATCGTGGATCATTCAGCTTATCTGTGCACCGGATGGTAAGCGCCCGTAATCTATTTGCAAAAAAAACAGGAAAAGATTTCTTCCACTAAGGGTAAGGCGAAACTATACCGTCATAGAAGTATAATTCGGAATTAAATGGATATCGACCAACTCTTAAGTATATATTTTACAAATCAGGCGACGAAAGAACAGCGAAAGACCGTTGAAGCGTGGAGGGATTCTAACGAAAAAAATGCCGGACAGTTTGAGCTCATTCAAATGGCATGGCGGACCAAACCTAATCCGAAAACATATATTAACAGGGAAGAAGCAGGTGAGCGTATTTGGAGAAAGTACAATTCCGAACGTTCCCTGATTAAAAAAAGCTTCGGAATCGGCTTTATTATCAGAGCCGCGGCTGTACTCTTATTCATGGCGACGTTCGCTTTTTTGATCTTTCGGGAGTCCGGAACCAAAGTGGATTCCATTCAGGTTGTTGAGAAAAAAACCAATATTAAATCGAATCCGAGTGGTGTAAAATCAACCATCCGCCTACCGGACGGTTCAAGTGTGGTCCTGAATTCCGAAAGTACCATTTCTTATAAATTTGAGCAAAATGATTCCGTAAGGGAGGTGGAGTTGTCGGGAGAGGCTTTTTTCAAAATTAAGAGGGAAGCGCGCCGGCCTTTTATTGTACGGTCCGGAAATGTTGCGACCCAAGTACTTGGGACCGAATTTAATGTAAAGGCTTTCCCGGCTGAAGACAATATTGATATCGCTTTATTGGAGGGAAAAATCAAGGTCATAGCCCCTTCGGATAAAAACAATTTCAATGATTTTTTTCTCGAACCGGGGCAGGGATTTAGATTCAATAAAAGCGATCAAAGCGGAATAATCGAACAAATCGATTTCAAAGAAAAATTTGGCTGGAAGAATGGGACACTGTATTTCAGAAATAATACGCTTGAAGAAGTAATTGCCAAATTGAGCAGGTGGTACGGTGTCAAATTCGAATTGGCGAACTATTCAAATCAAAAGTGGGATTATTCCGGAGAATATCAGGACGAATACCTGGAGGTCATTTTGGAAAGCATGCGGTTTTCAGAGCACTTTACTTACGAGATTGATAACGAACTTGTAAAAATTTATTTTAACTAAAAAGAACGATATGAATAGTACATGAAAAACTACAACCGGATTAATGGCTTAGGGAAAGCCGAAATGTTGGAAGCATCTTCTCTCCCTAAACCATCATTATTAAATGTTTAACACTTAATACTTCAAAATTATGAAATTAAAAGTACTTCAGCTAATTACTGAAATGTCAAAATTTATTCTATATGGAATAACAATTCAGTTTTTCTTCATTACGTTACTTATTGCTTCGGATCTAAGAGGTCAGGAAGTAACAAGTATTCGCGAGGTATTTCTTAGCGTTTCGCATGAAGATGCAGGATTGTTGGAAGTGTTTGATGATATTGAAAAACAGACACGATTTAAGTTTGCCTACGATTATGCGGCTATAGAAAGGCAAGTTAAGATCAATCTGAAACAGAAAAACATATCTGTTGCGGATTTGCTCATGGAGGTTTCAAGAGAGGCTAAATTAAAGTTTCGGCAGGTTAATAATTACATCAATGTTGATCGGCGTGAAATTAATGAAGTTCCCAAAATCGAGGTAATTATTCAGGGAAGGACGATTACCGGTAAAGTGATCTCGTCCGAAGACGGCGAAGGATTGCCCGGTGTAAATGTGGTCGTTGAGGGTACGACGACCGGCTCCGTAACCGATATCGACGGAGTGTATTCCGTTGAAGTCAACAATGAGCATGCAGTCCTTGTGTTCAGTTCGGTGGGGTATGTTGCGGAAAAAATTGCTGTGGGGAATCAATCGGTGATCGACGTGCAGATGGTCCCCGATATAACGGCATTGGAAGAACTGGTCGTAGTCGGTTATGGTACACAGAAAAAAGTGAATCTGACCGGCGCTGTGGGGACGGTCGATTCCGAAGTGATGGAATCCAGACCTGTGGCAAATGTCCAGGAGCTTTTACAGGGTAAAACTCCGGGATTAAACGTGACAAATAATTCGGGCGCGCCCGGAAGCGGAGCGGAGATAAACATACGAGGAACGTCCACTATTGGCGAAAGCTCGGACGTTTTGGTGATCATCGATGGTGTTCCCGGTAACATATACACCTTGAATCCAAACGATATAAAATCTGTTTCGGTATTGAAAGATGCAGCCTCCGCTGCAATTTACGGTTCAAGGGCGGCCAATGGTGTGCTTCTCATCACGACAAAAGAAGGTAATAAGTCAAAAGGATTACAAGTTTCTCTGACCTCAAATATCGGAATTCAAAATCCGCTTCATTTCATTGATTTTGTCGGTGCTAAGGATTTTATGGAAAGTTATAATATTGCCAGGGTCAATGAAGGCGCAAGTCCCGAATATACCGATGAGGATTTTGATAAGCTCAGGAATGGAGAGCTTCCTGATCACGTGTGGTACAAGGAAATGTTTGAGAAAAACCAGATTATAAGCACCAACCATTTGACCTTGTCGGGGAAAAAAGACGAATTTGAATATAACTTCTCGACATCCTTTGATACGCAATCGGGCGCCTTGCCGAAGAATGATTACAAAAGGTTTATACTAAAACCCGACATTACGTTTAATGCCACAAAGTGGTTATCGCTCCGGGCAAATGTGCAATACACTCAAACCCGTATCGAAGAACCTCAGGGCGGTCAGGTGAACCTGACATTAGCGACCCGAATTGCCCCTATTATACCCATTTATAATGAAGATGGAACTCATTTTGGCCCGGGAGGTATTCCGGGAGGTAACCCAAAAGCACGTATTGAACAAGGAGGTCGGGATTTGGACGAATACAAGGAGGCCTTGGCGATATTTAGCGCAAATATCACCCCTTTGAAGAATTGGAGGATTATTCCATTGTATTCCTTGAGAACCTTTGACTTATACGAGCACAATTATACAAAACCGATTACCTTGTACAATCCGGATGGCACAATATATAGCCAGGACGTGCTGGCCAATATGACCATATACAATAGCCAGCGATACAGGGAATCTTCGATATTGCAATTAACGACCGATTATACCTTGTCGCTGGATCAAACGCATAACTTTACGTTTTTATTGGGCGCGAATCGGGAACTGAATAAAAACAGGTGGTTCTGGGCCTCCAGGAAAGATCCCGGTTTTGAAGGCATCTATGTGTTGGATATTGGCGCCGGAATAAAAGATAATGGATCGAGTAATTCGAACAACGGAAACAACCCGGATGGTCACGATGCCATTAGCTCTGTATTCGGGAGGATCAATTATGATTATAAAGAAAAATACCTGATTGAAGCGAACATAAGAGGTGACGGATCTTCCAGATTTAGCGATGGATACAGGTGGGGCTGGTTCCCTTCGGTTTCCGCAGGTTGGAATATCGCCAGAGAGAATTTTCTCGCAGGTTCCGCTACCATTTCGAATTTTAAGTTTAGGGCCTCCTACGGCACGTTGGGAGACGCGGCAAAGGTAGGCCGATATGAGACGAGAAACATACTCACCTATTCCGCAAAAGCATATGCTTTTGACGGATCGGTGGTACCCGGGGCGTTCAGCAATTCTTCTTTTGATCCGGAGATCACCTGGGAAAAGGCCATTATGAGAAATGTAGGCCTGGATATGGGTTTATTCGAAGATCGGTTGAATTTTACGCTGGAATATTTCATCAATACTCGTGAAGACATTCTGTATAACGATCCGAATGTTCCGTTTGAGTATGGATTGGATCCTCCGGTAATAAACGGATTGAAGATGGACAGCAAGGGTATCGAAGGATTGGTGAGCTATACGTATCTTTCACAGGGAGGACTTCGGTTGACCATAGACGCCAACGCAAGTTATTCCCAAAATAAGGTTACGGACCTGAAGGATGGTCCGCAGTTTTTTATCGAAGATGACAGATATACGGAAGTCGGATCGCGGTACGAGGCTTTTTACGGATTGGAATCCGATGGTTTATTCCAAAGTCAGGAAGATATTGATAATTCAGCCAGTCAATCCAATGTATTGCCCGGAAATATTAAATACAAAGATCAATTGACGGTAGATACAGACAATGATGGCATTCCTGATGAAGCAGATGGGGTAATTGACGGTGACGACCGTGTTGTCCTTGACGATTCTTTTCCGGTGCGTTATGGTTTCAATCTTACCGCCAGTTACAAAAACTTTGATTTTTCTGCAAATATATATGGTGTAGCCAATAACAGAAGGTACATACAGGGATACGAAGGCTGGCCGTTCTTTATTTCGAATAATTTGAGACCAATGCACCTGGATAATTGGAGAGAAGACAACAAGGATGCGGCTTTCCCGAGGATAACTACCAATATGGTAGCCAACGATACGCAGACATCGGATTTTTGGCTACGACGGGCAAGCTATCTGAAAATTCAGGGGATTCAACTTGGGTATACCCTTCCAAATACAATATTGGACAGGTGGGGTATTGACTACTTAAGAGTCTACCTAAGCGGGCAAAATCTGGCCATATTTTCCAACTACGATGGATTTGATCCCGAAGGGGGAAACTATCCGCTACCCAGAACCGCTACCTTAGGTTTACAACTAAAATTTTAAAGACATGAAGAATATAGTTTTAATAATAATCAGCTTATTTTTTTTCATTAGCTGCAATGAAGATTTCCTTGAGCGGCCTCCGCTGCACGCGCCTAGTGAAACCACATTTTGGAACACAGAATACGATGCTGAAGTAGCAATAAATCAGCTTTACAATTATCTGCCGAACGCGAGACGCTGGTGGACGGAGTGTTACAGCGACAACGCCATTATGACAAATGCGTGGGGAGAAGGTGGCTTGGGACAGATCAAACAGGGATCCATATCTCCTGCGGTACGGCATATTCAGGCAGGCTATGTTGCCGGAGGACACAAGTGGTCGGAATGGAGGTATGACAATGTACGTCAGATCTTAAATTATCTTGAGAATATGAAGACCATAAAATTTGAGAACGAGGCTAATGCAAAGAATTTTGAAGGCCAGGCCCGGTTTATTCTTGCAATGAAGTATTTCAGGATGTCCAGGTTTTGGGGAGATCTGCCGCTTGTGACCGAGTTAATAACGATCGAAGAGTCAAGGGAGCTGGAAAGAAGTCCTCAGAAGGATGTATTCGAATATATTGTGCAAAATGTCGATCTGGCCATTGAATATTTGCCGGATGAGCACCTGAAGTCCGGAAGGATAAGTCAGGATGCCGCTTTAATGCTCAAGACAGAAGTACTCATGTGGATGGCGAGTATGGATCAATACCACAATAGAAGCATAAGCAGTAAATCCAAGGAACAGCTTTGGAAAGAAGCGGCTAATACTGTTGGTAAATTGATCAAGAAAAACCGTTATTCCTTACATCCGGACCTGGTTTCCCTCTTCCTTTCCAGAACCAATAATCAGGATGATGAGACCATACTATCCAGGCAGTATGCAGAAGAAGAAATCACCAACTTTATTGATATTTTAGGACTGCCGGGCGGAGTCGGTATGAGAGGCGGAGGATGGGCCAGTTTCAGCGCTCCCAGAAGCCTTGTGGATACCTATGAATCTTCGGATGGACAATCCATCAAAGAATCGCCTCTTTATGATGTTACCGATCCGTGGGCCAATCGCGATAAGCGACTGAACAATTGGTTCCTGTTGCCCGGACAGGATGTGATTATCGTGGGAGGCGGTGTAAGACCTTTTGACTCCCATCCGGACAACGGGATGCCGGAAGCAATCGGAGGAGAAGGCGGTGGAGGCCGCAGTGGCTACTGGTGCATAAAGCACGTCGATCTGGAATCCACCAACAGATGGAGCTATACAAATTGGATTATTTACCGCTATGCAGATGCTTTGTTGTTATTTGCCGAATCCTTAAATGAAGTTGAGCCGTCGAACGACTCAATATCCTGGGCAATTGATCAACTTAGAGTGCGGGCTGAATTACCAAGTATTGATCATCTTCAGGGTGATCAGGCTGCTATGAGAGAAAAGATCCGTCATGAACGAAGGGTTGAATTGGTAAATGAAGAGAAACGTTATTTTGATCTTTTGCGATGGAAAGAAGCAGAAAATGCAATGAATCCTCCGGATGGCGTCCTGTACGGAATTAATGAGGACATAGACGACTACACCAATCGAATGGGGGATTGGACAGCTAAAAAGGTTGTGGCGGAACCGATCGTATTTGATGCATCCAGAAGTTATTTGTGGCCTGTGCCTCAGGATGTCAGAGATAAAAATCCAAATATTTCACAAAATCCGGGTTGGTGAATCTGAATCTTAAGTTTCAAAATATAATCACCGGAGGGAAGCTTCCCTCCGGTGATTTTTCATATACAAAAAAATCTTTACGGCCCCGCTTTGTCCGATTCGAATTTGCCGGTTGTGCAGAAACGAACATATCAATTCGGCAAAGTATTCGTTTACATATAAATTACCCGAAAAATGATTTCCGGTGAAGCGATAAATCAAAACAAGCAGGAATGCCCTAATTTTTTAAAAATGAAACCGGTAAGACCGGAGCAAACTCAGGACACATACGAGCACGATCATATTGCGCTGTGTGTCAGCAAACTAAAAAAATAAACAGATGAGAGAAGAAGAGATGAAAGACACGGCGCATCCAAATGAAGATTGCAGCGGCTCAGCCTGTTGCTGCAACGATGAAGCGGGGAACACCTATTCCAAAGCGCCCCAACAAACACCTATTGTCCGAAGAGACTTTATGAAATTCCTGGGACTCATGACCGGAGGTCTGGTATCCGGAGTCTCCGCACTGGGAAATACCACGGACCGCCATACGGACGGTTATGCAGTACCCGAAGATAAGGGACTGGACCCGGAATGGGTCAAATCACTCTATAAAAGAGGAGCGCCTGAAATTTATTCCGGAAAAGAACTTGCGTACATCGGTATGCCTGTTGGCGGTATTACGGCCGGACAGGTGTACCTCGGAGGTGACGGTAAACTGTGGTTGTGGAAAATATTTAATAAGCAACACAACGGAGTTATTGATAAGACGATTCGGGTCAAAGGACGTCGCATCCGGGCAAGAGATGGCAGTAACTATGTAGTTCCGATCGATCCGGCTTCCCCGTTTGATCAGGGCTTTAAAATTGTTGTTCAAGATCGTGGACAAACAAAGGAAAAGATGTTGGATTACACGGGCTTCAGAGACATAACGTTCAAAGGTCAATATCCGATAGGAGAAGTGCGTTACAGGGAGTCCGGTTTCCCGGTTGAAATTGACATGACGGCCTACTCGCCGTTTATACCTTTGGAATGGGAATCCTCAAGCTATCCGGCCACGGTGATCCGTTATACGATCAAAAATACCACCGCGCGTAAAGTGACCTGTAAGCTGGAAGGCTGGATGGAAAACGCTTCCCAGATAGCCACAGGTGATCCGCTAAAAACGATCATCAGGAATAAGCTGATGAGGAGGGATGGAGATGCCATTATTGCCTTTGATACGCCGGCAGAACTGGCGGAAAATAAAAGCCAGGTTAATGATCCGGAACTTCAAAGAGATTACGGAAGCATGGCTTTGCTGCTTCGAAACGCCGGTGCTGCGTGCGGGTATGATCTTGGCAACGGGCAGATGGCAGATCTTGGATCAAACGGCGAAACCGAATATACTTCCGCATTCAATCATAAAAGTATCGGAAGATTGACCAAGACCGTCGAAATTGAAGCGGGAGGCGAATCTACCGTCGAATTTATAGTCGCCTGGTACTTCCCGAATTTATATCCGAGCGAATGGCGCGATTTAAGTAATTCCTTCAGAGGGCGGCATTACCGAACTATGTATACGGACGCTGCAGCTGTAGCGATGGATCTGGCCTCCAAATTTGAATACCTGCACGAGCATACATTACAATGGCGAAAGACTTTTTATGAAGATGCTTCTTTGCCCCATTGGTTCCTGAACAGAACATTTGTAAACACCTCTACGCTGGCAACGGAAACCTGCTATCGCCTGGAGGACGGGCGGTTTTGGGCCTGGGAAGGCGTCGGCTGCTGTCCGGGGACCTGCACACACGTTTGGCACTATGCCCAGGCATTGGGGCGGATCTTTCCCGAAATCGAGCGCAACCTTCGTGAGCAGACCGACTTTGCAGTCATCGATAAGCAAAGTGGAAAAATTGATTTCAGGGCCGGACTGGCCAACAGGGATGCTGCCGACGGTCAGGCCGGAATCATTATGAGGGCTTACCGGGATCATCAAATGAGTAAGGATGATGAATACCTGAAAAAAAACTGGGAGCATATCCGACTGGCGCTTAGCTATCTGATTGCAATGGATAAGGAAGACGGAGAAGCAAACGGTATGATCTTCGGAGAACAACACAATACCCTGGATGCGGAATGGTACGGCAACATACCGGTGATTACCGGCCTGTACCTGAGCGCTCTGGCCTGCGGCTATGAAATGGCAAAAGAAATGAACGACGATGCCTTTGCCAAAACATGCCGTACGATTCTCGAAAAGGGACAACAAAATATTGAAAAGCTCTTCAATCAGGCATATGGCTATTTTGTCCAAAACGAAGATCCGAAACACGATAAAGCCATCGGTATCGGAAACGGGTGTTATATCGACCAGGTTTTCGGTCAAAGTTGGGCATTTCAGGTGGGCTTGGGAAGGCTCTTTAATGGGGAAATGAATAGGAAATCACTTCGTGCACTCTGGAAGCACAATTTTGTTCCGGATATGGGACCCTATCGATCATCGCTTCCGGTAAACCTGGCCGGAAGGCCCTATGCATTGGACGGAGAAGCCGGTTTGGTCATGTGTACCTGGCCCAACGGAGGCAGAAAGGAAGACTGGGAGAAGCATTGGCAGTACGGTTATTTCAATGAATGCATGTCGGGCTTTGAATACCAGGTAGCGAGCCATATGATGTGGGAAGGCGGCGACCTGATCGACAAAAGCTTAGTCTTGACCCGGTCAATTCACGACCGTTATCATCCTTTGAGGAGGAATCCATATAATGAGATTGAGTGCAGCGACCATTATGCCAGAGCCATGGCGAGCTATGGCGTTTTTTTAGCAGCTTGCGGATTTGAGTATCACGGACCAAAAGGAGCCATTGGGTTTGATCCGAAATTACAACCGGAAAACTTCAGAGCTGCTTTCGTAACGGCGGAAGGATGGGGGAGTTTTTCACAAACCAGGGAAGAAGGCGTACAGAGAAATTCACTTTTGTTGACTTATGGGAAACTTAAGTTAAATAAAATCTCACTGGGCATTGAAAAACAACAAGATAAGAAGGCGGTAAAGCTTAAAGTAAATGGAAAGCAGGAGAAGATCCGGACCGAGATTTCCGGCGGAAAAATCAATTTGGTATTTTCCGAAGTACACCTGGTAAAAGGAGATGAGGTCGAGATAGTAATTAACTCCAAAAGAAAGAAATAAGTGAAAACATAGAATGACGTGATAAGATCGCTTTTATAACTTATTACCAAGTGCGTGTATAAAATTTATCACATTTATTTTATAGCTGTTCTAACAGGCGTTTTCAACACTTCTTGTGAGCCGTCTGAGCGTTCAACACTTTTTATAGATCTCGGCCCGGAAGAAACAGGATTGGAATTTAGCAATGAATTAAGGTTTTCCGAAGATTTCAATATTATCAAGTACCTGTATTACTACGATGGCGGTGGAGTCGCAGTGGGGGATATCAATAATGATGGACTGAGCGATGTATATCTTGTTTCAAACGAAGGTGATAATGCACTTTTCCTGAATCTGGGAGACTTGAAATTTAAGGATATATCCGATCGGGCGGGTGTAAAATCCCCGGGGCTTTGGAAATCCGGAGTGACCATGGCCGATGTTAACGGAGACGGTTTCCTGGATATATATTTATGTCGTCTTGGCGATTATCAGGGAGTGAAAGGCAGGAATGAGCTCTATATCAACCGGGGCGATTTGACGTTTGAGGAAGAATCCGAGAAATACAATCTTGATTTTCGGGGATTTTCTACACAAGCTGCTTTTTTTGACATGGATCATGATCACGATCTGGATATGTATCTTCTCAATCATTCGGTACATTCGGACCAGTTTTTCGACAGCGCCAAGGTCCGGCTGAATAGGGATGTGCGCGCCGGGGACAGGATATACAGAAATGATAATAATGTATTTGTAGATGTTTCTGCCGAATCCGGGATATATATGTCCCGATTGGGCTATGGGCTTGGCATCGGGTTGAGCGATATGAACAAAGACGGGTATACGGATATCTTTATTGCGAACGACTTTATCGAGAATGATTATCTATACCTCAATAATCAGGATGGCAGCTTCAGGGAAGTATTGTCGTCGATGATTGATTACACCAGTTTGTCATCGATGGGATGTGATCTGTCGGATTTTAACAACGATGGATATGTGGATATTTTGACCCTGGATATGCTTCCCGAGCAGGAGTCCATGCAAAAAAGCATATTGGGTGAAGGTGCGACAGAGCTTTTCAAGCTGAAAGAGCGCTATGGCTATATGCCTCAATATAAGCGGAACATGCTCCAGCTTAATCGCGGCAACGGAACCTTTTCAGAAATTGGAATGATGGCGGGAATTCACGCCACAGATTGGAGTTGGGCTCCTCTGCTTGCCGATTTCGATAACGACGGATGGAAAGATATTTTTATTTCAAATGGAATTCCGGGACGACCCAATAGCCTGGATTACCTCGTCTATATCAACCGCGGGCGGATACAAAACGATCCGAACCTGGCGGATTCGGTCCTGTTTGGCCACATGCCCGATGGATTTTCCGACAACTATTTTTACAAGAATCTTAAGGATCTGACATTTGAGGATGTTTCAAAGGAATGGGGGGTGGAAAAGGATCGGATTTCCAACGGGATCGCCTATAGCGACCTGGATAATGACGGTGATCTGGACCTGATCTTGAATAATTTAAATAATCCGGCGACGATCAAAGAGAACAGGATCAATAAAGATGCCTCCGGAAATTTCATTTCAATAAAGCTTGTCGGCAAAGGCGCCAACACACAGGCTGTGGGTTCTAAGATCGAGCTGTATTGCGGACGCGACTGTCAGTTGTTCGAGGTTTTTGGAACCCGCGGATTCAAGTCAAGCGTGGACCATCGAATTCATGCCGGATTGGGCCGCCATCCGATGGTCGACTCGATGAGGATCGAATGGCCCGATGGAAGCGATACCGTTGTTTACAAAATTGATGCAAATCAGTTCTACAGACTGGAACAAAGTTCGACGTCAGGATCCGCCGGCTTACCTGGCTCCGGGGAAGGGGCTAAAACGACACCGCATCTCTTTACAACGTTCGATGGTGCGGACATAGGTATAGATTTTTACCATTCTTCCGATATAGGCAGACAAACAAAAAAAGGCACATTTACAAATCTGCTGAACGATCATGATGCTCCGGCACTGGCCATTGGCGATGTAAACAATGACGGATTGGATGATTTTTATATTGGAGGGGGAAGCCGTCAAGCCGGCGGGATTTTCATCCAGACCAACGGGAGATTTACCAAATACGGTCAGGATGTTTTCTTCCCTGAAAAGTCTTCCAGCGATATTGATGCGGCATTTTTTGATTTTGATAAGGATCACGATCTGGACCTTTTGGTTGTTGGAAAGCAATGGTCCGCAGACAGGGCATCTCCATTTGGAAACCCCAGATTGTATCTGAACAATGGATCCGGGGGATTTAAAAAACTCGACGGAGCTTTCAAAGGAGCGTTTAATACCGGCTCGTGCATAGCGATTCATGATTTTGACAGCGATGGCTGGCCGGATGTCTTTATGGGCTCTGGATTGATTTCAGGGGTCTACGGTCCTTCTCCGAAAAGCAGGTTGTTCAAAAACAATTTAGGGAGTGGTATGATCGAGGTGTCCCGTTTATTGCCAAATGGAGGCACATTGGGAATGGTTAAAGATGCTCAGTGGGCTGACCTGACAGGCGATCATAAAAAAGAACTGATTACAGTCGGCGAATGGATGGAGGTCTCAATATTGGTTAAGGACCGGGAAAGGTTTACGCTTCTGAAGATACCCAACAGCGCCGGATTATGGCAGACCGTCTGCCTGACGGACTATGAAGGAGATGGAGATATGGACATTCTTGCCGGAAATATGGGCTTGAACTCAAAACTGAAATTAAGCGAAAACGGTGCACTGAATCTATACCTGGAGGATTTTGACCGGGACGGGCGTATTGACCCAGTGATGACCGGAGTTTTTCAAGGAAAAGAATCCATTTTCAATACCAGGGATAATTTGGTGCAGCAAATCCCTCTGATCGGACGCAAATTTCGATCATATAGATCCTACGCAGAGGCTTCGGTCACGGAGGTGCTTGGCGACCGCGTAGCCACCGCAAGAAAATTAACGGTCAACGAGCTAAGATCCGGCGTTTTTATCAACAATTCGGGGAGCTTTAGGTTTGAGCCTTTCCCCAATATTTGTCAGATCAGTTATCTGAAAACTTTTTTGACCTCCGACTTTAATAAAGATGGGAAAGTCGATATTCTGACCGGTGGTAATTTCACCGAATCGAGCATGAGGGAAGGGCGATACAGCTCCGGCAGAGGAACCGTGTTGCTGGGAAAGAATAACGGGTATGAAGTCGCTCTCAATCATATCATCGGTCTTTCGCTGACAGGCGAAGTCTCTGGAATGGAAAAAATAATATTTCAGGGAAAGGGATTGGTCCTGATAGCAAGGCGAAATGCGTCTGTACTATGTTTGGAGGAAACGGATTAAGCGCGGAATCGGATACCGGTTAAAAACCCTGAAAAGATGAAACCGGTAGGACCGAAGCAATTTCAGGACACTCATACGAGCATGGTTATATTGCTCTGCGCATCAGCAACCTAAAGAAATACAAACGGATGAAACCGGCGTGGTCGAAGCAAATTCAGGACACACGCGAGCATGGCCATATTTGTTTGATTGTCAGTGGCCTAAAAAATATAAATGAATGAAAAGACGATTGCAAAAGGCGGTTTATCTTCGAGGTAAAGTTTTTTTTCAGGGCGCTTTAATCCTGTCGGCAGTTCTGTCATGCGAAATGAAAAGTGACTTGTTCACAGCCCTTGATCCGGAGGAAACCGGTATCGCTTTTTCAAATACAATTACTGAAAACGACACCTTCAACATCAGCACAGTCGATTACCTTTATAACGGAGGAGGGGTAGCTATCGCCGATTTTGACAGAAATGGGTTACAGGATATTTACTTTACCGGGAGTGTGGTCGGGAATCGGCTGTATTTAAACAAATCCGGTTTTAATTTTGAAGATGTTACTTCAACTGCAAAAGTAGCCGCGGAATCCGTATGGTCGACCGGGGTTAATGTGGTGGATATAAACAGAGACGGCTGGCCGGATATCTACGTCTGTGCCTCCAATCAGGTACAGGTTTCAAAAAGGACAAACAAACTTTTCATTAACCGGGGATTAAACTCTGAGAACATACCGGTTTTTCAGGAAATGAGTGAAGCGTATGGGGTGAATGATACCACCCATACAACCATGTCCGCCTTTTTTGACTACGATAATGACGGAGACCTTGACCTTTTCTTGGCGGTCAATCAGGCGCATGAACAAAGTGTGCCAAACATGTACCGGCAAAAGGTGTTGGATGGAAGCTCACCGAGAACGGATCGGCTTTATCGAAATGAATGGGATGAAGCACGCGGCCATGCCCGTTTTCGTGATGTTTCAAAAGCAGCCGGTGTAACCATAGGAGGTTACAGCCTGGGTTTAAACATTGTCGATATTAATAATGACGGGTGGAAGGACATTTTCGTGTCCAATGATTTTGTCAGCAACGATCTCTTATACATCAATAACGGGGACGGAACATTCATTGACAGGGCGGCGGACTACTTCAAACACACGTCAATTTCAGCTATGGGAAATGATATTGCGGATCTTAACAACGATGGGAGGCCGGATATTTTTGAACTGGATATGCTGCCGGAAGACAATTACAGGCGAAAAACAATGGTATTGTCGAACAATTACAACACCTATATAAATAATGAACGATTAAACTATTATCATCAATACGTGAGGAATACGATTCAGCTAAACCTCGGGACAATGCCCGGTATGGATCGACCCGTATTTAGTGAAATAGGAATGTATGCCGGGATTGAGGCAACGGATTGGTCCTGGGCTCCTTTGCTGGCCGATTTTGATAACGATGGCTACCGGGACATCATAGTGACCAACGGATATCCCAGGGATGTTACGGATCTCGATTTTCTTGAGTTTATGGAGCGTGCTCCCGCGCGTATTCCGATGTATGAGAAATTAGCAAAAGCCCCCTCGGTAAAGATTAAGAATTACGCATTTAAAAATCGAGGCGATTTGACATTCAAAAAGGTTTCCGAAGCGTGGGGAATTGAGACAACAAGCTTTTCGAATGGCGCCGCGTATGCCGATTTGGATAATGACGGCGATCTCGATTATGTGATCAACAATATAAACGATATGGCCTCGGTCTATAAAAATAATATCGCGGAGGATCCGGAGCGAACATCAAATTGGATTCGATTTGCATTTGTAGGGCCCAAAGGCAATCCGGACGGATATGGTGCGAAGGTCACCATTGAATATGGAGCGGGTTTGGTGCAAAGTATGGAATATACTCCGTTCAGAGGTTACGCCTCTACGATGGAGCCGTTCGTGCATTTTGGTCTCGGAGCGTTTTCCGGAATTGGTAAGGTTGCTGTCGACTGGCCTTGCGGGAAGAAGGAAGTGCTGGAGGATGTACGTGTTAACCAGATCCTAACCCTTAAATATCAAAATGCACATCGACCGGTATCCGGGAAAAGCGACCTTAAAGAAACGGTATTTAAAGAGATCTCATCCGAATTAAACCTGGAACATATCCACAAAGAACTGGACTACCTCGATTTTAATGTTCAACCGTTATTGTTGCATAAACTCTCCCAATACGGACCCGGAATTGCGGTCGGAGATATAAATGGAGACCGTCTGGACGACATTTACCTGGGAGGATCCAGGTTTTACAAGGGATCATTTTTGATGCAAGAAACGAATGGAACTTTTAGACAGGATAGCTTAACCTATAAAGATGGTAATTACATGGAGGAAGAGCTTGGCGTCCTTCTGTTTGATGCGGACGGCGATGAAGATCCGGATCTGTACACGGTTGGAGGAGGTTATGAATTCAGACTTGGATACAAAGGGTATCGGGATAAATTTTTTGAAAATCAGGGGGGAACGTTTGTTCATCATGCCGATGCGTTGCCTGCTGCACTTTTTTTCAGCGGACTGGCTGTGAAGGCAGCCGATTATGACCGGGATGGAGATCTGGACCTGTTTGTAGGCGGAAGGGTTGTCCCTTTTGAATATCCGAGGTCCGCAGAAAGTGTATTGTTAAGAAATGAGTCAAATGCCGGTACATTCAAATTTGTTGCTGATACCGAAGCTGCCGGGCTTTTTCAATCGTTCGGTTTGGTCAGCGATGCGCTTTGGACCGATTTTAATGATGACGGCTGGGTGGACCTGGTAGTGGCCGGTGAATGGATGCCTCCGGTTTTTTTGAAAAATAGCCGGGGAAAGTTGGAGAATATTACTGAAAAAACAGGAGTAAGTATGTATACGGGCTTTTGGAACAGCATCGGGGCCGGAGATTTTGACAATGACGGAGACACGGACTATGTATTTGGGAACCTTGGTCTGAATACCTCATTAAGAGCGCATAAGGATCGTCCGATCAAAGTTTATGCAGGGGATTTTGATGTCAACGGAAAGTACGATTTGATCCCTTCGGCGTATATCGTGGATTCTATGGGGACCTATCGCGAATACCCCGTTTTTGGATTGGAGGATATGTCGAAGCAGATCCCTTCGTTTCGAAGCGTGTATCCTACGCATGCACAATTTGCGCTGGCAGATATGAATACTATTATGGATCCGCCTCCTCCGGAGGTCCTCAAATTGGAGGTCAATCATACGGCGACATCCTATGTTGAGAATGTGGGCAATGAACGTTTTTTGCTGAAAGAAATGCCGGTTGAAGCACAATTCGCCCCTATTTACGGAATGCTGACTGTGGATTATAACGATGACGGCGCGCAGGATTTGCTAATGGTGGGGAACGATTACGGAACAGAATTATTGATTGGCAGATATGATGCATTCAATGGCCTGCTTTTAGAGGGAGACGGACAGGGTTCTTTTAGATCGGTGCCGATTGTCGAATCGGGTTTTTATGTGCCGGGAGATGCCAAGGGTTTGACGCAATTAATAATTGGCCATAATCGACCAATTTGGATCGCCACCCAGAATTCGGATTCTCTAAGGGTTTTTTCAGGACCCGGAAGCCTGGATGCAGATACCATCATAGCATTGGATTTCGATGATTCCTCCATGGTCATTGAGACAATTGATGGAAAAAAAAGGAAAGAAGAATTTTACTACGGTCATACGTTTTTAGCTCAAAAGTCGAGAAAGATTATTGTCCCCGGAGATGCCAGATACATTTCGGTGAAGAAGTTCAACGGGGAAGAAAGAGTAATAGATATTAATTAATGCTTTTTCCTCAGTTTGAAAATTCACAGTCCTTTTTCTTTGCTCGCCCATGGAAAAAGAACGAAAAAGAATGGGCGCCAAAATCAAACTTTTCGGGGGATTAGCAAATTTTTCGGATCAGTACGGGGATCGTTACGGATTTTTTTAAATGACCTGACCGGAGCCCGGAACATCATCCCGGGAAAACGATTTTTTTGCCGCCCAAACTGCTGCGCGTTTGCGCATTTTGTGAAAATATCGGATCTGCCAGGGCCCTATTTGATATCCGCATTTCCATTCTGTAAAAATATACACAAAAATGACGCAATTGGACATTTATTGCTTCGCAAAATGACGATAATTTCATCCTTGAAGTATTTAGGGATTTTGAGGAACTATAAGAAGAGGTTGAGGGCCAGGATTTTACATTGTTTATAGCGGAAAAACCGCTTAGAACACCATGCGGTTTCAGGCAATAATGAAATGCGGGGCACAGGATTTTTTACACCGACACCAGTGTCGAATCATGTGTGATGTTTCAGTTAAGCCGCGGTAATGTTTGTTCCTGACAAGGCTATAAAAATATGAGTATAACCTGTCCCGCTCTGCGAGCGTCATATGAATATTTTTTAACGCAGTCAGGGATAAAAAGAACGAGGTTTGGACCGGATAAACCAGGCTTGATTTAACACTGAATAAATTAATAGATCATGAAATTAAAACTCGCACAGTTTGGGATCATAGGTTTGATTTTTTGCCTGAGCAATTCATGCTCCCGGAAGGAGCCATATACTCAGAAAGAAGATGTCCCATATTATTTAAAGGGATATGAGTCCTACGGACTGGATCCGCAAATCAACGGGGATACCATCCGCGCCTCCGGAGCAGCTTACGAATGGTATCGAGATGCCACGTTTGGCATGTTTATACACTGGGGCGTGTACAGCGTAGAGAAAAAACACGAATGGGAAATGGAAATCCGGAAGTGGAAAATTGATGATTATGAAAAATTGGCCGATCGTTTTAATCCGATTCGGTTTGACCCGAAAGAATGGGTAGGTCTGGCCAAAGAAGCCGGCATGAAATATATAGTGATTACTTCGAAGCACCACGATGGATTTGCCATGTGGGACACGAAATTGGGCGACTGGAATATTATGGACCGGACACCCTATAAAAAAGATGTTATAAAAATGCTCGCGGAAGAATGTCAGAGGCAGGGCATTGCGTTTGGGTTGTATCATTCGCATCTCGACTGGCATCATCCCGATTTTTTCCCGAGAGGGGGAACAGGCCAGCACACCGGAAGAGAAGACAAGGGGGATTTTGATAAATACATCGACTATATGAATGCCCAGGTGGCAGAGTTGATCAGCGGCGAATATGGTCCGGTTTCCAGTTGGTGGTTTGACGGTGTTTGGGATATCAAAGAAGGGGTTGACTGGAGAATGAAGGAAACCTATGATTTAATCCACAAAAATCTTCCGCATTCCATGATTGGCAATAACCGGTTTAGCGTTCCTCAGTATGGGGAAGATTACCAGGTGTTTGAGCGGTCCCTTCCGGGCCATGATACATACGAAGCCAATACCAAAACGGTATCGAAATACCCGCTTGAGTCGGCCGATACCATGAATAAACACTGGGGATATAATGAAGAAGACTCCGATTTTAAGAGTGTGAAGCAACTGGTTCACTATCTCGTGAGGGCCGCGGGCATCAATGGCAATCTTTTATTGAATATAGGGCCGCCACCCTCGGGAAAATTCCAGAAAGAAGTCATAGAAAGACTTAAGGAAATTGGAAAATGGAACAGGGCGTATGGTGAAACGATCTTTAAGACCAGGGGAGGTCCGATGGCCGAACAAATATGGGGGGTCATGACCCAGGGAAAAGAGGGGGGCAAGACCTATCTGCATATACTCGATGACCCCGGAGTCACCCAACTGGATGTGCCGGTCATGGGACAGGTCACAGGCGTGAAATTATTCAAAAGCGGTGCCTCAGTACCCTTTACTGTGGATGGCCACCTCCGGATCGATCTTTCGGGAGTAACGCCGGATGATATCGATACCATCCTGATCATCGAAAAAGACGGTCAGCTCAGCCCGGTTGTCCCGGAGGCTCACGCGAGTCCGGAAGAACGGGCAGATTAGATCCTCAACAGGAAATTCAAGATTATAAAAAAGAATAGCAAATGGGAACACTTAAAAACAAATTGTTCGAATCTGTCCTGACGATCTGCGCGCTGTTAAGTGCGATTGGTATTCAGGCTCAGGACGTCCCGGAATTTCGGAGCGTCGAGGGCTCCAGGCAAATTCACCTCGATTTTCATACTTCAGAGGCTCTTCGCGAAATAGGGAGCAAGTTCGATAAAAAGCAGTTTCAGGAAGCCCTCAAAGCAGGTAATGTCAATTCGATCAATATCTTCGCCAAAGGGCATCACGGCTGGTCGTACTATCCTACTAAAGTTGGTCACCGGCATCCGAATCTGGATTTTGATTTATTGGGTCAACAGATAGAAGCCTGTCATGAGATCGGCGTTAGAGTTCAGGCCTATTATACTGTCGGCTGGTCGGTGAAGGATGCGGAGGACCACCCGGATTGGATATTCAAAGATAGGAACGGGAAAGACCGCTACACCGAGATGAAATCCAAAGCCAGCCCGTCGGACCCTATGCCCTGGGGCTGGCCGGTACTTTTTCCGGAAGGTCCGTATCTGGATCTTATCCTGAAACAAACCGAGGAGTTGGTAAAAAACTATGATCTGGATGGGATATGGTACGATATCATTCCGTTGGGCAGTCCCAATTATAATGCGTGGAGCAAGAACGATATGAAAGCCAGGGGCATCAACTGGGAGGATAATCATGCGGCCAATGCCTACCACGTCGAGAAGACGAAGAAGTTCCTGAAGGAAACCCGCGAGCTGATTTTAAAGCACAAACCCCACGGTTCGGTGTTTTATAACTGGACGACCCATCTGGCTTATCGCAATGCGTTCGACCATCAATTATATGCTTATAATACCAAGTTGGATCTGGAAGATCTGCCAACAGCCTGGGGAGGATATGATATTTTCCCGTACCGGTCCAAGTACTTTGCAAATACAGACAAACCTATTGTAGCCATGAGTGGAAAATTCCACAAAGCCTGGGGAGAATTCGGCGGCTTTAAACACCGCGACGCCATCTGGTATGAAGCTGCAGCCATGGTGGCTTTTGGTGCTGGAGCCAATTTTGGGGACCAGTTGCATCCATCGGGCGAGTTGGAAATGGCCACCTACCGCAATATCGGTTATGCTTTTGATTATGTCGAAAAAATTGAGGACTACGGGGTAGGGGCAGATCATGAGGCCGTAGTGGGCACCTGGTTTACACAGAGTCAAGCCCATGATGAGGGCACCGCCAGGATGTTGCTGGAAAATCAAATCAATTTTGTGGTTGCCAACAATTTGAAAGACTGGTCGAAACTGCAAGTAATTATTATTCCGGGAAATGTGCAGTTGTCGGATGAAGAAGCTGGAAGATTGAGCGCCTTCCAGGCAGATGGCGGCAAGTTGCTGGTTATGGGTAAAGGTGCTTTCGATGGAAAAAAGCAGAGATTTCAGCTTGATCTCGGCGTGAAATATTTGGGAGAAGCAAATTACGACAAGGACTATCTGTACGTAGCCCGCCCGACCTCGGAAGACTTGGTCGCATCGCCGTTTTTGAATTACCGGCCGGCCATACGGGTGAAAGCCGCTGAGGATTCGAAAGTAATTGCCACCATCCGCGAACCCTATTTCAGCCGGACCTGGGAACACTTCACTTCGCATGCCAATACACCCTATAAATTGGAGGATGCCGGGCACCCCGGTGTGGTAAAGGTCGGGAAAAACATCTACATCGCCCACGAATTGGACCGCATGTATTTTGAGCATGGCGCGCGGGTTCACAGAGAGCTTTTTATGGAAGCATTCCGGGCGTTGGATATTGAGCCTATGGTGAGTGCGGACCTTCCGAGTTTGGGACGTATGAACCTGCTGCATCAGCCGGAACATCGACGATATGTGGTGCACCTGTTGTATGCGGCGCCCATCCAAAGAGGAAGTGTCCAGGTGATCGAAGACCTGGTTCCGATTTACAATACGAACGTAGAGCTGAATTTGGGCAAAAAGATCAAAAAGATCTATTCGGTACCCGATATGAACCCCCTGGACTATATGCGGGAAGGCGAAAAGATCAGGTTGAAAATACCGGAATTCACAGGGCATACGGCTGTGGTTGTAGCATACGAATAAATGCTAAATGAGAAGAATAATAATCTATTTCTTGCTTATGATTTCTGAGGGTGTGGTTGCTCAAAAAGCAAATGACATACCTTTGCTTCCAATTGCTGAAGATGCCTATCTCCAGTGGGAGCGGCTGCCCTATCAGCGGATTGGTGTTCGCGCTTATATGCGCAGTACTTATGATCGCAGAGGAGAGAATCATTTTTCAGATGCCAGCCATTATCTTTATCAGGAATCGGATACATTCAATGTTGCTCTTGATGTTAAAAATCCGGGTATTCTGTATTTCAAGCGTACAAATTTTTTTCATGGAAGCCCCTGGCATTATGAAACCGACGGAAAGGATTTTATTGTAAAAGAGACCGCCACCGACGATCCTACAGACATTTATAATAAATACAAGACCACAAAATTTTTACCGCAAAACCTGTTCCCGGAGCCAATGACATGGACCTGGGCAATAACCAAGGGAGCTGATCTGATGTGGGTACCAATTCCCTTTGAAAACTCCCTAAGGATTGCTTATTCTCGTACCTTTTACGGAACAGGGTACTACATATATCATGCTTATCCGTTGGGAGCCGATCATTTATCAAAGCCACTAAAGACCTGGGATCACACCCCTCCGGATTCGAGGGCGATTGAACTTTTAAAAAAGGCAGGAACAGATATTTCACCTTCAGGGAGTTCGGTAAAAGAAGTTGAACAGGAAGTATCCCTGGCGCCTTATCAACGCATTACCCTGGCTTCAATAGCCGACAGGGTTTCTAGCATCTGTTTGTTACAATTTAAAATTCCCGCAGAGGATGCGTTAAGATTTGGAAAGAACAGGCTTACTATAACCTGGGATAAAAGGTGGTACCCATCCGTAGACGTACCTATAGACTTATTTTTCGGTGCAGGGCATTTATACAACCCGGAAAAGAAAGAATTCCTGGTCAAAGGTTTTCCGGTAAATGTCCGATATGTCGATGATTTTGTTCTCCTGTCTTGCTATTGGCCTATGCCTTTCAGTGAACATGTCAATATTGAACTTGAAGAACGTAATGGACTTATTTTCAATGACGTAACATTTAGCCTGAAGATAATCCCTTTCGATGGTCAATTCAATCATGTGGGCTATTTTCATGCCACATATAGTGATCATCCAAAGCCTGCTTTGGGTAAGGATGTTATCTTTCTTGATACTGATATAGTAGAGGGAGGAGGCCCCTGGAGTGGAAGCTTTGTAGGAATGACTTGGACATTTACCGATACCGGGAATCTCAGCACCCTTGAAGGGGACCCACGTTTTTTTTTCGATGATAGCCATACACCCCAGGCATGGGGAACAGGCACTGAAGAGTGGGGGGGAGGAGGAAATTACTGGGGGGGCGAAAACATGACTATTCCCTTCGCAGGGCACCCGGTAGGCAAATCGGCCAGTGATGCGACGGATTCTTTAGATTTGCTCAATTCTGCTTACCGCTTCTTGATTGCTGACTATTTTCCATTTGGAAAAAGAGCGATTATAGGTTTGGAACACGGAGGAAATAATACGGCAAATGAACATTATTCCGGGGTTGCCTATTGGTATGGAGCACCCCATGCCACCCTTATCTTAACCGATGAATTTAATGTCTGCGATTCCGGAGATATCGCGCGACACAACTATCAATCTCCTATGGCTAGTGATCCATATTGGCTGTCATCCCGGTATGAATGGGGGCCGCATACAGACGGATTAGACCTGCACTCGCCTTATAGTCAGGAGGATTTTCAAAGATCCAGACAGTTTTTCCCTCCTCAGGGCGACTCGGTTAGGATCATGAAAGGCAGCAGTCAATTCGTATTGAACCTGGAATCGGAAAACTTAGGCATAATGTTAAGGAGAAAGTTTGATTACCAATATCCCAATCAGGAAGCCAAGGTGTGGGTGAAAAATGCTGACGACCCGGATGCCCACTGGGCTTTTGCAGGCATATGGTATACGGCGGGGAGCAGTACGGCCTTTTTTTCTTGGCCCAATTGGCCGGGAGGTAAGTTTTATACGGCTGAGGCTGAATTAGCGTCGACGGATCCCCAAATCGTCCATAGCGGGAGGAGGTGGCGAGAGGAAGAATTCCTGATCGCTAGGCGACACACCGATGGCGTTTCGAGGCTGGCAGTTAAAATAGAATGGGTGCCCAATAAAAAGGAATTGCTCCCGGGCCGGCCATTTCCGGTAGAATCTGCATGGAGTGAATCGCGTTATTGGGTTTATTGTTATCAACTTCCCAATAAAAATAAATAGTCAACAATACAAATACAATGTAAAGTGAATACACGAAAGAAAAGCCCCAGAACGAATTATTTCTAAATATAGGAAAATAGATACACTGAAAGATAAAGAAATGATCGTATGATTGATCATGTCACTATCAGTGAGAAAGCAGATAATCGATTAACTAAAAAGTTATATTATGAGATTAAGATTGGCATATATTGTCATTGTCGCATTGAGTACTACCGCTCTGTTGGCGCAGAATCTGGAAGAACAAGGTAAAGGAAACGCAGGCACCAACGAAGATCTAGGTAACGAAATGCACCCTATGCTAGATATAGACGGCCCCTATCAGCCCACATGGGAGTCGCTCGATAAGCATGAAATCCCCGAATGGTTTCTCAACTGCAAAGTTGGCTTTAGTATGCACTGGGGGCCTTATGCCGTACCTGCCTGGGCATCCCAGAAAGCAGGAATTGGCCCGGGAAGTTATTCGGAATGGTACTTCAATCAGATGCACATTCCAGATAGTCCTACTCGTGCCCATCATGACAAAATTTGGGGCAAAGACTTTGCCTATGACGATTTTATCCCTCTGTTTACAGCCGAAAATTTCAATGCCAATGATTGGATGAAAGGGCTAAAGGAAAATGGTATAAGGTACTTCTTTATCACTTCCAAACACCATGACGGTTTCTGTTTGTGGGACACCAAATACACCAATCGCAATTCCGTAAAAATGGGACCCAAGCGCGATATACTGCGTGAATTGGTAGATGCAGCTAGAAAGTATGGAATGAAAATAGGATTTTACTATTCTCTTTACGAATGGTACAATCCAATTTATGTAAGGGAGCTCACAAAGGATACTTGGCTTGGTGATCCGGAAACACAAAAAGCCTTTACTGAAAAACTAGACTATAAAGGATTGATGGAACATGAAAGCTATGTGGATGACTTTATGGTACCCCAGATTGTGGAACTCATAGATAAATTCCAGCCTGATTATCTGTGTTTTGACGGGGAATGGGATCATCCGGTATCCTATTGGAGAGGTAGACAAATAGCAGCTTATTATTACAACCAAGCTGCGAAAAGAGGGCAAGAAGTACTGCTCAACGACCGCTTTGGTATTGGAACAAGAGGCAATAAGGGAGATTTCTTTCATGTAGAGTACTCTGCAAATATCGATAAAAGCTTACCCTGGGCCATGTGGCGAGGATTTGGAAAAAGCTTTGGACACAATACCAATGAAGCCCCACATGCCTTTTTAACACCCAAGCAAGTGGTAGAAATGATCGTGGACTGTGTGTCCAACAATGGAAATGTAGAATTTAATGTAGGTCCGACCATAGACGGAAGAATTGATGAACCCGAATGGAGCCTTGTACAGCAAATGGGGGCCTGGTTGCGGACAAACGGCGAAGCTATTTACGGTGCACAATCAAGTCCGATGGGCAATTTGAAATTTGGAAGAATAACGCACAGGCTCAACCTGAAAAAACTCTACGTTCATGTGTTTGATTGGCCAAACGATGGGAAAATTACTCTCAAAGGAATCCGAAACAACATTACATCTGTCTATGTGCTTTCAGATAAAGACAGTAAGCTTAAAGTAGACCAATCAATAAAGGGAGTGAAAACAATTCAGGCACCCATTCAGGCACCTGGTATTCATGTTCCTGTACTTGTGGTGGAATATAGCGGAAACCTTAAAGTTGTAGAGTACATGGAATACTATGGTGCCAATGACAAAGGCATCATTAGCCTGAAAGCAGAGGAAGCACTTATCAGAGGAAGCCAGTTGCGATTTGAGGCCGATAACAAAGCCCTTGGGTACTGGAGTAATAAAAAAGACCACCCGCTATGGGGGCTCAACATCGAAAAAACAGGCAATTATGGAATAGTAATTGAACTAGCCTGCCCTTCGGCAGTAGCAGGAGGTAGTTTTTACATTGCCGTTGATGGAAAGCCGATTGACCTTAAAGCCAAGGTGCCTGCTACCAGCGGTTGGGGAAGTTTTAAAAAAGTATCTTTGGGTGAGCACAAGTTTAAAAAAGGAAAGTATCAAATCGCCGTACACAGTGAAAAAGACGGAGGGGCATTAATGAACTTACGAGCTATAGAGCTAAAACCTAATTGACCTCCTTTTAAAATAGTTCAATTTGATTTACAGCGTACGAAAAAATACTTTGTGTGTAAATCAAATATATAAAATGATTAATGAAAACAAATGGATATGAGCCGTAAGGTGATAAAGACATCGAGTCCCAAATTAATAGACCCTAAAATACTGTTACCCTTCATTGCCGTGACCTCACTCTTTTTTCTGTGGGGGTTTCCCAATGACCTGACCAACCCCATGGTAGAAGTGTTCAAGAACGTGTTGGATATTTCAAACGTTGAAGCTTCGTACGTGCAATTGGCATTTTACGGCGGTTACGGTACCATGGCAATTCCCGCCGCCCTGTTTATCAGGAGGTATAGCTATAGGTCGAGCATCGTTCTGGGATTGTTCCTTTTTACGCTTGGTTCGTTGATGATGTACCCTTCCGCTACCTTGGTAAACTACGGCCTCTTCCTGGTGTCTTTTTACATACTTACCTTCGGGCTGGCATTTTTAGAGACTACGGCCAATCCAATGATCCTGGAATTGGGCGATCGAGAAACGGCTACGCAACGCCTGAACCTCTCTCAGGCATTCAATCCCATGGGAGCCCTTACCGGACAGGTGGTGGCCAGGATCTTTGTTGTAGAAAAGCTACATACAAAGATTGGGGCCGATAATGAGGCGACTACAGGGATGCTCTCTCCCGAACAAAAGCAGCAGATCATTGAACACGACCTCGGCGTGGTAAGTACCCCTTATATCATTTTGGGCTTTGTGGTATTGGCAATAATGCTCGTATTCCTTTTTATGAAAATCGAAGGTAAAAGGGAAGATACGGAACGACTGGATTTGAAGGAAACTTTCAGGAAGCTGTTTTCCAATAAAAACTATTACGAAGGTGTTTTGGCTCAATTCTTCTACGTGGCTTGCCAGATCATGGTATGGACCTTCATATATCAATACGTGACCAACCTCAACGCAACGCGAAGCGCAGACGAGCAACTGAACGCTACTGTTTTTGTAGTGGCCTCTACCGTCTCCTTCCTGGTAGCCCGGTGGGTATGCACTTTTTTGATCCGGTATGTCAATTCGGCAAAGTTGATGCTGATTTTTGCCGCCTTGGGTGTAGCGCTGTGTGCCGGGGCAATTTTTGTGAATGGAATTGTCGGTTTATACTGTTTGGTAGGTGTCTCGTTTGCCATGTCGCTCATGTTTCCAACGATCTATGGAATAGCTTTGAAGGGAATGGGGGATGAAGCCAAACTCGGATCGGCCGGCTTGATCCTGGCAATCGTGGGCGGCGCATTGATGCCGCCCCTTCAGGGAAGGATCATCGATATGGGCGGAACGGGCCTGAATGATTTGCAATTGTTCGGATTTGTTCCCGAAGTGAATTTTTCATTCATCCTCCCGCTATTCTGTCTGGTTATGGTTGGAGCGTATAGTTATCGATCCATAAAGAGAGCCTGAGGCACATCCGGCAGATTTTTATAACTTAACAATAATTACTCAAAGAATAAAAAATAAAATGTCAGCATTAATATTAGAGAAAAGCGACCCCTCAACTCCGGGACTTCCGGTTATCGGTGTATTTGCTACGTGCGACCCAAGAATTGACAGCGATTCCCGCACAAGGGCCACCAACATTGTAAAAATGGCTGCCGACCTGATTTCCGGCGAAGTACGCACACCCGGTAAGCAGGAAGTACCTGTGGTGTATTCCGATGTGCTTGTAGACGGAGAGCAACAGGCCGATACGGTAGCAGCTCAATTCAAAGAAGCCGGGGTCAACATCATCCTATGTGTACCGGATACCTGGGCATTCCCCCAGTTCACAGTGATGTCCCTGCTGGCTCATTTTCCGCCGGATACCCCCTTCAATTTTACCACCGGAAACAGCGGTCCCCGTCCGGGCGTAGTATTTACCCACGCCACCAACGGGGCATTGGCACAGTCCGGCAGGCTGGCACACATCAATGTAGGCAGTTGGGAAGATACCGGACTCCATCCTGTGATGACCGCAGAAACCAAAGCCGCCCTGATCGACTGGTGCTATGCGGCCGTGACCATACAGGGGCTAAAAGGTAAGCGGGTGCTTGTGTTCGGTCACGATTCGATGGGCATGGAAACCGCCCTGCCCCATGTAGCGGCTACCCGCAACCAGTTCGGTCTGGAGATTACTCGTATGGATATGAAATTTCTGGCGGATCTTCTGGCCAGGGAATCCTATGATAAAGAAGAGCTGAAAAGACTCAGAAGCTGGCTGGAAGAAGGTTCCGCAGGTATTGAACTGCCCGAGGCGGCGGACAGCGCGAATCTGGACAAGAGCCTTGCTCTTTACCTGATCGTCCGGGATTTGATGAAAGATCTGAACGCCGTCGGCGGAGGTTTTATGAGCCAACTGGAATGGGGGTCTGATGTGCGCGGGATTCCTCTGCCCGTAGCCGATATTATGGAATCGCTGTTTAATTCCACTTTCGACCACAACGGCCCCAAGGAAGTGATCCCTTATGCAACGGAAGCCGATGTCCAGGCGTTACTTACCCAATTGTTTATGACATGGCTCTCGGCAGGCAATCCTCCATTGTTCATGGACTTTAGAAAAGTATGGGAACCCTCGGAGCTCAAAGCATTCGCCGGACTCCGGGGTATTGAGCTCAATGGAAATACAACCTGGGAGCAGCGAGGATTTGTCGACGGCGTAAACTCCGGATCCGCTTCTTTCGATTGGGCGGCCTTGCCGGGCGCTGCTCCGGAAGAAATCCTGAAAAAGATCACTTTTCCCAAGGCAGTGGAATACTTTTCCTACCTGGGAAATTCAGTTCACTTTATTTCTCCGGCAGGAATCGAAGGAATCGCCGCCAGGTTGGCTTACAGTTCCCTTTCAGGGATGTTTTCAATGGTTTGGGACGAGGCGGAAACCGTACTTCCGCCGGAAAAGCTGGCCCGGGCTGTTTGTGAGACAGCCAACCCGACCTGGCCGCATACATTTGTAATGCCGAAATATGCAACGATGACAGAGTACAAGCAATATGCGCCGGCAAATCATTTCCATATGACATGGAATCTTAAACGGGCGAGGCTTCAATTTTGGATGGACATGGCGAATGTACTGTCCGTGGCACCGTGGGCGGTCAAGCCTGAATTTGAGGAAGGCATCGACCGGCCTTTGCCATTGCTTTACCTGATCAATGGCGGGGAAGATCAAACCAAATTAATGCGAAAAAAATAAATACCGGAACCTATGGGAACCTTAAACTTCCCATAAAGTAATTGTAAAGATGATGGAATACACACTTGGACTGGATTTTGGAACGGGCTCTGCAAGAGCCTGTATTTTGGATATCCACAACGGGCAAATGATCGCTACCGCTGTTTGCCCGTTTGAAGGCGGTGTGGATGGTACTTATTTGGATCAACACAATCCGCTGCTGGCCCGGCAATCTCCGTTGGAATACATGAGGAGCCTTGAAAAAGCCGTGAAAAGAGCGATTAAGGATTTTGAAATTTCCGGACATGATGTGCGAAACATCATTGGCATCGGCGTGGACGCGACGGGCTCTACCCCCATACCTGTAAAGCAAAACATGCAGCCTCTGATGGCCTTGCCTGAATTCAAAGAAAACCTCAACGCCTTTGCCTGGCTATGGAAAGATCACACGGCAGTAACGGAGGCGCTGGAGATTACCGAAAAAGCAGCAAAGGACAGGCCCGAATACCTGGCCAAATGCGGTGGCAGCTATTCCTCCGAATGGTTCTGGTCAAAGATCTGGCATTGCCTCAACACAGACCCTGAGGTTTTTGAAGCGGCCGATAGCTGGATTGAGCAATCGGATTTCATTCCCGCCGCATTGGCCGGCATTAAGGATGTGAGCCAGGTCAAGCGAAACATATGTGCCGCAGGACATAAAGCCATGTTTTCGAATGCGTGGGGAGGCCTTCCGGATAAGGAATTCCTGGCGTCGCTCCATCCTGCGTTGGCTGACCTGAGAGACAGGCTTTACGACAAAGCATATACATTTGAAGAAAAATCGGGATACCTTTCGGAGGCGTGGGCAAAGCGTTTGGGGGTGCTTAAAGGCATTCCAATCGCCGTAGGTGCCCTGGATGCGCACGTGGGCGCAGTGGGCGCAGGAGTAGGGGAAGGCAAATTTGTAAAAATAATCGGCACCTCCACCTGTGATATCATGGCGTTTCCGCAAAGCAAAGCACCTGAAGACTTTCCGGGGGTCGCAGGTATCGTACAAGGTTCCGTGTTGCCCGGCCATATCGGGATAGAAGCGGGGCAAGCAGCAGTCGGCGACCTGCTCAACTGGTGGGTACAGGGCGTTCTGAAAAAAGAACCCGGTTACCACTTCGATCTGACCAAAAAAGCCGGCGAACTCCGGGCCGGGGAAAGCGGCCTGCTGGCGCTTGATTGGAACAATGGCAACCGGAACATTCTGGGCGATCAGCAATTGAGCGGATTGATTCTTGGACAAACCCTGGCCACCGCGGATTATGAGATCTACAGGGCACTCATCGAAGCCACGGCATTCGGGGCCCTGAAAATAATCCGTTTGGTAGAGCACCAGGGAATTGAGATCAGGGAAGTGATCGCTACCGGTGGGATAGGGCACAAAAATGAACTGTTCATGCAGATCTATGCCGACGTGATCGGTTATCCGGTCAAATTAGTCGAAAACCCGCAAACAGTTGCCATTGGTGCGGCGATTATGGCTGCTGTAGCGATCAAAAAAGGCATGGAAGGATTTACGGACGTCGACCAGGTGATCGGGAAATTGTCGGTAACCTCTGAAAAAGTCTTCGTGCCCAACGAGCGCGAGCATGCCGTGTATGCACAATTATATGAGCTCTACAGCGAATTGCACGATGCGTTCGGCAGAGATCAACAGATAAAACTGCATCATGTAATGAAAGCATTGATGAACTTTCGGAAAAGCGCATCGGACCGGTAGTTTGCGGATGAAATGAAACAAAAATGAAAAACTGGAAAATAATGGTGGTGGGTTTGTGTATTGCTGCCTGTCAATCCCCCAAAAATACCGACAGACAAAAAGACCGCCTCGAAGATAAATCAAGAACCCCTCAAATTCCTACGGTAGTCGGAGAATGGAAGCATATTTTCAACCCGAATGATACTCGGGCGGATATCGATACGACCTGGTATACCAACGATCACAGTTTTATCAAGGGCCCGGACGGCAGGTGGCATGCCTACGGCATCATCGGCCATAAGCCCATTAATCCATGGACAGGAGAGGATAAATTCTTTCACATCTCATCCGGTCAGTTATTCACCGGCCAGTGGGAAGATCATGATTATGCGTTGCGCGCAAAAGAGGGGGTGGAACGCGTGCTCTGGGCCCCGCACCTCATTAGAGACGGCAATGCATATGTAATGTTCTATAATGCGGGAAACCTCCAGCAGAATGCGCCCAACTACGCTTCCTGGGGGACATTACATAAGGCGAAGTCACAGGATATGTTCAATTGGGAGCGTCACGAGTTCAATCCGCTGTTCAGCGATCCCGGACATGCCCGGGATTCGTACGTAATGAAACACAACTACGAATATTATTATTACTACACCCGCACATTCAATGAAGTGGATCTGCGTTCCTGCGTTGCAGTGCGCAAAGGACCCGATCTGAACCATTGGAGCGGTCCGAAAATTGTACATATCCAGCCCTTTGAAGTTGACTGGGGAGGAGACGCCGAAAGCCCCGCGGTGATCTACAAGGACGGGCTCTTTTATTTATTTATCTGCCTAGCCATGACCGAGTATAACCTGACCCACGTGTACTGGTCCGAGGATCCGATGAATTTTCCCAGGGAAAACCTCGTAACCGAGATTGAGGCACACGCCGCAGAAGTCATTGATGCCGGAGCACAGGGATGGTTCATCTCCAATACCGGATGGGATAAGAAAGGCCTGTATCTGGCCAGATTGGAATGGAATTAGTGCCGGAATTTAATGATTGGATTATGAGTAAAGTGAAGTCATTAAGAGTTAAGGCGGAAAATGTGAATCCAATTCCTGAAGGTCATCAAAGCGCCGGAAATAAAGGTTGTCTGAAAATTGATGAAATAATTATTTTTTAAGTAAAGCGCACAAGTTAAAAAATTATTCTTATGAGAAAATTACTCTTATTGTTCCTTTTAAGTGCTAACCTCCTCCTGAATGCTCAGGAGATTAAGCGTGAATGGGATACTGGAGAAGCAAATGGAACAAATTCTAAGCTCTGGGAACAAATTGACACACGCCCGGTCCCGGCTTGGTTTGGTGAGGCTAAATTTGGAATATTCATTCATTGGGGACCGTATTCAGTCCCTGCATGGTCGCCCTCGGGTACCTATACCGAATGGTATCAACGCTGGTGGTATACCAATAGTATTTTTGGGAACAATAATCCTCAATCTGATGCGATTCCAAATTTCCAAAAAAAGACTTACGGAGAAGCATCCAGTTATTATGATTTTGGGAAGATGTTTAAAGCAGAGCTGTATGATCCGACGGAATGGGCCGATCTTTTCAAAAGAGCTGGGGCAAAATATGTAATCCTGACATCAAAACATCATGATGGTTTTACATTGTGGCCAAACGAGCAGGCGCAAAACGCAAGGTTTTTCCCATGGAATGCAGGAGAAGTGGGGCCTGAACGTGATTTGATCAAACCATACATCAAGGCCATGCGCGATGCCGGCCTAAAAGCCGGTTTGTATTATAGTTTATATGAGTGGTATCATCCATGGTACCAGGAAAGAACGGATAAGTTTATAACGGATCACTATCACCCACAGTTTAAGGATTTAGTCAATAATTATGCACCGGATTTGATTTATGCAGATGGGGAATGGAATGATGAAGATAGTTATTGGAGAAGCGGAGAACTTTTAACATGGTTGTTCAAAGAATCGCCGAGCAAAGATTATGTTGTAATAAATGATCGCTGGTTTAAAGGCAGCCGCTTTAATCATGGAGGCTATTATACCACGGAATATGATGCCAGCGGTGTAGAAGGGGCAAATAAACCTTGGGAAGAAATACGAGGCATGGGACTTTCTTTTGGCTATAACCGTGATGAAAATATTGAAGATTATAATTCCCCCAAAACCCTGATCCTGATGCTTTGCGATATTGTTAGTAACGGTGGTAACCTTTGTCTGAATGTCGGACCTTCTGCTGATGGGAAAATTCCTGTTATTATGCAAGAGCGTTTATTGCAAATGGGTGCATGGCTGGATATCAACGGAGAAGCTATTTACGGGACCAAAAAATGGGAGCGTCCGTATCAGTGGTCAAAAGGTAATCGCGAGTTTAATTTCAGGGAAGGCAAGGCTTATGTTGAAGGAGACTATATCCTAAAGCAAACAATTGATCCGATTCCGGGAAAAGCTGTAAAGGAGGTATTTTTTACGGCTAAAGAAGATGCGATTTATGCTATTTTACCAAAGTGGCCCGGAACATCTATTACCATTAAGGATATCAGCCTTAAGAGTAGGGCAAAAGTTATGCTGTTGGGAGTTGAATCTAAGCTAAGCTGGTCGAAAAAGGGCAAAGACATCGTTGTTCTGATGCCGGCTTTCGATCCGGAATGGGAGTTGCCTGATTATGCATATACCTTGAAAATCAGCAATCCTTGACCACAACAGTACAACCCGTAATTTACATCGTTCTGTCTACATCGGATGAAATGAAAAATGATTGTATTTGGTTAAAACACATCGTTTATGCACGTGCCCTGCGCTGAGGATCAGAAGTTAAAGATTAAAATATTATAACATGGTAAAGCATATCTTCTTAGTAGTTTTATTGTTTTCTTCAGCGGGAATAGTTTCTGCCCAGCAGAAGAAATCCGGGCAAAGCGGGAGATCTTTGCTCGAAAGAGCGGAAATCCCCTACCTGAAAGGCGAAAGCCGCAAGATCTTTGACGCCAAGCCTTCTCCTGATTTTGACGACCGCAAATGGTTTACCAATGACCATACTTTTGTGATGGACAAGGAAGGCAAACTGCACTGGTTTGGCATCAACAATCCTTATCCTCCGGAAGGGAAACAGCTTTACCGATATCATCCCTACCTGGGACATCTGACATCAAACAACGCGACCGAGGGTTGGGAGAGAAAGGATTTTGCGATCGACGAAGCCAGGGGGACCGAATATGTGGGAGCTCCCTACGTAGTCCGGCACGAAGAATCCGGTCGATGGGTCATGGTGGTAGAGGTATGGCCCGACGTTCGAAGACTGGAGATCTACTGGTCCGATGATCTGGGCAAGTGGGAAGCGTCCGGTACATATATACTGCCGGACAAACTCTGGATATCCACCCGGGATCCGCACATTATGAAAGGTCCGGACGGTAAATATTGGATCCATGTAGTGTCTACCGGGAACAATGGCGTGAAGCAGTCCCAGATATTGAGGATACGCACTGTGGATTTTGTCCACTTTGAGGATCCTGAAACCGTATTGGGGATCGACGACAACAATTTTGCCACCTTGATCGAATCTCCGTTTTTAGTGGAGCGCAAAGGGTTGTGGTATATGTTTTTCACCTACGCCCACCGGCGCTATGCCGAAACGATCGTGGTTGTATCCGAAGATCCGGACCGTTTCGATTATTACAACAACACCCTCACGACCTTGTTCGGGCATGCCGCCGAGATATTCGATTACAAGGGCAAGACGTACATTTCTTCCTGCGGTCCGGAAGACCAACATTATGCCAATCATCAATCGGTCTCTCTGGCCGAACTGGGTTGGCTTTCCGGATCCAGACGAGATGATGTCAAGAAGTGATTGATAGATTACAAAAGAATACCATTGATGCCTGTTTTAATACCGCAAATAAATATGAATAAATTAAAGAATGAGATCAAACGATCGTCAAGCATTATCCTGCTGTCAGTTGTATTGTTTTTCGCCGCCTGCCAGTCGAAATCTACTGATGATCAAAAAAGTAAGAAAATGACAGAAACACGAGGCAAAACCCATACCAGCTATGAGGAGGACATTTCCTTTCTCCGGCGGTACACGGAAATTCTGGAACTATCCGATGCATCGGGAGATGGCAGGATAGCCTTGTCTCCCGCCCTGCAGGGCCGGGTGATGACCAGCAGCTCATCCGGGGATGAAGGGAGCAGCTACGGCTGGATCAACAGGGCTTTGTTTGAATCCGGGGATACGTTGGATCATATCAATGTGTTTGGTGGAGAAGAACGGTTTTGGCTGGGGCCCGAAGGAGGTCAATACTCCATCTTTTTCAAAAAGGGCTCGGAATTTAACCTGGAGACCTGGCAAACACCCAGGTTGATCGACCTGGAACCTTTCGAAACAAAGATTGCCACGTCGCAAAAAGCGGTCTTTACCAAAAAAGCTTCGCTCATCAATTATTCCGGGTTTACATTTCATTTGGGCATTGAGCGTGAAATAAGCATTTTATCTGGCGGAGAGATCGCCGCCGAACTGGGGCTGATCAACAGCAGTGGCGTTAAAATGGTGGGCTACCAAACGGTCAATACCTTGACCAATACCGGTAAAACTGATTGGAAAAAAGAAACCGGGCTCTTATCGATTTGGCTTCTGGGGATGTTTAATCCGTCGCCGTCCACTACCGTAGTGATACCTTACATCTCCGGCAGCGATGAAGCGCTGGGGGCGCCGGTCAATGACGAGTACTTCGGCAAAGTGCCTGCCGAACGGCTCATTGTGAACGAAAATGTAATTTATTTCCGTGGCGACGGGCAGTTCAGAAGTAAGATCGGGCTATCGCCGGCGCGGGCCCGGGATGTATTGGGCGCATACGATGCGGTGAGCGCTACGCTCACGATCGTCAAATACAACAAGCCCCACGGAGTGACGGACTACGTCAATTCGCTGTGGGAATTGCAAGACGAACCCTATGCCGGCGATGTGGTCAATTCTTATAACGATGGACCACCCGAACCCGGCAAGCAACCTCTGGGGCCCTTTTACGAATTGGAAACATCTTCACCTGCGCTTGCTTTGAAATCGGGAGAAAGCGCTTCGCACATCCAGGTGACCTGTCACTTCGAAGGCGAAGAAGCGGCATTAAACCCGATCGCAGAAAAAGTTTTGGGGGTTTCCATCGATGAAATCAAACGAAGTTTCGAATAGCATGTACCGCAGGCTAAAGTTTAGTACTACAATCTTTAAATATGAAAACATGAAACCGGCAGGCCGGTTTGCCGACAAAGGCAGGGTAGGAGCAAATTATGGATCTGTCTGCCGGCAGGCAGGCGCACAAGCGCATGATTACATGCGCTTTCAACTTGAAATTAAATAAATACAAACAAATGAAACAGGCCATGCCTGAGATAATTAATGAGGCACACAAGGACACGATTGTTTTAGGAAAATGGCAATGTTTCTGCAAAAAAAAGATGAAACCGGTAGGACCGGAGCAAATTCAAGACACACAAGAGCATGATTATATTGCCCTGGTTGTCAGTAACTTAAAAAAAAGAAACAAATGAAAAAGCACGCATTGATTATTACTATGGTGGTTTGCAGTTTGCAAGTGACTGCCCAGAAAACGCCCTTTAATGGTTTGAACAGCAACCTGGGCAACCTGTTCCGAACCTCGGACGCCAAAACCCGATCCATCAGCCCCGAAAATTTCACCGGAGAAAAAGGAAAGGGCGGGATGGCAAAACTCGGAGAGGGGGCGGCATCTCATGAAGCCCGCGAGTTAGGACAAGGGTGGAAAGTAAGTCCCTACATCAATATTCAACCGGGAGAGACATTCACCCTTGCCGAAATCGAAGGACCGGGCAGCATCCAGCACATTTGGATGACTCCCACGGGAAATTGGCGTTTTTATATCCTGCGTTTTTACTGGGACGATGAAACGGACCCATCCGTGGAAGTGCCGGTCGGGGATTTCTTCGGTATGGGATGGGGACAATATGCGCACCTCAATTCCCTGGCGATCAGTGTGAATCCGGGCAGGGCCTTCAACTCCTACTGGCAAATGCCCTTCAGGAAAAAATGCAAGATCACTATGGAAAACCTCGATACGAAGGCAACCCGGCTCTATTATCAAATCGACTATACCCTCACGGAGGTCCCGGATGATGCCGCTTATTTTCACGCGCAGTTCAGGAGCCCCGATCCGGACAAAGACAAGGAGGCCTATACTATTGTGGAAGGCATTAAAGGAAAAGGTCAGTATGTCGGCACCTATCTGGCGTGGCAAGTCAACAACAACGGATGGTGGGGAGAAGGAGAAATAAAGTTTTACATGGATGGGGACAAGCAGTTTCCGACCATATGCGGTACCGGGGCAGAAGACTATTTTTGCGGATCCTACAATTTTGATGTGGGCGGGCAATATACGGAATATTCCACGCCCTATGCAGGATTGCATCAGGTGATCCGGCCGGATGGAACGTACAATGCCAATACGAGGTTTGGCATGTACCGCTGGCACATCACCGACCCGATACGATTTGAAAAGGATTTAAAGGTGACCATCCAGGATCTGGGGTGGCGAAGCGGCGGACGCTATCTGAAACAGGGAAGTAAGATATCTTCTGTTGCCATTTGGTACCAAATGGAGCCGCACAACAAGTTTCCGGCATTGCCGTCAAAAGATGACCTGGAAGTAAGATAAAGTGACCGGAGTATGAGCAAGGCAAAAAATATCCCGATCGTATTGCTATTCGGGTTGTTTTTTAACGTCAATGCACAAAAAAGCGATTGCGGGCAATCCGCTCACATTTTTCAATTTCAGGAGGGTGTGCAAACGCGTTGGATAAGCTTTGAAAATCCGACAGGCGCCAAAGGGCAAGGTGGCCGGCGAAACAAAGGAGCTAAAGGAGCGGCCATGAATGTACTGGAGGCCGGCGAAACCCGGACTATTTTTGATGTAAAAGGACCGGGCATCATTAACCGTATGTGGATGACAGGAGAATTTGTGCATAGCCCTGAAAACAGGAGAAACATGCTTATTGAGATCTATTGGGACGGAGCGGACAAACCGGCGGTGTCAGCACCGGTCCACGATTTTTTCGGTATGGGATTGGCCGTGAAGCGTCCTTTTGAATCCGAGCTGTTTTCACAACCCGAGGGGAGGAGCTACAACAGTTTTGTGCAGATGCCTTTTCGAAAAAGAGCAAAGATCGTGATCCGCAACAAGACGGCGAAAAGGCACATGCTGTTTTTCGATGTCAACTATTCCCTTATGGATCGTCTGCCAGAAAATAGTTTGTATTTCCACGCCTATTGGCACAGGGACATCAGGACAAAGCTGGGGAAGGATTTTGAAATACTCCCTGTGGTGCGCGGGCGGGGAAGATATCTGGGCGCCAATATAGGCGTGATCTGTGATACCCTCTATCGCACAAGTTGGTTCGGGGAAGGGGAGGTGAAAATATTTCTGGATGGCGACCGGGATTATCCGACACTTTGCGGTACCGGCACGGAAGATTACGTAGGTACGGGCTGGGGGCAAGATGCTTTTTACAACCGCTTTCAGGGCTCTCCCGTAGGAGACCGGGAAAGCGGCTTATACGCCTTTTACCGGTATCACATCGTAGACCCCGTTTTTTTTGAGAAAGACTGCCGGGTCACCATTCAGCAAATGGGCAATGCCGGTTACGATCTTTTCATGCAGATGCTGAACGATGGGGCTGAGCTCGAGCCTGTTTCTGTTTGGCACGGAGGAAAACTGCACCGAATCTATGAAGGTGAAACGGTAGCCGATCCCGAAAGTCCGGAGTTTTTAAAAGGAGGCATTAATTTTTGGAGAAGGGACGATGTTTCGGCTACGGCTTATTTTTACCTGGACAAACCCTCCGCCGGTTTGCCGTCCATTCAAGAGGAAGATGTTCGCATTCATAATAGCATGCGCCTTAAATAAATATGTATCAACTTAAATTTGAAAATTTATGAAACCCGTATTAGCGACCTGTTTTGCAGTAGGGCTGATTGTTGTGGCCGGCTGTACAACGGCTGTTGTAAAAGAGGAAAAATTCGTTCTGAATGACATTGAAAAGTATTACAAAGCTGCTCCGGAAGGAGTGAAGACCCGCTGGATAAGCTCGGAGAACAAAAAAGGAGAAAAAGGAAGGGGAGGTATGACCAATAAGGGGGCTAAAGGAGACGCCTTCAGCATGATCGGGCCCGGGGATACCCTGGTGATTTTCGACCAGCGAGGTCCGGGCATTATCACCAAGATGTGGGTGGCTAATTCCTTTGGCTGGACACAGGAAAATCGCAGAAAGGTAAGTATTCATATGTATTGGGACGGAGCGACCAAACCCGCTGTATCCGCGCCATTTACAGACTTTTTTGGCATAGGTCTGGGGTTGATGCGTCCCTTTGAAAACGTCTTCTTTTCAATGCCGGAAGGGCGTTCTTTCAATTGCGCGGTGCCCATGCCTTTCCGGAAATCCGGCAAGATCGAGATCGTAAATGAATCGGATAAATTTCTGATGTTTTATTACAAAATCAATATGGTACGCGTACCTGAACTCGATGACGATACTATGTACTTTCACGCCTTCTGGAATCGCGATACGACTACTGCTCGAGGCGTAGACTATGCGATCTTGCCCCGCGTACAAGGAAGGGGAAGATATCTGGGGACCAATATTGGTGTCATTGGGAATGAAAGGTACCGGGGTACCTGGTTTGGTGAAGGCGAAGTAAAAATCTACCTCGACGGAGACCGTGAGCTGCCCACGCTCGTAGGTACCGGGACAGAAGATTACATCGGCACTGGTTGGGGGCAGGGTGAGTATGTCAATAAAATTCAGGGGAGTACGGTATCTGACAGGACACACGACATTTATACCTTTTACCGCTTTCATACCTATGATCCTGTGTATTTCCACCGCGATTGCAAAGTCACGATCCAGCAGATCGGCAATTCGCAAAAGGCCAACATCATCAGGATGAACGAGGAAGGGGCCGACATTACCCCGGTCTGGTCATATGTGGAAGCGGATGGATACGATGCGGCCAAACGCTACCTCGATATGGATGATCCGCCTGCGGTCACCGATGAGGAATTTCCGGGAGGCACCTCCACCAATTTTTACAGGAGCGATGATGTATCGGCTACCGCATATTTTTATCTGGATAAGCCTTCTTCCGATCTGCCTCCGTTGCCGCCTCTGGAGCTAAGGATCAAGGATATAAAGGAGAAAGTATATACCCGGCTCGGTGAAATGTAACCCGTCGGGCCGGAGCATGTTTAGGACCGGAGTTCGTGGCGTCAGGATGGTGTTATATAGCGTCTAATTTGGGAATGGCATCAAAACCTTGGTTTAAGTCACTTGAGCGAAACAATTTGTGTAATTATCTCATGGATTCCATGTAAGAGTAAGAAGGGCGGCTTCGGTTTAATGCTGTATGGAATTTCATGCGAATGATTCCGGCGGCCTTGCTCGCCGTATTTATTGTTGGAAAAAGTCTTTTTAATCATAGGCATCCGGTCAATCCCCTCTCCCGTATGTAAATCGGTAGGGGGATTGACCCCGACGCTGCTTGTGCGAAGGGATCGGTTATTATGAAAGGCACCGGTCTTTTACAATTAGGGGGGGCATGATCAATTCTGTCTAAAAGTCATCGATATGAAGCAAAAATTATCTTTCTTGCATTTTGAATTTTACCCGGACACTGGTACTTTGGTTCAGTGATTGTGGTGTCCGCAGAAGCTCAATTCTATAAAATATCGATTGATTCATTGGATGAGGATTCGTAGGATAAACGGTGCATAATATTGCCGGCCTGGGCGATTGAAAAGCAATTTGGTCAATTGATTTTGTCCGACTTTTGGATGAATATGATTAAAGTTACCGAGTTGAGATGGAAATGAAAAGCAAGACCGAAATTTCCACTATTATTTTCAGAATATCAAGGGAATCTGATCAGGCGGCATTTCGTGATTTTTTTGATATTTACTACCATCGCCTGTTGAATTTTGCATATTATTTTCTTGAATCTTCGGTAGCTGCCGAGGAGGTCGTCTCTTCGGTGTTTATCAATGTCTGGAAAAACAGAAAAAAGCTTATTCATGTGAAAAGTATTGAAGGTTATCTTTTCGCATCGACTAAAAACAGATCTTATGACTACCTTCGCGATAATAAGCGTTTCATGAATTCCCAGGAGATTGATCGCGCGGATGATTTCTTGATCCCGGAGCACGAAAACCCCGAATCCAAAATGCTAAGTCGAGAACTCAGGATGAAAATTATTGAAGCGGTAGACGATCTGCCACCGCGATGTAAAATAATCTTTACCCTGGTCAGGGAAGACGGGAATATTAATACTTTAAATCCGAACGATATAGAATCTACCACTATTTTAAAGGACGCGTCTGCTTCTATTTATGGTGCTAGAGCAGCCGGAGGTTTTTACTAATTACGACAAAAACAGGTAAAAGGAACAGGGCTCCAAAGGTTAACTACACAGGGTTGGTTTCTATGAATGAAATTTCGAATACTACGGATTTGGTGACTATGCAGCAATTTGCTGATATGGATATTGAG
>JAKSDO010000094.1 GCA_022360055.1 Cytophagales bacterium | reverse complement strand
GTTGTGGTACCGGAAGGCGCAAAGGAAATATGGTGGTGTGATCGACCTCCAAACTACTGGCTACGAGATGTTGCATGGACTCTTTTGTCTGTACCCATGGCCCTCCGCTACCTGTCCACCCGGGACCGACCCCCAGAATCATTTCGATCCCCAGCCTCTTGCATTCATTTACCGCGTGAGCAAACAGATTTTGCCATTCCTCGCTCAAAAATTCCACTTTACCTCTTGGCACTCCCACATTTACTTCCAAAAATATAACGCTGGATATCCCTGAGTTTTTCATTGATTCAAAATCTTCTGTCATACCTTTCGCAGACATATTGCCGTCCATAAAATACCAATAAACTCCTGGCCAGCTTGATGTGGGAGGATTTTGAAAGTCAGACTTCCAGGTTTTAACATGTACTTTTTCTTGTGAAAAAGCTTTGGTGAGCGAGAGCAGAAGCAAAGAAAAAAGCATCCAAATAATCGTCTTCATACATCTAATGAATTGAGTAAATAGTTTCAGTTTTTTTGTATTAAAGTAGCATCAAATATGAATGGATTTACCAGTTTCACTTGTCTGTGTTATTAAATTTCATGATTCAAATATCTCACGATGGTAAGGATAATAGTTTAAATTCGGGAATAGCCTCAAAAATAGCTCCATCAGGCATGTATGCACAAGTCATGACCCTTCCAAAGTCCGGAATCATATTTGCTCCTGCGCCATGAATACACAACCCATTATGAAATGAAGCGGTGGCAGCTTCTATGGTTGCACAGAAAGGATTGATGTTAGCAAATTCAGGATAAAATTTAAAAACTCCGTCATCATCTGTTAAAAAAGTATTCATTTTTAGGTATTGAATCGATAAGATTATTTTTTTCGAAAATTGTCTTTTCAAATGTATTGGTTCATACTATATTTTGCTATAATCATTTTGCTTAAGAATATATAAATTTTGACTATTGGAGAATTACTTTAGATACTTTAAGTATTTTAATGATAAATCCTGGGGATTAAGAATAATTACATGCGGGTATTACCATGGAGGCAGCGGTGCCGAATATCCTTCGGAAGGACATCCAGAAAGTCATGATCTTAAATGGGAAAAGGGCAGGAAATTAAAGGGGTGTTACCTGGTTTATATTCCCACGGGGAGAGGAGAATTTGAGACTGAAAATTCGAAAGCGACTATTCTTCCTGGCGATGTGATCAAATTGTATCCGGAAGACTGGCATCGGTACCGACCAGATGTGAGGGTAGGTTGGGAAGAGTATTGGATTGGTTTTGAAGGTCCGGCATTGGAAGATTTTCTTTTAAAAAGTCTGTTCCCGGAAGCTAAATCCGAAGTGAGCAATATCGGGCATCACGATGAAGTAATATATCTATTCAACCAATCGTTAAATATCACTAGAAAAAACTCGCCGGGTTTTACCCAAATAATCACTGGTATCGTATTCCAACTCGTTGCATATATAATGTACCCAAGTTACCAGGCATCAGCCGGTAAAAAAGCAGACTACATTTATGAAGAATCCGTAAGCATTATACGGCAGCATATCAAAGATGGTGTAGACTTTCAAAAGATGGCTGCAAACTGTGGACTTAGCTACAGTCATTTCCGAAAATTGTTTAAAAAGAAAACAGGGTTTCCCCCACAACAATTTTTAATTAACGAGCGATTGAGTTATGCCAGGCGGCTGCTGTCATCAACCGACTTAACGGTAGAAGAGATATCAGAAAAATGTGGATTTCAATCTGCATTTTACTTTTCTAATCTGTTTAAGAAAAAGACGGGATATGCTCCAGGTAAGCTAAAATACAATCGTAATTAAAACATGAGTGATCCTGCAAAAGTGCATTTGCGATTTTCCATGATACAGAGCTTTTCCAAAAACTCAGCTTCATCAAAGCGATTACAGCGGGCATTGGGATTAAACCGTGCCTTGTAATCACGATAGCGGTTCAACGAGGTGTTATTCAAACTATTGCGACTGGTTCCCGGAGCTAATTCAGGAAACTCACTTTTCCCAGTCTTTACCTTAAAATCATCCCACTCTCTAGAGATATGAGTTTTCGCATAGGTTCTTCTTTGGTCATTTTATTCTACAGTTTTCACCAACCATTTTCCTGTTTTCTTTGAACCTTCTCTTACTAAAATACCAGACTGTTTCATTTTTGCCAGTTGTTTTTCAATTGCTCTTTCGGTAAGGCCTATTCTTTCAGAAATCTCAGGAATGGTTATATAATTGTTATTTGATATTAGTTCCAAGATTTTATCAGAACTTTTTACCGAACTTTTTACTGTTGCCATGTCTTCAGGAAAAGTACCAAATACAGTCGCCCCAAACACGCCGGTTTTATCATAGTCAAACACAGGTTCGGGATTTCCGTTTTCATTCAACTCTACTTTAACCCTGGCAATGCCCTTGTTAAAGCGGTTTACATAGCCCAATACCTTCATGGCTTCTGCAATTACAGGGTTACGGTAATCGTTAACATTAGGGAAATTTTCCGGGCGGGCATTACCGTATAATCCACCCGGATTGATAATTTCAATCCGGTCAGTGAACTGGTAAAATCTCACTGGTGCATTTGATTCGTAATCACGGTGCATTATGGCGTTCATCAACAATTCCCTGATTGCCCATTTGGGAAAATTATATCTGGTTTCTTCTCTCAATGTTGATACTGGTACCGGTTTTTGCTGAATGATAGCATACTCTAAAAATTTATCTATTTCAGGTAATAGTGTAAAAAGATTCATTGAAAACTTCTTTTCGTTGATAGGGTGGTCCGCAACAGACTTCCCGTCGAATTTTACGAACTGGATGTACGCTCCGGGAAGATGGCGCTCCACCTCGTTGCCAAAAAGTAAGAGGTGAATATTTATGGTGTTCCAGCGCAGGATATCGAACTATTTTATTCCCCGGTTTATGCACTTGTGGCATAGAATAAAGGTAAACATAACACATAAAAAGAATTTCCATTGCTTTGTTCCCGGCCAAAAAATCACATTGAGGAACTTACATTACATATTCTTTGTTATTTGAACAGACCAGTTTGTCTGTTTGTGTTTTTTATATATATTTGTACATAAAACTTTTTTGATGAGCAGCAAAGAGAACATTCAGAACGTAGCATTAAAGCTTTTTCTGACAAAAGGCTACAACGTTGGAATCAATGAGATTATAGAACAAGCCAATACTTCCAAAGGTGCATTTTACCATCATTTTAAAAGTAAGGAACAACTGTTCATGGAAACCATTGATGAATATTTTTTTGGTTTCCTGGATAACCTCAGTTTCCTTGACAAACCGAATTTGGATTTCGACGAGCAAATTTTAAAACTTGTCAAATTGGTATTTACGCCTGTGAAAAAGTTAAAGGATATATTTAAAGATGGTGAGCAATTCAATTATTTGGGAGTGCTCTCGGAATATCCGAAAAATGATGTTCTGAGACAAAAAAGCCGGGAACATTTAAACCTGTTTATAAATAAACTCCAGGAAATAATCGAACAATCCCAGCAAGCCGGGAAGATAAAGGGCAGTATCGACAAAAAAGTTCTGAGTTTTCATATCAGTATGCTGATAGATGGTTCGATCGTGGATGCCCTGACCATTTTTGATAATATTTATAAGGCTGAAAAAGAGTGCATTAAAGCAATTAAACAATTAATAGGATTGATTAAATAAATTTTTTTACATAACTACAGACAGACTTGTCTGTTCAATACAATAAACATGACTATAAATCAAAAATTATTTTTAAGACTTTTGGCAAGCAATAAAAGTATAAGGAAAATTACTGCATCGCAGATTGAGAAAAAGATTTTTCAGAACCTGATCGGAAATACCGATAAACCATTGGATAATATCAAAATAAGAAAGTTCCAATGGGCCCGGAATTTAATTCGGACAGTGTTGAAAAATTATGATAGGGGGTTTATCGCAAAGGAAAGCTTTTTAAAATTAAGCAAGGTGATCATCGATGGTGCTTTCCAATCAAACAGAAAAGGCTACGAAGAAGCAATTTTAAATTACAACAACCGGTATGGGATTAAACCTCCGAGCTTTTTGGTAATCTCACCGACAAAAGCCTGCAACCTGAATTGCTATGGCTGTTATGCAAGCAGCAGCCATAAAACCAGGGACTGTTTATCTTTTGATTTATTTGAAAAAACGGTAGATGATTTTTATTCCGAATGCCACGGGAGGTTTATCGTAATAAGCGGCGGCGAACCCCTTTGTTATAACGATAAAGGAAGGACACTTTTAGACATATTTGAAAAATACAATGATGTATTCTTTATGTTTTACACCAATGGCACACTGATTAACGATGAGGTGGCAAAGCGTTTATGGAAAGCGGGAAATGCCGTGCCATGTATTTCAGTGGAAGGGTACGAAAATGAAACAAACAAAAGAAGAGGTAACGGTACTTTTAAAAAAATACAGGGTGCTTTCGATGTTCTAAAAGAATACGGACTGCCATTTTGTGTTTCTGTTACAGCAACTGAAAGGAACAAAGAAATTTTACTCAGCGATGAATTTTACGAATACTACTTTGATGTCATAGGGGCATCTTACATGTGGCAGTTTCAGCTAATGCCAATCGGAAGGGGCAATGGTGTGTTTAATCTGATGCCGAAACCGGAAACAAGAGTTCAGTTGTTCAGGGTTTGGGAAAGATTATTGGAAAAAAAAGGATATTGTGTGGCTGATTTTTGGAATAGCGGGATGCTTACAAACGGATGCATTGCTTATGGCAGGCAGGGAGGATATATTTATATTGACTGGCACGGCAAAATAACACCGTGTGTCTTTGTGCCTTTCTATGTCGATACAGTTTCCGAATTATATGAGAGAGGACAAAAACTGGGGAATGCACTCAACCATAATTTCTTTAAAAAAGGAAGAGAATGGCAGGATAACTATGAATCGGGAAAGAGTAGTGAAAAGCATAATGGATTGATGCCTTGCTCAATCAGAGACCACTTTAAAGCATTTAAAGATGAAATACTTACAGCCGGTGTGCACGGTATTGATGAAACAGCCGACTACATAAAATGTAATGGCGATTATAGCAACCGGCTGTTAAGTTATGATTTAAGGTTGAATGAACTTACCCGGGAAATTTGGAACCGGGAATATGTAAATAATAGCAATTACTTCATCGATTAACAGATGCGGAGTATACTGAATACATTTGCTGAAGTTATCAAAACCAATAAAAGGTATTTAAGGATATTGTTATTAAGTATCCTGATAGGCGTTATTGTAGGCATGGCTGCAGTAGCTATCAAGGGCGGTGTCAGAGAGATAGAGCACCTGATAAGTAAATTCAACCTGAAAGAGCATGATTTTCTTTATCCGATAATGCCTGTACTGGGAATTGTAATCACGATTTTTTTTGTCAGATTAATAGTAAGAGACACCATAGGAGCCGGTATCTCGAATGTCCTGTATTCAATAAACAAACGAAAGGGGAGAATAAAAAGGCACAACATTTTTTCTTCTCTGGTAAGCAGTATTATTACCGTGGGTTTTGGCGGTTCGGCAGGATTAGAGGGGCCAACCATTACAACAGGTGCGGCTATGGGTTCAAACATAGGCCGGATACTTAGGCTAAAGGAAAAAGAACTGCTTATTTTAATCGGGTGTGCATCGGCCGGGGCAATATCCTCTATATTTAAAGCGCCTGTGGCCGGGGTGATTTTTGCAATCGAAGTACTTTTACTGGAACTTACCCTTACGGCTGTTGCCCCGCTCATATTAGCTTCTATCTCTTCCGTACTGATTTCGTTTATATTTTTTGGACAGGAGAGTATTTATACCATAATATTGACGGACAAAACATACCATTTAAGCAATTTATTGCTTTACGCCCTTCTTGGCATTTGCTGTGGGATAATATCGGTCGGTTTTAGTAGCATTTATATAAAGTACAATGATTTTAGCCGAAAAATCGGCTCTGGATCCCTTAAAATTGCTATAGGCACGATGATCGTCGGAGCTGGGATTTACCTGTTTCCTTCTTTGGCCGGTGAAGGTTTCCAGTATACAAATGATAACATTAACGGAGAAGTTGACGATATTTTCAATAATTCCATTTTCGAACGCTTAAAATTGTTTGGGGTTCCTGTTTTATTATTGGCTGTTATAGTTATAACGATAAAAATGCTCATTACTTCGGCAACCCTGGCCTCGGGAGGTGTTGGCGGGGTGTTTGCCCCATCGTTATTTATCGGTTCGACATTGGGGATTTCCATTGCCAAATCGTTGGAAAATATTGGATTTGGTATTGACAGGACAAATTTTGCGCTGGCAGGTATGGCAGGTTTAATTGCCGGAGTGATTCATGCGCCGCTCACTGCAATATTTCTGATTGCCGAATTAACAACGGGGTATTACCTGATTGTTCCCCTCATGATTGTCTCGATTGTGTCTTATGGTATGGTTAAGATGTTTCACAACGAATCAATATATACATATCAACTGGTTCAAAAGGGATTGGTAATTACAAGGCATAAGGACAAGGCCACTATAAATAAACTGAGCATATCCGGGATTATTGAAAATGATTTTTTAACTGTGAACCCGGACTGCCCCATGGACGAACTACACGGCAAACTCAAAAATGTCAGAAGAAATGTATTTCCTGTAATTGATGAATCAAAAAGACTGGTTGGGATACTTACACTTAACGATATCAGGGAATATGTGTTCGACAGGAATAACTATGAAGATCTAAAGGTCGGGGATATTATGTATTATCCTGAAACAATGGTCGATTATAATGATTCAATTGAAGATATCGTCAATAAGTTTGAAATTTCAAGGCACTATAACATTCCCGTATTAAAAAACGGGACGTATATTGGATGTATATCCAAAGTAAGGCTTTTCGAAACTTACAGGAACCATATCAAAGAAGTCTCTTACAAATAGATTTGACGATACGGTAATTTTAGCTTTCCTTGACTTCCAGATTCAGCCCCAACTCAACGAGGTTCTTTTCAAATTGCGGTATGGCAACTACTTCGCCCATGGTAAATACCCCGGGTTGCTTGATTGAACCATCCAGCAATTGCAGAACAAGTGCTACGACAGGGATTGCAGTCGCCACATAACCATCGGCGTGTGAAAGCGAGATGGAAATTTGTTTCTTCTCATTGTCCCTATAGCCAAGCCCTGTGGCTTTCAGCAAAGTAATATACAGGGGGTTGACATTATTATTTGCCGCTTTGTATAAAAGGTTTGCACCCTTTTTTACGCCCCATTTAGGTTTGTAAAGTTTCAACAGTTTCCACACGAGCAGTAGTTTTTATCGCAGGAGCAGTCCTTGCATTATCCATTTTTATCCTCTTTAACTTTGTTGTTACCAAATAATTTTTCTATGTGCCGGATGTAATAATGTCCGGCTTTCAGATCCCTGAAAAGGATATTGAAATATGCGCCGTTTACCAAAGCTGTAAACATGGCCGTTTCCGATAGCGGATCGGTGGCATTTCTGTTTTTGAAATATGCAAACACCTTGTCATGGAGCGGCTTGTCCAGTTTTTGACGAATAAAGGTGTACGGTTGTGGGTACTGCGTAGCACCTACCATAATTTGAAAGGTCAATTTCCAAAATTGCGGGTTGAACTCGAGTATTTTCATCAGATTTTGAAACAAAACCCTCAACTCAACCATATCAGAGGGGGTATCAAAAGGTTTGAATCTGTTTAGAACTTCACCCGTGGATTCTTCTACAATATCCTGGATTAACTGGTCTTTGGTTTCGTAATAATAAAACAGCAAACCTTTGGCAACCTCGCAAGTAGAGGCAATCTCCTCGATGGTTGTACTCTGGCAGCCTTTCAGTGAAAAAAGTTCCAGGGCGGTGTTCCTTATTTTAAGCTGTTTTTCAGATAGCATATTATTCATAATAAGTTTTTAATAAAGGTATAAAATCTTTTTGAATAGATTGACTAATCAGTCGAAAAACTTATATATTGACCCTATGAAAAAAGAAAAAAAAGAATTAATCTTTAAAGCGGCACTTCACCTTTTCACAAAAAACGGGTTCCAGGAGACACCGACATCCTTAATTGCAAAACAGGCCGGTGTGGCAACCGGGACACTGTTCCACTATTTCAAGACAAAGGAAGACCTGATTGAAAGGTTATACCTTTACTGCAACAATTCTTTTGCATCGTACATCGAAAAAGGAGTGGATACTGCGACGGACCTTGAAAAAGGTTTGAGGACAATATTCAGCCGTTCTGTCCAGTGGGGGTTAAGACACAAGAAGGAATTCCGGTATTTTCAGCAGTATGTCAATTCCCCTTATTTTTCAAATGTTACCAAAGAAGAAAGCGAGAAAGTATATGGCGTATTGCACGATGTTTTTGAGAAAGGTAAAAAGGCCGGGATATTCCGGAGAATTGATGCGGAGATTTTAATGGATTTAACATATGGCGTATTCATATCCGCCGTGTACCATATCCTTGTCAAAAAAATACGGGATAAAAATGAGATCGATAAGGTAATCGAAGATTGTTTTTCCGTGTTTCTCATCGGAATAAAAGCGGGTATTTAAGATAAAATGTTGATGGGCATTTTATAAGACCTCAGGATGAAACACCCCCTTTCCCGGGTTAGCTGCCGGTAATCCCCTTTTCTTACAGGGCGTGCCCGCCTGAAACTTTTATTACCTGCCCTGTCAGGTAACTTGCCGCTTCCGAACACAAAAACAAAGCTACGGAGCCAATCTCTTCAGGTGTCCCAAACCTTAACATGGGGATGTCGGGGCTTACCTGTTTCACCAAATCTTTTGGGTACACACCTGTTTGTATCGGTCCCGGAGCTATGGTATTGACGGTAATATTGTATTTCCCGATTTCCATCGCTATACTTCTGGTATAAGCTTCAAGTGCCGCTTTGCTTGCCCCGTACGATATTTGGTTTGCAAACTTTTGCGCAGCATCGGTACTTATATTCACTATGCTGCCTTTTGTTCCGGGTTCTTTAGTAAGGTGCTTCACAAAGTGTTTGATTAAGAGCACAGGGGCAAACGTATTTACCTCAAAATGTCTCGTGACAGAACCTAAGCTGGTTTTTTCTATGGTATCCGGAAGCTCGCAATGCGCGGCATTGTTTACGAGGAAATCTATTTTCCCATAAATTGTAACAGCCTTATCGTAAAAACCTTCTATATTTTCCAAACCGGCCAGGTTTGCTGAAATTATTTCTGCCTTCCCGCCCAGCTTTTCAATTTCTGATTTTATTTCCAAAGCCCCTTTCTTTTCGTTGATTACTGCTTCTGCAACCGAACTTTCCGGATAGAAAACATCTTTCTTTTCAAGGTAATGAATAATGACATTAGCCCCATTTTTCCCAAAAGCTTTTGCGATAGCCGCACCTATACCAGAGTTTCCGCCGGTGACGAGAGCGGTTTTATTTTTGAATTCTTTTATTTCACCCATAATGATTTGATTTGTTTGTAATAATTTGATGGCTTTACATACCCGCTAAGTAAAATTAGAAGCGACGTTTTTGTCATTTCGAGGCCTAACCTTTTTTCAAAATGCACAAATTTGAATGACGCTGTCTTGTGTATTTATTTGATTTACATATTAT
>JAKSDO010000017.1 GCA_022360055.1 Cytophagales bacterium | reverse complement strand
TCTAATTTGGAAATGGCATCAAAACCTTGGTTTAAGTCATTTGAGCGAAACAAATTGAGTAATTATCTCATGGATTCCATGTAATTGAGGAATGAGAAATTTTATCAACGATTAAATTTTCAAATTTTTATGAAAAAGATCCTTCAAACCTGTTGGGCCATACTGCTTTTATCCCCCATGATCCATGCTCAAAACAAACCTGGAAATCGTCTGTGGAAACCGGCAGCCGATGATGTCTACCTCCAGGAAGTCGCTCAAAAAATAACTACGGAAAAAGCCGTGGAAAGTGTCGCTTTATTTCAAGATCAGTGTTTTGCGGTCATCGATCAAAAAGTTTTTGCGCTGCGAGGAGATATGCTCATCCCGGCAAAAAAGGCACCTGTCGGCGTAGAGCGATTAATTCCGGTCAAAGACCGGCTTTGGGTTTTGGCGGGCTCTGGAATTTTCATGTACGATGGCAAGCGATGGCAAAAAATAGACAACAGGCACTTTGTGGATGTATGTCTGCATTTGGGAGCATTGCATGCCGCTACCAAAGAGGAAATTTTTAAACTGGAAAACGGAAAATTAGAAAGCATAAAACCGGAGGGCGGGTACTATTCCAGCGACATTACCATGGTAATGGAAGATGGTTCCCAGCTTCACGCCGATCCGGTAAGACTCGGACCGATCTTCAGAATTGGCTCTTACAGCGGTACACTTCATGTACTGCGTCCCGGTCAACTCATTCAATTTGACGGGAAAACGGTAAATTCCGATTTCATCGATTGGGGACAATTGCCTTCAAGAAATACACGGGATATGCTGAGCCTCGGAAGCCGGTTGTATATTTCCACGGATCGTGGATTGGTCGAGTTACGCGGCGCATCCATGAGGAATTTTAAAGGCGAGCATGGACTTCCGGTCGAAAACACTACATGCCTTGCAAAGGGATTTGAAAATGACCTTTGGATTGGGACTGCAAGAGGCGCTGTGAGAATGTTGGAAGATGAGTGGCAATATTTTGGAGCTGATCATTGGCTGCCAAACAATCGGGTAAACGGTATTGCCGTTGCCGAAAATAAAGTATTTATTGCTACCGACGGCGGGATCGGAGTGATCACTTATGAACCCTATACGCTTCGGAAGAAGGCGGCCTATTATGAAAGGCATCTGGACGAATGGGGACATAAGCGCCTTGGGTTTATTCATACGGTTTACAGAAAAGGAGATGAATGGGTCCGGGAAGTAAGTGATAACGATGGCGCACATACGGCCACATACCTGGCTGCCATGTGCTATAAATACAAAGTTACCGGCGATGTCACTGCCCGGGAAGAGGCTGTTGAATCATTTAAGGCCATGTTGTTTCTGGATCGAATAAATGACATCGATGGATTTATTGCCCGGTCCATATGGTCGACAAAAGCAGATAAGGACGAGCGCGGGCGTCATGGTTCCGGAGGCTTACCGGCCAAATGGTACCCGACGGAAGATGGCAATTGGTACTGGAAAGGGGACACTTCAAGCGATGAGGTTATTGCACATTTTTATGCGGTATCCTTATTTCACGATCTTGTTGCCCAAGGAAAAGACAAAGAGCTGGCAAAGGAGCATATTACGAGAATGGCGTCTTACATCATGGACAACGGATGGATGTTGATCGATATGGATGGCAAACCGACCAGATGGGGCCGGTGGAATCCTGAATATTTATTGAGGCCGTATGGATACAGCGATCGGGGTGTCAACGGGCTTGAAGCTTTGACCTTCATGCAAACGGCATATTCGGTATCCGGTGATGAAAAATATATGACGGGGTATAAGCAGTTGGTTGACTGGGGATACTTGAACAACGTTTTGAGGCAGAAGAACACTTTTCCTCCTTCAAGCCTGGCGCCATGGGATGACAACCTGGCCAATGAGGCTTATGCAACAATATTGAGATATACCGAAGACCCGAAGTTAAGGTCTTACTACTTAAGAAGTATCGAGCGGTTTTATGAAATTAAGCGTATGGAGCATATACCCTGGTTCAACTTTACGTACGGAGCTCATACAGGCAACGATTGCGAAATTGATCAATGCGTGAAACATCTGCGCGCATGGACATTGGATTGCATTGAACACAACTACAGAAATTCTCATCGCGATGACTTATATGTTGAGGATGGTTATACTTCGTATGAGGGGGGATTAAAAGCAATTTCTCCGAGAGCATTGTCCGTGCTGCGGGGAAGCCGCCGCGCAATAAACCTGGATGGCGGGGTAGGAGGAAGACGTGTCATGGAGCCTGTAGGCTTTTTAAGAGATTATTGGATGGGCAGGTATCACGGATTTATAGATGCTCCTACAACAGCAGATCCCGATCTCCTGACGGTTAAGCCAAGAGGAAGGAATTTTGGAGCGGCACCTTACGACGGGCCCGGAAGGCCGGAGTTTTAACAATTTATGACTTACCGGATATTCATATCGTACCTTATTTGAGGTGGAGCATTCCGGGCTCACCTCAGGTGTACCCGGAATTTTTTGTTCATTGTTCCGCCTTGTCTGATCTAATGGTTAAATACGAATTGCAAAGAATAACAGAGCTTCAGGCATCATTTTCCGGACGAGGGATGCCGCAACTTGATAAAGATAATTAAGTTTGTCGGAGCAATTGTAAGACGTATGAATCGGATGAGCTTAAAGGATAAAGTTGTTGTGATTACCGGAGCATCCAGCGGGATCGGAGAAGCCTGTGCAAAGTTGATGGCAAAGGAGGGTGCGATTGTGGTTTTGATCGCAAGATCCGCAGATCGACTGGCGAAAGTTGCCGGCGAGGTTGTGAAGCATGGGGGATCGGCGTTTACATATCCCGCGGATCTGACCGATATTGAAATTGTTAGGCGCCAGGCCGGCAGGATCAGGAACGAAGTCGGTGTTCCGGATATGATCATCAATTCAGCCGGAGCAGGCAATTGGCTTTCAATATTTGAAACTTCCGAAGAAGAATTTACGGATATGATGGCGGCGCCGTATTTTGCCACGATCCATACGGTGAAAGCCTTCCTCCCGGACATGGTAAAACGAAATCGCGGACACATCATAACCCTCAATTCTCCGGCATGTTATTTTATATTTCCGGGAGCGCTGGGCTATTCGGCAACGCGATGGGCGACAAGGGCTTTTCAGGAAGGCTTGGCTGAGGAACTCAGATCTACGGGTATTGCAGTCACCAGTATTATAGCAGCTAAAGTTGATTCCCCCTATTTCAAGAATAACCCGGTAAGTGCCGAACGTATTCCCGGAATTGCAACGAGTCTGATGAAGACATTGACCGTAGAAGACGTGGCATTCACCGTATGGCGTGCAACAAGAAGCCGCAGGAGGACCATTATCGTTCCGTGGCAGATGTCACTTTCTGTTTTTCTTAACCGGTTTTTCCCGGGTATTTTCAAACTGCTTATGCGAGCCACCGGGTATAAGGGCATCCCCGATGAAATATCGAGATTGTAGTGCCGTGTCCGACGGCACACGACCTCTTTCAGCTTGCCCGCAGCAGGTTTGCACATTTTACCGGAGATCTTTTCCGGATATGAATAATTTTTGTGTTGATTCATTTTTAAATAATACTTGTTTTTGATTTTGACCAAACTATTCTGCCTTGTTGTGGTTATCCAGGTATCGGAAATCGATTTGTGAAAATGCCTAATCCAATTATTGAAATAAAACCTCTCGGCTTCCCGTGGGAAACCAGGGACCCATTTTTGTTTTGTGTCCATCATTTGGACACCTATCCCAAAGCAAATGCCAATTTGGGTCCGGATGCTCCCCTTGATGGCAGGAACATAGGCCACGACTTTGTTGTGAAAGACGGATGGCGAATGTACCACGGCTCCAAAGTTCCGGGATTCCCATCCCATCCGCATCGTGGATTTGAAACGATTACTATTGTACAAAAGGGACTTATTGATCATTCCGATTCAATGGGAGCGGCAGCGCGTTTCGGCAACGGAGATGTGCAATGGATGACGGCAGGCAAAGGCGTACAGCACTCCGAAATGTTTCCATTGTTGAGCAGGGAAGGAGATAACCCGTTGGAATTATTTCAAATATGGCTTAACCTTCCGAGGTCCGGAAAATTTGTGGATCCGTATTTTCTGATGCTATGGAACGAAAATATACCTGTATTGAAAGTCCTCGATGAGTACGGCAAGAAGACTTCTGTAAAAATCGTCGCCGGGAAATACAAGGAAACAAATGCACCTGATCCTCCACCCGACTCCTGGGCTTCAGACGCTGACCATGATGTGTCAATTTGGGTTATCACGCTGGAGCCGGACGCACATTGGACGCTCCCGGCCGCCTCGGAAGGTGTAAACCGAACTTTGTATTTTTTCGAAGGAAATACGTTAGCCGCTTCAGGCCAAATGATTCCTCCTTATAAAGGGATGGATCTGGAGCCGACCAGCGAATTGCCGCTTAGAAATGGTGGGACACAGAGCAGGCTCTTGCTGTTACAAGGTAAACCGATCGGAGAACCGGTGGTACAGCACGGCCCCTTTGTGATGAATACGGAAGCGGAAATTCGACAGACCATGACGGATTACCGGGAGACTCAATTTGGCGGATGGCCCTGGCCTTCGCACGAGCATGTACACCCGGAAGACCGCGGAAGATTCGCAAGATATGCGGACGGGACGGAAGAAGTAAAATAATTACAGTGTATTCCCCGGTATACCATCGGGGAGCTGAAAAGCTGATCCCATAGGTTGATGGAGCATCATGCATGCGACTGCGAAAGAACTTCGGCCTACATAATCAACCCTTGATTATTCCATGCTCATCCAACTCCAGAAACGGGTTATGCGCAATCTCCCAGAGATTGTTATCCGGATCGGCCACATAACTGCTATAACCTCCCCAAAAAACTTTTTCAGGGTGTTTTACAATTGTCACTCCCCGCTTTTCCAACTTTTCGATTATCCTGTCCACTTCGTCCTTTGACCTCGCATTGTAAGCCATTGTAAAGCCTTTAAAACCTGAGCCATCGGCGTCAACCGTTGCATCTTCTGCAAGTTTTTCCCTTTGATAGAGCGAAAGAATCATGCCCCGGAGCCGGAAAAAGGATATTTGATCCGTGGAGATTTTCATTTTTTTCCAGCCAAATTTTTCGCTATAGAAATTGGTAGATGTCACTAAATCTTCGACTCCAAGTGTTAAAATATTCAAACGTGGTTCCATAAAATTTCCTTACGTACGATGATATAAATTGAAAAAGGTTTCCATAAAAGTCAATTTTCACCATGACTTTTAATTTTACTTAACACTAGGTCTGAATATCATATTTCATTTGAATTGGGGCCGGGATGATGTCCCTGGGCTCGCCGAGCATTTCTCTGAGGTCAATTTCTATGTCTCGCGACATCGTTGTAATGGGTACGTCATTGGCCGTCCCCTCAAAGGGATTTTCACTCACCTCTCCAATGCGCTCCATCGTGTAAAACACCCAGGAAATTATAATACTGAACGGGATGGAAGACCAGACGAAATGCTTTGCAATAAATTCATAACAGTACTTCATGGTGCCGTATTCCATCCCCCCGAGTTGTCCTAAAAGTTCGGCTCCGATCTTATCGAATTCATTCATTATCCCAAAGGGAAGGAGCAGAATAAATATCCAGACAAAGAAATGGTTCAAGGTAGCGAATTGCCTTGGGTATGGGAAATTCTTGATGCGTTCGTTTTTCCCCTGAAGCGTATAAAGCTCTTTGAGCGTATTTTCCATTTCCAGGAATGAGAATTCCCATATCAAGCCCTTCTCCTTAAGTTCGCGGAGATTTTTTGATTGTAAGGCAAGTATTTGGGCCGCCTTATTCTTTTTATCAGCTATATGTTTTAGCTCCTGTTCATCGAGATAAGGCTTAATCGCTTCTTCAAATGGAATCCTCATTTCCTGAACGTCGTATAGCTCCGCGTATTCCTTGTTTGTGAGCACCTTGAAAAAGGTTTCCCAGGGTTTTGTGACTCTCAACGTATATCGATGTGCCGTCATCCACGCGATATGCCTGTATATGATCTTCTGCCTGATCGCGCGCAATTCCTTTTCCGAAATCCTGATTTTGGCATGTTCATTATTTATAAAATCATTGACCATAATGCCGAAGGCCCTTGATGTATTTACAATCCCTCCCCATATTTGCCTCGCTTCCCACAACCGTCCGTAGGAGGCGTTGTTTTTAAAGCCGACAATAAACGCAACAGCAGTGCCAATTAAAGCGATGGGTAACCAGGGAAGGTGTAACCACTTGAAATCTAGCAGACTATATAATGCTACCGGAACAACAGCTATAACGATGAATTTATAGAGATCTCTTCTGGTCCAGTAGACCATGTCTTTAAAGGAGTAATTTTTCCTTGTGTACATAAAACAGCGTAAATCTTTGGACGATTGTGAAAAATAAAATAAATAATTCATTTAACCATATACCTGGTTAAAAGTTCGCGGGAAGTGTATGGTTTCATTGTGAATCTTATTTGAATTACGGATTACACATAGGTTTGGGCTTGACTTGACAATATAAAATGATTGGTCATGTGCCGTCAATACGAATAAATTTCATGTCTGTCGGAAATTAACGGACATTGCCCTTTGGAGATGGATTCCTCTCCATTTATATAAACGGATACCCGTTCATACCGCTTCTGATTTCAGGTCTGTAAATTATGTTTTGATGAAGGGAGAATTTCGTAAGTTCATATCAAAAATCCGACCTGTTTTATGTTTCGCAGTTTTATCATATCCTCCGTCCGCTCACTTCTCAAGGACAGGTTAAATTCCGTTATCAACCTTTTCGGGCTATCCGTAGGCCTTGCTTGCAGCGTACTCATCTATTTGTATGTGAAAAACGAGCTTACATACGATCGGTTTCATTTAAATTATGAGCATATCTACAGAGTATATACTACGAACGAAAGCAAGAGCGACGACCATAATAATTTCAATACAACGACCTCGGCGCTTCTCGGGCCGACGATGAAAGCTTCATTACCGGAGGTGAGCCGCCAAGTCCGCATGACGCAGTCCGCCTGCAAGGTGACACTTAAGGACAAGAAGATCAAAGAAGAAATAGGACTGTTTGATTCGGCATTTTTTGAGATCTTTTCATTCAAGCCATTAAAAGGAAGTCTGCATCAAGCCCTGGATGATCCGAATAATCTTGTGCTTTCGGAGAAAACGGCCAAGAAATATTTTGGCGATAGTAACCCTGTCGGAGAGCAATTGCAAGTTAAAATTGCCGATGAGTCAAACTGGTACACGATCAAGGCGGTAATAGAAAACCCACCCCCTAACTCCAGTATTACGTATTCGTTGATCGCCCCTTATGAAAATGCATTTGAATTTATCCCCGCTGATCTTGGAAAAACCTGGGACGCCTCGTTTGGAGAAACATACGTGTTGCTTCACGCGGGCACGGACCCCGGACAAGCATCGGAAAAAATGGCGCCCGTCATGAAAGCTGCCCTTGGCGATAAATATGTAGAGGGGGATTATGAGGTGCATTTGCAGCCTATGAAGGAGCTGCATTTTAGCAAAGGAGGGAGATCCTCCGGACTTGTGCGCACCGCAGATATAAAATATGTCTATATCATTTCGGGAGTAGCCTTGCTGATTTTACTTTTGGCTTCCATAAATTTTACCACCCTTTCCATAGGAAAATCGTTTTCCCGCGCAAAAGAGGTTGGAGTGAGAAAGGTGGTGGGCGCTTCAAGGTCCCAAATCATTAGGCAGTTTCTGGGAGAATCAATCCTCATGACGTTCATTGGATTTTTAATCGCTTTACTAACAGCAAGTTACGCATTGCCCTGGTTTAATGACCTGTCCGGTGTTGCACTTGAGATGGAGATCGAATGGACGGACCTTCTGGCATTTGTGCTGTTTGGAATCCTGGTGGGTGTTCTGTCGGGATGCTATCCCGCCCTGTTGATTTCGAAATTTCAATCTTACAGGATAATCAAAGGGGATTTTGGGAGCAAACTCAAAAAGCACAATCTGAGAAAGGGATTGGTGATCGTACAATACGTCATTGCCATAGCATTTATTTCCATCACGCTTTTAATGTTGCGACAAATGAAGTTTTTGATGAATAGAGATCTCGGTTTTGAGCGCGAACAGCTTATCGATGTGATCTTCGAATCGGATATAAGCAAGGGGCTTCAATATTCGGCCGAATCGTCGATCGCAAAAGGAGCGAAGATAAGAAGTGAGTTTGAACGGATTACAGGCGTTTCAGGCGTTGGTTTTTCGACCAATAAGTTTGATGGAAATTCCTGGATTCGGGTAGGGAGCGCAGAAAAAGGAGAAGAGGAGGATATGATTATGCTCTCTGCCACATTTGTTGATGAGCACTACATACCTACTCTGGAGATCGAACTTATTGCGGGTCGTAATTTCTCCGGGTCCGTCCCGGCCGATGCGAAAACCGCAGTGATCATCAACGAGGCCCTCGCGAAAAAAATGGCTTGGGAAGATCCGCTTAAAGAGCAATTGCCCGGACGTTATGAACCGCACGAGATCATCGGTGTGGTCAAAAACTTCAACTACGAAACCATGCATAGGGAGATCCGGCCACTTTACCTGACAATGAATCCGGAACTCATGTTCGAAGCTATAAACAGTTTGAATATGACCTCATTGCCTTCTCCCAACATGTATGTAAAAGTGGAAGGCGGAGATGTGAAAAATACCTTGTCACGACTGGAAAAAGTTGCGCACCGCCTTTATCCCGACGAATCCGTGGAAATTGAATTTGTGGATGAGTCCATACAGGCCCAATATGAAAAAGAGCGGAATTTGAATAAGATCATTACCGCTGCCACAATTCTTGCAATCGTCGTGAGTAGTCTTGGATTATTCGGGCTATCATTTTTAACCTTAAATGCCCGGACCAAGGAAATAGGTATTCGAAAGGCCTTGGGCGCCTCATTCGGTGGTTTGCTGATTCATCTTTTCAAGGATTACCTGATAATAATTTCTATTTCCATAATTGTTGCGCTTCCGATCGCTTATTTGTTCATTCAAAAATGGCTGCAAGAATTTGAGTTCAGGATTACCGTAATGCCCCGGCATTTTATGTTGGCCATCATAATTTCATTGTCATTGTCCATACTCACGATAAGTTATCTCGCCATAAAGTCTGCGGTACAGAATCCGGCCAATTCCCTGAGATACGAATGAGCGTTTTTTAGTCAAATGATCGATTAAGAAAAGCTATCTCTTGTCGATCAGGTACTTTTTCCGGTATTCGAGCGGGGTACACCCTTTTACCTGGCGAAATTGGCGTGCGATATTTTTGCTGTCGTTCAGCCCCAGGTCTACGGCAATTTCGAAAATAGTAAGATCTGTGTCCAGTAATTTTTCGGTAAATTTTTCTATTCGAAGTTTAAAGATATATTCGTAAACCGGGTGCCCGGTCACTTTCTGGAATCTCTTTTCCAGTGATCTTCTCGATAGCGGTACCTGTTGCAATACATCTTCTACTTTCAGGTTTTTATCCATATTGTTGTGGATATACTTGAGAGCAGTACTTATATGTTCGTCGTTGGTAGCATAAATATCCGTAGAGTTTCTCGTTACGATTTGTGTGGGCTCCACAACCAGATCATAATACTGCTGATTCTTTGTTTTGATCATGGTGTGAAGCAGTCTGGCGGTCTCATACCCGCCCACCACGGTATCCAGACCAATACTCGACAATGGCGGGTCCGAAAGATTGCACAGCATTTCGTCGTTATCAACTCCCAATACCGCCACTTCTTCAGGGATTCGGATGTTTGTTAGCCTGCATGCTTCCGTAATTTGTACGCCCTGATTGTCGTCGCATGACATGATGGCGATGGGTTTGGGCAAAGATTTGAGCCATTTACTCAAGGCAGATGGTTTGTAGAACCAAAGCTCCCTGGACTTGATCTGTCGTCTGTGTTCAAAATAGTGGACCGTGTGACCTTCCCTGGCAAGTCGCTGCTCAAATCCCTGCGCTCTTTCCCTGGACCAAACAATATTTTTGAATCCGTAAAACGCGAAATGCTCATAACCTTTACGCAAGAAATATTCGGCCCCCATCTGACCGGCTTTAATATAATCGCCCGTAAGATTGGGTACATTCGTAAATCGTTCCTTGAAATCCTGAGCGACTACGGCAATACCGGCATCCATCAGCAGGTCGAGGTTTGAGTTGTTGTAGAATTGACCAAAAATACCATTGGCTTTCCATTCTTTAGCCCATTTCAGGATCCCTTCCATACCGCGTGTTTCCCGGTAATAGGTCGGCATTCTGCAAAACACAAACGGACCGTGTTCCTGGGAATACCGCGTGACCCCTTTTAGTAAGTTGGTGCCGTATTGCTCTCCAAAATCAGTTAATAAAATTATTTTGATCATACGATCATTAATTTACTATTAACTTTTTTATTTAAAAAAATCTTTGAAGCTCTTTATTGTCTTATTGTTTACAAGAGGTTTTGCCCAAAAGCTAATGCTTAATATATAACCGAGCGTGACGAAAAGAAAGACCATACCTACTTTAAGAGATGTCAGATCACTGACCCCGCCAATTAATAACTGTACGATGGCGCCTCCTGCAATACCGGTCATCAGAATGCCGGCAAAAGAACCATGATGCTCCGAAACCGAATTTAACCCCAGAGAGACAATCACCGGATACATCACAGAGAGAAAGAAACCGGAGACCGGAAAAGCCCATAGAGAAATCTGAGCGCCACCGGTTAATCCCGCAGCAACGCAGATCATAGCCGCAATTGTAAACCATTTAAGAATTTGCTTGCTGTCAAACAATTTCATAAGCACAAGGCCCAGAATGCCTCCGATGGTCATTAGTCCCCAAAAATAGGAAACGGCGTCTGCTCCCGCGGTATCGGGATCGATGCCGTGATAATTGCTCAGGAATTTCGACATCCAATACGATATGCCTTGTTCGGTTCCCACATAGCAAAAAATTCCCAGAAAAAAGAGGATAACATATTTGTTTTTGAATAACTCCAGGTAGCTTTCTTTTGATCCGACCTTCTCATCTTCCTGCAATTCCACTTTTGGAAATTTCACAAGAATGACAATGCCAATCATTATCATGGCGATCAGGGCAAATGCCCAATAGACAGCTACCCATGACATCAGCTTGGGAACAAGACCGGACAATATTCCGATCAACGGTTTTTCAACATTTCCCCGGTCGATGTTCGTGACAAAGTAGGAATACATTTGCGGACTGATAAACGAGGCAAGTCCGAATATCAATTGGGCGAGTACTGAATTGAATGCAAAATTCTCCTCACCTCCCGATACGCGCAAGAGCGGATTTATTACGACCTGAAGCGCTGCCATCCCGGCCCCAATTGTAAATAATGAAATAACGTATACATTAAAACTTGGAGAAATTGCAAACATAAGAGCTCCCAGAAAGGCAAAGATAAATGCCAGGATCATCATTTTTTTTTCTCCCCATTTCTCTACCAGGAACCCGGCAGGGATCGACATTACTCCGTAAGCAATAAAAAAAGCAAAGGGAAGGAATCCCGCCATTGTTTCTGTCAATGTGTAACTCTCCGAAACTTTTGGATTTAAAGCGCCCAGGATGTTTGTCAAAAATGAGATAACAAAGAATGTCAACAGGATGAGAATTACGATTATTGTGTTTCGTTTCATTTCAAAAAATATTCTGTTAGATGATTGAATTTTATGATCCTTACGAAGCGATGGTTTCCAGGTATTGGTCCACCTGCGCCGCAGCGCCGAGCATCGATACAAGCTCTATCTCCGAAATGTATATTTTTAACTTCTCCATTGATTTTGAGAAGTAAGTATCATTCATGGATTTGTACATGTGCTCCTTAAAGAACGGAAGCGCTTTGGAAATCGATCCGCCCAATATGATCGCCTCGGGATCGTATGCGTAAACGATCGACCTGAGTGCGATTCCCAGGTAGGATCCAAATTCATTCCACAGATTCAGCGCCTTAGGCTCTTTATTCTTTGCCTCCAGAAATGTTTGGTGCGCGTCGGTGTGGTGTATCTTATCGAAAAAGTTGGAACTGCAATAATATTCAAAGTCCTGATCAATAAATGGGAGATAGCCAATCTCTCCGGCGCCGCAATTAGCGCCATTATAAAGTCTGTCATTAATTATGATCCCTGCGCCTATCCCGGTACCAATGGCCACTCCGACAAAGTTTTCGTGATTCCGACCAAACCCAAAATACTTTTCGCCAAGGACAAAACAGTTTACATCGTTATTGATAAATATCGGAACACCGAATTCCTCAAAAAGGATATCACGTAACGGCACCTCTTTCCAGGAAGGAATATTTACCACGTCATAGACAATCCCATGCCTGAGATCTACAACCGAGGGAACACCGACTCCAATTCCGGTAATATCTGAGTTATGAACGGAGTGAATAATGGATTTCAGTTGTTCAAGGGTATCGTTCAGGTCGTGTTTGTTTGCAAGGGGTAAGGCTTTTGATCTTACTATTTTATCCCCGTCAATAAGCCCGGCCCTTATGTTGGTTCCACCCAGATCTACCCCAATTTTCATTGTGTTACTGATAAAGCAATGTTTTTGAATTCTTTTTTGTTGTATTACTGTGCAAATGAAAATCGGACTATGTAACTAGTGAATTATTTGCCGCCCGTCTCCGGATAACCTTTGGAGTAATGAATGAGGGAATGAGGGGATGGGCGAATGATGAATGGTAAGGACCGGGATCGATCGAATTTAAGTCTTATGGACATCGTCGAAATTCAATACATGGAAATGGTCTTTTGGGATCGGTCCGGAGTATTACATACACAAGTTTTGAGCATGGGTCATAGTTAATTTACCGGTTATTTTTTAATGCCTTTTCACAAAGGTAATGCGATGGAACGGCCGGCGACCGGGATTTTTGCTTAACTTAATGAAATTGATTTATATTTCTTAATTGAGGATTTTAGCCTTTTAATCATGTAATTTATACCAATCCTAAAATTATGAAGAACTCGGCCCAAAAACTGAATCGAAGGCATTTTATAACCAGAAGTGCCAAAGCAGTATCCATGGCATCGGTGATGCCTGCAATTTCCTTTGGCAAAAACTTCAATCGGGAAAGGAGGGTTAAAACAGTTCTTGTCGGAACAGGTTCCAGGGGGATAAGCTGTTGGGGAAAAGAGCTTATCGGGCCTTATGCTGATTTTGTAGATATGGTGGGTTTGTGCGACAGCAATAAGAAAAGGGTGGACGTTGCCAAAGCTATGATCGGCTCGGAATCAAAAACATACCATTCCTCGGAATTTGAGAAGATGGTTCGAGCGCAGAAGCCCGATGTGGTTATTGTGACAACAACCGATTGCTTTCACGCAGATTATATTGTAAGAGCGATGGAGCTCGGATGCGACGTGGTATCCGAAAAACCTCTGGCAACGGAGACCGGCCAATGTCAGCGAATTATCGATGCGGAAAAGAGAACGGGAAAGAAAGTCTATGTGGGATTCAACGTTCGATATATGAACGAGTCCATCGAAATGAAACGCATCCTAAGCTCAGATGAATTGGGGAAAATAATTGCCATTGAATATCACGAATATCTGGATACCCTGCATGGTGCTTCCTATTTCCGCAGATGGCATGGAAAAACAAAGTATTCGGGTTCCCTCCTGGTTCATAAGTCTTCTCACCATTTCGATCTGATAAGCTGGCTGTTGGACGCTGAGCCGGTTGAGGTTCAGGCAATTGGCAAAACTGCGTTTTATGGGTCCAACAATGTGTTCCGGGGCAGTAATTGCCGCACATGCAGCTTTACCGAAAGTTGTGATTTCTATTGGGATATGACCAAGGACCGGCGGTCCATGAAATTGTACGCAGATTGTGAAGATGTCGACGGGTACTACAGGGACGGTTGCGTATGGGATGATAAGATCGACAGCCAGGATACGTGCTCGGTACAAGTGAATTACGACAATGGCAGTCAGTTAACCTATACATTGAACGCCTATCTTCCGTACGAGGGGCAATACATTTGTTTCTCGGGAGAAAAAGGAAGGTTGGATGTACGGCTTTATTCCAGACAGCCGTGGGAAACAAAAGCACCTGTTGAGTTTAGACTGACAAAAGATCGCAATACGACAAAAATCTGGCACATTCATCCGGATAAAGGAGGACACGGAGGAGCCGATGAGCGGGTGAAAGATATGTTCTTCAAACCGAATCAACCGGACCCTACAGGTCAAAAAGCCGGAAGCAGAGCGGGCGTATTGTCGAGCATGGTCGGGATTGCGGCCAGAAAATCGATGGAGACCGGAAAATCTATTGAGATCGCTGATTTGATAAAGTTTTGAGGAATGGGGAAGACGGAAGTGTAAGGGAGGAAGCGGACCCGCTAAATATGAAACAATGAATATATCATGGAGCAACGAAATGAAGATTAATCAGTAAAAACGAACGCAATGGCAGGAACAGTAAATACGACAGCTACCGCATCGGGTACGGAATCCGGAAAGAATTATACGGTGCCGATGATCGTCATGACAAGTCTCTTTTTTATGTGGGGCGTAATCGCAGTGATGAACGACATTCTTATACCTTATCTTAAGAAAATTTTCGAGTTGAGCCGCGCAGAATCCATGTTGGTACAAATGTCATTTTTTAGCGCCTATTTCACCGGCTCGCTTATATATTTTATAATTTCTTCTACAAAAGGGGATCCGATTGATAAGATCGGGTATAAAAATGGTATTCTGATCGGGCTGATAGTCGCCGCTTCGGGGAGTCTGTTGTTTTATCCGGCCGCTGAGACAGGATCTCTGCTTTTCTTCCTGGTGGCATTGTTTATTATGGCCCTTGGCCTGGCGCTGCTTCAGATCGCCTCCAATCCCTACGTGGCAATTCTGGGGGCTCCAAAAACAGCTTCAAGCAGATTAAATCTCGCGCAAGGCGTAAATTCATTGGGGACCACCCTGGCGCCCATATTTGGCGGGTACCTGATCTTTAAGTTTTTTGCCCATTGGGGGGACCCCCTGCTAAACAAAATGGGAGAGAAAATTCTTACGGATACGGGCGATCCAATGACAAGTGCGGCCGTTCAATACCCTTATTTTATGTTTGCAGCCGTTTTCGCTTTGCTTGCAGTTTTAGTTCGATTCACACATTTGCCAAAATTTACAAGCAATGAAGTAATCCCAAAAGGAGCCGGCGCGTTAAAATACCGGCATCTTACCCTGGGCATGGGGGCGATCTTCTTGTATGTGGGCGCAGAAGTAGCTATTGGAAGTCTGATCATAAATTATCTTGCCGAATTATTGGAATATCCCGAGATCGAGGCCAAGTCTTTTCTCGCTTTTTATTGGGGAGGTCTGATGATCGGACGATTTCTGGGAGCATTTTCTCTCGGAAATTCCGGCAAGAAAAAAGGTGCCATATTCATCATGGCGGCGATTTCATTGGCTTCATTTGTCGTGATTTACGGAGCGGTGCTGGTCGAACAAGGATTCAATTTCCCGGTCGGACGAGTTTTGCCGTTTCTCATTTTCATTGTCCTGAACCTGATTGCATTTAGAATCGGAAAATCAAATGCGGCCAGGACCCTGTTTGTTTTCTCGATTTTTATAATCGGATTGTTGGCGGTTACCATGTTGAATGGGGGGCATATTGCCATGTGGTCCGTATTGAGTATCGGATTGTTCAATTCCATCATGTGGTCCAACATATTTACGCTGGCAATTAAAGATCTGGGCATCTACACGCCTCAGGGATCTTCGCTCCTGGTGATGTCAATCTTGGGAGGAGCGATTATCCCGTTTGTACAGGGGGCATTGGCCGACGTTCTGGGCGGTTACCACTATTCGTTTTTTATTCCCCTGGTCTGTTACGTCTACCTGGCATTTTACGGGTTGAATGGGTACAAGGTCAGAACATGGAAGGAGTGATTTGGGGTAAATCTTTAAAAACGCATGTACGCAGCCGGATGGATATTTTTTGTCCCGGTATCTCGGAGTGGGTTGTATTTGGATTGAGGGGGTTGAAAAGATTGAGGGGGTTGAAAAGATTGAGGGGGTTGAATTGAGATTGAGGGTATTGATTGAATTTAGATTGAAGGGATTGAATTGAGATTGAAGGGATTGAATTGAGATTGAAGGGATTGAGGGGATTGAATTGAGATTGAAGGGGTTGAAACTTATTTTCCATTATATTCAATTTGTCCCATAGTACGAGTTTTCAGGATTCGAGTATTCTATATATGCATCAGTTAATTTTTTGAATATGTCAACACAAGTTAATCGATTGATCTCATTGGATGCCATGCGCGGCTTTACCATAGCGGCAATGATTCTGGTGAATTTTCCTGGAAATTGGGACCATGTTTATGCGCCGCTCAGACACTCCGTTTGGAATGGTTTGACCCCGACCGATATCATAGCTCCTTTTTTTCTGTTTATTGTAGGCGTATCGATAGCACTGGCCTACACAAAGCGTTTGGAAAAAGGTGCGCCAAAAGGAAGCATGTATAGGAAAATCGTTATCAGATCATTTAAAATATTCGCCGTCGGAATATTCCTCAATTTGCTTTGGGATTTCAATTTTGCCGAACTCCGATGGACGGGAACCCTGCCGAGAATTGCTGTGGTGTTTCTTGTTTGTGCACTTCTGTTCTTAAACGCAGATTGGAAAAAGCAGGCCTGGACCGGAGCTGTCGTTCTGGTGGTTTATTGGTTAGCCATGACTTTGATCCCTACTCCCGGATTTGGAAAGGTGATGCTGGAACCCGGAAAGAACCTGGCGGCATGGTTTGACAGTAAATACCTGCCCGGTACCATGTGGCAGGGCACCTGGGATCCCGAGGGGATATTAAGCACTTTTCCCGCAATTGTATCCGGCATTACAGGTATGCTTGCCGGAGCGATGATGTTGAGTAACCGCACCAAAGAACAAAAAGTAAATATGCTTATGGTTACCGGATTCTTTATGACTTTTGCAGGTTACCTCTGGGGATTGGCATTTCCCGTAAACGAAAATATCTGGACGAGTTCATTTGTGTTCGTAACATCCGGAATCGCATTTTTGGCTTTGGGCGCTTTTTATTTTCTGGTCGATATGAAAGGGTATACGCACGGTACAAAACCCGGAATAATATTCGGGGCAAATGCCATAACCGTATACGTTCTGGGCGATGTATTGGCGGGAATATTCTACGGAATAAAAATTGGAGGGGAGCCCTTGAATATGCACTTTTTCCATGCCTTCACTTCCATAGGTCTGGGAGAGAAACTCGTGAGTATGGTGTACGCCATTCTTTATGTTTGCATCATTTTCGTGCCGGCGCTGATCATGTACAGGAAAAAGGTATTTATCAAACTGTAATTTCCTTGACCAGGCAAGAATAACGTGAATAGGATTATGGAAGTCCGGGAAAAAAAAACGCGGATCGTATCGCTGGATGCTTTTCGTGGTTTTGCTATTTTCGGGATGATCCTTGTAAATTACCTCGGACGGTTTGAGGTAATGCCGCGGACCTTTACGCATCCCGGATATGGAATGACTTTTGCAAATGCCATTGCTCCATATTTTGTCTTTGCTGTCGGAATGGGTCTTCGCATGTCTTTGAAACGCAGGATTGAAAAATCGGGCAAAAAAAGCGCTTACACGCACGCCGTGAAACGTTATGTGATACTTATCGTTTTAGGCATCATACTTTATGGACCGGGATTGAAAGCGGGCGCGTGGGGCCAGCTCCTTAGAATGGATATGTGGGATGCGCTTGTCGATATCGGATTTGCCGGATTGATAACACTGCCGTTTATTCTGTATGGCAAAACAATAAGACTGGCTTTAGCATTTGCTTTGTTGATTGCATATCAATTGTTGTTCACATTTACCGGCTATGGCGCGTGGACCATGCCTAATAGTATCGACGGCGGCCCTTTGGGTCCAATAAGTTGGGCATCGATACTGGTATTTGGCACCATCCAAATGGACTTTTTGAAAGCATGTGAACCAAAAGACTTTATAAAAAAATCATTAATTCTCGGTTTACCTCTTTTAATTCTGGGTTTGGGTATGTCGTTTATTCGCCCCAGGGAAATTTGGGAATTCTCGCAGAGAAGTATGACGATGGCATATCCTGTTTTTGCATCCGGACTCAGCGTGCTTACTTATGCTGCGTTTTATCTTGTCGCCGATGTTTGGAAATGGAAAATTCCACACATGGCCGTACTTGGGGTTAATCCATTGATGATTTATATACTTCAGCAAGTGCTGATTCATTTCTATGGGGGGTATTATCCCCGGGATGCGGCGTTTTGGCAGGCATGTTTGGGATTTATCGTAATTTACGCTATGTGCTATCTGGTTGCCAGGTACCTGGAAAAGAATAAACTTATCATAAAACTCTAGCCGGAAGCGGAATAATGAAATAACCGGTATTATTTTTGACTATGAATGTTACGGCTTCTGCACAGGAGTGCCTTCAGGGAATTGTCCGGCCGGAAGGTGGATTTTCCTCACGATCTCATTTACCAATCTCCAAAATCGAAATCGCCGTCTTCAAAGATGCCATCAAACCAGCTCTTGGAGGATTCCGTATCAACAACCTCTTCCATGCCGCCCATTTCAACACTTTCGGCACCATCCATGCCGGTGCTGTCCAATCCCGGCGCTTCAATACGGGCATCGAAATCCTGATGGTAATCCATAATTGAAGTTTCTGCCGCGTCTATCCCGTCCTCGCCGATGCTCGATATAAAATCACCGCGATCTGTTACCAGATCCACGTCGCTCAAGTGAATGTTATGGTCAAAGCTCATTTCAGACCAAAGCCACGCGTACAGAATTAAATCTCCGAATCCAAAGTAGCCGTAAGGCATGCCCTGGTATTCGGGTTCCAAAGTTTGTTGAGGAGCTTGTCTCTTTTCTTTCTGAACGACCATCCTGGTTTTAATGTCCATTTTTATATCATCTATCCGGATATGTTTCATTGTTTCGAACCGGATGCTTTCCAGGAATTGCTCAAATGCCAGTTTCCTGGTAGTGACAAACATATTATAAGATTCCTGATCTTTGAAAAGGGATTGCATTTTGGCTTTCAGTGCTTCCCTTGTCTCGCCCGATCTCGGATTGAACTCCTTCAACAATCCGCTCACCACCATTTCAATCGGATATTCGTGCTCTTTATGGCTTCGGTTTATGCTTATTTCAATTAAGTACTTATAAGTATCATCCTCATGCTCCAATACCATACCCAGTGTCTTAAAATGAGTTGACATCGAATCATCAATTTCGATTTGGTATTTATCCATGGCAAAATTCAAGTCGTTCCGTTCGCCCTTTGTATCATAATAAATATCGATATCATCGTGGGTGAGCCGTACGATATCGTCGACACCGACGGATTTTAAAGATCCATGGATCTGCTGAAGAATATTTAAAGCCTTGAACGTTTCGATTTCTTTCTTCTCGCCAAATTGCCCTCCGGTAAGTCCGAATAATAACTTCTTAAATCCTGATTCGGGAGATACTTTTTCAATTTTGGATAGTTGAGATGGATCAATGGAAAGTCTTCCTCTGAAATACATAACTGGAGCGTTTGAGTAAATAAGTTTTGTTCCTAACCAAATATACTTCCCTTCACTCATTTTTGATTCAAATTTTTGATGAGCGGTGAGGATAAAACAAAAAAAAATCGCGCATGGATAGGGGTAGGGAACAGGTGAGTTGTCAGGGAGTTGAATTTTAACAATTAATATCAAAAATGACACGAAAGTACAAATTCCTGATATCAATACTTTTAATAGGGTTTTCGGCCATGGTCGATGTTAAGGCCAATAAATGGGAAGACGAATTTTCCGAGAAGAAATTTGCGCAGCTCACATTCATTTCTCCGATCGGAACCAATGGTGTAAAATCATCAATCACTACAAACAAGATCTCTGTCAATTTGCTGGTCGGTGTCTCCGGAGGAGTAAATGGATTTGAGTTTGCCGGTTTACACAACACGACCAGAGGAGATGTCCGCGGTTTTCAAGTGGCGGGATTCGGCAATGTAGCGAACGGGATCACAAGAGGGGCACAATTCGGAGGCCTGTATAATATCGATCTTAATTTGACGACCGGAGTTCAAATGGCAGGTATCGCCAATATTATTCACGGCCCCTCCACCGGCGCGCATTTCAGTGGTATTTCCAATTTTGTGACCAGTGAGTCCTGGGCATTTCAGGCAGGAGGGATCGCCAATGTTACCCCCGGAGGAAATCACGGATTACAGGTAGCGGGCATAACAAATGTAAACGGTAAAGAAGGTGAAGGTTCGCAAATCGCGGGCATAGCAAATGTGAATTATGGAAAATCTTCAAAGCTCCAGGCCGCCGGGCTGGTAAATATTTCCATGAGCAGTATGGAAGGCACTCAAATCGCGGGAATTCTGAATTATGCCAAAAAGTTGAACGGTTTCCAATTGGGGCTCGTCAACGTTGCCGATACGCTTGAAAAAGGGGTGCCATTGGGATTGATCAGCGTGGTGAAAAATGGATATTATGCATTTGAAATAGAAGCAAACGATGCCTTCTGGATCAATGCCACGTACAAAATGGGAGTACCGAAGTTGTACAACATTTTTACAGTCGGCTTCAAGAGTCAGGACGGGGATGAGATGTGGGGGGTAGGATTGGGATTGGGATCGTTCGTGCCGGCAGGAAAAATATGGGGATTCAACTTTGACCTGATTGCCACCCACGTGAATGAAAATGAATGGTGGACAGATGAGCTTAATTTATTGAATCGATTAAAAATCAATGCATGGGTTGACCTGGGAGCATTCCAGATTTACGGAGGGCCCACGCTCAATATTCATGTGTCCGATTTAAAAGATCGCGAAGGCAATCCCGGTGGAAACCTTATTGAACCTCGGTTGTCTTTCCTCAATGAAACCCATGGGCAAACCAGGACATTAGTTTATCCGGGGATCAATTTCGGAATTAGATTTTAACCCCTTTTCAACTTCAAAACAAACACCGATAAAATGAATCATTCAATCAAATTAAGATTTTTATTCGCCATAGCCACTGCATTTCTCGTGATCTCTCTTTTGTCATCCATTGCATCAAAAGCGGCGGAGCTCCATCAGACCATTCGGGGGACGATTACAGACCAGGACTCCAAGTCGCCGGTGATAGGGGCAAATATTGTCGTAGTGAATTCGGAACCTTTGCTGGGGGCGAGCACAGATGCAAGGGGTAATTTTAGAATTGAGCAAGTCCCGGTCGGGCGAGTAAGCCTTCGGATCAGTTGCATTGGGTATGAAGAAAAGGTCATTCCAAACCTGCTCATCAGCTCTGCCAAAGAATTCATATTGAATATCGATTTAACGGAGTCGATGGTTAAAATGGAAGAGTTGGTCATTACGGCTCTTGAACAGAATAAGAATGAAGTTTTAAACGAAATGGCCGTAGTAAGCGCCAGACAGTTTTCAGTGGAAGAAACCAAGAGATATGCCGGCGCATTTAATGATCCGGCAAGAATGGTATCTGCCTTTGCAGGCAATAATACGGCTGCAGAGGGCAATAATTTTATTATCGTACGGGGCAATTCGCCAAAAGGGATCCAGTGGAGGCTTGATGGTATTGAGATTCCCAATCCTAATCATTTTGCGGATGAGGGCAGCACAGGCGGGGCCATAAATGCATTGAACAGCGCGATGTTAACGAACAGTGATTTTTTTAGCGGAGCATTTCCGGCCGAATATGGCAATGCTTTTTCAGGTGTGTTTGACATGCGTCTTAGAAACGGGAATAACGAAAACAGAGAGTATGCTTTTTCAGCCGGATTGTTGGGTACCGATATTACTCTGGAGGGTCCCATTAAAAAAGGAGGAGGGGCATCCTATCTGGTCAATTACCGGTATTCCACCCTGGCCATTCTGGATGACCTGAATATCGTCGAATTTGACGGCGTCGGCGTATCCAAATATCAGGATCTTTCATTCAAGCTCAGATTCCCAACCAGAAATGCCGGTACGTTTTCATTTTTTGGCCTTGGAGGCAAGAGCCACATTTTGGAGGATACCAGGGATGAAGAAAACGAAGATCTGATTTTGTCCCGGGGCGATTGGAAGGCCGATATGGGAGTGATGGCCCTTGGTCACAGATATTTGTTCGGCAATCGAACGTACCTGGAATCAAATGTATCCATTGCCAGGAGCGGCACGGGCGGAATCGGAGAAGAACTGGGAGATCATAATGAGTTTTATACCGATTTCGATGGATTTTTCAGAAATCATACCGCCAAGATTACCAGCATACTGCATCACAAGTTCAGCGCTAAAAACAAAATTCAGTTGGGATTTATTTACGATCGCAAGTTTTACGATTATTACTCGGATGTATACTATAAAGAAGAAGGAGGCCTGGTAAGGGAGCAGGATTCCAAGGGAGATACCGGATTGTATAACGTATTTGCCAGTTGGAAATATCGATTGTTCGAAGAATTCACAGCGATTTCCGGCCTGCATGTAATGGGGACCGGATTAAACTCCAACCTGGCGGTAGAACCCAGATTTGGCCTGCAATGGACCTTCTCGCCGACGCAAACCTTATCAGCAGCGTTTGGCGTTCACAGTAAAATGGAGTCTTTGATCAACTATTTTGCCGTGAATACGGACGATGACGGAAATGAGCACATGCCTAATAAAAACCTGGATTTCTCCAAAGCCAGACATTATGTGCTTGGTTACAGCAATATGCTTACCGGCAACCTTTTGCTGAAATTGGAAGCGTACTATCAGGACTTATACAATATCCCGGTTGAAGACGATCCAAACAGCTCTTATTCCCTGATCAATTCCGTAGAAGGATATACGACCAGGAATCTGATAAATGAGGGAACCGGATACAATTATGGACTGGAACTCACCCTTGAACGATATTTTGCAAATAGCTACTATTACATGTTGTCCACCTCTTTATTCGAATCGAAATACAAGGCCCTGGATGGAATTGAACGAAATTCCAGGTTCAATGTGAATTATTTGGGGAATCTGTTGTTTGGCAAAGAATTTTCGATGACACATCGCAGTGATAAAGACAAAGTTTTAAGCATCAGTACAAAATTTTCAATAGCCGGTGGGAGATGGTATACGCCCATAGATCTTGAGGCATCACGAGCAGCCGGACATACCGAGCGTGTAGAAGCCTTGGCTTTTACCGAGCGCGGCGACGATATATTTACCGGAAACCTGGCAATAGCCTACCGGATAAATAACAAGAGAACAAGTCAGGAATTGAAGCTGGATATTCAAAATTTTACGAACAATGCGGCAAAATTGGATCAGTGGTACAATTCTACAACAGATAAGATCGAATTTTCGGAACAATTACCATTACTTCCGATTTTGATGTATACGATTCAATTTTAAGCCAAAAAATATCTGCGATTCTTCCCAAACCCGGGCGACACTACGGAGAGCAGGATTGACCTCACCCGGGTTTGGGATTCAGCAAGCTGAAAATCATAAGATTACTCGTCCGAGCAGCCCCGGTTTACCTGGGCGGTCGGGACAAAGAGTATTTTTTTCGATTTGATTCATTTGAATTAATCGTCGGATTCCGGTTAATTTGGAACGGTAGTTTTGACCCGGGGACATCCCCCTTAATTTGATTTTAAATCATAAGTGGCTAACTTCATTTAAGTAAATGTATCCATAATTAAAATCGAATACCAAATGAAAAGATTAAGAGGTAGATTTCTTCCGGCATTGGCATTCCTTACCATGTTTAACTGCGATGAAGTAAAGGAATTGGCAGATGTTAATTTTCAGACGACTTTAACCAAAACCCTGCCTGTAAATGTTGTAAGTACCAATGAAATGACCACATCTGTTACTTTGGACGCCACATCAGATCCGGAAATTATGAAGTATGCCAATAATATAAAGGGATATGAGATCACAAAATTGCGATTTGCAATTGAGAACTATCAGACCTCTATCCCGGATGAGATCTATTTTGACGGATCGATGGGATTTGGTAAAAAAACGGGAAGCCAACCGACTTCGACCTGTGCTATTAACCCCTTAAATGTTACACATTGGGCTGGAACAGGGGATTTTGAGATAGATGCATGTACAAATATCATCAATGATATTTCTGAAGCTTTAGCCTCCGATAACGCCGTAAAGATTTATTTGACCGGGAACTTTTCGAAAGCGCCGTTGTTATTCGATATGAAAGTGACTGCCGATGTGAAAGTGACGGCAAACCCTCTGTAAATTTGTCAATCATTAGCTCTCCTCAATGTCAGTAAAATCATTAAGAATGTTTACAAATGATGAAGCTGAAGAATTTTGCCTCGTTCCAATTTGGATTTGTATCCTGATCGCAAGCGCCGATGAAAAAATTGATCATTCGGAAGTCAAAAAAGCCTTAAAAATTGCAAGAGAAAAAAGAGCGCGGGCAAATGAGCAGATCATAGACTATTATAAAAAGGTTGCTGAAAAATTCGAAGTCAATTTAAAAGGTTATCTGACGCTATTGCCGACAGATCACAATAAAAGGGTTGATTTTTTAGTAGAACGGCTGGAAAGGGTAAACTATTTTTTCTCTAAAATGGAAAAGGAAGTCGCTTATCAGCTTTATCTGAGTTTTAGAGATATGGCAAATAAAATTGCTCGTGCTTCAGGTGGAATATTTGGGTTACTATCCGTATCTTTTGCAGAATCCAAGTATATTGATCTGAAGATGATTTCCAACCCCAATGAGATTCAAGTATAAATCAGTACTCTTTTTTTGTCCATCGATCCTAAATTCAAAATAATTGTAAGTTCAAAAATTTATAGTGCGTTAAATCAGTTGAGGATATAGTACATGGTATTTCTTTTCCGTTTTGTATTTTTGATATGGGTGGTGTTTTCAATCCAGTTTTTCTTTGGGTTTGATTTCAGCAGGTTTGGCATTTTACCCAGAACTACGTATGGATTAATCGGCATACTAACGGCCCCGATGATTCACGGCAGTAGTGTGCACATCATTTCAAACACGGTACCGCTTTTATTTCTGGGATGGACATTGTTTTTCTTTTATGAAAATATTGCCAGGAAGGTCTTTGTCATATGTTACTTTCTCACTAACGGGTTGGTATGGTTGTTTGCCAGACCATCTATGCATATCGGTGCAAGCGGGATTGTTTATGGCATAGCTTTTTTTCTGATCTTCTATGGGTTTTTCAAGAAGGATTTCAAATCGTTGATCATTTCGGCAATTATCATATTTTTTTACGGTGGTTTGGTTTATGGATTGTTTCCTAATCAACCCGGCATTTCGTGGGAATCTCATCTCATTGGTGCCATTGTCGGCGGTTATACGGCTATGAATTTTGCCCAGAGAAAACCGAAGCGGATCATAGGTTAAGCCGGACATCGATTTTTCACAAAAGAAACCTCATCGTGAAACATATTTTTGTTCGAAAGGTTAACTTTGCAGCTAACCTTAAATTAAATGAACAGCGCGTATACTGCAATGCTACCGGTAGAATCGTATTGTAACAGCCTTACGGGATATTCCAGAAGAAAGAGTCTTGAAGTAAACATCGGCGCCGTACCCCTTGGAGGAGCGCATCCCATCCGGCTGCAGTCCATGACAACTACGGATACAATGGATACGATAGGTACGGTTGAGCAGTCCATTCGAATGATTCAGGCCGGAAGCGAATATGTGCGAATTACTGCCCCCAGCCTCAAAGAGGCAGAGAATCTTGCAAACATCAAATCTGAATTGAAAAAGCAGGGATTTGGAATCCCGCTCATTGCGGATATCCACTTTACGCCGAATGCTGCTGAGATTGCCGCGAGAATTGTTGAAAAAGTGCGGGTAAATCCCGGCAATTATGCCGATAAAAAGAAATTTCATCAAATCGAGTATACCGACCGGGAATACCACGATGAAATAGACCGCATTCGGGATCGCTTCGCCCCTTTGGTAAAGATCTGCAAAGAATATGGAACTGCCATGCGAATCGGTACCAACCACGGTTCGCTTTCGGACCGGATCATGAGCAGATACGGAGATACGCCATTGGGTATGGTTGAATCGGCGCTTGAATTTCTGCGCATTTGCGAAGATGAGCATTACTATAATGTTGTCTTATCCATGAAGGCCAGTAATACCCGGGTAATGGTCCAGGCATATCGTTTGCTCGTTCAAAAATTAAATGAAGAGGGGCTGAAACCCTATCCGCTCCATCTGGGTGTTACCGAAGCCGGAGAAGCGGAAGACGGAAGGATCAAGTCTGCCGTTGGGATTGGCACGCTTTTAGAAGACGGCCTGGGGGATACGATTCGGGTATCCCTCACGGAAGAACCGGAACATGAGATTCCTGTCGCCAGAAATCTTGTGGATAGATATGCTAAAAGAAATCCGCATGCCCCAATCCGGGATATACCAAGCAATCCGATCGACCCTTTCGCCTACTCGAGGCGCCAAACGATCGAAGTCGATACTATCGGAGGCAGGAACGTCCCAAGGGTAATCATTGACGCTTCCGGCTTCACAATAGATAAGTACGACGAGTTGGCGCGAATTGGTTACATCTATGACGCGCAGTCGGATAAGTTCAACATGACCGAACAAGGGGCCGATTTTATTTATAGCGGATCGAATTCCGTTCCGTTTATGCTCCCGAATGGTCTCAGAGAAGTTGTCGATTATACCTCGTGGCAAAACCTTGATGATGTTACCTCCAGATTCCCGCTCATACCTTTTGAGCATCTTGACCGGATAGTTATATGGCATGACAGGTTAAATTTCGTGGGCATAGATGCGGGCAATCTTGAGCTGGAACAATTGAAAAAGTACCGGGAAAAGCCAATTGTCATCCTGCTGTCTACAAATAACCGGCACGGACTGGCGGAGCAGCGCAGATTCTTTATCGAATTGGAAAATCATGGCCTTGATACTCCCGTGATTGTGCACAGGAATTATTCGAACATTTCAGCAGAGCAAATATTGCTCCATGCTTCAACCGATATAGGAGGGCTTTTGATCGATGGCCTGGGAGACGGCGTTATGCTGGGCCTTAATGAAAACCGGATGTTGAAGTACACCGATTTTATCAATAAGACTTCATTTGGTATTCTGCAGGCTGCGCGAACAAGGGTTACCAAAACCGAATATATATCTTGTCCTTCATGTGGCAGAACACTATTTGATCTTCAGGAGACAACGGCAAGGATACGAGCGAAGACCGATCATCTGAAAGGCGTGAAAATCGGAATTATGGGGTGTATTGTGAACGGGCCGGGGGAGATGGCGGATGCCGATTACGGTTATGTTGGATCGGGTAAAGATAAGATTACGCTCTACAGGGGAAAGCATGTGGTGAAGCGGTCAATCCCAGCGGAACATGCCGTGGATGAATTGATTGAGCTCATAAAAGAGGATGGTGCCTGGATTGATGTTGAGAACTAAATATTTAATATGGAGGATCAAAGAGAAAATAAGGGGGTCAGGCACTATTTTAATTTTGGAGAGGTTTTCGGGTATTTTTTTAGAAGAAAAGACCCGAATCGCGCGACCAATTTTAATCTGAAAATGATGCATGGGATCAATAAAATTTCAATCATCATATTTCTTTTGGGTTTGATTTTTCTTGTTTCAAAGTATTTTTTTTAATGAATATAGAATCTTTTAGAACATACTGCCTTTCAAAGAAAGGAGTCACAGAGGAGTTCCCCTTTGATGATGTTACCCTGGTTTTTAAGGTCATGGGGAAAATGTTTGCACTCGCGGATGTCGACCTGTTTAAAAGCATTAATCTGAAATGCGATCCGGAACGCGCCGTTGAGCTGAGGGATGAATATCCGGCCATAAACGCCGGATATCATATGAACAAAAGACACTGGAATACTATTGAGATGGACGGAACACTTTCCGATGTGTTCGTGAAAGAGCTCATTGACCATTCCTATGATCTGGTGGTTGCAAAACTTTCTAAAGCACAGAAGGCTAGGTTGGAACAAATAAATTAAAAGTTGAGGTTACGTTTGTGATGAAAAATGAATAAATAGTTGTAATAAGTTGGAGCGGTTTCATCGGTTGTCCATTCTTTTTAGTTCATAACAGCAAATAATTCGTGGGTAAAGAGGTTATAATATTAAATAATCTCAAAAAAAAGTACATTAATTTTGGCAGGATGATAAAAAGGTGATATTCGCACCGAGCCAACAACTTGATGAAAAGGGTATTTTATATTATTTGTGTTATTGCAAGCTGTTATTTTTCTGCGTGCCAACAGAAAATGATTTGTCCTGCCTATCATTCCTATTTCATTCTGGATGTTGAAGAGACAAGAAAGACTTTTACCTTATTCGGACCGGATTCGTTGCCAAAGGATGATTGGGAAGTCGATAAAGAGAAGTACGGCATAGCCAGGGAAGTTCCGGACCGGAAGAAGAATAGAGAAATGCAAATTATTTCGATGAATTCTATTTACAATAAAATTGAAGATCCTTTCGAAATATTTCGACGTGAATATACGGCTTCCGACACAAGTGTTTATGTCGATTCTGCCGCTGTCATCGCCCAAAGCCGGGGATTAAATGATTTCCAGAACATCGACCAGATGATTTACCTGCATCATTTTGGAAAGTATCTGCCGCGAAGAGGCGGGGGAATCGATGATGAGATCAAAGAAGACCTGAAACAGGAGGAGCCCATGGTTACCGGGGAGTCGGAAGAAGAAAAACCGAAGAAAAAAAGAAAGCTCTGGCCTTTTGGGAAAAAGAATAAAGCACCCCAAGAAGAGGAGCAAACCGAAGAGGAAGCAGGGCAATAAAATCTAATTCAGCGATAAGTTAGGATTGGAATAGCTGATCTTTAAATCCCATTCAAAATCGTATAGCGTAAGAATTCTAATGTAGTAGTAAGATTCCCAATAGTCTTCAATAGAAGCGATATAATCCCGTTTTGCCTTCTCTCTTTCCGATAGAGAAATGTTCAGGTCCGTTATACTGATCTCGCCATTTTGGAATTTCTTCAATGCAATTTGATACCCGTTTTCCGCCACTTTATCGGCTTCATTTGCGGTTTCGATCTGGGCTTTTAACAAATTGAATTGCTCTACCTGGACGACCACTTCCCGTTCAAAATCCAGCTTTTCGCGTTCAACGTCATACAATACAAGCTCTCTTTTCGATTCGGCAAGTTTTACGGCAGAGGCCGATTTGCCCCAATCCAGAATGGGAATGTTTACGGAAAGCTTCAGTTTTTGTTGGTTTTCCGGTTCTTCGTATACGCCAGTCAAGGAGGAGGCATTGTTTGTGGTTCCGTAGCTGCCGCTAAGTGTCGTGCTGAGCCCTGTGTTTCTTTTTGCCCGTACCAAATCCCGGTCTGCTTCAATTAACCTCCGCTTGAATTCCGGCCCTTCTTTCCTGTTATTGAGCGTTTGCTTCAGCGCTTTTTCCGGATTTATATAAAACAGCGCCATTTCGAGCGGAATAACCAATTCAATATCCGTATTCTGATCCATACCGATGTATGACTTCAGTTCAAAATCAGCATTTTTCAAATCCATGCTCGACTTATTCAATGCTTTGGTGGCATTTAAGACCGATAACTGGATGCGCGAAAAATCATTCTCAGAAATTTGACCGAGATCCCGTTTGACTTCAGCAATTCTCAGGTTGTCCTCACTGTTCTTTAAATTATTTGCCGCGAGTTTATAGTTGGTCTGTATCCTGAGGTAATTGAAAAAACGACGCACAGAATTCAACGAAACGCGTTCTACGGATTCAACATAGAATTTTTGTGACTCCTCATATACCAACGGTTCGGTTTTGCGGGCCCACTTCCAGTAATTATATGCAAATAGAGGTTGCACAAAACCGATATAAAACGGAGAACCGGACCATTCGATATTGTTGTTGTTGTAATCCTCGACACGGTAAAGTGATGAGGCTCCGTAGATCGTCGTGCCTGTTTGAGGGATCCTTTGTGTCAAGGCCAGATCTGCCGTAGTCCTGAGTTGGGATATTTGTCTGAATTCAATACTTCCGTCCGGCTGCTGAACGGGCTCATTGGTGATCCTGTAATCGGGGAGATCGCCCGAAAGCCCTAATTGAGGTCTGAAATTGGCCTTGAAGTTTTTCCACCTCCAATAATAATTAACATTATGATTTTGATAATACTTCATCGAAGGTGATTGTTCGATCGCCAGGTCGATCACGTCTTTCAATGTCAGTTTTACGTTTCGAATCGTATCCTGTGCGATGGAACTGGTAACAAAAAACAATAAAAAAATAAATTGAATTAATCCTGTTTGAATGAATCTCCTCCGCATAAGTAATTTAATTTAATTCTACCTCGTCCAACTGCCTCAACGAAGAAATGTCCGATATAATGAGTTCCTCACCAAATTTTACACCTTCTTGAATTTCATAAAATTCATTGCCGGTCAGCCCGGTTTTGATATTTCTTAAAACTGCTTTCCCGGTTTCTTTTACGTAAAGATTATGGCTGGATGACTTGCCAAATGCCGGCCCTTTCTTTACCCTCAATACACTGTCTTTCATAAACTCAACCACTTCGAGATCAATAGTCATGTTGGGGCGAAGTCCCGAATAATTACTTTGATCCAGGAAAACGTCGAAGTTGATTTTCCCATCCTGTATGGTTGGACTTATTGCACCGATTTTCCCTGAAAGTTTCTTCCCTTCGACCAATGCGTAAACCTTCCTTCCGGTTTTTGCGACATTGTAGTGTGTATCTCCTATGGATGCCGTCAGTTTAAATGTGGTTAAATCCGACATGCGAATAAGTAAACGGTCCGTATTGACCTTTTCACCCTCTTTTCCATTCACCTCCAGGATTATACCCGAAGAGGGGGCCCGGATCGCCATCTTCTCCAAGAGCTCTTTTTTCTGATCGAGTTGCTTTTGCTGGATTTCAATCTGAAGTTTTAGCCCCTTTTCTTCGGTAGCCAGTTGCTGTAGACGTATTGAATTTTTAGCCTGCAATGTTTCCAGATCCTTTTCCGCAAGCGTCAGCTCTTGCTTTGTCTTTTCAAATTTTGCAGGAGAGATACCCCCAACTTCCAGCAGTTGCTCCTGATCGACAAGTTCTGCTTTTATGGAAATGATTTTGAGCTTTTTTACCTCGACATTATAATCCAGATCCACACGTACATTTTTAGCATTTAACAGTGTTTTTTCAAGGTTATTGTTCTTAACCTCAATCTGATCTTCAATTCCTTCCATCTGTGCGCGAATCGGTTTGTCGTCGAGTTGAAGAATCATGTCTCCCTTTTCGACTTTACTTCCCACATCGTGATTTATACTGGTAATTATTGAGGATGCGGGGCTTAATAGGAGCACTTCATTCTCCGGCTCTACAACTCCTTTGGCGGGAACAGTTTTAATTACGCTGCCATATTCGACAAGGGCAGTTTCCAGTTCATTAGATTTTAC
>JAKSDO010000108.1 GCA_022360055.1 Cytophagales bacterium | reverse complement strand
GCCTGATGGTCACATCCCTGCGTGATATCGTTGCGTCGCTACCGGATGTCGTTATGTCACTGATTGATGGTTACGCCACTGATGGTTACGTCACTGCCGGATATTATTATCCGGCAGCAGTTAATCCGGCAGCAATTAATCCGGCAGCAGTTCTCCAAACCGAAGTCAAAAACCCGGGAGAAATCCAAAAGACTGATTTTTAATCCTTCCGCTCAATATCCTCCAATCGGTACTCGTCCTTTTCCTTGCTGTCATCAATAAAGTCCTGTACATTGTCGAGTTCCGGAGAGTCCTCCAAAGCAGTCCAGTCAAATTCCTCATCAAAAGGATCCAAAGCTTTTTGAGGCACAAAAATCCTCGCATCTACCGGGACTGCCGAATACGGAGTAAAATCAGCTTCATTCGTGAAAAAGTCTCCGAAATCCAGAGCCGCAGCATCGTATTGATTGAGGTACGGTGAGCCGAGTACATTCCACATGGTTTTAAAAATACTCCCAAAACTGTAGTGCATGTGACTTACATAATTACGTTTTACCCAAGGACTTATGATCATTAATATACTGCGGTGGGCATCTATATGATCTACGCCGTTCTGGGAATCATCTTCCGTGATAATGATCATCATATTTTTCCAATAAGAAGTATGGGATAAAAATTCAACGATTCTTCCTACGGCCAGATCATTATCCGCCATATAGCTCTCTCTAAAAGGATATCCCGCTTCCGGACGGTCTCCAGCCCCATGGTCATTGGGAATGATCACAGTGAGCACGGATGGTAAATTATTTTTGCCCCGCCATTTCTCATCAAATTCTTTTATAAACTGATCGATCCTAAACTGATCCGGAATCGCCATATTGTAAGTTGGATACGTCCTGGATGACCGGTGCATTAATGGTTGCGGAACGGGATAGTTGGCAATTAACCGAATGCCCTCGTATTTGTAGGCAGGATCGTAAGAGGCGGGTTCGAACATTACACTAAAACCGAAATTGAAAAACTCTATACCATGTCGTTCAAAGTGATCCCACATCGATCCTGCTTCGTTGTAGTCCTCGGGATAGATCGCACCCGCGGCGCCATTCATTGCATAAACGCCCGGAGCTTTGGATTCCTCTTTAAACCTTCTGTTTCCCCCGTAGCTGGCAGATGTGGTGGTTTCGACCCACTCATTTGGATATGTGTTTACGAGCCATCTGTGCCCGTCGGCGGAATGGTCCGCGTCTACATAAAAATTGTCGGAAATTGCAAACTCCCCGGCCAGTTTCAAATGGTTGGGCATTACTGTCGCATTTACTACCGTATCCGTCTTCTTGTGGTTTAGAAAAGAGGCCGAATGGCCATATCTCGCCAAACTAGGCTCTCCTTTTACATTTTCCAGTTGTCCGAATACTTCGTCAAAAGTTCGGTTTTCCTTGGATATAAAAACGATATGCCGGATCGGAGATTCTTTTTCTCCGGGAAATAGCGGAATGGGGTGGTCTTTCCTTGAATCAAACTGAGGATCATCCGCCCTCATAAATTTGAAATTGTTGTCCAATACTTTCTGCGTGAATGCATTCAACTCTTCGTCGGAAGGTATATCAATTACAGATACCGCACCCAACATGAGGTTTCCAATGTAGCTGCCCCGCGGTATTCTGTCGAAATTCGGTCCGCCGTTCGGTCCGCTGCCATATCCTTTGGCACTGGTCACAATCAATTTTTTGCCATCTTTTGAAACTTTGAGTTTTGCCGGAAACCAGCCTGTCGGTATGTGGCCGATAACTTTCATGGACGGGACATCGATTACACCCACCGCATTAATGCCCGCTTCAGCTACATACAACCTTTTTTGATCGGGCGAAAGGGCAACACCAAAAGGGATTACACCTCTGAAAGATTTTAACCGCTCCTCGGGCTTTAGATAGATCTGACCGACGATGGTATCACTCTTGATATCGATCACGGACAGGTTGTCGTTGTTGCCGTTGCTCACAAAAACATAATCATCCGTGGCGGCCAGTGAATTTGGACTTGATCCGCCGACCGCGGGAACGCCATCTACCAGCGATCCTACCAGGTGCCCGGTCTTGTTTTTCGCAATCACTTTGGGTTCGTCTTTATTTGAGACATCAATGGTGAAGACCGAAAAAGATTCGATGGCATTTTGGGGGCCCAGACCCGGAACGTCCATACTGTCGTTCTTGATGCCTTCCTCGGCTTCTTTTGTCCCATAGCCAAACGCGGGGAACTTTAAGCCTTTTTCTTTGATGTTTTCGTCGGTAAGGCCCGGAATTGGTTTATACTCATACATGCCTACATTGGCCACATATACTTTTTGCTCGTCAGGCGATAACACAATCCCGAAAGGATACCTGCCGACAGGTATGCTGTGCATCAATTTCTTATTCGCTACATCCAGAACAACGACTCTGAAATTTATTTGATCTACGGCATAGATTGTGCTTCCGTCCCCGGTCAACACCAAATCACCAATGTACCCGTGCGAATAATCCACATTTTCATTTTTGAAATTGCAGTTGATGGAATCGAGTTTTTCGCCGTTAATCGTGGAAAAAACGTAGATCTTGTTTTCCTGGCCGCCGGATACATATACCTTTTCACTATCCGGACCAATTGCCAGCCCCATAAAAACAGATGCCAGAATGCCTTCCTCCGTGGCCGGTCCCGGTGGCACCTGCTGGATATCCGGTTGCTCGGACAGCACATTCCTGATGATGGTAATGGATAAGGGATTCGTCCCGGAATTGGCTGTAACCGCAATATTTCCGTCCGGACTGAGCGCCAGGCCGTAGGGGTGCGGTGCCGTTCGAAACGTCCTGCCGGCGGGTTCAACATACCTGCCATTGGGCAAAATGGTTTTTCCTCCGACATCAATTTTCAGATATTGATCATAGGCAGGAGGAATCGCAATCCAAGGCGCCGTTTTTGTCTGACAGTTCTGGAGCACCTGCATCGCTGCGAGCAGGCACAACATTTGAATATTGAAAAAGTGCTTGTTTCTCATGATTTTAAGATTGTCCTGAAATTAAATTTCAATTCAAAAAGAATGAAGTGCAGGTTATTAAAAATTTAAAATGTTTCCGTTAATGAATTTTTAACCCTCCGTCATCGATTACCAAGGAATTGCAAATAATAAAAAATATGGATTAAACTTTATGAAATTTGTTTTTTTGTTTTAGAGATCCTTTGAGTCGTTCATAATCTCCGGCACGAATACGCCTCATACTTCGGGTATTGCAATTGATTTTTTTTCGGTCAAGAGGTGACCTCTTTCGTTAAACAATGATTTCATCGATTTTTCCCGCAACTTCAAGCCCGGCATTTCTTCCGGTATCGTGAAAAATGGTCGATTTTGATCTTTTGTCGGTAAGCTCCACTTCGATGCTGGAAGTCATGCTTTCTTCAATCCGACCATCCATCACGCCGAGAATGGGGGAGGCAAGTTCGGTTGCATGATCCCTTTTTGCCAAAATGTGCAAAAGGTATTTTTTGTTTTCGAAAAGAATTTCAACGAGTTCCCTGTTTATGGAGCATTTGACCAATCTCGTACGGTTGTAAGTTGTAAACCTGTACAATGCATTATCAAACCAGAATCCGGCGATGAATCCGACAAATGCATTCCTTATCCATGGAATTTTGGCGACAGAGGCCTTGATCGAAATGCCTTGAGCGTTGAAATGATTTGATTGCATCCAGGTATACGCGCTCGGAAAAGAACGCCCCCAATCCTTTTCGATATATCCCCTTCCTTCTTTAAAATCGATTTTTTCACCATTTACCTGCAATGTTCCGGAAATGCTGTGATCCATGCTTACAATTCCATGGTAGCATTCCATAAATGGAACAAAGGCGTAAGGCCCCATTATACCCGGCGAGTAAAATGGTTTTGGCCAGGGCACATTACCTTCAAAATCCAGCCGGCCCTTTACATGACTAAGGTTCAATTCAATAGAAAACTCAGTAAATTTGTTCTTATCAATATCCAATTCAAGAGTTTCACTTTTGGCGTTGAAACTTTGCCCCGGAAACCGGATATATTCGGAAGTCCTGCTTTTGCCATCTAAAATCTGAATGAACGCAAGTTTTTCGCCCGTGTCGTCAATGGCTATTCCCGGGATTATGGCGAAGGCTTTTGTCTCTTCCTTATTAATTGCCTTATAGTACCACCCTTCAAAGTATTTTTTGCGCTTGCCCCATCCCTGGAATCGTTCCGGATTAAAAAAACTTTGGAGTTTTCTCAACATATCGACAGTAAATACACGTGTGTTAATTCGTATTCGAACGCCATAACAGCAGGTACCATTATTGCTCCAATTGTATGGAGGCTGAATTTATGCAAAACCGCAATCCGGTCGGAGGGGGGCCGTCCGGGAATACGTGTCCGAGGTGCGCGTCACAAACATTGCACATAACCTCCACCCGTATCATGCCAAAGGAAACGTCCTTTTCGTACTTTATGGCATTGTTCTTTACGGGTTCCGTAAAGCTTGGCCATCCGGATTTGCTCTCGAATTTTATTGAGGCATCAAAAAGCGGACTACCGCAACAAATGCAGTTGTATTTTCCAGGATCGTGCGCGCTGCAATACGCTCCTGTAAAAGCGACTTCAGTTCCTTTTTTTCTAGCGATCCTGAACTGCTCGGGTGTCAATAGCGATCTCCACTCTTCGTCAGATTTTTCGACGCGTTTATCCGGAGCCGGGCTTCCGTTATTCGCAAATTTGATTACATCGTTCCAATCCATCATGGAAAAATAAACCGATTGAAATCAATAAGGTTTGACAGATTCGAAAATAATGATAGACGCCATAAAGATAAATGACACGTCACTTTTTACTTTACACTTCCGGTTAATCCCCAAGCTCTTTGATTTTAAATCTTTCATTATCTGCAACCGTATGCTCTTTTTCCATGATGCGTTCAATTTTGGAAACAACTTCAGGATACTCACCGGCGACATCATGTTGTTCGCGAGGGTCATTTTCAAGATCGAAAAGCTCAATTTTCATGTCACCTTTAAATATATTCATCCGGATGCCTTTCCATTTTCCCATCCTTACAGCCTGTTGGCCATTATAGGCTGGAAATTCCCAATACAAAAAATCGTGTGCTTTTTGGCCGCCGTCATCGAGTAATACGGACAAAAAGCTTATTCCGTCGGATTTGTAATCCGTAGAGATTCCGGCGACCTCGGCCAAAGTAGGCAATACATCATAAAAGGCGGAAACATGATCCGTAGTGGTTCCCGGCAAGATTTTTGCCGGCCAGGATGCGATCATTGGCACTCGTATACCGCCTTCACGTAAACTCCCTTTTCCCCACCCCTGATCGCTCTTAAACGGTTTGGCGCTATCAAACCACTCCGAATCCGATCCGCCGTTGAACGTAGGCCCATTATCTGAGCTGAACATAATCAATGTATTTTCATAAATGCCCAGGCGCTTCAACTGCGCCACGAGTTGCCCTACCTGATCATCCATGTAAGAGATCATGCCCGCATAGGCAGCGTGAGGATACCGGTGCGGGAAATATCCGCTTTTTGAAAGGTACGGATCTTCATCCCCGAATTTGTCCACATATTTCTTTACCCATTCGTCGGTTACTTGGAAGGGGGCATGGGGGATTGGAGTCGCCCAGTAAAGAAAGAACGGATTGTCTTTATTTTCCATTACAAATGCCTGAATTTCTTTAAACATGAGGTCGGGCGAGTAATTGTTGAGCGTAAATCTGGCGTAGCTGCCCGGATCAAGCGGGTCGGCATCTTTGTCCAGTTTGGTATGAGGAGGTATGGTATCGTTATCGAGGTACACCCGGTTTTCGTTCTTATAGAGATGAACCGGATAATAAGTATGTGCTTGCCTTTGGCAGTTGTAACCGTAGAACAGATCAAATCCCTGTTTATTGGGGATTCCCTCAGTGTGCGGAGCGCCAAGTCCCCATTTGCCGACCGCGGCCGTGGTGTATCCGGCTTCCTTCAACAAAGTCCCGATCGTAACTGTACCGCGTTTAAGCGGTCGCTGACCTTCCAGGGTAGAATCCTTGATCATGGATACATAGTCCCATACTTCACCGCGTGACGGCCATTCGTCATTACCACGAATCTGGGCGCGTCCGCTATGCTTCCCTGTCAGCAGCACACACCGGGAAGGGGCACATACCGGGGAACCGGCATAGTGCTGAGCGAATTTAATTCCTGTTTCTGCCAAACGATCGATATGGGGTGTTTCAATTTTTTCCTGTCCGTAAGCTCCCAACTCTGCATAGCCTAAATCATCGGCAAGGATATAGATGATGTTTGGCTTCAAAGTATGGTCGGCAGGCCTGTTGCAGGAAATAAAAATAATTATAAACAAGGCGAAAAAAGTATGTTTCATTTTGATTTGGATTTTAATCCGCAATTTAATCAAATGTGCTATATTGATCCCATAAGAATAATGATCTTTTGTCAAAAGCCACTATTAAACATAAAATTATGGGTACCATTTTTTATATCATCGGAGTAATTTGTGCTGTATGGGTAATCTATGACGTTTGGGCGGTCAATAAGAAATTGAGCACGGCAGGAAAAATGATCTGGTCGATCTTTGCGATTCTGTTTAGCGTTATCACCGCGATCGTCTACTATTTTATCGGCAGAAAATAAAAAATCCCTGCGAAACTTATCGACAGGGATTTCAGGTTGGTTGTATGGTTAAAGTTGAAGAGGGGTTCTATTTATAGTTTACGCAAACTTCATTTGTCCATGCCTGACCGCAGAGTACCTCTGGCATGACAAATATATATACTCTGTAGTTGCTTTGATCACATAGCCCTTCCTGGGCAACTACTTCATTGTTGAATTGAACTCTGATGCTTGGAGAGCCATTTGGTTGAATCGTCTTATTGGCCATCCAGCAGATGTGGTTCCCTTTGTTGGTCAGATTAAATGGAGAGAAACTAAAAGAGAATACGCCGTTTGTCGAATTATGGTATTTTTCAAATTCTTCATCCCGCTCCATGAGCAGCATAAAGATTCCAAATTGTATGTTTTCTTCGATTTCCCTGGAGGTGAATGTCACCTCGAATCCAACAGATGCTGTTTCAAACAGATTTCCTGACTTCTCTATTTTCAATAACTGGTTTTCAATTGCTGCCATCTGTAAATTTCAGTTGAGTTCGTGCCTTTAATGATCCGGAGATCAAAAGGTCACCTGCTTTTCAGGATTTTTTTTGAACAATTGCCGATCTCTTAGTGGCAGCTCAAAAAAAATGCCGGAGATGGCAACAATGAATCGGGATTATTCGATATTTACAATCTATGAAAGGTTCTGTTACATGATCAAACTGTTTTTTTATGATACGATTACAATCGGTTTTTATTCTGTTTACGGTATTTTGCTTTGCCGATATTTTTGCGCAGCACGGCAAGGTATCGGACAACTTATCTTTTAAGAGTGAAATTCTTAACGGAGAGCGCAAATATGCCGTCTACCTGCCCCCGGACTATGAAACATCCGAAAGAAGTTATCCGGTCTTATATCTATTGCACGGCAGCGGCGATGACCAGACAGGATGGGTGCAATTTGGAGAGGTACGACATATTGCCGATAAGGCGATTAATAATGGCCGCTCAACTCCGATGATCATCGTTATGCCTGATGCCAATACAGGCAGGAGAGGGTATTTTAATGACCCTAAGGGAGACTGGAATTACGAGGATTTTTTTATCCGGGAGTTCATGCCTTATGTAGAAAAAAAATACCGGATAAAAAGCGAGAAGAGGTATCGGGCAATTGCCGGGCTTTCCATGGGAGGTGGCGGATCTTTTACGTACGCCCTGCACCATCCGGAGCTTTTTTCCTCTGCTTGTCCGCTAAGCGCCAGCACAGGCCCGTTAACGCAGGAAGAAACAGCAGGATACCTGGAGAGAAGGTCCGGCCGAACCTATACGAATGAAGAAAGGAAAAGATATTTTGAGTCGCACAGTATAGTACATCTGATGCGCAATATGGAGGTGGAAAAGATCAAATCCGTTCGCTGGTATATCGATTGTGGAGATGACGATTTTTTATATGAAGGCAATGCCCTCGTTCATATTGCCATGAAAAAACGTAAAATTCCACATGAATTTCGCATTCGGGATGGCGGTCATACCTGGACGTATTGGAGGGCGTCATTGCCGGAAGTCCTCGGATTTGTTTCCATGGCATTTCATCAGTACTGAACATACGCTTGCGGGATTCCGTCCCGACAAGGTCGAATAATAGCACAGCCTGTAATTGCAGACCGGAACAAAACAAGCGTTCGTTTTAGAACAGTTTTTTGTCCGATTTTTCGATTTTATTCCGTTGAGATATTGCTAATCCGTTGAATCCGTGATGCTTGTGCAAAAGGCTCGATTCTTGATTCCACATGCAAAAATTCCGTATAATGAAACCGGCAGGACCGGAGCAATTTCAGGACACACACAAGCATGACTATATTGCTCCGGGTGTCGGCAAACTATGAAAATGTAAACGCATGAAAACGATAATCGCGCTGCTTTTATTTTGTATACTTTTTGTTCTGTGCTGGCCGCTTGCGCTGGTTCTGTTTTTTCTCTTCCTTTTTGCGTGGCTCATACTTATCCCGTTTAAGATATTGGGATTTACAATTGAGTTGATCTTTAAGATCGTCGGAGGAATTATCCTTTTCCCTTTTCGGGTATTAAAAGCGATCTAGAGACGGCCGGAAATCCGATCGGGTAATATTTTCAGCGCCAAAATACCGGGCTTCGCAGTACTTTCGTTGAGCTCTTGATCCGAGATAGATATCCCGGATCCATCGGTACTTCTGTGGGATTTGGGATATCATAACCTAAATATTTTTTCCAGTGTTAAATAAAAAGTTAGGCTTCGCAACATAAATCGAACAGATCTGAAACCGGCTTGGTAATGATGGGTTTAAGAAGGTCTAACCATCAGGTTGAATGATAATTTACATCCCTGACGCTGGAAATGGGGATTGCAATGCTGTTTCTAAGGATCACATATTTTTCCGTAACCGACCACACTTTTGCCTTGATTTCAAGCAATTGGTCATTGACATCCACAAAATGAATCTTTACTTTTTGCTTGTGAATATTGCCCAATTTCATCGCGGAGATCAACTTCCGTAAGCGGTCGTTCTTATCCTGCATGGAAGTCAATACATCATCCTTTTTGAACCTGATGCTGGATATGTGCGCATGATCAGGAGTCAACAACTGATTCTGGTTCATGTTTGTAAGTTTGAATTATTCTAATGATACAACAAGTCAAAGATCAAAACAAATAATATGTTTTGATTTTGATGTGAAATAATATAAAATTATGGTTAAAGGCAATTTTGTGATAGATAAATTTATGTAAACGAATTAAGTCAAAATATTTAACTGGCCCGATCTGTAACTATTTCGGTTTTTTGTTGTACTATATCCACTTTTAAATGTTGTTTTTTAAACATATCCGGAGGCAATGCGTAAGAGGTACAAGTATATTATGGCAAAAAGATTGGTTTTACGGTTACTTGCCGTCCTTGTTATTGTTGCAGGTTTATGTTTTATTGGCATCATGGCGTTTATGAATTTCTCATTTCAGTTCGGGGCTCCACCATCGGGTATGCACCTGGAACGTATAAGCAAGTCCGCCAACTATGATGGCGACAAATTTGTAAATCCCATTCCCACAAGTATGGACATGGACTTTAAGGATGGGGCAAATGTTTTGTTTGAATGGATGTTTAAAGGAAAAGACAGAAAGCCGGGCAAAGCCATACCGGTTTATTTTGAAAACACGGAGATTAGCCACGCGGACACATTTTCAGTTATAACCTGGTACGGACATTCGGCGATATCCGTAAAAATGGATGGAAAACACATCCTTTTGGATCCAATGTTCGGAGATGCCGCTTCTCCGGTATCTTTTATGGCAAAACGATTTAAATACGCGAAGCCGATAGATGTAGAATTGCTGCCCAAAATAGATGCCGTGATCCTCTCTCACGACCATTACGATCACCTGGACTATACATCGATAATGAAGCTTAAAGACCGGGTCAATCATTATTACACCCCCCTTGGCGTCGGGTCGCACTTGAAAGAATGGGGTATCGGCAAAGAAAAAATTACGGAGCTGGACTGGTGGGAATCGTCAAACATTGATAATATCGAAATAACCGCTGCTCCTGCCAGGCATTTTTCGGGCAGGGGACTTACTGATAGGAACAAGACTCAATGGGCGTCCTGGGTCTTACGGGGAAATCATGAAAAGATCTATTTTAGCGGGGACAGCGGATATGGCCCCCACTTTAAAGAAATTGGTGAGAAACACGGACCTTTCGATTTTGCCATGATGGAATGCGGGCAATACAATGAAAAATGGGAAGAGATTCATATGCTGCCGGAGCAAACCGTCCGGGCGACCATGGACGTGCAGAGTGCATCCATGATGCCGATACATTGGAGCGCGTTCAATTTGTCTTTGCACACCTGGACCGACCCGGTTGAGCGCGCGGTAAAAGCGGCACAATCAAACGGCATAAAAATCATAACTCCGGGGATAGGGGAGCGCTTTTCACCTGGAAAATACAGCGACAAAGACACGTACTGGTGGAGCGTATTGTGATTTGTTGTGTGTCAGCTTGTGAGGAGATCAAGGTATTTTCTGATGTTTTCAAGCACCTTCTCTGTTTTGGGAAACCGGGTGTCATAGGGTCTTCGGGACATTTTTAATGACTGCCCGTTGTCATAAACTTTCCGAAATCCCAGCAGGTGCAGCAACGAAATTATTTTATTTCTGACAGCATTTTTATCGATCAGGTAGGCATTTGTTCCATTTTTGGTTTTGTGCACTCCGGGAAAGAGCGCAATTAATTTATCCATTTTCCATTTCCTGGTCCTTGAAGATAACTTGAACCAAAACGGTTTGATTTCTTTCACCAGAAAAAAACCATCGCATCCCTGGGATTGATAAAGAGGCATAAATATATATCCTTTTCTTCTGGATTTGATTTTGCCGTCCTTGTTGTAGGCAATTGTTTCTCCTTTTTCAATTTTTTGAAAATTCACAAACCCGTCTTTCATTCTGAAATGTTCCTGCTCACCGATGAGATGCCTGAATTTTATCTCAAAGGATTTGTTGCCTCCGGGGCTGCTCTTTCGAAGGGTCTCCACGCAATTGCGGTATCGAGGAATTTTTCTCTTTTGAAGGCATTTTAATTGCGCCAGGATCATCCAGATGAATGCGATGTGATTTTCATATGAAGAAATTGCATCGTGCTGTCCGGCCTCAAATAATATGGCCGGTAAGCCTAATTCGCTAAAAAAGCTAAACATCGGACCGTCCAAAAGCTCCTCTAACCCGAGGACCAGGTGGGCGGGTATGTTATTTATGATTTTTCGATTTTTCAGTGTATCGCTTATGGATATAAATGGGGTGCTGTGTGAAGAGGTCGTGTGCAGATCGATGAGATAGGTCGGCCGCCTGTTGTTGAGGATCTCGATGAGATGATTCAGAATATCGATTTTTTCTTTGTACTCCGGTATGGTCGATCGCTCCTCTTTTGGAATGAGTGTATTTGGAAACCAGATCCGGTTCAGGTCCTTCCCTATGAATCTCTTTCCGGTTTCAATGGCTTTTAGATTTCCGGCCAGCGCATAGATATTCCCTTTGAAATCCGGTTTTAAATTATTGAGATCATGAATGACTTCTTTGAGCGCCAGAATCCCCGCAAGTTCATTGCCGTGTATCCCGCCGAAAAATATCAGGTTCGGACCGGGCTTGTTTCCGGTATGTTTTCCAATCACCCGCTGAATCGAATCGAGCTTTGGAAGGATATCTATGCTGGCTATATTGTCCAAAAAAATCTATTTAAGGTCCCGAATCAACTTTGCCGAAACCTTTACAAAATGGCGATCCGTTACTATTCCGACCAGTTTTTTATCTTGTACGACAGTTAAGCAACTTGTCTTTGTGCCGATCATTGTTTTTAAGGCATCGGAGATACTCGTTTCCGGCGATACGGAAACAGGATCTTTGATCATGAAATCCTTTATCCTGGAATTCTGCTTTTTCTCCTTACTGCTTTTGCACAGAAAGTTTACCAAAAGTCCCGCAGTCATCAGCCCCACGAGTTCTCCCTCGGTATTTTCGACCGGTATGTCTTTTACTTGTTTCCAATCCATAATATTTGCCACAAGATCGATCAAATCATCTTCCTGGACAGTCACCAAATCAGTGGTCATAATTTGATCTATGTGCAAATAGTAATTTAGGAAATTTCCTGCCTCGTCAATATTTGCCAGGCTCCATTCATGTATTGGTTTCATCTCTTGTTGACGGTTGTAAATAGCGGCGGTGGTGGCAACCAATGCCTGATCCCTGGTTCCGCTTTTTCGGATATTATTGTAAGACTCGATCATCCACTGTGACCCGGTATTCCCTGATTTGACGCGCTCCTCAACGATTTCAAGATTTCTGTCGATATCATTTATGTCGATGCCTGCGTTGATAAGCCCTTCCCTTGCAATTGGAAGCAATATGCTAACGATCAAATCCTGAGCGCTGTATTTTTTATCGCCAAACCATTGAAACTTATTGTCCAGTCCATCCCTGGCCGCCTTGATAAAGTTTGTTTTGGCATCGTCGAATTCAAACTTTGTGGGAATATCCCGGTATTCCCGGGGCATACCCGCGATCAGGCCATACCAAAAAGTAGCATTTGCCATCTGGTCCGGAATGGTCGGTCCGGAAGCCAGATACCTGTTTTCGATCCTGAAATGAGGTTTGCCATTATATATCCCATAGCATGGGCGGTTCCATTTATAAATCGTGCTGTTATGTACGAGCAGGGCGTCAAGCGAGGGGATTTTTCCTTCTTCGAGCAGTTTAAGGGAATTTGTTTTTTCGTCATTGCTGAGCAGGGTTTCAAAGCGAACGATATCCTCTTTAAATGCATCCACAATGGAGTCGTGTATCCAACGATTGCCAAACGACACACGCGGACTGCGTTCTCTTAAATGGTCTTTTGACTGGCGAATATCAATCGATTGCTGGAATAAAGCGATTCGTGTCTCTCTCCAAAGACGTTTTCCCAGCAACAGGGGCGAATTGGTTGAAGATGCGAGCACAGGCCCCGAAATGAGCTGAGCCCAATTGTAGAGATCCACAAATCGATTGGAGCTGACCTGAAAATGTAACTGGTAGGAGGTGTTGCAGCTCTCAAACATCACCGTATCGTGAGCAGTAATAAGTTCATCCGTTCCGCTGATGTGGAATTCGAATTTCCCACCCCGGAGCTTACTCAGGCTATTGGCCAAAGCGTAATACCTGTCCAGCGGCGTCATATTCGATATGTCCAGATCTTTGTTCCTGATGGTCGGCAAAATTCCTGTCAATAATACCTTGACATCGTGTTCGCTCAAGACTTCCTCAGCTTTTCCGATTTTACTTATCAGATTCGATTCGAGTACCGAAAGGCAGTCGCCCCTGAACTCAATGGGATCGAGATTGATTTCAAGATTGAATTTTGCGAGTTCCGTGGTGAATTGTTTGTTCTTTATCTTTGGAAGAATATCGAGAATAATGGGGGCCGGTCGCCACGTTGAATCGACCAGACACAATTCCTGCTCCGCCCCGATGCGCGTAATACCATCTTCGATCATGCCCCGCTCGATCATGTATTCCAATGCTTTGATATCATTGAGCAGGTATTTGACAGAACGCTCCTTCTCCTTACTGTTGGATATTATGGAAACTGTTTGGAGTCCCATTATTCGGGGGATTGATTTGAGTAAATAAATTATAACAAATCAGCTTAAAAGCATACTTTTTTTTATAAAAAAGGATATTTGAGGTATAAACACAGGACTTTTCAGACCTGTTTCGAGAAATTCTGCCTCGAGAAAGAAGTTGTCGGCAACTGATTCTGGTGATCGATCGCAGATCCGCGGGCAATTATTGCCGGATGCCGGTCAAAGGCGGGGATTGGCTGCCATATCCTGAACCGGCAAGGGTGCCAAAATAATAATCTTCCGACATTTGAAGTCCGGTTCCGTTCAGGTGCGCCCGAGTTTGCCGGAGCTGGCGTTATGGACACGAACAGCGCGCGCTCACGCCACCATGCGGAGTGAACGGCTTATCGCAGTACCGGATCAATTCTGTTGATTCACAAATTCGATCAATTGCTTTTCGGAAAGTTTAATCAGCGTTATCCTTGAAAATCTTCCGTTGGTATAAGTATTTCCCAAAACCGCCAGCCCCCCATCGTTCGTCGGCACAAAATCAATGGCTTCATACGGATTTGTACTTCCCAAATGATGGGTACCCACCAACGTTCCGCTAATTGCATCATAAGCGTATAAGAGCATCTGGCCGGCTTTTGTGGAAGTAGCGTATATGATCACCTCTTTTCCGTTGACATCAACAATCTCATTATAAACAAAAGCGTTTGGAGCAATTTCGGGATGTATATTCCCTTCGAGGTCGCTGGCTATGCCAATCCCGGTGGTGTTGAGATCGATCTTGGGGATGATATAATTTTCTCCAAAGTCAAACCGCGATAACGCGAAGCCATTTCCGTCGAGATACCTGGCGGAGCTGACGGCGCTCTTACTTCTGAATCCATTGACTGCCCCGGTTTGAGTTCCGTCGCTCGCATTTACAAAAAGCATGGAAATGCTGTAATTATAATATCCGTTCAGAAAATACTTATTTCCTGCCTGGCCGCTAAAGAATGGAAGCCGGTCCCCGATCCTTGTCAAATGACCGATAATAGCTTCTTCTACGTCTTGTTCGACACTGTATTCCTCGTGCCATCGAACCGCAAAGTCGGTACCGAGCTTCGTGAGCCTTGTGCTATAGGATTCCCGATTATAACTTACGAGTAAAAAACCATCATCCACCTTCGACGAATGCAGGGGATATATGATATCCGCATACGTGCGTTCCACCCGGGCGGATCCGGACTGATCCGTAGCCTTCATCAATAAAGTAGTCAGGGAAAGATCGTCCATGCATAAAAAATAGAATGCGCTATCTATGAAGTAAAGTCCTTTTATAGGATTTACGATGTTTTCTTCCAGCTTGTAATCCCACATAAATTTGCCCTGCTCGTCCACGCGAAGTATATATGAATTCCAGGAATCATACGCGCTCAGTATAAAGTATCCTTTGCCCATGGCCTGTACGACGTCCAAGGGGATATACGAGCTTTCAAAAAACTCATCGTTGTAAATTTTAATAAAACTGGCTTCAGGTACATAATCCTCGGGTTTATCGCAAGAAACACACAATACCGAGGCAATAGCGATGTACAGTATATTTATGAGCGAATATTTCATGATCTGCAGACGCTTAAAGTGGAATGTAATCTTTTGAGGTAATGAACTTAAGCGGAATAATCACCTGCATGGAAAGCTCCAGATTCGATAACGAAAAATCATCCGGCACGTCATAAGTGCCGGTGATGAGCTGATTGTCAACAAATTTCATCCCGCCATTATCCAGGTTTTGCAGTCCGTAGCGATGATTTACTTCCAGGCCCAACCTGGCGTTTCCCACATTGTAGGTAAATCCGATTCCGCCAATAATTCCGTAATTCCACTTCTTTATTCGATCTTCCACCCCAACGGAAAGATCCGTGACATTAATTTCCCGGTCAGCTCCGGAAGCCTGGTCCACACTTGTGATTTTAGCTTTTTTAATGGCATCTGTCAAGTAACCGGAATATCCCCCGATTTGGACGTAAGGCTTGAATGCCCCCCGCAGCAATTCGTATTTAAAGGTCAACGGCAAATCTATGTACTGCAGCCTTGTTTCGATGTTGTGGCCGGTGGTCACATTATTGTTTTGATTTTCGGAATCGTACCAGCGAAAGGAATTGTCGTATGAATATCGATAGGACACATAGGCGGGGAGAATATTCACGGAAAGCCCGGTTAAAAACTCATAGGATACCGAAAACCCGAACTGGAGCCCGGGAAGCGTAAAAGCATGATAATTTTTCTCATTGTCGCCGTCCGTAAAATCACGGGTAAATGAAAATACCGAATACGACTCCTGTGCCGTAGCGTGGCTGAGATTCACACCGCCCCGCACCCCGATCCACCATTGATTTATATCCGAATTGCCCGTTTTAACCGGCTTGCGCCGGTTTGCTTTTCCCTGCGAATGGCCATTCGAGGGGTACATGAGCGCAAGAACTAAAAGGACGACGAGCGAGGACCATTTCATTGATTCATGTCTGGTTTAAATGCTAAAGATGTTGCATTTGCCAGGCAAAAAAAAACTATAAAGCCAAATGCCTGGATCATGTAATGTTTTTCGGAATAGTAGAAAAATGACCTTGAATATATTGGGAATGTGCAAGTAAATGTTTTACGAATGATAATTTTGATCATCCGCCGGAAGTGCGGATTTATTTCAATAAAGACTTTCTGCCATATTTACCGCAGATAGGACATGCTTGAAAATCGTGATTTCTGGCCGGACAGTACTCCCTTCCAAAGTAAATGATTTGCAGATGCAACTTATTCCAGGAGCTTTCCGGGTAGAGCCTTTTAAGGTCTTTTTCCGTCTGAACGACGCTCTTGCCATTGGACAATCCCCATCGGTAGGCCAAACGATGTATATGGGTATCCACGGGAAAGGCAGGCAAACCAAATGCTTGTGACATGACAACGGAGGCGGTTTTGTGACCAACACCCGGCAGCGATTCAAGCTCTTCAAATGTTTTGGGCACCTTCCCTCCGTATTTATCGACCAAAATATTCGAAAGATTGAATATTGCTTTCGACTTTGCCGGCGCAAGGCCGCAAGGTCGTATAATCTCTTTTATTTCTTCGATTGGAACTTTTGCCATATCGTATACATTATCCGCTCGTTCAAATAAGATCGGAGATATCTTATTGACACGTGCATCTGTACATTGCGCCGAAAGTAAGACGGCAATAAGCAATGTATACGGATCTTGGTGCTGCAGCGGAATCGGAGAATTCGGATACAGATCATCCAATATTTCGGCAATTTTCCGGGCCTTGTCTTTTTTTGAAATTCGTTCCAAAGGATCTTCTTTTTTGCAAATATAATTCAATGTACGGATTGGTGTAATACACGTAGGTTTTTTCACTATTCTCAAGGATTTTCAAGGATCAGTTTTGAAATAATTCGATACCTTTAACCAACTTAAATCTAATCATGAAATTTTTTAATTATGGAAAATCAGGAACACCGTAAATCTGTTTTGTCAATCAAGGACTGGGTAATCACATTGATTGTCGCCGCAATCCCTTTAGTAGGATTCATAATGCTGTTTGTATGGGGTTTTGGAAGCGGAACCAATGAAAATAAAGCAAATTTTGCAAAAGCGGCTTTGATCGTGTACGCGATTATGATTGGTATTTACATACTTTTTATGCTCGTTTTCGGGGCAGCAATTATGAGCGGTATGGGGAATTATTGATGTTGTAGAAGTTATCTGGCAAAGCGGATTTTCTTTTCCGCTTTTTTTATGCCCGCTTTAGCAAAATACTAATTTTTTTAGTATTTTGCTAAAATGAATACCGACTATCAAAAAGGCAGAGGTGCGCAGATAAATCCGAAAAACAAATTTCTGAAATCCGAATTTACCCGCGAGCATATCGAGGGCATCGATGAGGATTCGACCATCAACCATTCGAGGAGGATCTACCTTGAATCTCCGAAAAAAATCCTTTCGGAGAATAAGAGCCCGGACATCCCGTTTCGATATTCAATCAACCCCTATCAAGGCTGCGAACACGGTTGTGTATATTGCTATGCGCGCAATGTGCACACATATTGGGGCTTTAGCGCCGGGATGGATTGGGAGACTAAAATAATCGCCAAGAAAAATGCGGCATCGCTTTTGGAAAAGGTGTTTTTAAAAAAGCAATGGAAGGCAGAGACCATCGTGCTGTCCGGAAATACCGACCCGTATCAACCAATTGAGCGAAAGCTGAAAATCACGAGGTCCCTGCTGAAGCTATTCGTCAAATATCACAATCCGGTTGGGATCATTACCAAAAATAGCTTGATAGAAAGGGATATTGATCTGCTAAAATATTTAGCAAAACGACGCTTGACCCATGTGTTTTTTTCGATCACTACTCTGGACGAAAAGCTGAGAAGAATTCTGGAACCAAGGACGGCCAATGCCGCAAAAATGCTGAAAACCATGGAGGTGCTTTCCGGATCCGGAATTCAGGTTGGATTGATGATGGGGCCGATAATTCCTTCGATAAACGAGCATGAAATTGAGCCGATTCTGAAAGCCGCTGCGGACAGCGGGGCCTGCAGTGCAAATTTTACGTTGCCGCGCTTCAATGGAGATGTAGCCGAAATATTTGCAGACTGGCTTCAGAAGAATTTTCCGGACAGAGCCAGGAAAGTCTGGCATAAGGTGGAAAGCCTCCATGGGGGGCAGGTGAACGATTCGCGGTTCGGAAAACGGATGAGCGGGGAAGGTAATTATGCCGCTATGATAAAATCCATTTTTAACACCACCAGAAAGAAGTATTTCAAAGAAATGGAATTGAAACCGCTGCGCAATGACTTGTTTAGAAAAGGAGGGAACCTGAATCTTTTTCACTGAATCATCGAAATATCTCTGTTTGGTGATCATGATTTCATATATTGACGAGCAAAAATCAGGAATGACATGAACCGGATTAAACTTATAATCACCGGCGTTTTTGCGCTCAGTGTCACTTGGCAAGCCTACCCCCAGGAATCTTCCGTATATCTCCTGGGAAGCGGTGGCAGCTTCTCACCCTTACTTCCCCCCACCGGATTTGCGGGCAAAAGCATTACAAGTGTGTACCGGGCATCAAAATATGCGGACCGAAATGGTGATACGGAAAAAGTATCGGACCGGATCTATGGGTTTTTCCAGCAGTTTACGGCATTTTACGTAACAAGGCTACAACTCCTTGGAGCAAATTATGTCGTGGGGGGTATGATCCCTTTCGCCACCGCAGAGATCAATCCGTCACAATCTTTGCAAATCAGGTCTCGTCTGTTTATGGCGGATCCGTACATAAGCCCGATCGGATTATCCTGGCAAAAATCCGATTATCAGCTATTTGCGGAATACAGACTTTACCTTCCGTGGGGTCAATACAATGCCGATAATATCCACAATGTTGGAAAGGGGCAGTACAGCCATATCATCTCTTTGTCGGGCACCTACTTCTTCGATCAATTCAAGACCTGGTCAGCTACGCTGATGCCGAGATATGAATTTCACGGGCAAAGGAAAGACAGCAACATCAAAGGAGGGAGCTATTTTAATGCCGAATGGGCCGTGACAAATTCGGCGCACGAGGCCATGGATTTTGGGCTTACGGGTTATGTAAGTCTGCAGTTGACAAAAGATACCGGTTCCGGCGTGCCACCGGACCTTCGGGATGTGAAGGACCGGGTAGTAGCGCTGGGTGGCGAATGGGGTGTGATATCAAGAAAGATTAAAACCAGGTTTGCTTTGAGGGCAAACTTTGAATTGTATGGAATCGACAGGCCCATCGGGACCATGTTGACCTTAGACGTCTACTACGTGCCCAACAGGATATTGTTTGAGGAGTATTAGTATCGTCAGATATTGTGCTTCGACATAAACAAAATAGCGATCGATTCCGCAGACGACTTCCGGAATACCTGTGTGCGGGCAGGAATATCCCGTGTAAGTGTCGGTTCGCACCGGGCCGGCAAAGATACCGCGTGATAAAAAAGCACCTGTCCTGTAGCATGCGGACAACTTACCGCTTTAGGCAAATTCTTTTGCCGGTGAGGCGCGGGATGGTTCAGTTTTCGCCTCTTTTATTGTAGTAATACAATATCTGACGGTCCGACCAGCTTTTCTCGCTCAATGTATAAAATCCGGAACCATCGACTTTCCAGCAAATTGCTTCGCCCTGCGGCTCTACTTTATAATCGACAGTCACATATTCTTGCGCCAGCACATTGGTCAGGACCTGGCGATTATCCCTGCGCCAATAATAGACCTCATCATAGGTCTTGAGCAGAATTTCCCCTCCGTCCGGGGAAATATCTCCGGATGTGACGTTTGTAAATGGCAGTTTCGAAACCAATTTGAGCTCCATGACCGCAGATGTGGATAAATGTTCCGGAACCTCGAAAACACTCACATTTTCCTCGCGCTTCGAGATAATATACATTTGAGATGTAACGGGATCACAAAGCACGGTCTCGGCATCTTTGGGGCCATCCGGATATTTAAGTTTATGTTTTTTAAATTCACGAATTATCGTATCCGATTCCATTGAATATGCCGGTTCATCGAGGATAATAATTTCTATATGGTCGCGAACGGCCGAATTATCTCCGATATCGGCAATGACAAGTTTATGCCTGCCGGAAGGTTTATCTTCGTACATGGACAGGTCTTCCCAATCTCTGTTTTCCAGGTCTTGAAACCAGTATGAATGCATCAATTCAGCTTTGTCGTTGATCAAAAACAGTATTGGCTTATTCCCGCTGTCATTCACCGCCCAGAACATATCCGGGTTATTTCTACTTGCCATAAGGCCCGATGCTTCTTCCAAATTCAAATTCCGGATTACACCGGCAGACACAGCCGGTTCAAAGATCATTTCTGGTGTACTGTCAAAAATCTCCTGTTCCTTTTGATTGCAAAGAAAGCAGATGAATAAAAATGGGATGGCAATCATGTATTTCAGTTTCATAAAAAATCGAGAAACGAAAATAATCATTCTTTTTTTTGTTTTGATGAAAATGTTTGTAAACTGACTATTCATTTTTTTCGGAATGTGCTGCGATTAAGCGTCTGTCTCAATTCAAAAGGATATATACCATGGATACCAAGGAAAACAGTTTTCGGATTCGTCCCAGGTTCAAAGAAAAGCTGAACTTACCCCCCGAAGAAATAATAAGAAAAATTCAGAAGGGATTGGAGGATAACCGGGAAAGCTGGTTGGGTAAAATAGTCGATCATCATATCATAATAAAAATTCCTGCAAAAGATCAGCATTACTGGTCTCCTCAACTTACCCTGGAATTGGAGGGCCAAAACGGCGAGACGTTGATACGCGGCCTGTTCGGACCTAAACCCGCCGTATGGACCATGTTTGTCTTTTTCTATTCATCCATTGGTTTTCTCACGTTAATGGGGCTGATATTCGGATTATCTCAAATGATGTTAAATATGAAAGCATATGGTTTATGGGCGTTTCCGATCGGTTCCGCTCTAATCTCAGGCTTGTTTCTCCTGAGTAAAATCGGACAACGGTTGGGGCGGGATCAAATGCAAAGGTTGGTCGATCTTTTGCACCGAAGCCTGGAGATGCCGATCGTGGACAAATCGATAGAAAGCAGAATTTCTCCATAAAACAGGTCAAGACAGCCTGTTCTTAAAGTCTTTATAATCAAAGCTTTTGATCAGCTTAAACGAGCCATCACATGTGATCATCCCAATAGAAGGCAATTGCACCCCATTAAACGTATTGGTTTTAACCATGGTGTAATGGATCATATCGTCAAAGATGACTTTGTCCCCGGCTTCCAATGCTGTCCCAAAGCGATAGCCGTCGATAAAATCTCCCGCCAGGCATGTATTCCCTCCAAGGCGATAATTGAAGGCGCCCGTGTTGTCGACGGTTCCGACCACATTCGGGCGATACGGCATCTCCAGACAATCGGGCATGTGAGCTGTGAAAGAAACATCAAGCATGGCGGTCTTTAAGCCGTTGGCTTCGACTACATCCTGAACCGTCGATAATAAATATCCCGTCTTCCAGCCAATAGCTTCTCCGGGCTCTGCGATGATCTCCAGATCGTATTCTTTGCGGAAAGATTTAATTGTGTTTACGAATAATTCGACATCATAATCCTCTCTGGTAAAATGATGCCCCCCTCCAATATTTAGCCATGTAACTTTCTTAAGATACCTTCCGAACTTCTCATCGATCACCCGGAGCGTTCTTTGAAATGTATCCGCATTTTGTTCGCAAAGCGTGTGAAAATGAAATCCGGTGATTGCTTTGGGCAGTTCCATAGGCATAAGATCGCGGGTGATTCCAAGGCGGCTCCCGGGTACACAGGGGTTATATAAATCGGTCGTTATTTCGGAATACTCCGGGTTTATTCTGAGGGCGGCCTTCAGTCCTTTTTTTGTGGCGATCTCCCCGAATTTGTTGTACTGTTGAAGTGAATTAAACGTAATATGGCTCGCCAGATCGGTAATTTCCTCAATTTCATCTTCGATGTAAACCGGCGCGCACAGATGCGTATCTTTCAGGAACGTTTCATGACTTAGTCTCGCTTCATTCAGGGAGCTTGCCGCAGCGCCGGAAAGGAACTTTTTCAACAGCGGGAAGGTACTCCACATGGCATATCCCTTTAAGGCGCACAGGATCTTTATTTGAGCATCATCCCGTATCTTCCTGAGAAGTTCCAAATTCTTAATCAGAAGGCGCTCATCCAGAATAAAACATGGAGAAGGTATGATCGAAGCGTCAAAATCAAATTTATCATTCATCATAGTCGTCGAATGCAAGTCTGCCGTTGACAATTTCATTCCAGGGCAATCCGTAATTGCCAATCTCGTTCATAAACGGATCAGGGTCGAATTCTTCAACATTGTACACACCTGGCTTCATCCATTTGTCCGTAAGCATCATTTTTGCGCCCAACATCGCCGGAACGCCGGTCGTGTAGGAGACCCCCTGCCCGTTTACATCCTTCCAGGCATCCTGGTGCTTGCAGTTATTCCAGATGTAATAATTGCGCACTCTGTCCTCCTTAACGCCTCTTATCTGACATCCGATGGATGTTTCGCCGGAATAATTTTCGCCCAGGTCCGACGGTTCGGGCAACACCGCTTTTAAAAACTGCAGGGGAACGATTTCCCTGCCATCGTAATCGATGGGTTCTATAGAGGTCATCCCTACATTTTGCAGCACTTGTAAATGATGGATATACGCTTCCCCGAAGGTCATCCAGAACCTCGCTCTTTTGATCGCAGGAATATTTTTTACCAGCGATTCCAGTTCTTCGTGATACAGCAGGTACGATTCCCTGATGCCGATGTTCGGATAATCGATGGGTCTGTGTATCGACATGGGCGGGATCTCATGCCAGGTGCCGGACTGCCAGAATTTTCCTTTTTGAGTAATTTCGCGGATATTGATTTCCGGATTGAAATTTGTCGCAAATGGCTTCCCGTGATCGCCGCCATTGCAATCTATAATATCCAGATAATGAATTTCGTCGAAATGATGCTTGAGCGCATAGGCCGTGTAAACCCCTGTGACACCGGGGTCAAATCCACAACCCAACAGCGCCATAATTCCGGCATTCTTAAAGCGCTCGTTGTAATCCCACTGCCATTTATACTCAAATTTCGCCTCGTTCTTTGGTTCGTAGTTTGCCGTGTCGAGATAATGCGCCTTGCATTTAAGACATGCTTCCATGATCGTCAAATCCTGGTAGGGGAGTGCTGCGTTTATTACCAGATCCGGTTTGTAATTGTAGAATAAATCAACAAGTTCGGCTACACGATCGGCATCGACTCTGGCTGTTTGGAGCCGGTTATTTCCGATCTCTTTTTCAATAGCATCGCATTTCGACTTTGTCCTGGAAGCCAGGAGAATTTCTGAAAATACCTTCGGTTCCCTTGCGCATTTTTTTGCTACAACATTTCCGACTCCTCCTGCTCCGATGATTATTACTTTGCTCATGACGTTCCAATTATCCGGTAAAGAAACAGAATGTCGACAAAATGTAAAACACCTGTTTATTCTTTTATCATCTTTTGCTATCTTTAGTATTCACCAATTTTAATTTCCTCTCAAAAACATGATAGACCGCAGATCATTTATCAAATCCGGCGCGCTGATTGTCGCCGGACCTACGTTGTCTTTTGGATTAAAGTCCCGGGAAAACCGGATCCACAGGAGCCCCGAATGGAGAAATAAGCAGTCCGACATGGCGTATCGTCAGCTTGGCAATACCGGATTAATGATTTCCGAGTTTGTATGCGGCGGGGACCCGGTATCGACCAACAATTTCAGGATGGTCGAGTACGCCATTGAAAAAGGATTAAATTATCTGGATATGGCCCCGGCCTATGGGAGGGGTGAATGCGAAAAAGGGTATGCAAAGGTCGTAAATTCATCTTCAAAGCGGGAACAAGTTTTTATGACGACCAAGGTCAGCGGATTTACCGGCGTGCGAAACCGCCTGTATCGCGAGATATTTGACGGTTTACCGGAAGGAAAAAAGGAATATTATCGAAACAGGGCATTGGAATTGCGAAAGGAGCGGGGAGTTGATGTTCCGGGTTACTATTTAACCTATTGGCCGGGGCAGGAACGTTCCATGGACCCTTCCTATCTGTCGAACGCAATGGTCGCGGACTATGCCCACAAGGTGGACGGCAGCAAGCAATTTAAAAAGTTCATATGGGATTCGATCAAGGGCAGCCTTGACCGAACCGGACAATCTTATTTTGATATACTTATGTGTCCCCACGGGGCCAATTGCCCGGAAGAAGTTGAGATTCCGGAGATTTTTGAAACACTTGAAGCGCTGAAGAAAGAAGGTCTTGTCCGGTTTTTGGGAGTTTCTACCCACAATGATCCGGCAGGTGTCTTACGTGCCGCAACGAATACCGGCAAATATGATGTGGTGATGTGCGCCTACAATGTGATCAATGGAGGATATCTGGAAGATGCGATTCGAAATGCGAAAAATGCGGGAATCGGAGTGATCGGGATGAAAGTTGCCATGGCCGTAGCCACGCATCACAAGAAACTGCAACCAATTCCAAATTGGAGAATTGAAAAGGTGAACCGAATTGTACCGGGAAACATGAAGCCACCCATGAAAGCATATCTCTGGGCATTGCAGAACCCCAACATTTCAGCCGTTATTTCCAATCTTTGGGACGAGCGTTACGTCGACGACAACCTGGGGCTCGCCGGGGAAAAAGTAGAATTTCAGCCCGGATGATCCGTCCGGGACTAATACCGGTCGTACGCACCATTCAGCCAGGCCCACAACCGTCTCAACGGATTTTTATGCACGATTATTTCCTGTTCCGTCGCTTGTAGCGTGTCGGCGGTTTTTCTTTTTTTCTTTTTCTTAACCTGCCCGGCCATCTTCGGTTTGAGGTTCTTTTCATAATATTTTCTTTTCCTTTGCTTTTCCTCGAGTTCCCGTCGACGCCTTTTTTTGAGCTTCTGGCGCTCTTCTTCCTTTAGTTTTTCTTCATAAGACCGGGGCTTTCTCCCTTTTCCGGGTTTGATCTTCTTTCGGTTGCGATTAAATTTTCCGGAACGGGTCTTCGGTCTTTCCGTTGATTTTTCCGATCCTTTCGTTTGGGCCGTTTCTTCTTCAGGCTGCTTTTCATCCTTCTCCATCCTGGGCTTCTCAGGCAATTCGATTTTTCCAACGACCTTGATCCCTTCAAGCTTTACTTTCTTTATTTTTATCAGATCGATATCTTCTTTAGAATCGCCTTCGAGGTCCTCAATGGTTCCGACCTTTTTTTTCCGGGGAGAATCCATTGCTTCGGATTCGATTTCTTTTTCGGCCTGCTCCGCCGAATTTATATCCTCAGATGTCCGGTTTGCATCCGATTCTTCCTCAACTTCCTGTTGGTCCGAAACCCGGACCAACGGAATTTCAACGCTATGCTCTTCGACAGTTTCGATTTCAACAGACTTTGCTTCGTCCGGCGCAAACTTTTCCAGTACGAGGTCGACAATTTCGGGATTCAATACCGTGTTAATTCCATTGTCCGGCTCAACTCCGTTTTTTTCTAAAAAGCTGATCAATCTGGTTGGTGTCTGCTCAATTCTCCTGGCAAGGGCGCTTAACCTCATATGAAATTTACATTATTATTATCAAATTTTCGGATGTGACTTTTGTAGGGTCGGCTGAACAACCGGCTAAAAAACTATCCTTCAATTTCGGAAATTCGCTGCTTTAATTCTCGTTCAATATCTCTGATCTCCGACGGCAGGATGTTTAATTCATTCGTCCCGATTTCATTTAACAAATCGCTTTCCGAATCATCATAAGATCCGTCGGCATTGGCGATTAATTTTACATAAGCCAGGCACTTTTGCTGTTCCTTTCTGGAGATTGATTTTAACAAATCTATGCAGTCCTTCAAAGCTTCGTTTCTCGGAACGGCACTCAGTAAATCCAGATCTTTCATCACTTCGGTTTTGTCCAGGTTTTCAAGCGCAATTATTTTATTTCCAAGCTCCAACTCATTTAAATCAGCAATTTTATCTGCCGAAAGCATGAGGTAGTAAAGATGAGCAAACGCTCGTTGAAATGTAGATTTATGGTGTTCCATCGTTTAAAAATTAGATTTCAAAAGTATATAATGAAAGTTATTTTGCAAAAAAATGTTTAATGGCCGGCTTAAACCGGAACATAAAATGATCGGAGATCTCCCATACTTATAACTGTATTTTGCCCTTAAATATTTCAAGATGATGTTTATTGCGATAAAAATTGTTGTCTTTGGCGATTCCGTATCGCCTGTGTTTTCGGAAGATCCCAATATCGCTTTTTTGAGACCGGGTGGCGATTGAACTTATTCAAAATAAAAAACCTCTTCCCTGCATGAACTTTAGCATAATTCGGTTTATTTTGACAGAAAAAACTCTTCGGATCAACTAAATAATGCTACATCAATGCGCAAGATTAAATATCTGCCCGTTCTGTTCGCAGGACTGTTTTTCAAGGGATTGTTTTTTTGTTCGCCATGTCGGGCACAGGAAGATTTTCTCAGTTCTGACTTTCACAAAGGCCGCAGAGAAGCTTTAAGGGCACTCATGCCAGACAATTCGGCGGCTGTTTTTTTCTCCAATCCCATACGGAACAGATCAAATGATGTCAACTACGTGTACCATCAGGACCCGGACTTTTATTATCTCACAGGCCACAAGAAACCGCACAGCTTATTCATAATTTTTAAAGCGCCGCAGAAAATAGGTAAAGCCCGCGTTGATGAAATCATATTTGTGAGGCCACGAAATGCTTTGGCAGAATTGTATGACGGGGCACGGCTTAGCCGCGACGACGCAGTAAAAAAGCTCGATATTCAGGTCGCCTTCGAAGGACCGGACTTCAAGAAATTCAACCTCGATTTCTCGAAATTTGACAAAGTACTTTTTTATGACTTCAAAGATGATGTACGCAATTCAGGGGAATCCGGTGATTTGTATGAACTGATTGAGGCCTTCAAAGACAAAATCGACTACGATGTCGGCCATCTGGAGCTCAACCCTGAACCCGAAGCGCGCAATCACGATACTGAAATGCTGCATTCGTTGATGGCTCAATTGCGTGAAGTAAAATCGGATGAGGAACTGGATCTGATCCGAAGAGCCGTAGACATTTCAACGCTGGGCCAGCGGGAGGTCATGAAAGCCATGCGCCCGGGGATGTCCGAGACCGAGGTACAGGGCATGCATGAATTTATCTTCAAAAAATATCGCGCCGAATATGAAGGATATCCGAGCATTGTCGGAGCCGGACATAACGGCTGTGTACTGCATTATATTGAAAACTACAAAGCCGAAATTGAAGACGGCGAGTTGATATTAATGGACCTGGGAGCTGAATATCACGGGTATACGGCAGATGTCACCAGAACAATTCCCGTAAACGGTAAATTCTCAAAGGAGCAGAAGATCATATATGATCTTGTGCTCAGAGCGCAGGAAGCAGCTATGGAAATATGCAGAGCAGGCGCCTCATTCGATGATCTGTATGACGCAACTTTGAAGGTTGTGAACCAGGGGTTGGTCGATATCGGCATCTACAAAAGCCTGGACAGTGCGGATGTCGTGAATCCGGAGACGGGCAGAAATCGCTATTATCCGCACGGATGTTGCCATCATATCGGGCTCGATGTACACGACAAAGGCACTTATGATCTGCTTGAAGAAAATATGGTAATTACCATAGAACCAGGAATTTATATACCCGAAGGAAGCCCGTGCAACAAAAAGTGGTGGGATATTCCCGTCCGTATTGAAGATGATTTTTTAATTACAAAAGACGGCTGTGAGTTGCTTTCCGATCTCGCTCCGAGGAAAAGCGATGAAATTGAAGAATTGATGCGGGAACCAAGCGTGTTTAATGATTTTGATTTGCCGGATCTCAAAGACGAATAGAATTTGACGGTTTTTAAGGTACTTAAAATAGACAACGAGCCAGGTGATCAGCTTATCGAATTACTTGAGAATAATTTGATCGGATCGCCGGGTGAAAGCATGCTTTATCGGCACAAAAATGTCCGGTCTAAAGTCAAGGCGATCCAACACGCGTATTTTGCCAATCTTTCAATCCGGGGTAAACTATACGGAACCATCTGTCTGATACATCGAAACGTTTACTCTTCAGGCAGGTCACATCAGGCGTATTATCTGCGCTATTTCACGATCCATGAAAAACTGAGAGCAAATAATCCGAAAAAGTTCGCCGGAAGAAGTGTCGGCATGATTCGTGAGGATGTTGCCGGCCTGATGAACGGACAAGGACTGGACGGCAGCGACGATTTGGTTCTTTACGCATATGTAGATCCGGAAAATATCAGGTCGAAGAGATTAATTGATGAATTCGGGTTTGAAAAAAAAGGCACATTTAAAACCATCCCGTTTACCCGGTTTTTCCCAAAGCCCGGCAAGAACGTGCAACGGATTAAAAGTTCGGAAAGAAAAATTATTGTGGAACTGCTCCGAGCGTTTTACAAGAAGGAACAACTGGTTTCATTCGAGCACCTGATAGCCGGGGGGAACTATTTCGCAATTTACAAGGATGGCGAAATTGTCTGTGGGGCACAGGGCATTAAAGACGGATGGGAGATCAAAAGCCTGCCCGGATTTACAGGTAAAATCGCGATGCGTGTTCTTCCGCGTTTACCATTCCTGAAAAGGCTTTTTAATCCCGACTATAATTTTGTGTTCTTGGAATATATTTATTGCAGGAAGGGGCATGAAAAGGATTTGGAACTTTTATTTGAACATATACTTTCGCACTACCGTTTATTTTCAGGTGTGATTTGCCTTGATCCAAGATCAGACATTTATGATCGAATTAGGCATCTTTCCCTTGGAGTTGTCCGCAAGATCATGGGAGAGAAATCCATTGATATTGTGGCAAAAGAGCCGCGCTCAAAACAAATTGAAGGAAATTTGCCATTTTATGTTTCAGGATATGATGTTCTTTAAACCAATTTGATCTAATTTCATGAAACACAACCGGACCTTAAACTTAAAAATCATAAAACTTAACCGAACATGAGAGATATAACGCAAAAAACCGCTTTAATTACGGGAGGCACAAAAGGTATAGGCTATGGCATAGCCGAATCGATGCTTAAGGAATCGATGCATGTGGCCATTACGGGCAGGAATTCCGACGGAGTGCAACAGGCTGTGGATGAACTGAAGAAAATAGGGACGGGAGAAGTGATAGGTGTGGTATCGGACGTTAGGGATCCGCAATCTTTGGAAAATGCGGTAGGCAGTATCCGGGCAAAATGGAACAAATTGGATGTGCTCGTTGCAAATGCCGGAGTGGGGCATTTTGGCTCGATAAATGACCTCACCCCTGAACAATGGAACGAAACGATCGACATTAACCTCACCGGAGTTTTTAATAGCGTAAAGGCATGCATTCCCGAATTGAAAAAGACGAGAGGATACATATTGACCATGGCAAGTCTTGCAGGAGCCAATTTCTTTGCGGGCGGCTCGGCGTATAATGCAAGCAAATTTGGTCTTGTCGGATTTACACAGGCCATGATGCTGGATCTAAGACATCAGGGGATTAATGTAAGCGTGATCATGCCGGGCTCGGTCGCCACATATTTCAATAATCATATTCCAAATGAGAATGACGCCTGGAAGATCCAGATTGAAGACCTCGGGCAGATTGTTGTGGATTTACTCAAACTGGACCCGAGAACACTTCCTTCAAAAATCGAGGTTCGCCCGAGTCAACCGCCTAAGAAGTGACGTGCTGTTGTATGCCAAAGCTGAAGGGGGGATACCGGATTGCTTTTCTGTGGTTCTTTGTTCAATGCTCCGTTTTGTTGTTTGGACAGCCCCGCCATGTCGATTCGGAGGTTATGGTTATTGCGCATCGGGGCGGGATCGTTGAAGGGGTCCCCGAAAATACCTTATCGGCTTTTAAGCGATCCATTGAATTGGGAGTGGATTATATTGAGGCGGATCTGCGCGCATCCGGCGATGGCGAGATCGTTGTTTTCCACGATGCAACATTGGATCGTACGACAAACGGCGAAGGACGTTTATCGGAATGGTCGATAAATGCATTGAAGCAACTGGACCTGGGCAACGGAGAAAAAATACCCACCTTTGAAGAGCTGTTAAAAATAGCTTCCGGGTCCGGAGTCGGATTGGTACTTGACATCAAAGCAAGTGAATCCGTTGATTTAAAGGAAGTGTTGCAGGCTGCCGGCAAATATCAGATGCAGTCATCGATTATTATTGGTGTCCGAAGTCTGGAAGATCTAAAGACAGTAAAACGGATGGATAGAAACGTCACGCTGCTTGGGTTTATTCCCGGCATTCAATCCGTAGATGATTTTATTGAGGCGGGCGTGCACAAAATACGTCTTTGGCCCGAGTGGATCGAAGAACATGAAGAACTGATCCCGGCCATTCATGAAAAGGGCGTCGATGTTTGGATGACAGCCGGGGATTTGGATCTTAAAGTACTTGATCTGCCTTTAAAAAAAGGCATCGACGGTTTGATTTATGACAGGCCGGCAGCATTGATCGAACACCTTTTCTATCGTTAAGTTAATCGTAAAACGACGTTTTTCTCATTCCGAGCTCCTGCCTTGTCATCTCGACGTCCGGAGAGCTCCGGCTTGTTCGTGGTGGCCCGGTGTTGATTGAACCGGATTTCTCACTCCGTTCGAAATGATACTTTTTACTTAAGGGCTGGTTCGAGCCTCTTGCTCGGACTTCTTCTCAAGGTGCTGTGTCGTACTGTGTTTGGCTCTGAGCGCCCCGGGGCCGGTTTGAATTTGATGAAGCTATCTGTCTTTTTTCTTGAAGAGCTTCTTCAGGCCCTTGAAGAGCCCTTTCTCTTTTTTTGCCGGAACCGGCTTTTTGGAGTATTGCTTCCGTTCGGCCCGCTTTGCTTCGCGATCTTCTTTGGTCCCGAATAAAGCCTCCCAGAAATTTACATCGTCTTCAAACGGGTCGCAATCAAGCTCCTTTCGTATGGTTTCGGGAGGCTCCGGGAATCTGGCCCGGGCAATTTGGCCGAATCGCTTATCCCGGTTGATCTGCTGCTGGTATAAAGCGTAAATGGGCAAAGCCATATTGGCGCCTTGTCCAAGGGCCGTCGTTCTGAAATGAATGCCGGGATATTCGCCTCCGACCCAAACCCCTGATACCAGCTTTGGCGTGACCGCCATAAACCATCCGTCCGCATTCGATTGGGTGGTCCCTGTTTTTCCCGCGATGTCGTTGTTTAGCTTATACGTATTTCGTATTCTAACGGCCGTTCCGGAGTTTACCACATTTTTCAGCATTTCGATCATCATCAAGCTGGTTCTTTTTGTAAGTACCTGATCTTGTTTGCCCGGAGTATGTTTCCAGATGATATCGCCGTCTTTGTTCTCAATTCGCGTGATGAAAAATGGTCGTATTCGTCTGCCGTAATTGGCAAACGTGCAATATGCCTCAACCATTTCGATCAAAGAAATGCTTGGCGTTCCCAATGCAATGGAAGGGACGCTGGGAATTTCACTTCGAATGCCCATATCCCTGGCCAGGGATATGGCATTTTCAATTCCCGCCTTTTCCAGAACTTTTACCGAAACCGTATTCACCGATTCGGTGAGCGCTCCTTCCAGGGAATATTTGCCTTCGTACTCATGATCCGCATTGCCCGGTTTCCACGCCTTATCTTTTTCGATGTATGTTTCCTGCTCGGCCTTGATGTGATCGCAAGGTGAGATATTTTGTTCCAAGGCCGAAGCATAAACAATTGGTTTAAAGACAGAACCAACCTGCCTCTTTGAGTTTTCATCGACATGATCATATTTAAAAAAGCGATGATTTATACCACCAACCCAGGCTTTGATTCCTCCGCTTACCGGATCTACGGATAGAAATCCCGTATTTAGGAACCGCAGGTAAAACCGGATGGAATCCATCGTACTCAACTGAAGCGATTCTTTCCCGCTCCATGAATAAACGTCCATTTTCCTTTTAAGATTTATCCATTTGAAAATTGAATCCTCCGACACGTTCCGATCTTTGAGCTGCTGAAAAGATGCACTGTTATTCAAAGCCAGCTTCATGATGTCATCATCTTCCTCCCATGGTTTTTTGCGGTCTTTCCAATGGTTATCAAATGAGTGTTGCAGCGATCTCATATGCCTGTACACAGCTTTCTCAGCATATGTTTGCAACCTGGAATCGACTGTTGTATAGACCTTTAAGCCGTCTGTATACAAGTTATAGCTTTCTCCAAGGCTATCTGCAATCAGAGGGATCAACTTTTTTAATGTCAATCGAACATGCTCCCGGAAGTAGGTAGCTATGCCCTCATGCTCATCCTTTTTGTTGTAATCCAGCACAATGGGAAGCCTCATCAGCGAATCCAGATCCTCTCCGGAAAAGATTCCGGCCCTGGCCATTTGTCCTAACACCGTATTTCTCCGTTTTAAGGCGCTTTCAGGATTATTCTTTGGATTGTAATATGTTGTGGCTTTAAGCATACCGATCAATAATGCGGCTTCCTGGACGTTTACTTCATGCGCCGGTTTATTAAAAAACAGATTACTCGATGCTTCCACGCCATACGTATTTCCTCCGAAGGGAACCGTGTTGAGGTACAAAGCCAATATTTCCGGTTTGGTGTATATTTCTTCGAGATCCGATGCGATCAGCATTTCGCGAAGCTTTGTAATGACTATTGAAAGATACGGATATTCCTGCCTGTGGAATATATTCTTGGCGAGCTGCTGGGTGATGGTCGAGCCTCCTCCCGAGCTTCGGTCGCCGAGCAAAAATGTTTTAAAAAATACCCGGGCGAGGCTTCTGTAATCAATTCCGTGATGCTCGAAAAAACGCTCATCTTCGGTTGATACCAAGGCTTCGATCAGATGTTTGGACATTTGGTCATACTCGAGGACGGTTCTGTTCTGGATAAAATATTTGCCCAGCAATATGCCGTCGGCACTATAGACTTCCGAAGCTTCAAAATTTTGAATATTCCGAAGTTGCTCATGATCCGGAAGTTTGCCCACAACGCCAATTTTTATAGAGAAAAGCAAAATGACCGGGAAACAAATAACGCCCAGAATCGCGTAAAGCCCGAGCTTGAATGCCGTCTTTTTGAATGTGCCTTTTTTCTGTTGTGGCTTGGGTTTTATCGATTTCAATACACCTGAATTTTTTGCAAAGTAATAAGGTTGATGTCAATTTTCAAACGGAAAACATACCCTCTGATTATTCGTCTTGCGAATCCATATTGATTTTTTGCAGAATGTACCTATATTGGTAACGTATGGATATAATACTATGAAACCGGCGTGGCCGGAGCAAATTTAAGACACACATGAGCATGATTATATTTCTCTGTGTGTCGGCAAACTAATAAAATATAAACGAATGAAATATAGAATATTGGGCAAAACGGGTATCCGAGTTTCTGAAATAGGATTCGGAGCCTGGGCAATTGGTTCGCATTGGGGAGCCCAAAATGTATCGGATTCTGTTGAGGCGCTGGACAAAGCCATTGATTTGGGAATGAACTTTATTGACACGGCTCTGGTCTATGGAAATGGGAAAAGTGAGCAGATCATTTCCGAAGTGCTGAAGGAAAGGAGCGAAAAAGTAGTTGTGGCCACAAAAATCCCTCCGGCGGACGGGCCATGGCCGCCTTCGCCATACTGTAATGTCGAAGAGAGATACTCTGAAAAATACATTAGAACGGCGGTGGATACCTGCCGTAAAAACCTGGATACGGATTGTATCGACATGCTTCAACTGCACACTTGGACCCGTGCGTGGAACCGCAATCCCAAACCGCTGGATATTTTGCATAAACTTAAATCCGAAGGCATCATAAAACATGTTGGGATCAGCACCCCTGAGCATGATCAGAACGCATTGATTTATCTGATGAAAGAGGGATACCTGGATACGGTTCAGCTCATCTACAATATCTTTGATCAGGAACCCGCAGCCGAACTTTTGCCGGTAGCCCTGGATGCAAATGTCGGAGTGATCGTACGGGTAGCTTTTGATGAGGGCATATTAACGGGCAAGTATACCGGCGATCATCTGTTTCCAAAGGATGATTTTCGCAGCAAGTATTTTGAAGGCGACCGTCTGGCCAGGGCGGTCGCCCGGGTCGAAGCGATCAGGAAGGACATCAAAGGATCTGGATATACGATGCCTCAGACGGCTTTGAAATTTGTGCTTTCCCATCCGGCAGTAAGTACGGTGATTACCGGTATAAGAAACGAAGACCAGGCCTCCGGAAACATTGAGGTCTCGGATATGCCAGATATGCCCGAAGCACTTATCAAAAAGCTGCGCAGGCACATATGGCTCCGAAGCTTTTGGTATAACGGTAAATAGTTTTTGCCATGACGGCAATAGAGCTTTTTCTAGTCACAACCACTGCGATCGCCATACTTTTTGTACTGGTGATCAAGTTTAAAATCCACGCATTCATTTCTTTGATGCTTACCAGTGTCTTCGTGGGAATACTGACGGGCATGCCGTTTATGGACGTAATTGAGAGCGTTCAGGAAGGTATGGGCGACATTCTCGGCTTCATTGCGATCGTTGTCGGGATCGGTTCGATATTTGGCGAGATTTTGCAGGTTTCGGGAGGGGCGGAGTCCCTATCCAGGTCCATGCTTAAAAAATTCGGTGAAGAGCGCTCTTCATGGGCTATGATGACCACCGGTTTTATCATTGCGATTCCTGTGTTCCTGGACGTCGGATTCATCATTCTTGTTCCGATGGCATATGCCCTGGCCAGGAAAACAGGCCGCTCTGTCTTATATTATGCCATACCTTTGCTTGCCGGATTAGCGGTCACGCACGCATTTATTCCTCCGACACCCGGGCCAATTGCCGTCGCAGAGATTATCGATGTTCAGTTGGGCTGGGTGATCTTGTTTGGCTTCATCGTGGGTTTCCCGACAGCAGTAATTGCCGGACCATATTTTGCAAAGTACATTGCCAAAAAGATTCACGTTGATCCTCCGGATCTAAACGAAGAGCGGACATTGATCAATGCCGATAAGCACAAATCCCTACCTTCGTTCGGTTGGGTCGTTTTTCTCATTGCCCTGCCGCTCGCATTAATTCTGGCAAGTACCTTCATCGATTTGGCGCTGAAAAACGAATGGGTTCCGAAATCCGGGGGCACCGAGCTCATTCGATTTCTCGGACACCCGTTCATTGCGTTATTGATTGCAACGCTGGCGGCTATGTATTTTCTGGGATTCAGACGCAAATACACCGGCAAGCAACTTATGCAGGTGGCCAACAGAGCGTTAGGACCTGCGGGCCTTATTATTTTGGTCACGGGGGCCGGAGGTGTCTTTAAACAAATACTTGTCGACAGCGGGGTAGGCGCTGCCCTGGCAGAAACGGTAAGTAATAAAAATATTCCGCCCGTGGTGTTGGCTTACATCCTTGCCGTGATCATCCGTCTTACTCAGGGCTCCGCAACGGTAGCCATGATTACGGCCGCGGGTATGGTGGCCCCGGTTATCCAGATATTGGGGACAGGCGATATCGGCAAATCATTAGTGGTTCTGGTGATTGCTGCCGGAGCTACCATATTCTCCCATGTAAACGACAGCGGATTCTGGCTGGTCGGCAGATACTTGAACATGAATGAAAAGCAAACACTTCAGTCGTGGAGTGTAATGGAGACGATCATTTCCGTAGTGGGATTTATATTCATCCTTATCATTAGTTTTCTCGTCCCGGAGTAAGCCGGACCTCTTGAACAACAAACAGCAAAGACATCTCTACTTAAAGCGCTGATCGATCCGAAAAGTGTCGGACGGAATCAGCCGTTCGGGATTGAGGCGCCGGATCAAAAATAAACCCGGAACATCATATTTGGTGTAAAACCCAAAGCGTGTTGAAATACCGCTTCCGCTTTGCCGCTATCGCCGATCTCATAATAAGTATTTATAATATTGTCGTTGTTTAGGAGATTCCAAACAGAAACCCCGAGCTCGCCAAACAGGTTATTCGACAGATTAAATTTATAAATGGCAGAAAAATCAATCCGAATATAATTATCCAGATTCGAGCTGTTCGGCAGGTCATATACGATTTGATTATCAACGACGCCGGCGGGAGGGGTATAGGGTTTGCCGGTTCGCCAGTTCAGCCCAACGGATGTCTGGAACCCGTTTATTCTGTAACTTGAACCAAGCGTTACCACATGTCTGACGTCCAGGTTATTGGGAAAATCAGGCGGGATGAACTCCTGAAACTCGTAAAGATTTTTGGCATACGAATAGCTTATCCAGGATGTCAGGGGACCAAACCGGTTATTTGCCAATACTTCGAATCCCGTAACATCGTAAGAACCGGTAGATCGGATGTATTGAAACTGGTTTTGAAATCCCTGGCTTGACGACGTGATGCCCCGGACATTTTTAACATAACCGTCCACGCTGAATATGAATTTTTCGCTTTGATACCGGATCCCTGCAGATAACTGCCGGCTCGTAACTATGGGCACATCATCTTCATTTGCCAGGATCCACCGGCGTTTTTCCACACCTAAAAAATCGTTTTGCAGATCGATGACCTGGGTTGCGGTTTGATTTTTCATTTCACCCAATATTTCGAATGACAAATGTTTCCGCAACTTCTGATTGAATGCCAGGCGGGGTTCGGCGATCCATCTATTAAATTTTTCAAAATAGTTGGCTCTAAGTCCCAGCCTTAAATTCATTCCCAGAGCGTTTGAAGCGTAATTTGCTTCTGTAAATAATGCATGGGCGCGAAGTACCCTTTTTATCCGTCTTTTATATGGCGGGTTATTGATATCTTCCAGATTCGTAATCCCGGTTTCATTAAACTGATAACCGGACAAGAGATCCAGTTCATTATAAAGCGCAATCCTGGTTTCAAGTTTTATTCCCAGGTCGAGCACCTTGTTTTCCTGGGCCAGCCTCTGGTCGTAAAAATTGTTGTGATTTACTGCATTTAATTTATAACCGGACATATAGATTTTTGCGGCTGAAGCGATCCTGTCGCTCCAAAGGCGCTTGTAGGACATTCCAAGCGCGGTGCTGGCCTGTTTCAATCCACTGGTTTTACTGTCTGATCCATTGCCGGATTCCTCATAGCTTATCGAATTATGTATGTCGAGAAAGCTAATTCTCAGCTTATCACGGGCGGTAATATCGTAAAGTAATTTTGCGGTAATATCATAGAAATTGAAACTATCACTGGTATTTATGGTGGTGTCGGTCTCGCTAAGTTCGGAAGTTATCACATCCGTATTTCTAAATACCCGCTCAAAGAACCGCTCATAGGTCGGGGTTTGGATGATGTCCGATATTGATCTTCGACCGGATAATTGCACCGATAATTTCCTTGACACCGGAATTTTCAGATACGCGTCCGCATAGATCATATTCATACCGGCGCCTCCGGAAAATTTCGGATTTACCCGGTCTTCTTTACGTATATCGATGGTGCTGGACACCCCTTCACTCAAAGCCGTTGTCGTGCCATTTTTTATCAGGACAACCTCTTTTGTCAGGTAGGGATTAAACGCGGAGATGAGACCGAAAAAATGACCGGATTGATACATCCTGATCCCATCCCAAAATATAATATTCTGATCGTTCGTCCCACCTCGCACATTTATATCGGAAACCGTCTCATTTATGCTTTGAATACCCGGCAAAGCCTGGAGCGTGTGCAGCACATCCGGCTCCGTGAGGCCGGGAAGAATGCCGAGAGTTTCCGCATCTATCTTGACTGCGCCGTCGGAACTTACAGATATGCCTCTGGTAATCAGGTTCTTGATTATTACCTCTTGCAGCTTTATCGTTTTCTGCCTCAGATTGATTTTCCCGCAATCTACAAGATCATGAGCGACTGCCTTGTAAGATTCAAATCCCATAAACCGTATAAGAATGGTATCATCGGGCGCCGCATCATTCAATTCGAAATATCCCGTTTCGTCCGTGATGGTCGATGCGCTTTTTGACTGTACGGTGGCTCCATATATTGCGAGTTCCATTTCTTCGCCGCCAACGTACCCGCAAACCTTTATGTGCACTTCTTTGGGTTTGCCAATGGTGACAAAATGATCGTCGAGCATTTTGAATTTCAGACCCGTGCACAATTCGAGATATTCGAGCGTTTCCCGCACTGCCATATCCTCCGGGGGAGGGATCAATGACACATCGTTCACATTTTCATCCGCGTATGTAAACGAGATATTGTACCGTTCTTCCAATTGCACCAAAACTTCCCTGAGTTTCCTTTTCTCGTCTTCGATTTGTGCAAAAAGTAGAAATCCGGGGATTGGAAACAATAGAATCAAAACCGGCAGCTTAGTCATCTTCCTTTGAAAGTATAACTTTGTTCTTTTCTGCAAATTCATACTTCAGGTGGAAAGGTGCAGATATTGCCCGGATCGCAAGCGACAGATTTTCATGTGGGAATTTACCGGTAAATAATTGTTCGTCCTTTGTGCTTTGAAAAATCACTTCAATACCGTATTGGCGCTCCAATTCCCGGATTACATGAACAAAAGGAACGCTTTTGAATGAGCTCTCTCCGTGCAGCCATGCAGGGGTCCCGACCGATACAACGCTCATGTGCGCTATTTTACCGTCAAGTATCCGAACCGCTTTACCCGGTAAAAGTCGGGCTACCTCATTTCCGCTTTTTACTTCAACCGAACCCTCGTAGCACGTTATTTCAAAATACCCGGGCCTGCTTTTTACATTAAAACTGGTGCCCAACACCGTGACAGTCCCCATTGTGGTTGCCACATCAAATTTTGATCCTTTTGTGACTTTAAAAAAAGCTTCCCCATCCATTTGTACCGTACGATTGTTTTTCCAGCCTCTTTCTTTGAAAGCTACGGTGGTAAAAGCATTTAGGATTACCTCGGATGAATCCGGTAAATAAATACTGGTTCTTTCGGCCGGGTCCGTTTTGACGGTTGTCGTATGGTTTATAAAAAAGTAGAAAAAAGTAATCATGACAAGCACTAAGATGGCCGCGATGCGAAATACCGGCCACAAGCGGAACGAACCAATACTTTTGTTTTTAAAGGCATCTTTACTTCGCAACTTTGCAAGTTCGGCTTCCACATCGTAATCGGGAGCTTTGAAGGCCTGAGTCGATCTTAACAATTTTTCCAGCGACTTAAATTCCTGCGAACGCTCAAAAATTTTTATTTCTTCATCGCTCATCGTTCCTTCCAGCCACCTTTTTATTTTATCATCGCCTTGCATAATTCTTTGTTTCAATACTATAACAGATGAAGGAGGCAAATTCCTCCCGTCAATTTTCAGTTCTCACAAATCTCCAACCGAAGCTCTCAATTTATTCAGCGCCGTATAAATTCTTTTTTCAACAGCTTTTCTGGAGATGCCGAGCATCTCCGCAATTTCTTTATGCTTTTTGCCCTCAATGCGATTTAATAAAAATGCAACCCGCTGTTCCTCGGTTAAACGCTCTATTGCAGCCTGAAGTCTATTCATATACTCATTTTCTTCCAGGAGAAATTCAGGAGATTCGTTGGTATAATCCTTCGGCCTGTGCTGAGCGTATGTCAGCACGGTTTTTTGCCTGGAAAGTTCATTGAGCATTTGATTGTTGGCTACCGTAAATAAAAAGGATTTCGCCTTTTCCTTTGCGACCTTTGCACAATTGTTCCATAGTTTAATGAACGCTTCCTGAACCAGATCCCCGGGATTGTGTCCTTTTCCGTACTTATAGTATAAAAAATCATGAAGGTCTTTTGAATACTTTCTGAATAGTTCATTAAAAAGTTGTTCGTCGCAGACATTATCCGTCTTCGGAAGTACTTTCATCAACCCGGAAAATTTGATATAAAATTAACAAAAAAAACCGGGGCAGGAATTTGCCCCCTTTATCCGTCCTAAAATTCGTCAAAAAAAAATTCATTGGAAAGGTAGGAATTTGATCCGGCCATCTGTTGTATTGGTGTTCAACGATGTTAAATTTATGAGGGCACCATTAAATCTGCTTTACATACTTCTGTTCATCGGACTGCCTGTGCTTGATGGGTGTCAGTCCGAAATCACTGAAGTCATCGAGCCATCTGCTGATGAGGTATTTACACCAGCAACACCCATCGCCCGATTGATCATGCGCACCTCGATGCGCGACGGATCATACGATAATATACTCGACGGATCGAGCTGTACCTCCATAAAGCTACCCGTTACAATTGTGGTGGATGATCAGGAGATCAGCATTGAAACTGCCGATGATTTCTCAATAATCGAAGAATTAACTGATGAACCGGATGATGATGTTGTAGAATTTATATTTCCGATCATCGTCATTCTTCCGGATCATGCCGAAGTTGTCGTCTCAAGCGAAGACGACCTGGAAAGCATGGTCGATGCGTGTTCCGGAAATGAAGATGACGATATAGAATGTGTGGACTTCATATTTCCCATCGCGGTCGCTACCTATGATGCTGACAACCAGGTATCGGATGTTATAACCGTAGACAGCGATAAAGAATTGTTCAAATTTATTCAATTTCTGGGTGAAGATGATTTAATCGGCATAGATTATCCCATCTCCGTAGTCCTGCCGGATAAAACTGAATTGACTATTGAAAACAACACGCAGTTGGAACATGCGCTCAAAAATGCGATTAATGCCTGTGATGAAGACGACGACAATGACGATGCTGACGATGCAGCATTGATCGAAATACTGATTGACGGGAATTGGGTGATTTCCAGTTTTTTCGATAATACCGATAAAACAGCAAATTTTGAGGGGTACCTGTTTACGTTTTTTCAAAATGGAAATGCCGTGGCTCAAAAAGGCGGATTTGTCGTTGAGGGTTCCTGGTCGAGCAGTGGAGCGGGCGATGATTTGGAGTTGGAGCTGGATTTTGGAGATGACCCTCCATTGGATGCTTTGGAAGAGAGCTGGGATGTTTTCGAATTTGATGAACGCCGGATAGCTTTGATCGGGAGGGATGGAAGCGAAACCGATGAATTGGTCCTGGAAAGGCTTCCTTAGGCGATATCGATTTAATTTCTGCAATAGCTTAATGTACAATGTATCAATAACCAAATAAAGAATAATATGAAACAGATGGAGAAAATGAACCAAAACAATACACTGATGGTGGCGGCCGTACTGATAATCCTCGGTATACTATTGGGAAGTTGCGGAGAAAATGCCGATCCGCACATGGCTGAAATAAAAATGGAAATGAAAGCTGTCTCGCGCACGAATGCGCTAAATTCCGGTTCAAGAATAACGACGACGGAGATTAGCTATACCGAAGTATTGATCGGTGTGACTGAAATAGAGCTCGAACGATTGGATGACGTTTCTTCGACAGACGATTCCGGTGAAGATGCTGATGACGATAGCGAGGGTAGCGACGATGACGACGATAACGGTGATCATAAAAGTGATGACGATGAGATTGAGTTTGAAGGTCAGTTTGTCGTTGACCTGATCAATGGAAGCAGCACGCCGGACTTCGGAATTGCGGATGTAGTTCCCGGCGTTTACGAAGAAATTGAGATTGAGATCAGCCCAATTATGGACGATGGCAACAGCATCTTCGTTGCATTTACTTATCAGCCGGAGGGTTCCGATCCTGTGGCCGTTGAATTTGCCAGCCAGGAGACCTATGATATCGAAATAGAAAACGATAAGGGCATTAAACTGGATGGAAATACGTCGCAACGGTTATTGATTCTTCTGGACCTGGATCAACTGATGTCGGGCATCGATTTATCCATGGCCGACCTCGATGAAGATGATGTGATTCGAATCAACGGATCTTCCAATTCTGAGATCGAAGCAAAGATTACGAATCATATTGACGAGGCTTTTGAAGCCGGAGAAGATAACGACGAAGACGATGAAATCGATGATCACGATTAGGTTTTACCTAATAAAGCGTAGTTTTACAGATTCTTTTGAAAAGCGGGTCCCCTTTACCCGCTTTTTTTGCATATCGACATCAGCTTCGTAATGGGACACGGCTCCTTTTGAAGACCTGGACGGAGATAACTTTTCCATCCGACGGACCGGTTATCCGGTGGTGCCGGGCAACGGCGAATGTGCCCTTGGGGGAGAAGGTATTGATTGCCTGAACTTTGACAAAGTTTGTCCGACCGGAAAAGCGGCAAACGACGTATGCTGCCATTCTGACCTTGGAATTCCATGATTATCGATGTTGGCACTATTTCTGAACAGGAGCCGATATGGATATTATTTCTGAACTCATTGTCAAAACAGTTGATCGCATCAAGGATGCAGTGGTTAAGATCGACGTATTTAAGAAATCAAACAAAGGATTGAAGCCTGCCGGATCGGGATCGGGTTTCATCTTCTCCTCTGACGGAATGGCATTCACAAACAGCCATGTTGTACACAAGGCCGATAAGCTGAATGTTACTTTATTGAACGGAGCGGCTGCAGCGGCCGAATTGGTCGGCGAAGATCCCGATAACGACCTGGCAGTAATCAAAGTATTTGCCAACGAACACAGTGTCTCCAAATTGGGTTCTTCGGAAGAGCTGAGAATCGGTCAGTACGTAATGGCATTAGGAAATCCTCTGGGTTACCAACATTCCGTAACCACAGGCGTTGTGAGCGGATTGGGCAGAACCATCCGGTCCCAATCCGGAAAATTGATCGACAATGTTATTCAATCCGACGTCATGCTCAATCCGGGCAACAGCGGGGGACCACTGGTAAGCATGGAGGCAGAGGTCATCGGCATAAACACCGCCATGATCCGTGGCGGGCAAGGGTTAAGCCTGAGTATTGCTATTGATACGGCAAAAGAAATTGCGTCACAATTGATACGAACAGGCAAGGTCTTCAAAGCATATCTCGGCTTAATGCTGCAGGAAGTTGCAATACCCATAAAATCACTGAGGCATTTTGCGCTGACGGGTAAAAAAGGGTTATTCATTACGAAAATTGAAAAGGAGTCGCCGGCTTCATGGTCTCAATTGCAGGAAGGAGACGTCATTGTATCGTTCAACGATAAACGGGTAGAACACATTCACGGACTCTTCAGACAATTGGGCGACCGAAAAATACTTAAAATGGTCGACATCGAAGTATTGAGATACAATAAAAAGCTGCTCCTTCCCATAACTCCGGTCAACAGAGCTGCTTAATCAAAATTATTACATAAAAACGAAATAATATTTGGTTTATTGAAAATCATTTCCGATCATTGCACTCGTAAATGAAAGAACAAATGTGTAGATATATGCGACAAGTAGAAAAAACGATTTCACAGGAAAGTTTGGATTTTGATCCAAATTGCATATATCGACTTGGATTTCAATAGTTTATTTGAATATAAATATTGAAACCCGGGTCTTACAATCCGGGTTTTTTTATGACTTATGAATTTTAGTGGATATATGCTGAATCAGAATAATATTTGGTATGGGCAAAAAAGCTCGCGGGATAGGTATGTCCTTTCGGAGCTGCAAAAGTGCGGTAAAAGACAGGGGCAAGCCCAGCATAAAAACAGGACGGAAAAATCATAATTTAAGTGCAGACAAATGCATTCGAAACCCCGTCCTGTTGCAGGACGGGGTTTTTTAATGTTCAAAAAATGACCGGTTTGCCTGGTGGCGGCACGTCAGGTTTTATAGTTCTTTGAAAATATTTGCTGTTTGCAAGAAAACACTTCTGTCATGTTGATGACGGAAACGCGGGAGTTCAAAATTGTGTCAGGACCTGATGTGTGTTTCTGTACGGCACCATAGTGTTTCGATTTATCGGGATATGCTGCCTGAACTTTTATGGATGAACGTTTGTTGCGGGTTCGATTCCCGTCACGGTCTCCAAGCTTATTGGACCGTGTAGCTCAAGGGCAGAGCACTGTGGGTTTTGGACTGTAAATCCAGGGAAGCGGCCTGCTTCTAAAACAAGGCACCATGAAACAGCAATTGGCGGGCATTTGTATGTTCCGGGTATATCCGGAACATTATTCAAAAAGTGATCCAAAAGGCCTTGAACCGTGAGGATCAAGCTTGTCCGGGATTATGGCGCTTTTTTGATAGAAACGGAGATGGGATGTGAAGATTTCTTTCGGAAAACCGAGATAACAGGCACCGGCTCAATCGCGGTTCCGCTCTTTTGTGATTGGCACAGCCAGGTGCTGTTTCCGTTTTGGGATCAGGAGGAAATCAATACAAACCGCAATTATAATTAAGCGAACAGGCTAAAAGGGCCTGAATAAATAGATGTAAAACAATTTAAAATGGACAAAAACCATGAAAAGGATCAGAATTAATGCTGACAGAGTAGGTTTGCTATTTCGCAAGGGGGACTACAAAAGAGTGCTCACCTCCGGAGTCTATTGGATTGGACCGTTTGCAAAAGTTGTCCTTTACAACCGAGCTGAGCCTTTTAATCCGTTTGTGGAGCTCAACCTGCTTTTGAAAGATGAAAAACTTAAAACACTGCTGGAAGTCGTTGAAATAAAAGATAATGAAATTGCGCTTCAATATGAGAATGGCAACTTCAGAGGTGTGCTCACCCCCGGAATATATGCGTTCTGGAAATGGGTAAATAGCCTCAGCTTTGTAAAAGCGGATTTAAGTAAAATTGAGATCGGGGAAAACATCGATGCCCTTACACTCAAAAGGAAAGAGCTGGAGCCCTATGTCCGGGTGTGTAAGATCGATGCATCCGAAAAAGGCGTGCTTTTCATCGGAAACAAATTCGATCGCGTCCTCGGTCCGGGAGAATACTATTTCTGGAAAAATGCGACAGAAGTGACGGTCGCGAAAGTGGATTTGAGGAAAAGGCAGCTTGAAGTTTCCGGTCAGGAGATCCTGACAAGGGACAAAGCCGCGCTGCGGATCAGCCTGATGGCACACTATAAAGTAAACAACATTGAAAAGGCGCTTGTGGATAACAAAGACTACGAAAGGCAGTTGTACGTGTTGCTACAACTATCGCTCAGGGAAATCGTGGGAACGTATTACTTTGACGAACTGCTGGAAAAAAAAGAGGCCCTTTCGGGGCTTGTTCTGGATGCCGTAAAAGACCAGGCAAGAGCGCTCGGGGTTGAAATCAGCAACTGCGGGGTACGGGATATCATTTTACCGGGAGATGTAAAGGATATCATGAACCAGGTGCTGGTCGCACAAAAGAAGGCGCAAGCCAACGTGATCATGCGCAGGGAAGAAACTGCATCCACCAGGAGCCTGTTGAATACGGCAAAACTGATGGAAGACAACGAAATGTTGTTTAAGTTGAAAGAAATGGAATATGTGGAAAAGATCGCTGAAAAAATCGGAGAGATCACCGTAGCCGGAAACGGTCAGGTGCTCGATCAATTGAAAAGCATCTTCGCTCCGGCAAAATGAGGTTGCTCGTCTTGCGGAATGAGTTGCAGGGAAATAGAGAAAGGGCGGAGTTTCGGATGTTTCTTCCGGCGGGGTCCATTTGGGAATCAAAGCCCTTAAAGAAGTGATTGTCCAAAAGAAACCTGAATTGGTGGGATGCGGCCATATTCATAAATCAAGTGGAAATATTGGGAAATGCGACCGCCGTAAATGCCGGCCCGGAGGGGCATCCTGTACGAACTAAGCCGATCACCTGCATTTCGGAGAGATCAGGTGTGGTTGAACGACTGCCCTGACCTTTTCCGATTCCTTTTGAATGCTATAAACCGGTTGGTATTTGTGCGGATCACTTTTTGCCATCGGACATTTTCCAGGAGAATTTGATGATGCGGTGGATAAAATATTTGTGATTTTACGACCGTAAGTAACTTGTTTTAATTCAATATTTATTAAATTGAATTGTGAACAAACCGAAATCATGGATTTTTTTGTCAACCGCGAAGAAGAACAACAAGAATTTCTCCATCACCTGAATAGGTTGTGCTCAAAATCAGAAACAGCTCCAATTTTGTTGTTTCATGGGCCCGGGGGCATGGGTAAAACATGGCTTTTGCAAAGATTTAAGATCCACGCGGAGCAACATGACAAAAAACCCTTTATAATCTATATTGATTGTAACAAGACTGACATGACCATTGAGCGTCTTTTCAATGAAATTCTTACCGCACTGGAATATGATTTCTTGGATTATTTTGACGAATATGTCAAGTTCTTGGACAAGGTTGAAAATATAGAAAAAATTGTCGACGAAGAAGTAATAAAAGATCCGAAAAACGCCGAACAGTTTAATAATATTATTGCCAGCGTAGCTTCAAAAGCAGTGGCCTCCACGGTTCCCGGAGCTGCTTTTGTCGGCGAGAAGGCGATTGGCGACGCAATGAAATTTGCCGTAGGCGGAATTCACGATGGCATCACCTCGTTCAGGAGAAAACTGGCCAGAAAAAAATTGGACAGAGATAAGTACACCCTATTCCTTAAAGATTTGCAAGAGGAGCAGGCCAAGGAATTGGCAAGAATACTAAACAAAATTTGTAAGGATAAGAAAAGGAAAATCATTCTTCTGGTCGACCGTTTTGAAAAGCTCGTCAATACCCCCAATACACGGTCGGACAAGACTTTTTACGAGTACTGGAGAGATGTTTTTCTAAACCAAATTTCCAACGATATTTTTGTAATCCAGGCGAGCAGAACGGATTATTCTTTTGATTATCAAAACTTCCTGTTTGACAGGCAAATCAAATCTTTCGAACTGAAAAAGTTCCGGGAAAAGGATATCATCAAAATTCTTCCGCAGGTTGAGGAATTGCAAAAGAAAATGCACAAATATGAAGAATTCATAAAAGTACTTTTTGAGTTGACAGAGGGGTATCCGGTAGCCGTGGGATTTTTCAGAAGCAGCTTTACCGAAGTCACGAGTTCCCAACAGTTGGAAAAACTAAAAAATGAAGTCCTTGAGAAAAAGGTGAGTATCATCCAAAAGTCAATTAATTGGTTTTTGGATAACAATGCGGACCCGAAATACCGGGATACCATCTACAAATTGGCAATTTGCTGCTCCAGATCCGGAAAAATCGATAAAGCCGCTTTGAAATACATATTCAACAAGTCCGAAATGAACTTCTCCGAGGTCGAAGATCAAATAAAAAGGCTCGCGCAACAATACAGCTTTATCGATGCCATTAACGACACGATGCACGAACTGGCCAGGGAGTTTATACTCAAATACCTTAAAATCAAGGATGAGGAATACCTGAAGCAGATAAATGTCGACTTAGAAAAATTTTACGCTGGTTAGAAATGGCAGAAGAAATCAAATCTACCGAAAGGGAAGAAAGGATACTCAAAAGATTATACTATGCCTTTGCCTCTTCTGAAAAAAGAGGACAGCAGCTTCTTGTCGATCTGGTCTTATTTAATTATTACAAGTCACCGGACCTCATCAACAAGCTGTACGATACAATTTATTGGATTGAGGAAGAGGGCATATACGACGTGTCTCCGGAAACGATCGAATGGGTGCGTTTCTGGAAATCATTCAATTTCAACGAAAATCGAGATGCATCTGTAACAAAGCTAAGCAGCCTCAAGAAATCCCAATGGCTTCAACCGTATAGCAAGGGCATTCTTTATTTTATAATTGGTTTGCTGGAACAAAAGAACCACAACAATCCGGCTGCCATTGACAATTATAAGTCAAGCTTAAAATACATACCTGATTTTACCTGGACCTATTATAATTGCGGGATTGCCTATCGGGAGATTGATAAAATGTCCAAGGCGAAAGAAATGTATGAAAAATCGATCGAAGTCGACCCAAACTATTCCTTCCCTTACAATGGATTAGGCAATTTGTTTTATGATTTGGGAAAGTTTCAAGAAGCAAAAAAAGTATACGAAAAAGCCATTGAGCTCGATCCGAACAATTCTTATCCGCACAATGGATTGGGCAACGTAATGAGAGAGCTCGGTCAAAAAGAAGAAGCCAGGAAATACTATGAAAAATCGATCGAGCTTGATCCCAAGGACCCATACCCCTATAATGGACTTGGAAATGTACTGAAAGACCTCGGGCTTATTGATGAAGCCACGAAAATGTACAAAACATCTATTGAGCTAAAGCCGGATTATTCGAGTCCGTATAACGGATTGGGAAATGTATTTTATGATTCCGACCAGCAAGAAAAAGCCAGGGAACATTATGAAAAAGCCATCGAACTGAATCCGCGCAGTACGTATCCGCACTATGGCCTGGCACTCATCTACTATGCGACAGGGCAAAAAGAGGAGGCCCGAAAGATGTACGAGAAGTCCATCGAGCTAAAGCCGGATTATTCCAACCCGTACAATGGGTTGGGAAATTTGCTGCGCGATTTAGGACAGACGGATGAAGCCATGAAAATGTATAAAAAGGCCATAGAGCTCGATCCGAAAAGCTCTTTTCCCTACAATGGAATGGGGAATGCTTTGAATGACCTGGGACAAAAGGAAAAAGCCCGGAAGATGTATGAAAAATCGATCGAACTCGATCCGTCGGATGCGTATCCGTACAATGGGCTCGGAAATCTTTTAAGAGTTCTCGGAAACAACGAAGAAGCTCGCAAAATGTACGAGAAGTCTATTGCGCTAAAGCCGGGTTATTCCAATCCGTATAATGGGTTAGGAAACATACTTCACGATTTTGGACAAAAGGAAGAGGCCCGAAAGATGTATGAAAAATCAATAGAACTCGATCCGAACAATTCGCATCCCTATAACGGGTTGGGAAACATCTTATACGATACGGGCAAATTTGAGGACGCGAAAGCGCAGTATGAAAAATCAATAGAACTCAATCCGAAAAACACTTTCGCATATAATGGGCTGGGAAATGTTTTGAATGACCTTGGACAAATGGAAGAGGCCAGTAAAATGTACGAAAAAGCCATCGAACTCGATCCGGATAATTCATATCCGTATAATGGTTTGGGAAATGTCCTTTACGATTCGGGCAAAATTGAGGACGCGAAAGCGCTGTACGAAAAAGCCATAAAGCTCGATCCGAACAATTCGCAACCTTATAACGGGTTGGGCAATCTTCTGAAAGAGATCAACCAAAAGGAAGAAGCCCGTAAAATGTACGAAAAAGCCATCGAACTCGATCCGAACAACTCCTATCCCTACAACGGTTTAGGAATGTTGTACAGCGACCTGGGTCAAAAAGATATGGCCCGAAAGATGTACGAGAAATCCGTAGCGCTCGATCCCGAAAATGTATATTCCATAAATAGTCTCGGATATTTTTATTTACAATACGGGGATTTAAACGCTGCCGAAAAATATTTCCGAAAGGGCTTGAATATCGACCCCGATAATTCTACCCTGCGCATTAATCTTGGGATCGCCCTGTATCGGTCAGACAAAAACAGAGCCGCAAAAAAAGAATTCAAAACCGTTCTTTCCAAACTTAATCCTCAATCGCTATTCAATCACATGGAATATCTGACATGCTTACTCGGTTTGGAAGAGGAGGAAAAGGCCAATCGAATACTTGAGGAGCAAGCCGGGGAGCTAAGGTCTTCTACAGGGTTAATAAAAGCATTCCTGAAAGATTTTGATCTGTTAAAATCTGCTCCTCATCCGCCGCAGGGCATAGATCGTTTTATCGGCAGATTTAGCCGTGAGTTTGAGCTTTCAGGTTGAGTAAATTGCTGAGATTCCGGTGAATCGCCCCGAACCGTTTATCCGTGCATGGGGCGGTCGTACAAAACCGGAGACCCTGGTTCAAAAAACGGCAATTGAAAATAAACCGGGATTCCCGAAACTCAATTTGAACGAATTCGTAAAACTAGAGTGAAATTTTGATAGCCCGCAAAATTTTATTAATTTTGCGGGCTGAAAATACAAGTAAGATGTATTCAAGCGCTTGCACGATTGAATGAAGATCACACTGTATTTTGCGATAAGGTTGGAACGTGGAGCACGAGCGCCAGTCATTCCTGACCCAATGAACCCAGACGTTATGAACATTCACTGAGAGGATTTTCAGGCAAATGATTATTGCCTGGCACACCAAGAAATTGGGTATTTTCATAGACAAACACGATCAATTTTTGAGGATTAGATGAAAGGAAAAGTTAAGTATATAAATGAAGAAAAGGGTTATGGATTTATAAGGTCATCGGAAACCCGGAAGGACATATTTGTACATTCTACCGGATTGATCGATGAAATCTGTGAAATGGACGTCGTAGAATTTGACGTTTTACACCGGGAAAAGGGTTTGACCGCAATTAATGTCCGGGTTCTTGAGACGAGTCCGAATTGATCGCATAGAAGATAAAAAAGGTACCGAATATTAAAATCATCGTATTTAGATAATTGATTTAAAAAATGAAGCAACTTAAAATAACAAAGCAAATCACGAATCGTGAGAGCCAGTCCCTCGAAAAATATTTTCAGGAAATCAGCAAGGTCGAAATGATCACGGCTGAAGAAGAAGTTGAGCTGGCGCGAAGAATCAAGGCCGGAGATCAGGTTGCTTTGGAGAAGTTGGCAAAAGCAAACCTTCGGTTTGTAGTATCCGTGGCAAAACAATATCAAAACAGCAGTATGACCCTGGGGGATCTCATCAATGAAGGGAATCTCGGCTTAATCAAAGCTGCTTCCAGGTTTGATGAAACACGGGGATTCAAGTTCATCTCCTATGCCGTATGGTGGATTCGTCAATCCATTATGCAGGCTTTGGCGGAACAGTCGAGAATCGTGAGGTTGCCTTTAAACCGGGTGAGCTCGCTCAACAGGATCTCCAGAACCTTCTCGGATCTGGAGCAAAAATACCAGCGCGAACCTACTGAGGAAGAACTAGCTGACGTGTTGGATATCAGCGCCGATGAAGTATCCGAAAACCTGAAGCTTTCAAACAAGAAAGTATCCATGGATGCTCCTTTTGTAAATGGCGAAGGAAACAGTCTATTGGATGTTATTGAAAATGAAGAAATTGACGAGACGGATTCTGATCTGATGGTCGATTCGTTGCGAAGGGAAGTGCAGCGCGCGCTGTCGACACTTACCACAAGAGAAGCAACCGTGATCTCCAATTATTACGGCTTGAATGGCGAACATGCCATGACCCTGGAAGAAATCGGAGAGCAGCTCGGGCTTACCAGAGAGCGTGTGCGTCAGATAAAGGAAAAGGGGACAAAAAAACTCAGACACAGCTCACGCAGCAAAATACTAAAGACGTATTTGGGTTAGCCGTAACTTCCGGCTCCTCTTTGGAGCACTGTTTTCAACCGTGACCTGCCAAAAGGTCACGGCACCTGTTGACGGTATATGGAATTTGAGACTGCAAGCGGGGGTGAATTTGATGATCGCAGCTCAAGACACCCGCGGACCGCACCGGTCATCTGCTTGATCCCTTTTTTGGAGGTGGGTTCGGTCAGGGCCAAAAATGGCCGAGACAAAATCCGGATCCAACAAACTTTCCACAGACGTAATTGCTGCTAGGCCTACAATGCGAATGACTCCGACGCATTGTTTTGTCTCCGGCGATTATAAATTCCCGATCGCTCGGGTTTCCGGTCGATCAAGGCAGGTCAACCATATGATGAAAATGAAGTTTTATTTTTAGTTGATAAAATATTATCAGTAATTGGGTTACTTTTATTTAGTTTTTGCACAAAAGGCACCAACTATTAACAATAGAAAACTAAAAATCTACCCATGACCGACCAGACAAATTACCTGAGGACAAACCTCACGGATTTCGATTCATTTATTTATAAGCTAAACAGAATTCACAGCGAAGAGAATTTCAAACAGGCCAACCAGTCTAAGTATAACTCACTTACTAAAAGAGAGTTACAGGTGCTTAATCTGCTAGCCAACGACATGAATAATCCGCAAATTGCCAAAAAACTCTTTATAAGCCGCTATACGGTGGAGCAACACCGTAAAAATATCAATCGCAAATTGGGGATAAGTTCTCATACTCAACTTTTTAAATTTGCCCTGGCATTTAACCTCATCTGAAATCCCGAATAGGAAAAATAACTAAAATTGGGGATTTACTTTCTGATTTATTACAACGAAATTATGTTTTATTACCAAAACGATCAAACACATGTATACCTATAATTATGGCGGCAAAAACGGCACGACTCATTTCGCTGAAGTCGCAGAAGATCTTGTAGTGGTCCGCACAAAAGAAAACATGCCGCTCGCAAGCGCGATCACCGCGCCAAAAGCCAAATCACTTTTGTCTCAGATGACTCCCATCGTAAATTTCGAAGATGCCGGCGTAACCGTACTGCAATGCCGACAGTCGAAAAACCGGTTGCTCCAGATGCGGGACCAGGCCCGTACCGCATTTAAAAGCGAAAAGGATATCCGTTTTGCCGGCAAAGCATTGAGGGCGCCCGACGGCAATCCGATTGTGTACACCGAAAACTTTTTTGTCAAATTTCAAGACGAGCTCGAAAGTTCCGGTTGTGAACAGATCATAGCAAATCACAATTTAACGATCAAGAAAAAACTGGGGTATGCTGCCAATGCATATTTTATAGAAGCGCCCGAAGGTACGGGTTTAAAAATATTTCAGATCGCCCGGGATTTGTTGGATGAAGAGCGAGTTGAACTCTGCCATCCGGAAATCATTCAAAAAGCCGGAAAAAGAGCTGTCGGCGAGCAACAATGGCACCTGAAGCAAACTTCGGTAAACGGCAACTTAATAAATGCGCACGTAAATGTGGAACCGGCCTGGAATACCGCGAAGGGGGGCGGCACGGTAATAGCTGTAATTGACGATGGCGTCGATATTGATCACGAAGAATTTGGCGGAGCGGATAAGGTCGTCGCTCCGAGAGACGCAACTGAAAATTCGGACGATCCGAGACCAAAAGACCGGTTTTATCCGGAGAATCACGGCACCGCTTGTGCCGGCGTGGCCTGCGCCAATGGAAATCATGGTGCGTCCGGCGTGGCTCCCGAGGCAAAGCTCATGCCCATTCGCCTGGTATCGAACCTGGGATCGTTGGCTGAAGCAGATGCATTTCAATGGGCTGCCGAGCATGGCGCGGATGTAATTTCATGCAGTTGGGGGCCGGTCGACGGTAAGTGGTGGGATCCCAATGATGCCGCTCATGACAGGTTTGTCGCTCTGCCCGACAGTACCAGGCTCGCAATCGATTACGCAATAACCAGCGGAAGAAATGGAAAAGGTTGTGTAATTACCAGGGCGGCCGGCAATGGCAACGAGCGCGTTGAAAATGATGGGTATGCCAGCTATGATCCCGTTGTGGCGGTAGCGGCCTGCAACGACACAAACGCGCGCAGCGTTTACAGCGATTATGGCGCCTCCGTATGGTGTGCGTTTCCAAGCAACGACATTGGCTATGCGCCGTTCAACCATCCGGACCCGCTTTCTCCCGGCATATGGACAACGGACCGCGCAGGAGCGAAAGGGTACAATCCCGGTGTGCTGGACCCTGGCGCAGAACCACCGGGGGACGATCATGGACATTATACCGAAACTTTCGGAGGTACGTCAAGCGCATGCCCCGGAATAGCGGGCATTTGTGCCCTTATTTTATCTGCCAATCCGGATTTGAGATGGGATGAAGTTAAAGACATCCTGAGAGCGTCGGCAACTCAAATTGATCCGGAAAACGGAAGTTATAACAGTGAAGGACACAGCCCCTTTTACGGTTACGGACGTCCGGATGCTGCGCTGGCCGTTCAGCTCGCCAAAAACCGCTTAGACGGAAATGGGGAGAATATTGAAGCGCTGCAGTTGGAAGCCAATGCCGGCGGGCAGTTGAGCGGCAGCGGAGATGTACGATATTTTTCCGTCCGTATTTCTTCCCGAGCAGGAATCTTCCTGGACGGCCCGGGAGGGATCGATTTCGATCTTTATGTGAAGCGGGGGGCGCCGCCAACGACGGAGGATTACGATCAGCGCGCCTACACCCCGGGCCCGGATGAAACGATCACCGTTGAACCGGAATCCCCCGGCGAATATTTTATTATGGCGCGAAGCTACCGGGGCAGCGGCAATTTTTCATTGAAAGTCAGCCTGGTTTAAAGGTTGGGAGGAAATAGGGTGCAGGCTTGCGGGAAAGCAGCCACGGCATTGAAATCAATAAACTCAAGCGCCTCGCGTAAGGATGCCGTTGACCGCCGGGTCGGTTTTTATTCAATACGAAAATTGATTTGGCAATCCGTCAGCATGTATATGCAACTGCGGGGAGGACATACATCCCGTTGTCCGGCACGCCCGCGAACGAAATAGGATCTCTTCATTTACGGGATGCCCCGGAAGAGGAAAAAATTGATCCTCACCAATAAACGGCTGATCCGCAAATAAAGGCTTTCCTCCATTTCAATGCGATTATAAAGGGAACCGGATTGAAAATCGTAAAATCGGCACCTGCAAATTGGATTCATGAAATTTTCTATGTCTGCTAAAATTATTTAGTTTTAAATTTTAAATAAATACGAATTAACAATTGTCATGAAAAGAAATCTGATATGTTCCATCGCAGCAACTGCGCTTTTTTTAATTTCCACAATTGCTCCGGCCCAAAAAGTCAATTCCCTCACTTCAAAAGAGAAAAAGGAAGGATGGCAGCTCTTATTTAACGGTAAGAATTTTGACGGGTGGAGGCAGTGCAATGGTGATGCAATGCCCGAGAACTGGGAAATCGACGACGATGCCATGAAAGTATTTTTAGGCAAAGGCAAAAAGGAAGGTCAGGGATCCGGAGGCGATATTCTCTATGCGCCGAAAAAATTTAAAGATTTTGAACTTTCCGTGGATTGGAAGACAAGCCCAAAAGGCAATTCGGGGATATTTTACTATGTTCAGGAAGTTCCCGGAAAACCCATCTATTTTGCGGCCCCGGAAATACAGGTGCTCGACAACAAAAATGCCACCGATAACAAGGTCGACAGCCACCTGGCCGGATCCCTTTACGATATGATAGCGGCAGATCCCAAGACCGTGCGTCCGGCGGGCGAATGGAATACCGTGGTGATCAAGGTAAAAGACGGGAAGGTCACACATACCATGAACGGAACGGAAGTGGTCGCCTATACTTTGTGGACACCGGAATGGGACGAACTGATCCGGAACAGCAAGTTCAAGAATTTCCCCGGGTTTACCGATGGCATCGCCAAAGAAGGGTATATCGGTTTACAGGATCATGGATATACCATCTGGTTTCGCAACATTAAAATCCGCGAGCTGTAGCCACCAGAATTCTCGCCCGGCTTGATATGGCTTTTGCGGCAAGCCGGGTTTTGAATATGCCCGGATAGAATTTCTTCCTCGCCCATTTCCTGCCAAAGCCGCGAAACGCGTCAAATGGGTCGCACTATGGCGTAGAATACATTTCATCAATTACTTCCATGTATCTCCCTAAATCATGGAATTGGAGCCACCGTACGCGCCGGCTCGATCCTTGATGGCCAAATTGCAATTGTCCCGGATGTCCGGCGGACACCCAACCGGCAGGTGCGGACATATTTGCACGTACCGACAAAGCCCTTGCACGGTCTTGCAGTTATCCCCATTTTGTGCTAACTTTTACCTTGCCAAAAACTGAAATCCATGCCACACCTCAAGTTTGTTCTGACCATTCTCCTCCTACTTTTTTTCGTTCCCGTCTATTCCCGGGAAGAAGTAAACCTGGGAATTGTAGTAGATTGTGAAAATTCGCAGAGTCTTGAGCTCGCCCGGGCGATACTTGACGAAGCCAGGGTACTTCTGGGGTCGAAGACGGAACTGGTGCTTAAAGAAGAGCATACGCTTTATTCCGGGTGCAATGAAAACAGGGTAAGGGAAAACTTTGAGAAATTACTGAACGATGACAATGTGGATATGATTCTTGGCATGAGCCCCATTAGTTCGCATGTGATGGCCAGAGGCGGGCCCTATGGGAAACCTGTAATTGCCGTCATAGTGCTAAACACACAGGTTCAGAACATACCTATGACCAGGGATGCGACCTCGGGAGTCAAAAACCTGAATTACCTCGAGCTGCCGGTATCGCCGATCAGGGACCTGGAGATCTTTCAGCGATTGATCGGCTTTACAAAGCTGGGGGTAATTGTTGATGAGTCCATTTTTGCCGGAGTGCCGGAGCTCAAGGCCTTTACCGATGCGGCATTAGATACACTGGCAATTGACTATGAATATATCTATACCGAAAAAACAGCTCAGGCTGTCCTGGAATCCATTGATGACCGGTTTGACGGGATCATCTTTTTTCCTTCGGATCATATGACCGGAGATCAGCACCAACTGTTGATCGAAGGAATCAATGAGAAGAAAATAAAATCCTTTTCGGTATTTGGCCGGGTAGATGTGGAACGGGGGGTGCTGGCAGGTGTGGCCATGTCTAATCAGACCCTCGTTTCCCGCCGCATCGCCTTAAACATTCAACGAATACTTGGAGGTGAGGATCCTGAAGATCTGGGTGTTAAGATGTTATACAATGAAGAGTTCGTGCTCAATATGGCCACGGCGCGGCAGGTTGGTTATAGCCCCAGTTGGGAAGTGCTTACGGAAGCCCTGTTGATCAATGAAGACCGGAAGGACATAGAACGGACCGTCAATTTATTTTCCGTGATAGCCGAAGGAATTCAGGAAAATCTATCGGTCAAAGTTGCGGACCGGGAGGTTGCAGTCGCAGGTGAGGAGATCAAAATAGCAAAGTCCTCATTATTGCCCGATCTTGGGGCTTCCGCGTCTTATACCGTCATCGATCAAAATACCGCTTCCATCTCCCAGGGGCTGAACCCGGAAAACCTTGCTGCCGGAAGCCTGGAATTGCAACAGGTGATCTATTCCGAACCTGTCACCGCCAACAAGCAGATACAGGATATGCTGTTTAAGGCCAGCAAGGCTGCTCTGGAATCCCAAACGCTGGACATTGTGCTGGAGGTAAGTACCGTTTATCTTAACCTGATGCAGGCTAAAACAGCGGAAAATATCCAGAAACAAAACCTCGAAGTGACGCGCAAAAACCTGGAATTGGCCCGGGTGAGTTCTTCGCTCGGACATACCGGACCTTCCGATCTTTACCGTTGGCAGGGTGAAATAGCCACCGCAAAATCGGACCTGCTCAATGCCACAGCTACCCGAAGACGCGCCCAGTTGGCGTTGAATCAGGTGTTGAACCGGCCCATTGACGAACCGTTTCTCACCGAAGAAGTAGACCTGACAGACGAACGGTTCGTGGTCAACAATGAAGCCCTGCAGAAATACGTGAACAATCCCAAAGAGTTTTACCGGTTTGCCGATTTTATGGTGTCGAGGGCCAAAAAGCGCTCGCCCGATCTCCTTCAATTTGATCATAATATTGCTGCCCGGGAACGAAATGTAAAATTGAACAAGCGCACCAGGTATGTGCCGAATATTGCCCTCGGAGGCACCTATAACTATCAATTTTATCGCGGCGGGTCGGGATCCGATTTGCCCCCGGCCTTTGACGCCCGCAACGACTGGAACTGGAACTTACAACTCGGGGCTTCGTTGCCCATTTACCAGGGGGGCAACCGAAATGCGCAAGTGCAACAATCCCGGTACATTCTTGAACAGTCCGTCATACAAAGGCTGAACACCGAACGCCAGGTCGAACAGAAGATAAGATCCGAAATGGAAAATATCCGGGCTTCCTATGCCAACCTGGGCCTGACGAAAGAGGCGGAAGAGGCCGTGGTTAAAAATTTCGAACTGGTCCAGGATTCGTACGCCCAGGGGATGGTGACGATCACCCAGTTGCTGGATGCACAGAATGCCGCAAGAACCGCCTTATTCAACAGCGCCAACGCCATATTTGTATTCCTGATCGATCTTTTGAATCTTGAGCGGCCGACGGGAAATTACTTCATGTTGATGACTGAAGAACAAAAGTCGGAGTTTCTCAGCGAATTTCTATCGTTTATTAATGAATACTAACTTTTCCACGCAATTATGAAATTCATAAAGCAATTGATCTTAACCGCGCTGGTAGCAAACGTAATTGCCGGCTGTGGGGCAAAAAAAGAAGAACAACAAGACATTATCCGGCCGGTGATGTACCGGAAGGTGGTCCCGGGCGGCGCCGTACAGGAACGGACATTCTCCGGAACGGCAATCTCAGGCACCGAAACGAGCCTTAGTTTCCGGGTGTCGGGCAATATACGGTCCCTGAGAGTGAATGTAGGAGAGGAAGTTTATAAAAATAGACTTATCGCCACGTTGGACGATGCCGATCTGGAGCTGGAATATGAAAAGGCAGATGCGGCGGTAAAAAATGCGGATGCCAAGGAAGAGCAGGCAGAATCCAATTTTGAGCGGATCAGGTCGCTGTATGAAAACGGAAACTTGGCATTGAGCGACTACGAATCTGCCAAAGCCGCATACGAGTCGGCGCGGGCGAGTGAGAGTTCAGCCAAGAAGGCGCGCAAGCTTGCGCGAGCACAATTGGAGTACACCAAATTATACTCACCGGTCACCGGCAAAGTCGCGACCGTAGATGCCGAAGTAAATGAAAATGTGAATGCCGGTCAGCAAATTGTTTTGATAAGCTCGGAGAGCGACATGAAGGTCAACCTTGGATTGCCGGAATCATTTATCTCTGCGGTAAATGTGCAGGACAACGTGGAAGTCACCTTTTCGGCCCTTCAGGATCAGGTATTTCAGGGAATCGTTTCGGAAGTGTCTTTTGCGATCAGCTCCCAAACCTCTACCTATCCGGTGGTTGTGAAACTCGAAGGAGATACCAGATCCATCCGGCCGGGAATGGCCGCCTCCGTCAAATTCAAGATCAGTACGGAAAACATTTCAAATCCCGACCTGTTGCTGGTCCCAAGCCAGGCTGTCGGTGAAGATGAACTGGGAAACTTTGTGTTTGCGCTGGAAGCCAGCGATGATCATTACCTCGCTACCAGGCGATCGGTCACAGTTGGTCAACTCACTTCCGGAGGATTTGAAATACTGGAAGGCCTGGATGAAGGAGAGCTGGTCGCGACTGCCGGGCTGCAGACGCTTCTCGACAGCATGAGGGTGCAACTTTTTCAAAATTAACATATCAATCCATTCAATGAATATTACACAGTTTGCCATTGAGCGCAACAGACTCACGTTTACCTTGTTGTTTGTTGTCGTTTTGCTGGGGCTCCTCGGCTATAAAAATCTTTCAAGAGACAGTATGCCTCCTTACACGGTACGTGTGGCAAATGTGGTTACGGAATTTCCGGGCGCAAGCCCGGAACGGGTCGAACTGCTTGTGACGGATAAAATCGAAAAAATCTCACAGGAATTGCCGGAGCTGAAGGAGGTTGCCAGTACGTCGCGCACAGGCATATCGGTGGTGTCTGTCACCCTTAAAGATGAAGTCGACCCCGAAGATCTTCAGGAAGTCTGGGATCGTCTGCGAAGAAAGCTGGATTCCATGCAGGAATTGCCGGAAGGAGTGGACCCGACGCTCCGAGACGATGGGATCGGCGAAGTTTACGGAATCATTGTCGGATTGACAAGCGACGGGTTTTCCTATGCTCAAATGAAAGCATATGCAGATGATCTACGCGATGATTTCATAAAACTGGGTGATGCCGCCAAAGTAGAACTGGAAGGTGTTCAGGAGGAGCGGGTTTTTGTTGAGTTCGACAATACGCGGTTGCGCGAATACGGGCTCACCGCCGGGAAACTGCAAAGCATCATTGCTTCCACCAATATCATAAGCTCCGGGGGTGAGATCAATTTGGACAACGAGCGGATCATCCTGGAACCAACGGGAAATTTCGATAATGTAGAGGATATTAAGAGTATGCTGATCCCGGTAGGAGATGGCTCTCAATTGGTTGAATTAGAGAATATTACAAAAATAAGAAAAGGATATGTGAATCCGTCCAGGCAGCGTGTTCGCGTCGATGGGAGGGATGCCATTTCGATACATATCAACCTGGAGGAAGGTGCGAACATCATTCATTTGGGCGAAGAAGTGGACGGGATCGTATCCGAGTGGCAGGCGGTGCTGCCGGTGGGCCTGGAGTTGAAGCGCATTTCATCCCTGGACGATTATATTGATTTTAAGATCAGGGATTTTATCGATAACCTGGTTCAGGCCATTCTCATCGTGCTGGCGGTGATGTTGCTTTTCCTGGGGCTGCGCACCGGGTCCATTATTGCGAGCCTGATTCCGATCGTAACCATCATGACACTGATGCTGATGGGCATGATCCATATGGGATTGAACCAGGTAACCCTGGCAGCGCTGATCATGGCGCTGGGCATGATGGTGGACAACGCCATCGTCGTAGCCGAGTCGATCATGGTAAAAATGGAGCAGGGAATGCAAGCCCGGCAAGCTGCCATCCGGTCGTGCTCCGAGTTATTTACGCCGCTGCTCATTTCGACCTTGACGACATCCGCGGCATTTTTAGCTTTTTATATGGCAGAATCTATCATGGGCGATATTGTCGGACCGATTTTCGTCGTGATCTCACTGGCTTTGTTATCCTCCTGGCTGGTGGCGTTTACGGTCATTACCCTGTTGAGCTACCTGTTCCTCAAAGTAGCTAAAAAGGGCACTAAAAAACCCGGAGTGGTCGACCGGATCATCAACTGGCTAAAAATCTATTACAAGGATCTGATGTTGTTTTCGCTGGCCAATAAATGGAAGATCCTGACCCTGTTGGTGATGCTTTTCTTCTTGTCGATTTACGGATTTACAAGGATCGAATTCGTGTTTTTCCCGGATAGCGACCGCAACATGATCACGGTAGATATTAACCTGCCGCTGGGCACAAAGATCGAGCGCACCTCGGAGATCGTTAAAAGTATTGAATCCTACATCCGGGACTCGTTGCTGGTCAATGAACAGCGACAGGAAGGCATTGTGAGCTGGTCGAGTTATATCGGGGAGGGCCCCGAGTCCTACGATCTGGGGTATGCCCCGGATGAAGCGAATTCAAGCTATGCGCATATGCTGGTGAATACTTCGCATGCCGGCTTCAACAACGCCATCATCAATCAAATGGACTACTACTGCTTCAACAACTTTCCCAGCGCCGATATCAAGATCGGTCCCCTTGGGGCCGGGGGCGGAGGCGTTCCGATTGAGATCAAGATTTCGGGAGACCATCCCGATGTGCTTGCCGGTATAAGTAAGAAAGTGAAACAAAAACTGGCTGGCATCGAAGGCACCAAAAACGTGAAGGACGACTGGGGGCCAAAAAGCAAGAAATTTGTCATCGATATCGACCAGAGCCGGGCTCAGGCTGCCGGAGTGAGCAACCAGGATATCGCCGTTTCATTGATGACCATGCTGGATGGATTTCAAACCGGAGAGTACCGCGAAGACGATAAATCCATCCCGGTAATCATGCGCGGAGATGCCAGTCAGCAACAATCCCTGGAATCGCTGGAAACACTAAACATCTACGCGCAAAATACGGGAAAAAGCGTTCCGCTGCTTCAGGTGGCCGGCATCGTTCCGGAATGGCAATATTCAAAATACATGCGGTTGAACCTGATCAGGACGATCAACATTACAAGCGAACTCAGGGAAAACGGAAACGCGGCGGAGATCGTAGCTGAAATTACGCCCTGGATCGACCGGCAAAAAGCGACCTGGCCGGCCGGATATGATTACCAGTTTGGGGGGGATGCCAAAAATACTTCGGAAAACATGGGAGCGGTGGTGAAATATCTGCCCTTATCCGGATTCATCATCGTGTTGTTGCTGGTCATTCAATTGAACTCATTCAGAAAAACGATCCTGATCATTTCCACCATGCCTTTGGCTATCATTGGCGTTGTGCTCGGATTGCTGGTCTTTCGCGAAGCTTTCGGGTTTATGCCTTTTCTGGGCGTGATCTCCCTGCTCGGGATCGTGATCAACAATGCCATCGTCCTCATCGATCGAATTGATATCGAACAAAATGTGTTAAAAAAGGAAATCCGCCTGTCCATCATATCCGCTTGCCTGCAGCGATTTCGCCCGATCCTGCTGGCTACATTTACCACGGTATTTGGCCTGCTGCCCCTGTACCTGAGCGGAGGCGAGATGTGGGAAGGTATGGCCATTTCCATTATGACCGGACTCTTATTTGGAACGATCATTACCCTGATTTACCTGCCTTCGTTCTACAGCATTTTATACAAAGTGAATTTTGAGGGGTTTAAGTATGAAGCATAATCCGGATTCGTACATCGTCCAATCCGTCAAAATTCGCAAATTATCCTGACAGGAGATGGAATTGTATGCCACAGAGAGGAGGATAGCGGATGGTCTGAGGAGCTGTGAGGTGCGAAGGACCTCGGATGTTCGTTCGACGAATTTTTGGGATATGACCAATATTCAATAATTTTCAGGTTTAAAGGTCAGAGACGAACAGTCGCTTATGAATTTGAAAATAACAATCACTTCTCTGTTTTTGCTGGGGAGCCTCACTTTATTCGCCCAGGAAAAGAGCGAGGTGGAACGCAAAGTGAAAACATCCCAGGTGCCGCAAAAGGCCGTGAACTGGATGGAAAAGACCTTTGGCAAAAAAAACGGAATTAGCTGGTACGAGGAACTCAGCTCAGGCAAGCTGAGCTATGAGGCCAAATTCAAATGGAACAGGAGGTGGCACAGCGTTGAGTTTGATCGATCGGGAAATATTGAGGATATCGAGATAAGAATTTCGAATAAGGAGCTGCCGGATGCATTTAGACTCGCCTTTCGATCCTATCTGGACAGCGCCTACACCAAATTTAAGGTGATGAAAATCCAGGAGCAATGGTCCGGAGAAGCGCAGGCACTGGCGGAAGCCGTAAAAAACGGAGATTTATCCGGGATAACCATTCGGTATGAAATCGAATTTTACGGCAAAAACAATGACCGGAAAGATGAACTCTGGGAAGGCCTTTTTGATCGCGAGGGCAATCTTGTAAGGCAACGGAAAATCATCCTGAGGCCCTCGGATAACCTGCTGTATTAGATGCGTGTATATCGGCTTACCGGATTTCTTTTTATGATTGCCATCACTGCTGCGGCGCAGGACAAAGTGTTTTTCGGTGGCTTATTCCCGGAAATGGCTCTGAGTAAATCCCTTCCGGACAACTTTCAGACCACCTTTAAAGTCGAATCTCAGCACATCCGGTTCGACAACCGCGATCCCGACAAAGCATCCTGGGAACACACACATTACAGAACTGATCTTCAGGGTTTTATAACCAAAAGACTCAATCCTTTCTGGAAGGTATCGGCAGGGTATCAATACCGGCTGGAAGGCGAGGGCCTCAACAGTCATCGGACCATCCAGCAGGTAGCCTATGTGCTGAATTCTACCG
>JAKSDO010000227.1 GCA_022360055.1 Cytophagales bacterium | reverse complement strand
TCTATTGATATTGAGATCTCTGTCTACAGATTGCATCAAAAATGCGTAGTCGATATTGGTACCTATTATTTGAACCTGGCCAAATTGGCCAACTGCTTGTCTCCTAATAATGGAAAACCTGGGAAGCACTTCGTTAATAACGGCAAAATCCGGTTCATGAGATATCAGCGCGACCCAATCGCCTACGGCAGGAAAATCTTCACGATTAACAGCCGTAAAACGCATATTTCCAGTTATCTCAGCTTCAACTTCACCTTTAGCTGTTCCGACAAGGTATCTTTCTTTGTGTTCTGCGATCACTCTACCCAGTTCGAAACCAGTAAGATCTTGTCGCCTTTTTAATGTCGCCTTTATGCTATTGTATCCTAAATTTTCTAAATTCATCTTCGTTTATTTTAATCGTGGATTTTATACCTGGGCTCACCCTTTTCCTTTGCAGGAAGCTGATCTTCAAATCTGCTTAGTTCACCTTGATGAATTTCTACAGCTTTGTCCTCCAAAAACTTTCCCTGTACATTGAAGAGCCCATGCTCTGGTAGTTCTAATACCATAAAAGGCTCAAAATTCAATCCATCTTTTGTGGTGATTTTATATTCCAGAGCATTCCTAAATCCAAAGCGTTGATAATAACCGGGATTACCAAATAGGATCATCCCATTGAATCCCATTTTTTTAGCTGCTTCTATTTCACGATGTAAAAGCTGTGTCCCTATCCCTTTGTTCCGGAGTTCAAAATCAATAGAAAAAGGGCCCACATACAATATTTCATGTTCCCGATTATGATGATCAACAACTTTCGCTTTTGTTGAAATGATATGGCCGATTATTTCGCCCTGATGCAAAGCAATAAGGTCTAGCTGTTCGACGTAAGCATTGCTATTGCGCAAGTTATGAAGCATTAAATGCTCCGTACATCCCGGATTATACAAGTTCCAAAATGTTTCTCTTGTTAAATATTCCGTCTGATAAAATTCGTTATTATTTACTTTTCCAATATTTATATTCATGATTGAAAAAAATTATACATTGAAATACTTATAGGCATTAGTAACATATAGCTTTTTAACAAGGCTATATGTTAAGATACCTCGTGCGCTGTGTGCCTATCTGAATTTAGCTCGATGCAAAGGATGAGGACTCCTGAGATTGCACAAGACGTACAGATAACACATTCACACCAATAATCACATAATACGTGATTACATATTAAAATAAAATGTATGGATTATTCGGAGGATTCTCCGAAAACAGGATGGCAGCCAAAACAACAAAGGCCACCTATTTCACAATATCCGAAATTGAAATTATAGTTGTACGATGCATAAAATTATAAAACAACATTTCTATCGCGGTGCAAATATATGATTTTTTTTAATGAAATGCTTATTCGACAGTTTTATCCGGGATTTAGACGGAAGTGAGGTGTTTGAATTTATTTTAGCCTTAAGCACAGCAAGGTATCACCGACAATAACGGATTCCGTGCAAATTTTGTAAATTAGTACTCTTTAAAAAGATCAGTTACAAAACGAAAAGTTAGGGCATAACCCGCTGCTGTGTTTATACGAGACCGCTTGTTCAACAAAAATTAATTATTCATACTTTCTTTCAATAATTTGTTTTCGCTTTTGTCTTTAATGGATCTGACGATTATTACACCAACTGCATATTTCGGATCTCCGTATTTTTCCGCAGCTTCTTTCCCGGAAATCACCCCTTCCATGGAGTACTTATCGACATAGATTCTTATTAAAATATACTTCTCAGCTCAATTTCTGCCGCTTTAGAAAAACAATAAAATTTTAGATTTACTTTCAAATTCGTATCTAAATCAAGAGTTTTACAAGACCGAAATTATGAAAATCAGAATTTAATAGGCTTCGCAGCTAATCGTTTTGACCGGAATTATAGACCTAAATGATCGCAAATCATTCGAGGTATTCTTCAAAAAATATTATACTCGATTGATAAAATTTGCTTTGCTGTTTGTGCCGATTCAGGAACAGGCAGAAGATGTTGTCTCTGCGGTGCTGATCAAACTTTTGAAAAAGGAAAAGAACTTTTTTGAAGCTGAGAAATTTGAAGGGTACTTATTTATGGCCATCAAGAATCAGTCTATTTCCTTTTTGAGAGAACAAAAAATCAAATATGCTAACAAGTCTTTAGATTTTGAAAAAGACCATATCTGGGATGAATACGATCCTGAAAAATCTATGGAATTTGATGAATTGACAAAGCTGGTAACAAAAACCATAAATGGCCTTCCTCCCAGAAGGCAAATGATTTTTAAAATGGTTAAGGAAGAAAATCAAAAAATAAAGAATGTTGCAGCTTTGTTAGATATTTCCCCTAAAACAGTAGAAAATCATCTTTCTTTGGCGGTCAGAGAATTGCGTCAAACCATACAAACCTACCTGGATAGTGGCTCTTCCCAGGCTAATATTTTCAAATTAATTAAAACACTTGGACCCATTGTCGGATTCTTTTCAATGCTTAATTCTTAAAAAAACTATCCCGATTGGGGGATTTTATATTATGCACCGTATTTATGATGAAAAAGCATAATGTAATCTTCTATGAATACGGACATAGATCGAATTATTTACAAGAGTTTGACAAATAATGCCAATGAAAAGGAGCGGGATCAACTTAATCGTTGGCTAAATGCGTCAGCCCAAAACAGACGGGTATTTCAACATTTGAAGAAAGATTGGGCGACAAGAACTCCGGAACCCACCTTGATCAATGAAGATGAAGTACTAGAGCGAATTTGGAATGAGGGTACTGATATTTCATCACGATCTACTTCCGTAATTTCTTTACTATGGAAGGTAGCCGCTTCTTTACTGGTAATTCTGACACTTGGTTATTTGGTATTTTCCATAATCGATAAACAGGATCGACAAAAGACCGATGTCGTGAGAAAGAAAATCATCAAAGAAAATCCTGTGGGTCAGAAAAGCAAATTGTTTTTACCTGACGGTTCTATCGTATGGCTAAATGCTGCGAGTTCGATTCAGTATTGGGATACATTTACAGATTCGTCGCGTATCGTTGTCCTGGAGGGGGAAGCATATTTTGAAGTAGCGAAAGATAGTTTGAGATCTTTTATTGTGGAGACATTTGGTATCTCGACAGAAGCGCTGGGTACTGTCTTTAACATAAACTCGTATGCTGAGGATTTAGAAACCAAAATCAGCTTAATCTCAGGGAAGGTTAAGGTGAGCTCATACGACAGTTCATTTTTTCTAAATCCCGGTAATGCCATAAGTTTTGATAATGATACCCACACTCCCAAAAGGTACAATTTTGACATCTCTGAAGTCCCGGCCTGGAAAGATGGGATTTTTATTCTGAAAAATGCCGAATTTGATGAGGTAATCACGAAACTGGAAAGGTGGTATGGTGTTCATATCCACGTAGAAGGTCCAAGTCCGGATGATTGGCAAATCAGTGGAAGGTTTGATAATAAATACCTGGTGGATGTCCTGGAATTGATGCAATACTCCAGAGAATTTGATTTTCGATTGAAGAACAAAGACCTATATATAACTATTAACTAAAACTGATGCGTATGAGCGAAACATGAAAATAACATACTGAGATACTTAAAGTAAAAGAAATGCCTCAATACACTTTGGACGGTCGGCATTGAGGCACTAGTTCTAATTTCTAACAATTAAAACATATTCAAATTTATGAAAAATAAACTATTACGGACGATAATATTTATGTCTAATTGCACGCTAATTGGAATATTATTTCAAACCATCGTTTTTAATTTTGTTGTGGCTTCTGACTCGAATGCACAATCTCAAATTAAAAGTGTAAAAGAAGTATATATTGAAGTTGAGTTTCAAAACGCCCCCTTGCCAGATGTCTTTGGTACAATTGAGCATTTGACCGATTACAATTTCGTGTTTCACAAAAAGGACCTGGGTTCAGCCTACCGATTTGATCTAAAAAAACAAAAGATCAAAGTAGCAGATTTGTTGATGGAAATCTCTAAGAATTTGGGCGTTGCATTTAAGCAAATGAATGAGAACATCACAGTAAAGAGAATTGAGGATAGATCGTATCCTAAAGAAGAACGCCTGGAAATTGTAATTCAGGGGATCACGATCACAGGGAAAGTCACCTCCTCGGAAGATGACCAGGGCCTTCCCGGAGTCAATGTCATAGTCAAAAGAACTTCACAGGGTACGGTTACGGATATACAGGGCAACTATTCGCTTGAGGTACCGGGAGAAGAATCCGTATTGGTTTTTAGCTCAGTGGGTTATGTTGAAGAGGAAATTACAGTAAGTGCCCAGACCGTTATCGACGTTTCCATGGTGCCTGACATCACAGCCCTGGATGAAATAGTGGTTGTTGGATACGGAACACAAAAGAAAAGCGATCTTACAGGGGCAATATCTTCTGTCAGCGGGGAAGATTTAAATACCGTTCCGACCTATGATGTGCTGGATCAGGCCCAGGGAAGACTGGCAGGCGTCGACATAGTTGCAGGTAATGGTTCTCCCGGTTCGAGCAAGACGATTCGGGTAAGAGGGAATCGGTCCATCAATGCAACCAATAATCCGTTGTATGTAGTCGACGGGATACCGACAACGCAGGGGATTGAGGATTTTAATCCGGCTGATATTGTCTCTATGGAGGTATTAAAAGATGCCAGCGCAGTCGCCATCTATGGATCACGGGGCGCAAATGGGGTCATCCTAATTACGACCAAAAGAGGAAAGAAGGGAAAAGCTCAAATGAGTTATTCAGGATATGCCGGAGTGAAAAAGCAAATTGCCGATTTTAATAAAATGAATAGTCAGCAGTTTGTGGAGTATAGAAGGGTAGCCAACGGACTGGCAAAAAATGATAACAGCCAGGATGAGGTTATACTCGGTGGATTGTATGAAAACTACCAAAATGGTGTTGAGACCGACTGGATTGATGAAACGTATCGAGATGGCTTTCAGACAGAACATCAATTGTCGGCCAGCGGTGGAGGAGAAAACATCAATTATTTTATTTCGGGCAGCTACTACAAAGAGGACGGTGTGTTGAAAAAGACCGATTATGAACGATATTCGATCCGGACGAACCTTGATGCTACCTTGAGTGGCAAAATAAGGGTTGGCCTGAGCTTAACAGCCTCTACTGATTTAAGAAACCGTATGGATGCAGATGATCCGACCTGGTCTGCTCTAAGGTATGCCCCACCGGTGGCAGCCTACGATGAAGATGGAAATATCATACCATTCCCAAATCCCGATGAATTTTTAGTGACTTCGCCTTTAACAAATTTTTCTCCGAATCAACACGTAGATGAGACCAAGGGTTTTCGTTTGTTCTCCAATCTGTTTGGTGAGTTTGATATTACAAAAGATCTTATGTACCGGTTAAATTTTGGCACGGATATTCGGTATTCCAGGAGAGGCCGGTTTGAAGGTGATTTTGTAGGAGACACGCCAAATGGAACCGTGGATAACCTGAATGACTTTTCTTATACCATTGAGAATATCCTTTCATACGATAAATCCTTTGGCGAACACGATTTAAATCTGGTAGGTCTATTTAGCGCTCAAACCAGCAGGGTAGAATCTTCATCCCTTTCCGCACAGGGAATTCCAATTACCCGATCTACGTTTTACGCTCTGGGTACTGCCGAAACCATTACCGGGATAAGTAGTGGTTTGACCGAATGGGGATTGCTGTCTTACATGGCAAGGATCAATTATAAATTTAACGATCGATACTTGCTCACCGCTTCAGGTAGATCTGACGGATCTTCGCGGCTTGCAGAAGGAAACAAATGGGCGTTTTTCCCCGCCGTCTCTGTGGCCTGGATATTATCCGGGGAAAGTTTCCTGCAAAGTAATGTGCTGACTTTTCTAAAGCTGAGAGCGGGATATGGTTCTGTGGGAAATACGGCCATCTCTCCTTATCAGACCCAAGGCGGACTGGGCAGGTCAGCGTATAATTTTGGAGATGATTCTGCCTATGGTTATGGGCAAAATGGTATAGCTAACCCGGAACTGTCCTGGGAAATATCAACTACGTTAAATATCGGATTGGATTTTGGATTTTGGGAGGACCGTATTTCGGGAACAATTGAATTTTACGATACTCAGACAGAAGACTTACTCCTTGAAAGGTTGTTGCCTCGAACTTCCGGTTTTGAAAGTGTGATAGAAAATGTCGGTTCAACACGAAATCGAGGATGGGAACTTACTCTTTCGGCAAATATAATTAGCAGCAGCAACGGGTTTAGCTGGGATATCGATATGAATGTGTTTTCCAACAACGAAGAAATTGTGGAGCTTTTCAACGGGACGAATGACGATATTGGTAATGGCTGGTTTATAGGTCATCCCATAAATACATATTATGATTTTGTTTTTGACGGGATCTGGCAGACGGAAGAAACTGATGAAGCGGAATCTCATGGCCAATTACCCGGACAAATAAAAATTAAGGATGTCAATGGAAGGGATGAGGAGGGAAATCTCACCAATGAACCGGATGGTCAGTTGAACTCGGACGACCGGGCAATTATCGGATCGACCGTTCCGTCATGGACAGGCGGTATTACCAATAGGCTTACCTTCAAAGGTTTTGATTTTTCGATGTTAATCTATTCGCGTCAGGGACAATCGCTGAGGAGTAATTACCATAATTTTGGTGGTAATAACTGGGAAGGAAGATTTGCACATATGAATTTCAATTACTGGACACCGGAAAATCCGAGTAATGAATATCCAAAGCCAACTCAGGGAGGTGGAATTCTCTACAATTAGGCGCTGAGGTATTTTGACGGATCGTTTGTCAAAATAAAGAATATCACCCTGGGATATGACTTTGCCCGGAACCTCATCAAATCCGATGCTATATCTGGCTGCAGGTTGTATATCTCGGCAACTAATCCTGTGATATGGTCTGAGTACGACACCGTAGATCCGGAGACTCGAAGGGCATTTTCGTCAGCGACATGGGTTGCCGGAATAAATCTTAAATTCTAACCTTGGAAATAATCATGAAAAATCAATATAAATCAATAAGGAATCTGAGCGTGAGACTAGGTGCTATATTTATCATGTTTTTTACTTACACTTCATGCGACGATATTTTGGAGGAAGATCCAGTAAGTCTCGCAACTGCAGATAGCTATTATTCAACAGCACTGGGTATACAGGATGGGCTAAAAGCATGCTATCCGTTTTTAAGAAGTTACTATGGAGAGGAGCGTTCATTTTATCTTACAGTGGTTGGAACAGACATCAATACGAATGGATTTGGTGGAAATAAAAACAATCCTTCCTTCAACAATTATGATCAAAACCTGCTGGGCACGCATTCCTTTTTCAGGCAGATTTGGGATCCGTTTTATGAAGGAATTAACCAATGTAATACGATGATCGGACGTGCCCCGGATGTACCGGATATGAGTGATGAGGAGAAAAACCTGGCCATTGCCGAAGCAAAATTTCTAAGAGCGCACTATTATTTTATCCTTGTTCAGATATGGGGCGATGTGCATTTTACTTTGGAAGAGACTGTAGGCGCTGAGACAGAGGCTTATCGCACCTCGGTAAAAACAATTTATGATGATGGAATTGTTCCTGATTTAAAGTTTGCGATACAACATTTGCCAGATCCTTCGGAAACTGCATACGGCAGGGCAAACAAAGCCACCTCGGAATCCCTCCTGGCAAGGGTTCAGTTGACGCTCGGCAACTGGGGAGAAGCGGAACAGTTGGCCAATAATGTTATGAGCAACTATAATTTTGCCCTGGAGGATCTGGACAAATTGTGGGATCTGGAGAATCAGCGAAATTCGGAGGTGATTTGGTCAGTTCAATACAGCAGCGACCCCCTGGTGAATGGAAACGGCAACAAAAGTCACAACTTCTTTGTTTGGGATTATACCCGTAATCCGGCAATGGACAGGGATATTGAAAATGGCAAGCCACATCAACGGTTCATGCCTACAAACTACTTCCTTAATTTATGGGATGTAGAAAGCGATGCCCGATTTGATGCCTCATTCAAAACGGTATGGATTGCTAATAAATCGGCTACTATAAATGGAAACCAGGTGAACCCGGGCGATACAGCCATTAAAATTGTCATGCATCCGGTAGACGACGCTATCCAGGAATCTGCACCTTATTGGTATATTGACTATAATGGAGAGGATGTGACAAATCAAACGGACCCCTGGCAGATTGGAGGAGACAGCCGGAGAAGGTGGCCAAGTTTTTACAAGAAGTATTATGATAATAAGAGGAGTGCGGTAAATGCTCAGGATGGCAGCAGGGATTTTGTAGTAATTCGGTTGGCTGAAATGTATTTGATTGCGGCAGAGGCAGCATTTAACCAGTCCAGGAATGATGATGCGGCCATACATATAAATAATTTGCGTCAAAGAGCTATAAAGCCAGGAAGGGAGGCCGAAATGCTTGTCGTACCGGAAGATATCGATTTGAACTTTATTCTCGAAGAAAGAGCCAGGGAACTTGGAGGAGAAGGCCACCGATGGTTCGATCTGAAAAGGACTGGAACCTTACTCGATAGGGTGAAAATGTACAACCCGGATGCTGCTCCAAATATTAAAGAAATGCATTTGGTAAGACCGATACCGCAGAATCAGATCGATAGGGTTTCAAACCCAGGAGATTTTTTACAGAATCCTGGTTATTGACAGGGAGAAAATAATTATTGTACAAACAACATGAATTTCTAAAAAAAACCGCTTAAATCAAATGTTTAAGCGGTTTTTCCTGTTTTGTTACCAAGTTTGTGAACCCTTCCCGAAGGAAATTTATGGAGAATTTAATGCCAAATAAATCAGATTGATACAAGGTTTATGCTTTTAAACCTGAAACATGCAATAGCCTTTCTTTCCCGATCCTAAATTACTTCAAATCAGTCCCTTCGTTTTCACCGTAGCGGCGCTATGCTGTCAAAGTAAAACTTCCTGATTTATTGCAATTTAAGCGCTCATAACGAAATCTATCGCATACCCGGGTTGTAAGCAACAAATATTTTCGGTCTGGCACCACCCGAAGAGCCTCCAAGTACAAATAGTTCTTCAATAATATCGGAACTGGTTCCTTGTAAAACGCGAGTCATCTCCCGGGCAATTTCATCCAGTTCAATCATGGAAGAGAGCTCTGTGGCAGCTTCAAATTCAGGCTGGTAAATAAGCGACCCCATTCCTCCTGAACCAACAAAGGCCAATCGGTCGAGCGGGGTAATTTTCGAAATGCCTATTCCTTTTGAACTTAAAGTTCTGTCAAGCAATAAGCGGCCCCAGCCATCGGGTAGCGAATCATTAAAAACTCCAAACAGTCCATCAAAAGGTTCTTTTTGACATGTGTTAATTTCAGTATTGAAAGGAAGTTTTATAGGTGATAAGTTCAGATCCAAAGGTGAAAAATCTGAGTTATACCGGAAGTATATCTTTTGTTCAGAGCGTATCAATTCACCAACTTGATACTTTTGTCCTTCAATATTCAGAGAAACAAATAGTTTATTTACGGTTTCACTGTCTCTATTTATTGGTGAAAAGTTTTTCAACTTCACTTAGATCATCAGTTTGAAAGATTGAGTCAAAATCTTTAAGTCGCCCACTTAAATGAGCAAGTTTGAGAAGCGCTTCCAGTGATATTTTGCCGGTATTTTCAAAGCGCTTTAGACTACCCAACGAAACACCTGAACGTTCAGCCATTTCTTTCTGCGAAAGGCGAAGTTTTTTTCGTAACGATTTATGTCTTTTAGCTAGTGCTTTACTCACCTCCAATGGAGTTGGTTCTAAAGAATACATTCCATTTGGTTAAAATGTTAGCTAAATATACAAAAAAATAAGCTAAACAGCTAATATGTTAGCTAATATTGAATTGCGATGATAGTTGAAACGTCGGGCTATTTTCGACAACTCGAAGGCAATTGTAAATTTGGCAAAAAGTTCGAACTACCTAAATGTTAACAAACCTGATGGTTATGCGGATTCCGATTTTACGTATTCAGTTCATGTTCAGGACAGTCCACACGAATTTCAGATTCGGCAAGTCTCGTTTTCAGTAAACTGCAATAATGTATTCCTTTTTCGGCTTTATAAAAGGTGCAGGTAAAGCACATTCGTTGAATGGTAATAACTCCTGATTTGTTTAGGTCATGAATTAATTTCAGTAACCCGTTAAGCATAATCGTTTTCTGTTCTTCTGTCAAATTTTTGATTGGTTGCTCCATAGAAGATGCAAAAAACGATGCTTTTTCAGCTACTTTTTTTCCTTCTTGTGTGAGTGAAAGCATGTAACTTCTTGTGTCGATTGGATCGGCTTCTTTTTCAACTAAATCTTTTGCAAGTAAAACCCTAACACTGTCGCTAATGGTGGCCTTAGTCATGTTGAATTCATCTGCCAAATAACTCACTTTGCATTTTTCCAACGAGTGAAAACGAATAAAGATTAAAAGTTGAATTTGAATAGGACTCAGCGAATTTTCTTTGCTTTCATTCCAAAGCAAAACCCTGAACGCTTCCGAAACTCGTTCTAAGGCGACTACTATTTTGCTCTCAACTTTTTGTTCTTTATGATTAAAAGGAGACTTCATTGGAATATCAACTTAAACACCCTGTAAAGATAGGAATCCTAACCTTACAGGGCAAATAAGCATTACTTTACCTTGTAAGGCAGAGATAGATCGCCACTTGCAATTGAATACACTTTGTAAACACCAAGCATGGGTTTTTGCTTATCTTCTGTGTTTACTTGCATGTAAGCCGCTACACCGTCATAAGAAAAATTCGTTTTGTTGTTCATTCGATAATCAGGAACAACCACTCTTATAGTAATTCCTTTAGTGATGACTTGAAATCCTGGTGAATCCATATACATAGGCATTCCTGGGTTGGTTGGGGGTAAAACCACACTCGTGTCTTTTGAATTAAATTGTTTTACTGCCAAACCACCTTCCACACGTTTATCTTCGGTTAAGACTACCCAATGCGGATGCCAAATAATACCGTCATTGGCAAAATTGCGGTCTGAATTTTCATCCCAAAGTGGTGTGTCATCAAAATCAGGATGTGAAGTCAAGGCAAGAGCCACTATGCCATCAGTATAGCCAAATCCCACATCAGTTGGTTTCAAAGTAGTTGGGAATACATATCCCAATACAGGTGCTCCATTAAGTTGACCTGCACGTGTTGGCATTGTTTTTCCCGCTGTTCCTTTTACGGTTATTTCCCAAATGGTTGCTCCAATTTCAGGTAAATGCTTTACGCTTACACTTTTAATTTGGAAATCGTCATTGTTGTAGTTTCCGCATTTGTCGCAAGCATAACTTTGAACTGCGAAAAGCGAAAGTCCGAGAAGAAGTAACAATTGTTTCATTTTTTGAATTTTAATGGTTAAAACTAAACTAGGAGCCCTAAAATAAATTAGGACTCCTAACGGTTAAGGGGAAATTTTTTAGCCCTTTACGTCGGTCATAGACGCACCAAAATTGATGTGCAATACATTTCCGTTTGGTGTTAACAAAGCGGGAACAGATTTTACACCTGCATTTTCTGCTTCTTTAATTCGGTTGCGGTCTTCGCCTATGTGAACGATGTCAACATTGTCAGCACCAATGAGATTAACGATGTCTTGCTCTGCACTCACACATACTGGACATCCTGCATGGTAGAAAATTGATTTTGCCATTTTTTAAATTTTTAAGCGTTGTTAGACATTATTGTCAATACAAATATAGTAAGGATTCCTAACTATTCAAATTTTGAGAATTTTTTTTCATTCCTTGGGACATAGCAATATTAATATAACTTTAATTTACAGCCAGATTGCAGAAATTGCTCTCTCCTGCAGATTTCAACATGCTGGCTGCATCCTCCTGTTGATAGCTGCTCCGACATCTAAGTATTAAATAGCATCTGATCCAAGCGCTTCTTTTGGCTGCGAAAGTACGAAAAATCGTGATCAGTAAAATTATGCATGGGTTTACATTTGGCCAATTCCGATTTGGACTAAAGGTAATAAGTTGAATCAATACTAGCGCAAATCATGCCTTTGTAATTAACTTAGATTTGCATTTGCAAACTCCAGACTTTATCTTAACTCTTTAATCACATTGTTTTCAGACAGAGTAGGCGCTGTATGGATACTGAAACTATAAAACAATTATTGGTTGGAATTGCCAATGATAATAAAAGGGCCTTTGAGAAGTTTTTTAAGGTCTATCATCCACGGATGATAAGGTTTGCATTACTATTTGTTAATAGATATGCCGATGCGGAAGATGTCGTTTCAGAGGTCTTGATAAAACTGCTGAAGCAGCGTGATAAACTTCCTGAGATAAACAATTTTAGTGGCTATTTATTTACAGCCGTCAGGAATCAGTCATTACACATTCTGAAAAAGTACGCACAGAAACCACCAGTGGATTTAGATGATATACCAGAGGATTTTCTTACAGATAATTATGTTGAACCCTTTGAAAAAGTGCTTTCAAAGGAATTGAGGGAAATAGTAACTGATTTCGTTGAGCGCTTACCTCCAAAAAGAAAAATGGTTTATCTGCTCACGAAAGATGAGGGATTAAGAATCAAACAGGTAGCCGAGTTACTAGATATTACGGAGAAAACTGTGAAGAAGCACCTCGAGTTGGCGATGCGGGATCTTAGAAATGAGGTGGAGTCTTACTATAGCGATAATAAAACCAAAACACCGGTCATCAATATCAGAAAAATCAATTTGTGGATGCTACTATAAATTGATCTATCACCTATCAAAATTGATCAGCCATTTCAAACTTATAGTTAACCTCACCCCCTGAAGGAGGGTAATAAAAGTCCCCTAAATTGCCCTTAAGTTAAGGATATCCACCTACACACACGCCTGTCGGCTGAAAGTCAGGCTTTAAATACTTAAAGAGATCAGCGTTCTAGACTTTCCCTTTTGGTGATCGAGGGGTTGCCCTGGGGTTCGAAAAAATATTTATCTGAATAACGCTAATGCCAGTTTTTTAGTCATTTCAAAAATTATTTGGGTACAACTGAAAATAATAAAAGAAATTGCGAAGTCCATTACGCCCTTTTGTTTTGAGTCCGGTCTTTATAATAAATGCCCTAGACATAAATGAAAGAAAAAGGCCTAAACACACTTCTAGTCAAGTTCTTCACAAAGTCGATTTCTGAAGACGAAGAAAAAGAACTAATCGCTTGGGTCAATAAATCTGAATTCAATGCTACCATTTTTAAGAAACTGAAAAGTATTTGGAAGGAGAGATCTCAAGAACAAGAGCTAGTAAATTCAGATTCATTAATTGATGAAATATGGTCGAAAGGTGTGAATGGCAATCAGAGATCCATTAATCGTGCTCCGGTCTGGATATATCGAGTTGCCGCCGTAATTGTAATTTTCTTAGTTGCAGGATTTTTAGTGACCAGGGAGTTACACAGACAGGAAAATTTGAATGGCGGTGAAATAGAGCTGGTTACAAAATTTAGTCCTGCAGGAGAAAAAATAAAACTTGTTTTGGCAGAAGGTTCCATCATCTATCTTAATTCAGGTTCTGAAATCCGATATAATAAAAATTTTTCAGATACCAGCAGAATTATATATTTAGAGGGTGAGGCATTTTTTGAGGTAGCACATGATCACAATCGACCCTTTACCGTAATTACGGCAATGAGTTCGACTACCGCCCTGGGAACTTCCTTTAATATAAATACACAATATGATGAAACAGACAAGATTGCACTTTTCGACGGAAAAGTGAAGGTAATAGAGCATACATCTGGAACACAGATGTTACTTGCTCAGGGGGAATTAGGGATGGTAAATTCGGGGAATAAGGTTTTTGAAAAAACAACCTTTGACAAAGATATCGTTGGAGGTTGGAAAGATGGAATCTTGATTTTCAATGCGGCTTCGTTTGAAGATTTTAAGAAGAAGGTGGAATTGTGGTATGACGTATCCGTATTGATCGATGGCAAAGAGCCCCATGATTGGAAATTAACTGCTCAGTATAGGAGAGAAACACTCGAAAATATCTTACTCGATCTACAGTTTCAAAAGGATTTTCGATATGAAATAGAAAACGATACTTTAACCCTAAAATTTGAATAAATATGACTTAGTAAGGAACAAAAAATAAGCCGTAGACTGCAATCAACGGCTTACCAAACTAACTGGAGATTTCTCAGGTCTAACCAGTTAATTAAAATATTTAATAAACATTAATGCTTAAAGTTATGAAAAAAAAATGGTTACTACACCTTTATCTAATGACTAAATACTCATTGATAGGCTTCACGGTGCAATTAGTATTGCTCACGACAACATTTGCGACTAATGTTGATGCCCAGCAAATCAGCAGTGTCAAAGAGGTAACGATAAATGTAGATTTCAATAATACCTCATTGAAAGATGTTTTTAATTATGTAGAAGCTAAGACTGACTTTCGGTTTACTGTTTTTGAAGACGAGAATTATTTAAAAGAGAGGTTAAGCTACAAGAAATCAAGCGTCACTGTCGAGCAATTGCTGCTTAAAATATCCAAAGACAACGATTTGAGATTTCAACAGATTAACAACAGTATTGGTGTAAGAAGGATCAACGATTCAAAAGGTCAGGAAAAACCAATTGAGATTTTAATCGAGGGTATCAAGATCACGGGTAAAGTGACTTCGGAAGAAGACCAATCGGGCCTGCCAGGAGTAAATGTAATGGTTAAGGGCACTTCGCAGGGAACAGTAACTGATGTTGAAGGTAATTATTCCCTAGTTATTCCAGATGAAAATGCAATTCTTGCATTTAGTGCGGTTGGTTATATCACGGAGGAAGTAGTTGTTAGTAATTTAACTGTTATAGACATGGTTCTGACTCCCGATATAACCAAACTAGATGAAATCGTTGTCGTTGGTTATGGTACAATGAAAAAAAGTGATGTAACAGGTTCGGTCGCATCTGTAAAGTCTGAAGATTTTATTAAAGCTGTGGCAACAGATGCGATGCATTTAATTCAAGGAAAGGCTTCCGGTGTTTACATCAGTCAAGCTAATGCTGAGCCAGGTGCTGCAACTAGCATTCGGATTCGTGGTGCGGGATCAATAAATAGTAGTAATTCTGCCCTCGTGGTAATAGATGGATTACCAGGTGGTAGCACCTCAGATATTAATCCTTCTGATATTGAAAGTGTGGAAGTATTAAAAGATGCTTCTGCGGCAGCAATTTATGGGACAAGAGCTGCTAATGGTGTTGTTTTAATAACAACAAAAAAAGGTGTAAAAGGAGAGCCAGAAATTTCTTATGATACTTACTGGGCCTATCAAACTCCCCTGAATAAATTTGATGTATTGAATGCAACCCAATATATGCAACGGATAAATGATCTCAGTCAAGATCTTGGGAACGCACCTCCCTACACTGATGAAGAAATTGCTCAAGCAGGTGAAGGTACTGATTGGCAAGATGAATTGATGCGAAATGCATGGGCCACTAATCATCATTTATCAATACGGAGCGGTAATGAAAAATCATCATATTATGGCTCCATAGGATACTTGGGGCAAGACGGAATTATGGTTAGCTCGGGTATTAAGAAGTATTTTGTGCATTTAAACATGAATACCCAGCTCACCGATAGATTTAAGTTTGGTCTTAACATAGCCGGAATCTACAATGATAAAGATATAATACCAAATACCAGTAATGGGGGTAACGAAAACGGAGACCCATTAAATATGGCTATATGGTATGATCCTTTAACCAGTGCTGAAAAGGGTGAAGATGGGAACTATGAGAGAAACCCTCTACTTACATTAGATAATCCTGTAGCTGTTGCTTATGGGCGACAAAATACATTAATTAATAATCGGATGTATGGAAATACCTTTGGTGAACTGAAAATAATTGATGGTCTTAAAGCTACTGCAAAATTAGGTGCTGATATAAATAATACACGTTCTGACAGTTATTTCGACAAAACTACTATTGTAGGGTTATCAAATGGAGGAAGGGCAAATGTTTCAAGTACTAACTACATGTATTGGTTAGCAGAAGGGCTATTGGACTATGAAAAAAAGATTAATAAGCATAGCTTTCATATTTTGGCCGGAGCTACCTGGGAAAGATTTCAGATCCTAAGTCACGGATCAGGAGCTGTAGGTTTTCTTTCTGATGTTACTGGAACCAATCTATTGCAAAGTGGAAATCCTGAAAGAAATACTGTAAGTAGCTCAAAGATTGTTCGTCAATTGCAATCATTTATTGGAAGGATAAACTACAGTTATTTTGATAAATATTTGCTTACAGCTTCTATCCGGAGGGATGGGACTTCAAGGTTCTCCGAAACCAATAAATATGCGTACTTCCCATCGATGGCTTTAGGCTGGAGGGTTTCAGAAGAAGCTTTTATGAATGGGCTCCCATTTATTAGTGATCTGAAACTGCGCTTGGGATATGGACAAATAGGAAACGAAGGAATTGGTAATTTTGAAACCATTCCAACTTATGTGGCTGGCGGAAATGCTGTTTTAGGTGGAGTGGTACAAAGTGGAGCAGAACCAGCAAGGATACCTAATCAGGATTTGACCTGGGAAACCACGGAAGAATATAACTTAGGGCTTGATTTCGGATTCTTTGATAATCGGATATCAGGGAGTATCGAATATTTCAGAAAGAATACCATTGACCAGTTGTTTAGCAAGCCCGTGCCTCAATCGACAGGCTTTTCAACGGTTCGTACAAATCTAGGAACTGTGAGGAATTCCGGAATCGATTTTGATATTACTACACGTAATCTAGTTGGCGAGTTTAAATGGAATACAACAATTGTCCTTTCAACTTTAAAAAATGAAGTTGTGGAATTACCTCCCTTTACTGGTGATATTATTGTGGGTGATATTGCTGCAAATATTCCGGATTTTTCTATTGTAAGAGAGGGAGAAGCTATGTATTCTTTTTATGGATATAAAGTAACTGGTATTTTTCAGGAAGGTGAGGACATTGCTAACTCGGCTCAACCCAATGCAAAACCAGGTGAACCCATATTTTTTGATCGCGATGGAAACAACAAAATTGATAGTGAAGACCGTGTTATACTTGGTTCTCCTTTACCAGACATGTCCTATAGTATGAACAATACGTTTCTTTATAAAAACTTTGCACTGGATATATACATTCTTGGAGTTCAGGGTATGGAAACATTTAATGCCAATGCCGTAGAGTCTCTTGTACCTACAAACTTCGAGCGCAATTCATTTTCAAAACATTATTTCGACCGCTGGACACCTACCAATCCAGATGCTGAGTTTCCTTCTGGTGTAAATTCTTCCATATACTTTGGTAGTGGTAGGAAAATTAGCTCATATACAATTCAGGATGCTTCGTACCTGCGACTAAAAAATGTTACCCTGAGTTATAATTTATCATTTCAAAATTTCAACCTGTTCAAATCGATATTGTTTTCTGTTTCTGGAGAAAACCTCTTTACTATGACCAATTTAGAAGGTATAGATCCTGAGGCAAACCAAAGTAGAGGTATATTGAGAAGTAGTTGGAGTAATTATCCACTTGCTAAAATTTACAGAGTTGGTGCTAAAATCACTTTTTAACAAACTAAACTAGTTGAAAATGGAAAAAACATATAAAAATATTACAGTTATTGGGATAGCTTTTATTCTTCTTTTATCAACATCGTGCACCGATTTTTTGCAAGAAGAAGTTTATACTCAATACGACCCGGACGCCTTTTTGCAAACAGAGCAAGGAATAAATAGTGTTCTTGTTTCAGCTTATGATAACTTACACAGTCGCAATGTGGATGTGCTGAAAAGCTACAATGTCCATGAGTGGTGTGGTGATATTATGTGGGAATACGCAGGCGGATACAATGCCGCTACTGTACCTTTTTCCACTTTTACATGGGATGCTCAGACAGCCTTACATTCTTTTGATACACAATATAGGGGATACTATGTGAGTATTAGAAATGCAAATTCATTGTTAGATGAAATCGATAATGTAACAAGTTTACCTGTTGAATTAGTAAGTCAGCTTAAGGCTGAAGCCAGGTTTATTAGAGCAGCCAGCTATTATTTTTTATGGGATTTATTTGGGCCTGTCCCTTTGATTACCAGTGCTGCAACTTTAGATTTTGAGCCTTTACGGGCCACTGAAGATGAATTTGACAAGTTTATTACATCTGAACTTACAGCCGCAGCTGATGAATTGCCTGTTAACCAGGATCTATGGGGTAAAGCTACCAAAGGTGCTGCACTTGCCTTGCTTGGGAAATACTATTTAAATTCAAAACAATGGCAAAAGGCTGCAGATTTAAATCTGGATGTTATGGAATTGGATCAATACAGTTTGTATAGTGGTGATCTGAAAAATATGTTTGCAGTGGAAAATGAAGAAAACGAAGAGGTTATTTTCGCCAACCCCGCTTTGCCTATCCTAAATCCGTTTATGTATATGGCCGGCGCATTTCCTCCAAATTATCCGGTGCTATCTAATTGGAGAAATTGGGGGGCACAGTTTTGTGTGCGAAACGACTGGGTACAAACCTACCACCCGGATGATAAACGTCGTGATTGGTTTTTGTTTGAGTACGTTGATACAAAAGGAAATTACCACGATTTATTAGATCCAGCGGATAAGGGTAGAGCAGTACGTTGCTTTAAATTTGTTCCTGATCCGAATGCAATTGACCACAGACATGGCAATGATGTGCCATCCATCCGTTATGCAGAAGTCTTATTAAATCGAGCCGAAGCCCTTAACGAGATAAATGGACCGACTCAAGAGTCAATAGACCTTTTAAATCAGGTTCGCCAAAGAGCAGGAGTGCCTTTGTACAGTGTCTCCGATTTTGTTTCAAAAGATGAACTCCGCGATGCCTTATTGGATGAACGGGGCTGGGAGTTTGTTGTCGAATTACAGCGCCGTCGAGATTTGATTCGTCATGGAAAATTTATTTCAAGTGCAATCGACAGGGGTGCTACCAACGCCAAAGACTATATGGTGCGATATCCGATTCCGATAGTTGAAGAGAACGCAAATCCTAATATCGAACAAAATCCTGGTTATTAAAGATTATTGCTATCATTTAGTGAATACTATAAAAAGTAAAATTTATAGTACTGAGAACGTGTCGGATATTTTAATAAATAAGAGTATATGAAAAAAATATTATTTTTTGCAATCATGATTGTGCTGTTTGTCAATGCACAGAAATCTCAATCCCAAAACATTTACGATGCTGTACCCAAAGAGGTAAAAACGCGTTGGATTAGCCCTGAAAACCCTAATGGAGAAAAGGGTAAAGGAGGAATGACTAACAAAGGGGCTAAAGGAAATGCCTTTTACATTATACAACCGAACGAAACCAAGGTATTGATGGACGTTAAGGGCTCTGGAGTTATTCAACGATTTTGGATGAGCGGTACCATTGCCAAAAGTAAGGTACAACGAAGAGCGGTTAGGATTGATATGTTTTGGGATGGTGCTAAAAAACCCGCAGTTTCGGCTCCAATAGGTGATTTTTTTGGAACAGCCCACGGACTACTTTTTCCTTTTGAGAGTAAACTGTTTTTAAGTCCCGAAGGCCGTTCTTTCAATTCGAATGTGAAAATGCCTTTCAAAAAATCAGCTTACATAACCATTACCAACGAATCTGATGAAGAAGTCAAGTTTTGGTTTGACATTAACTACCTTGAGGTGGATAATTTACCGGATGATACACTTTATTTTCATGCTTATTGGAACAGGGAACTGAAAACTGAACTCGGAAAAGATTATGTTATCCTTCCTAAATTGAACGGAAGTGGACGTTTTATAGGAACCAACATTGGAGTACTCGGAGGCGAGGCTTACCAGAAATCCTGGTTTGGTGAAGGTGAGGTTAAAATTTACCTTGATGGCGATAAGGAATTTCCAACCCTTGTACAGACAGGCACCGAGGATTACATTGGTACCGGCTGGGGACAGGGTGTATTCTCTAACCAATATGTAGGCTCTGTTATTTCTGATAAGAAGAATCATATTCATGCTTTTTACCGCTACCATCTGGAGGACTACGTTTATTTTCATAAAGATTGTAAAGTCACTATTCAACAAATGGGTAATGCTAACAAAGAAAAATTGTTACAATTTGTTGAAAACGGAGGAGAGATTAAACCGGTGTGGTTTATGGATAAAAGGAGTGGGATATCAAAACATGGCCGGTTGTTGGAAGAAGGTAATGAAGGATTTTTCGATTCAGAAGATTTTCCCATAACCTCAACCAATTATTACCGAAGAGACGATGTATGTGCTACTGCATATTTTTATCTTGATAAGCCAGAAAGTAACCTTCCTGAACTGCCTCCGCTTGATAAAAGAATGAAAAATCTTAAGGAAAGAGTCTGGAGTAAAGTCCAAAAAGCTAAAGCTAATATTGATGCGAATGGTAATGCTAATTAGTGTTTTTAAGAAAACAAGTCAATTCGTCATTCCTGGCCGTCCGGATCAGGCGGGCAGGAATTTCTAACTTTCTGAGCATGAAATTCCCACCAGCTTGTGGCAGGCTGGTTTTCATGAGAATGACGTACTAGGATTTTAGGTAAGAGTTTTCTTAGAATCACTATTATGTGAAACAAAGCTAAAAAAAATGAGGCATTGGAGGATGATTGAAATTATTGGTCTTTTATCCTGATACTAATTTTAGATTAATAGAGAAGAGAGTAGAAGGCCCATTTAAAAAATTAAAACAATTGAATAATGAAAGTATTACAACCGAATAATAAAATCACGCAGCTAATATTTGGTGTAGTTATAATCTTATCGTTGAGTCAAATCTGCGTGGCACAATTACCGAATATCATCCTGATTAATGCTGATGATCTTGGATATGGTGATTTGGGCTGTTATGGCTCACCGAACATCTTTACACCCAATCTTGATAAAATGGCGACTGAGGGCATGCGTTTCACCAGTTTTTATGCAGCTGCGGTTTGCGGGCCATCTCGCGCGCAATTAATGACAGGCTCATATCATGCTCGCGTGAGTCATTCCATGAACGAACTTCCCGGAGCAAAGACAGGACTTCATCCAAATGAAATTACAGTGGCAGAAGTATTAAAATCGGCCGGATATAAAACCATGCATATTGGCAAATGGCATTTAGGCGATGCGCCCGAATTTATGCCAACACAACAAGGTTTCGATCAGTTTTGGGGTTTCCCCTATTCGCATGATATGTGGCCCTACCATAGCCGGTCGGTATGGGAAACGGTAGAAGATACCGTTTTAATGCGGCAGATGCGTGAAAGAGCCGAAAGGGTAGGCTATACGGTGGGTGGCAGATGGAAATTTCCACCATTACCTTTAATAGAAGGAGATGGAGTTATTGAAAAAGATCCGGACATCACCATGCTAACAATGCGTTTTACCGAAAAGGCTCTGGAATTCATCGAAGAGAATAAGAATGAACCGTTTTTTCTTTACCTCGCTCACGTAATGCCGCATACGCCTCTTGCTGCCAGTGATAAATTTAAGGGTAAATCAGATAGAGGTTTATATGGCGATGCAGTTATGGAAATCGATTGGAGCTGTGGTGAAATATTACAAAAGCTGAAAGCATTGGGTATTGATGAGAATACACTTGTTGTGTTTACTTCCGATAATGGTCCAACAATGAGATATGGAAGTGATGGTGGTTCGGCAGGTCTTTTAAGAGGCGGAAAAGGTACGATGTTTGAAGGGGGCATGCGTGTGCCGGCCATTTTCCGATGGCCTGAAGGTATTCCTTCAGGGATGTGTAGTAATGAAATGGCAAGCAACATTGATATACTGCCTACTTTTGCCCATTTGGTAGGGGCTAAAATCCCTGATGACCGGCTTATAGATGGAGAGAGTTTATTGCCGTTGCTAAAGGCTGAAAATGAGAATAGCCCGCACGAGTATATCCATTATTTTGGCAGGAGCAGACCCGATAGCACTGCTACTTATAGGGCTATCAGAAACAATAAATGGAAACTATTTGTGAAACATTCGACCGTTGGGGAGTTTCATCCCTTGGAACTATACAACCTTGGAACCGATCCTTCGGAAAAGTACGACAGGCTTGATCGTCACCCCAAAATCGCTGATAAATTATTGAAAGAAGCCCAGCAATTTTACAATGAGTTGGAAGAGAATAAAAGACCAATTGGAAAAACTAGGAAAAATTAGAAATGAAAGTATTACACATGAATAATAAGATTACCCAACTCATATTTGGTGTAGTTATACTCTTATCGTTGAATCAAACCTGTTTGGCACAGTTGCCCAATATTGTGGTTATTAATGCTGATGATTTGGGTTATGGCGATCTTGGCTGTTATGGTGCTACTAAACTCAAAACCCCTAATATCGATAAGTTGGCGCAGGGAGGGCGTATGTTTACCGATGCCCATTCTGCTTCAGCGGTCTGCAGCCCTTCGCGTTACGCCTTACTTACCGGGGAATACCCTATCCGGCACGGTAACTTGTATAAGCCGGTGTTCCTAAAAAGCAAGTTAGTTGTTGATACAAACAAAGAAACCATTGCATCGATATTAAAAAAGGCTGGCTATGCAACCGCTTGTGTTGGAAAATGGCACTTGGGGTTTGGTACAACAGAACCCGTAGATTGGAACAAACCATTAACGCCAGGTCCCAATGAGCTTGGTTTCGATTATTACTATGGTGTACCGGTGGTTAATAGCCATCCGCCCTTTGTGTATGTTGAAAACCACCATGTGGTTGGTTACGCCGAAGACGACCCGTTTGTATATGGTAAAACGGCAAAAACAAAAGAAGTCTTCGAAAAAATGAGGTTGAATGAAATTGGAGGTGCCAACAAAGCCCATGCCCTGTATGTAGATGAAGAGGTAGGTACCCATTTAAAGAACAAGGCACTTAACTGGATGAAGGCTCAAAAAGACAAACCTTTTTTATTGTATTTAGCCACTACCAACATTCACCATCCGTTTACCCCAGCACCACAATTTGTAGGTACGAGTGATGCTGGCATCTATGGTGACTTTGTTCACGAGCTGGACTGGATAGTTGGCGAAGTGATGCAAACCTTGGAAGAGATGGGGGTTGCTGAAAATACTCTGGTGATTTTAACCAGCGATAATGGTGGCATGTTCAACGCCACCGGGCAAAAAACTTACAAACAAGGCCATAAACTAAATGCCGATTTATTGGGTTTCAAATTTGATGCCTGGGAAGGCGGACATCGTGTACCATTTATAGTCCATTGGCCTAAAAAGATAAAAGCAGGTGAGGTGTCCGAACAGTTAATTAGCAATGTAGATATGCTTGCTACGTTTGCGGCACTTACAGGACAAAAACTGGATGATAACCAGGGACGCGACAGCAAAAATATGTTGGATGCCATTACAGGAAAAACCGATAAACAACTCCGAACTAAGATCCTATTGGCTCCTCTTAAAGATTCGCATTTAACTGTACGCAAAGGTAACTGGGTGTACATAGGAGCACAGGGAGGTGGTGGATTTACCAGGGGCAGACATGGAGCGCATGCCTTTGGCGGGCCAGGAGCAATATCTTATGCTGGTCAGGTAAACAGTGATATTGAAGATGGCAAAATAAAAGATGATGCGGCCCCTGCCCAATTGTACAATCTGGAGAAAGACCCCTCACAGGCAACAAATTTATATCATGAGTTTCCTAAAAAAGTAAAGGAGATGCAGAAGCTGCTCGAATCCTATCTTGCATTGGAAAAGTAAGCCCAATAATATTTTATTGATTATTATTTAAAAAGTCTCTAAACGTATTAAATCAAAATAAACCATATAGGACATGGGAAGTGTAATCAAAGTAACAACAATAATCCTACTTGCAATGATTTGCGGAGGATTGATGGCTTCTTTTGAAATAAAAGACGATGCCGTAAGTATCGAATCATTATTAAATGAAATGATAGACCGCGATGCCATTGCCAAATATCCAAAAATCGATTTTCGGTTAAAACAGGAGAGTAGTTATAACCGGGCTTCGGTAAGTCCTGAGGGTGCTGAAGGCTGGTTTAATAACAAGGATAACAATCAAACGGAAGAAGACAAAAACTTCATCCGTATCGAAGAGAAAAACGGGAAAAAAGAATGGGTATTGATGGACCACAAAGGTGCAGGGGCTATTGTGCGTACCTGGATGCCTTTCAGGAAATTCAATATTCCAGATACTGATATTCAAATAAAAATCTATTTGGACGGGGCCAAAGAACCAACACTTCAGGGGAATATGCTGGGCTTGTTTAACGGAACGGGGATGATTCCTTTTCCTTTTGCCCACAAATCCTTGCGATCGGCGGTGTCGTTTTTCCCCATACCCTATGCAAAAAGTTGTAAGGTAACGGTTACCGATCAGCCTTTCTTTTATCAATTTACCTATCGTGAGTATGCAGAAGGAACCAAGGTAAAAACCTTTACCACGGAAGATTTTGAAAAGGCAAAATCACAAATAACACAAATAGGAAAAAACCTGTTAACACCAACCAATAAAACAAAGGGCAAAAAAGTAGCTTTTAACACCCAACTGGGGGTAAATGAAGAAAAAACAGTTCAATTACCCAAGGGTAAAGCTGCCGTACGTGCCTTGTCTCTAAAATTAGGCGATTATCAGGATTCAACAATCACACGTTCGGTCATTGTAAAAATGAATTTTGATGGCAAGCAAACGGTGTATTGCCCCGTCAGCGAGTTTTTTGGTACAGGAGTAGGTTTAAATCCTTTCCAGGGTTGGTACCGCACTGTTGCTGAAGACGGCACCTTATCTTGTCGTTGGGTGATGCCTTATCAACAATCGGGTTCTATTTCTATTCTAAATACTTCAAAGCAGTCTGTAGATGTAACTTTTGAAGCTCGAGCAGGAGATTGGGAGTGGGATGATAATTCGATGTATTTCCATGCAGGCTACCGCTACCAAAACCCGGTTCCCACCCGGCCTTATTCGGATTGGAATTATATCGAGGCCCTGGGACGAGGGGTGTATGTAGGTGATGCCCTAACAGTATACAACCCGGTAAAAACCTGGTGGGGCGAAGGAGATGAAAAAATATGGGTTGATGGCGAGGATTTTCCATCCATATTTGGTACGGGAACAGAGGACTATTATGCCTATTCATGGGGAGGCAGAAGTACCGATTTTTATGAGCATCCATTTCATGCGCAGCCGTGTAGCCATGTATATAATAAATTAAACCGTAAGACTACAAAAGAGCGAAATACTCAAGGTTACAGTACCGAAACACGAACACGTGCATTGGATGTCATGCCTTTTGGGAAGTCCTTAAAATTGGATATGGAAGTATGGCATTGGGCCGAGTGCGACATGGAATACGCCGTGGGTATGTATTGGTATGGTGATAAGGAGACACAAAGCAATAGGGATTCTGATGATGAATTTTAAATGCTATAAAGTAAGTATGATAAAAAATAAGTTTATCGTTTTTTTGTTGATATGTTGTATATGTGTAAACGGATGTAATCTAAATAATGAAAGAACACGGGAAAAGGTAGGAAGTAACAAGCCTAACATCATTGTTATTTTTACCGACGATCAGGGCTGCCAGGATTTGGGTTGTTTTAGGTCGCCAAACATTCGCACACCGCATATCGATGCCATGGCAAAAGAGGGTATGCGCTTTACCAATTTCTATGCCCAAACGGTATGCGGTCCATCACGCTCGTCGCTTATGACAGGGTGCTATCCGCTTAGGGTGGCTCGAAAAAATCCTGCAAATGAGTATCATCCTAATATGTCCAATGAAGAAATTACTATAGCCGAATTGCTGAAAGAAGCCGGATACACTACCGGATGTTTTGGGAAATGGGACCTGGCAGGGCACAGCCAGGAGAAATACGATACTCTATCGCTCCCAACAAGACAAGGGTTTGATTATTTTTTTGGTACGCCATCCAGTAACGATAGTTACGTCAATTTGCTTCGCAATGAAGAGGTTATTGAACGGAAAGCGGATTTAAATACGCTAACAAAAAATACACTGAAGAAGTCATCGATTTTATTCGCAAAAATCAAAATGAACCTTTTTTTGTTTATTTACCTCACTCCATGCCTCATATCCGTTTAGGGGCATCCCAGTCCTTTAAAGGCAGGTCGGAACGCGGACTTTACGGCGATGTGATTGAGGAAATCGACTGGAGTACCGGTCAGATTCTTTCGTGCATAAAGGAATTGCGTTTGGAAAAGAACACCTATGTCTTGTTTACCAGTGATAATGGCCCATGGTGGTTGGATGGCCACCCTGTTCTGAGTCTGCAAAAGGATGAAGGTGGTTCGCATGGCGGAACAGCAACGCCCTTACGCGGACACAAATGTACAACCTGGGAAGGTGGTTTGAGAGTGCCCAGTATTCTTTGGGGACCCGATAGAGTAAAAGCAAACAGTACCAGTCAACAGATAACCGCAACCATCGATATTTTTCCGACGCTGGTTAAACTGGCCGGAGCGCTAATGCCCAACGACCGTGTTATTGACGGGAAGGATATTTCAGAGTTGTTCTTAGCACCAGAAACTAATATCTATCCGGAAAGACCATACTACTATTATGCACATGACCGCCTACAGGCTATTCGCAAAGGAAAATGGAAACTTCACCTGCCATATACCGAAACGTATCCTAAAGGGTGGGAAGCTTATATTAAACCCGAAGACCGTGTGAATTTTAATAATCCTGCACTGTATAATCTTTCTGATGATGTGGGCGAACAAAAAGATGTGGCAAGTCAACATCTTGAAGTCGTGAACGAGCTTCTGGGATTGGTTGAAATCGCGAGAAACGATATTGGTGATTACAACAACTTCGGCAAAGGGGCCCGTTTCTTTCTAGGTACAGCCAGAACTACAAATAATTAACGATTCAATGAAATTCACTTGTCCAAAGCACCTATGGCTGGCGGTTAGCTCTTTATTTCTACTATACGGTAGTTACACAAAACAAACGAAACCGCTTACGCCTCCCAATGTTGTGGTTATCATGGCCGATGATTTGGGCTATGCCGACCTTAGCTGCTTTGGTGCTGTAAATATAAAAACACCTAATATAGACGCTCTTGCCCGCCATGGTCTTCGTTTTACCAATTACAGAACCGCCTCCTCAATTTGCTCTCCTTCAAGGGCGGCACTGCTAACGGGGGCATATCCTCAACGATGCGGACTTTACATGGGCATTAACCCAAAACGGGAAGCGCATTGGTTTTTAGGATTGGATACGACAGAAATAACTATTGCCGAACAATTTAAAACAAGAGATTATAAAACGTTTATGGTTGGTAAATGGCACTTGGGTACCGAAGACCAGTTTTCATGTTTAAACCAGGGCTTTGACGATTATTATGGCATGCCTTGCAATTATAACCACAGCAGTAAATTCTACGATGGAACAAAAGTGCTTTATGAGGAAACACCTCTTGAAAAACTAACAGAATTATACACTAAGCGCATATGTAATTTTGTTAAGAAAAATTCCAATCAACCATTCTTTTTGTTTTATTCACACAATTACCCGCATACACCTTATAAGGCCGGAAAAGCTTTTGAAGGGTCATCAGGAGATGGCGTCAGGGGCGATGTTATTCAGGAGTTGGACTGGAGTATTGGTGAAATAGTCAAATCACTTGACAAGGCAGGTACGCTATCCAATACCATACTTATTTTTACTTCCGACAACGGCCCTGTATCGAATACGTATGCATCTCCTTACCGTGGCACTAAATATGTTTCGTTGGATGGTGGGCACAGGGTGCCATTTATTGTCGCCTGGAATAAAGGCATTGCTCAAAACGCAATTCTAGATATACCGGTATATTCCATGGATGTATTTCCCACGCTTTCTGAAATCATTGGAGCAAAAATGCCATCAGATAAAAAATATGATGGTAAAAGCATTTTGCCGGTTTTTAATGGAGACAATACATCTTTGGATACGGCAAAGCCTTACTATTACTATAATTGCGAAAATTTGCAGGCTGTGTCATACAAAAACTGGAAGCTGCATTTGCCACGTTCATTAAACCAAATTCCCTGGTGGGATAAAAGTAAAGAGGAATTTATTGATATTGAAAATGCTGTTCTGTATGACCTGTCTGCCGATGTGGCAGAAACCAACGATGTGTCGAAAGAACACCCCGAAATTGTTGGAAAATTATTAAAGATAGCTGAGCAGGCTCGTAAAGAGCTGGGCGAATACAACCAGAGAGGAAGTGGGCAAAGACCAACTGGGACTTTGTTTCCCGAAGTTCCGGTTATTAGCCACCCAAGAGATTGGAAAGACTTACCAAAAGAAGTCAGAAATATTGTTAAAAGAGATTAATTTAATTTAAGACGATAATATGGAAAATAAGACAACGCGTATTTCATTGTGGGTAGCTGTTACTCTACTCGCTACAGTATTTTGTAGTTCATGTATTTCAAAAGAAAAAGAAACTAAAGAAGGAAAAAAAACTAATGTTATTATCATTAATACAGACGATTTGGGGTACGGAGATTTAAGTTGTTATGGTGCTACACACGTAAGTACACCAGACATTGATAAATTAGCCGGCCAGGGGCGTATGTTTACAGATGCTCATTCAGCCTCTGCAGTTTGTACACCATCTAGATATGCCCTTTTAACAGGAGAATATCCATTTCGCCACAGGGCTTACAAAACCTATTTTCCTTAAAGATCCACTTGTTATTGACACTAATAAAGCAACAATTGCAGAGGTATTTGAAAAAGCAGGTTACAGTACAGCATGCATTGGAAAATGGCATCTTGGTTTTGGTAATGAAAAACCTATCGACTGGAATAAACCTCTAAAATCCGGCCCACTTGAAATGGGCTTTGATTATTATTTTGGTGTACCTGTTGACTGGCAAATCAGCACAGAGCGAAAAAAGGATTTTTTCAACAAACTGAAAGAAGTAACCGGGCGATAAATGGACTAGTCCCTTTTCGTACACGAAGATTTATTATAATCATTCCAAATTTGGGAATATACTCTTATTTAGCAGTTTTTGTTGAGCAAAAGCGAGGAATGAATATTGTTATGGTTTTAGATTTGCGGGCAAATGAAAACCAAACCTCAATTTCACTTTGTCTAAATACAATACCTAAGTTTATGTTCCTCCTTTGCTGAATTCAAACAATTTAGCTGTAAACCAATGAGCTGATAGTCACTTATAAGTCAAAGAAGATAGTCCCAGACCATATATCCTTATATTTTAAAACCTCGGGAGCTGATAGGGCTCCAGAATATCCAGCAGAGTTTGAGATAGATTATATATAGGTTTATAGAAAATCGAAATAGCTGATAGAAAGTTTCCTTTTAATGTGGTTTGTTTACCCCATAAAGAAAAAAGAATTACAAAATATTGTGTGACTCTTTGATTTTCAGCGTGAAAATGGAGGGATTCGAACCCCCGACCTCCTGATCCGTAGTAAGTCGTTTTAGCCTTATCGATTTTATAAATACTTAACCCAAACATGTATAAATGCCCTTTTTAAGACATATACGCACATTCACTTTTACCGATTTTACTTGATATAAAACTAAAATGTTTGCACTAATACAAACATTGTGGCAAAGATCAATTAATCCCCTGGATTTATGCTATAAGTTAGACACTTGCTCTGATGCATACAAGTTCATTTCGCTCAACCTATCTTTGATACAATGCTCCACTATTTAATGCGTTGAATGCCTTGTTATTTTTGTATGGTGTTCAAACCAACTGTGTAAGCATAGGTTGAACATGGAATAAATGTGAGTTCAACATCATTTACGGTCTGCACATCATTGTAATTGATGGTTGTTACCAAAGCCTGATTTATTTTGTTTTCGGAACAAAATTTAAAGAGACTTTTTAGTTTTTTAGGTTCCTTTACATATTTATCACTTCATTTTATTTCCAAGACCCATGCTGGCTTTAAATCTTTTCGGTTAATACCTACCATATCTATTTCTCCATTACTCCAACGGGCGTAATAGGGGGTAAAGGTCTGGCGGTGCATCCACTGAGAAAAGATCGCAGTTTCCGTTAAAGCTCCCATTAATTCATCCAGCGGATCAATAGGTGAAAATAAAGCACTTCGCAAGGATGGATTAGTTAGATAAATTTTGAAGAAATTATCGCGCAAAAAGCGTTTGCCTGATTGGTCAATTCGGCGGACAATCCGAATCAGGAAAGCTGCTTCTAAATACTCAAGGTATTTTTTGATGGAGTTTTTTGGCGAACCGGATTGGCGACTTATTGTTTCCAGGGAAAATTCCTGACCTGTATTATAGGCAATGGTTGTAAATAAAGAGTTTAGTTCCTGTACATCGGCAATACCATATAAGCTTGGCAAATCCCGGAGCAATACCTTATCAACCACATCTTGTCGGATAAATCGCTCAGGATTACGACGGACTGTTTCTAAGAAAATAGCCTCAGGGTAACCTCCGAAATTTATATAGTTTATAAAGTGCCTATTAAATTCCTTAATATCCGAAGCATTATAAAATGGCACCCTGTCATCACCCCAAGGTAATTTTAAAGGTTTTACCAGATGATCTAGGTTTTGCATGTTTATGTATTCATAGAACGTAATCGGAGGAAGCATAAAATCACTAAACCTCTGACTACTTATGCTGCCAGGCATTCATTTGCTACAGTTCTCAAAAGGTCAGGTGCACCCACTGAATTTATCAGTGAATCATTGGGGCATAAATCGCTTCAAACTACTGAGGCATATTTAGATAGCTTTGAAGATTCTTCCGGAAAGAAGTTTATGGAGAACTTGATCCCAAGGTAATATACAATCTCATCAGGATAGTATCGAACTAAAATAGTATCTTTATCGTATATTAGTATATAAATGATTGTTGAATTTAGTTGCAAGGAAACTGAGAAGGTCTGGAATGGTGAGAAAACCAGAAAATGGAGTGCTCAGATTTGTAAAATTGCGTTGAGAAAATTATTCATGTTGAATGCAGCTCACAATTTGGAAGATTTACGTATTCCACCTTCTAACAGATTGCACGCGCTGAAAGGTGACTTAAAAGACTATCATTCTATTCGCATAAATATGCAGTGGAGAATTATTTTCATATGGAATGATGGCCAGGTAAAAGGAGTAAAAATTACTGATTATCATTGAAAATTTATTATGAAAAATATAGCAAACATACATCCGGGAGAAGTTTTGCAAGAAGAGTTCTTGATCCCTATGGGAATTTCGGCATATAGGCTAGCAAAATCCATCGGTGTTCAGCAGACCAGAATTAGTTTGATTATTAAAGGAGAAAGAGGCATCACGGCTGACACTGCTATGCGACTGTCAAAATATTTTGGTACAACTCCTGAGTTCTGGATGAATCTACAACGCGAATACGATCTGCGAAAAGTGAAAGCAGAGATTAAAGAAATAATAGATAACATTGTCCCTATATCAATCTAGCTTTTAATTGAATTTGTGGTTAACCTATTAAACGTGGAGTAAAAAACATAATAACTACTGCCAAAATATGTATATCATACATGTCCGATCCGGATATACATCCACCGGTGGGGCCCAGTCAGTGGGGCGTTGGACTTCAAGCATAAGCTACTATTCTCAAAAGACTTGGAGGTTAAAACTTTTAAATCCATTAAACGTACTTATATTTGTACTTAAATAAGGACGAAATGATTGCTGCGAATTACACTGAATTTAGAACACACTTGAAAAAATATCTTGACGACGTCGAAGAAAACAATGAAATATTGATCCTTAAAAGAGGAAGTGGCAGAGGAACTGTTATTATATCACTGGATGAGTATAATTCAATAATGGAAACAATGCACTTGCTGAGTTCCAAGAAAAATGCCGATCGTCTTTACGAATCCATCAACCAAATCAAAAAAGGTAGGGGATTAAGAAAGAAGTTAGTCGAGGATTAATGAACATAACTTTTTCAAAAAACGCGTGGGAGGACTACATATCTTGGCAAAAGGAAGACAAAAAAAATCTCAAGAAAATCAACGACCTAATCAAAGTAATTCAAAGAACACCTTTTGAAGGAATTGGAAAACCTGAACCGCTAAAATATGATTTGGCTGGCCTTTGGTCTCGACGAATAGATAGAGAACACAGATTAGTATATAAAGTTGAATCCAACGAACTTTTTATTTATAGCTGTAGATTTCACTACGACTAAAAAAGATAAAACGCTCCTAACAATTATCACAAGATAACCTGTTTCAGTAATTCTGGAAACAACAGTACTTTTTTTATATCCTTCGGTTCAAACAAAAACGGTTCAACATCTTTTGCCATTTCATTCATTTCCAAAGTATTACATTTTTCCAGTGTTTGTTTGCGAAGATCGTCTGAGTTCTGGATACCAAACTTTAGATTCAAGTATTCATAGTTTGGCTTTACGCCTCTGCTAAGTAAAAAAGTGACATCAAAAAAATCCCGACCTTTGTTTCGCTTCCGGTTAATTATGGCATAGAATTTTTGTGACAACAGAAGTTCTTCCGGTGTCGAAAATATTTGGGTGAAAACATCAAACGTATTGAGAATTGGCTTATTTGGCTGAAAACTAAAGTCGTGTGCTTCTGTACCCAGCTGAATCAAAATCCTTTCTTCCTTATGACCGGATAATCCATGTTGATACGGTAATTCGGGAAATCGGATATAGCAATGATATGCACCCTTCATCACATGGCGTATCTCTGCCTCATAGCCTAATCTTTCCAACTCTGACTTTACGATTCCGGAAATGCCTTTAAAATCTTCCTCCGATAACAGAAAATTGTCGAAATCAAGATCCTCTGAAAACCTGGTGTTGGCATAGATTATCCTCAGGCATGTGCCTCCCAGAAACGCCAGCTTATTTGCAAAAGGACTTTCGAAAATGATTTCCAGGATTTTATATTGCAGGTATTCCCTTAGAATGAATCTTTCAAAGGGATGTAAAGATTCAGGATAAAACGTCTTGATTTCCTTCAGGCTAAGCATGGATCATTTTTTTTAACAATTGTATTCGCCGCTGCAATATTTTAGAATGAAATACTCCGGCATATTGAGACAGTTTAGTAAAGTCCAACAAATCGTGAAGCTGAGACTCATTTAATCTTATCCCCTCCATCATATCTGGTGTATCGATTTTATTCAGATACAAATAATCCAGCAAGGATTTCTCAGGCTCAGCCATTTTGATGGTATGACCATGGATGTTCAATAGCCTGTACCCGAAAAACAGTTGTGCTTTTACATTCCGGTAACTAAAACTTCCCACAGGAGTGCTAAACGCTGAAGTGTTCCTCGTAGTAAGTGAAACCGTCGTGAATACACCTTCCGGTATCAAATTGTAGTACGACAACGCACTCTCCATCGATATGTAGGACGGTGCGTATATTTTATTGGCAGAAAAATAACGGAAAGCTTCTCCCTTTTCGACCTCTTTAAAGCTGTAGTAACCCCGTCTCAGCTTAATGATATAGCCTTTCTCCTGCCATTCCACCAGTCGTCGGTTATCAAAATCGCTAAATTGCTTTCTGATATCCTGAGAAGAAAATACAGGGAACTGTTCCAGGGCTTTTCTAAACGACAAATAGTTCATTCATATGAGTTAATTGTTAAAAACAACAATTTCGTGAGATAAAAACACAGATAATCATTCATTTTTAGTGCTAAGAGAGAATTACAATGCACATGGATTTGTGGACTCTTGAGAAAAAATAACAATACGACACAATAAAAGATCCTGGTTTAATACTCTACACTTACGCAGGGGCCATTACAGGCTTTGATTTCCGAACTGGAATTTTGGGCACCTTTTGTTTTTGTTAAAGTACGCTTTCAAATGAATCTTTTAAGGCTTCCTTCTTATTTCCAGGCCAGGCGTCTAATAACATGCTATAGAAATCTTTAAACACCAGATTTTTCTCAGGATTTTCAGAATTCCATGATAATAGAAGTGCAGAAAAATCAGATCTGCCAAATTCCTGAATTACCTTGAGTAACTCCATTGCACCTTTATTCACTTCAAGATAATCGGCACCATCGGCATAAATAAGCGGAGGCTCTGTGTTAGATTCATTGCCTCTGCCTTTACTATAACGATCTTGTTTTTTCACGAGATAAATATCAAGAATTTCGTCGCCAAACTTCTCCCGTATATAATCCAGGGCATAGGCCTCCGGAATTGCTTTCAGTATCATATCAGCCCCCTGAACATCCGCAACATGCATATTTTGTTGAATCCAGTGGGTAAATATTTCTCTGCAAAGGGTATAATATATGTAAGAAAGGTCCTTTTCTCTGCTACCATCAGCAATCCAACAATGCTTTTCAGAAATTGCTATTTGATTTGGCGTAGTATAAAAATCCTCATCGTTGTAAAAAGGTATTTCTGCAATATGCAACTCTGAGTACGGATAGTTTCCAAGGTTTTTCTGTAGCGATCGAATACCTTCGGTAACAGCCGCCTGCATATAATCCAAATTATACGTGTGCCGTTTATCATAATATAATTTTAAATTGAATGTATCGGCCAAAACAGTATCTAGAATTTCATATGGTGCAACACCTATTTGCCAATCCATTGGGGAGCACCTTTCCGTTTTATACACAGCATATTCTTTCTCATTTATTGTTTCAATACCCTGGTAAACACCAGAAGCAAATGCAATCTGACCATCGGAAGTATGTACGCGTATAGTTGTATTTTGCCATAGGGCATTTGGAGAAATTGCATCATTTGCCAAGGCATCCGAATCAGTTATCGCGTTCATGCGGGAATCGATTTTTTCCAAACCATTATCTGAACGACTCCGGTTTTCATCCAGTTCTTTATCGGAATTGTAACCAATATGAGGAACAATATCTTTCTCTAGGAAACTACCATTGTAAACCAAAGCGGATTGCGGGTCAATAGAGCTAAAACCGGAATAATGCAATATACAACTGCCCGCAAGCACTGCAGTATCTCCAACCTGAATGGCAGAGGGGAGGAAATATGCCAACTGGTTATGCTCTTCATCGAACCAAGCCTGTGCAGGCTCTTTTGAATCAAGCTGCAAACTATTTAGTGTAACAAAATCTTTCAGGTTCATATGTAAACTGTCGACAGTTGTATTTCCCCTATTGGTAAGCAACATTTGAAATGAATATTCAGCCTTTCGGACGGACGGTTCTATATCTATAGTCAGATCAAGTCCGCAAACCAATGGATGATTCTGCTCTTCGAGATATTTGAATGCTTTTTCGTATGCCGCGTCATCGGCGTCCTGTTGGTCTTCTGTTTTAAAGTTTGGAATGTCCTGCTCATTGGCAACAATATAATGCTGAAGGTAAAAGAATAAACCAAGGAAAACGATAATGCCTAATTTCCCTGCTATATGAAGCTGGGGCTTTTTTATTGAAAAGCGCATAGCTAAAGACTGTACGATTCCCCTGTTCCAGAACCAGATTCCGGAAAGCAGCATTGCTATACTCAGCGATGACCATAACAAGGCATATTTACCTGCAGCAGTTCCATATACACCATAGCCAGCCATTTCAGAGTAATCTTCGATACCCGGTGTGAAAGGGAACATATAGCGAACCTGTTCAATTACACCAATATCTGCCATGACAATGATAAAAAACAGGATGGCTACGGTTATTATATGTGCTGTAAAACGGTTAGCTGTAACTGACCCGACAAAAAAGGCTAAAATTATAGCCATCAAATAATTGAGCCAGCCAAAATGATATGAGAACAAGTCATTAAAATAGACATTCATCTCAAAATCGAAAAATCCTTTTATAATCTGAACCAAAATGCCGGGAATGAATAAAGTCATCACAAACAGCATGGCTACTCCTGCCATGGCAATATATTTACTCAGGTAGGTTACCCATGTGGGAACAGGCAATGCATCGGTGAGTTGCCATATGTGAACACTTCGCTCCTTGAACAAGAGCTCACCTGCAAATACTGCCAATAGGATTAGAATAAACACACCATTTGGCAACCGCGTAAAGGTCATAAAAGAAGTTATTGGCAGCGTATCGGTATGTATATAGTATTCTGCATTCCACATGTAATTATACAGGAAGAACATAAGTGCCAATATGCCAAATACGATCCTGAAACCAACTGGGCGTACAGTGTTTTTAAACTCAAGTGTACTGAAACGAAATAATTTTTTAATGTTCTCAGTAATACCATATACTTTGTTTACAGCAACATCTAAACTGGATGAAAACTGAATCCCATCATTCTCATCAATTACCTTTTTGCGTTTTGCCGGTTTAATAATGAAATACTTGAAATTAAATTTCTTTACAGACAAAAATGCCAGTGCAAAAGCAATACTAAGCCAAATAACCCTGTTTGCCCAGTATATAGATGTTAGTTCGAGATAACCGAAATTCTTTTCGAAAATAGGCAGGCCTTCAATGATATCCCTTGTATAGGTATAACAGAAAGGATCAATCATATAAACAGCCATAATATTGGCAGAATTTTCTCTTGTGCCTTCACCGAGAATGAATAACATCATTACTATGAACACTCCCAGGTAGCTGCTTGCCATATTACGGAAGAACACAACCATACTCAAGGCAATCATGGTAATAATAAATATGTTGGGTACTGAGAAAACTAAAAACCCATAAAATATCTGTCCCCACGGTACAGGCCCGAATTTGTCCGGTTCTGCAATGCCTGAGTATTGGATGACTGTAAAACCAAGTGCATATGAAAGAACAATCGACAGGTTTATTAAATAGGCAGCAGAAAACTTTCCAATGATCCATTTTTTATCGGATACGGGATAACTGTAAAATGTTTCGGCTGTTTTAAACTCTATGTCTTTGAAAAGTGCCGTTCCGGTAATTACCGAAACAGCAATAAGCATAAGCATTCCGCCCCCTGCCAGTGATTGATAAATAATTCCGGCTGCGTTAAAATAAATATCATCATTTACATAAAAATCAAAAGATCCTTTTGCATACCAGGCTGCCTGAAACACCATCATCGCCATAAAGATGTAGGTCATAGGTTTCGCAAACCGGTATTTCAATTCAAAGGCGATTATTTTCCCTAACATACAGCTTCAGTTTTTCTGATTAAACAACAGGTTGAAATAGGTGTCTTCAAGGCTGGTTTCTTTTTCCTTGAAGCCATCTCCGGGAGCAGTGTCTGAAAAGACAGAAATATGCATTTTCCCCAAATGGAAATTCTGGGCGATCACCTGGAATTCTTTTTTATAGCTTTCTACTTCTTGTTTTTCTACTTCTTTTTCAAAAATTCTCCCTTGCAGGTGCTTTTCTATTTCTGCCGGGTTTCCGGTAATCAACACTTCACCTTCACCAATAATGGCCATCTGGTTACACAAGGTGCTCACATCTTCTACAATGTGGGTTGAAAGGATTACCACCGTATTTTCACCTATTTCAGATAGCAGGTTATAAAAACGGTTGCGCTCCATAGGATCGAGACCGGCAGTTGGTTCATCAACTATCATAAGGGATGGATTACCTATAAGAGCCTGTGCAATTCCAAAGCGCTGCCTCATGCCCCCGGAATAAGTATTGAGCCTTTGTTTACGGACATTGTAGAGGTTAGTACGATTGAGTAATTCCCCAACCAGTTTTTTGCGCTCACTCTTTGAGGCGATACCTTTCATGTCGGCAATATGCATTAAAAGCTCCTCGGCATTCACCGTAGGGTATACACCAAATTCCTGGGGGAGGTAACCAAGCACTTTCCTTAATTCGTTTGGCTGTTCGATAACATCAATTCCATTAAAAGTTATCGTACCTCTATCTGCATCCTGCAAAGTAGCTATAGTACGCATGAGCGTAGATTTTCCGGCACCATTTTGACCCAAAAGGCCAAACATACCTTTTCCGATAGTTAATGAAACATCAATGAGGGCTTTCACCCCATTGCCATATGTTTTTGAAAGGTTGTTTATTTCCAATTGCATTTTTTTGTATCAATATAGTATCAGTAATTTTATTCTCGATTTCAAATATTGTTGACAATTCAGCCTAACAACGAAGTCCCAACTCATCAATTAGTCTAAACTGAACAGATGCGGGATTCCATCGGTACTAAACTGCTTACTTGCAGCAAGTGTCTCCAAATCAATTTTCATCACATAGCTCTCACTTTCATCTTCAAATGGGATATAGCCTATGCCATCCTCAAAGTATGAAACTGATGCTGAAGCACCTCGCGTATAACTCTCGCTTACTATTTGTGCCGTCTGGCTGTTAAGGTCAAAACTCCACCATTGATAGATAGGATCAATATAATATGAATAAGGATCATCCGGATTTATTGCTGAAGGATCCAGCACAGCTGCAAGAAATTTTCCATCACCGTAATATTCAAGGTTCATTACCGGGCTACCGTTTCCTTTGGCTGCACTTTCCAAATCAAAGTAGTAATTAGCATCAAATTCAGTAGAGCCTGAAGGTATTTTAAGAATGCACGCAGGCTTATCGAATACCGTTCTCCATCCTGTCCACATGTTGTGACAGATCATATAGATATCATTATTTTCATCTAAAGTCATGAAATAGGACCCACCACCAGATCCCCATGCTCCGGTAGATGATCCACGGTCATCATAGATTCGCTTCACTACGGCAGAAGTATTCCCTTGTGCGCTAGCATCTACCTGGTCCAGATCAATGACTACAATCGGGCATCCTGACAAACCGGGAGTAAAGGTAGAAACATCAGTTAAGGGCATCAATGCCACAAACAGGGTGTTGCCTCTAATGATCATTTCTGCAACCGATTCGGCTGCGATTGTTCCTCCGGGAGCTGGAAAATCTGTAGATGCTCCTACCATAGTAGCACTACTGATGTCAATTGTACCCGTTTTTTGCATGGTGGTGGGATTAAAAATTATAATGTCAGTAGAAAGTCCACCAACAAAAGCCGTATTTTCATCCAGGAATGTAGCGTTGCCCTGGTAGAGCACCTCAGTAAGGCTCATTGAACGCACCATTTCTGCATTGTTACTTTCACCAATACTCCATTTTTCCATACGCCCATTGTTATAGTCGCTGAAAAAAACCGATCCATCGTAGGTATGGATCATTGCACCAGTAGCCCCTGATAATTCTGTTGCTTGACTGTTGTCCAAATGGTCTTGATTTTCGGTAGAAGCACGTTGCAGGTAGAAAGCCCTGGTTTGTCCATCAGGATTGATTATTGCGGTTACCAGGGCAAAATCACCAGCATTTGCTGTTGGCTCTTCACCATCATCGCCACAGCTTATCAATAGCAATGCCGGAGCAAAGAGTACTACCGGCAAGAATTTAGAAATGATTGTTTTCGATAATATATTCATAAGATTAAGATTTATTTATTCCCCTATTATTTTAAATCAAGGAACCAACGCACTTTTACATAAAAACTCCTTCCAGGTCTTTGTACAGAAAAGTTGTCAAAGACCTTGGCGTTAAACAAGTTGCGGCATTCAAAGCCAATACTCCACCGGTCTTTGGATTCAAGCCATGCAATATTGATATTATGCTGCAGTTGAGTCGGAATGATGTCTGGATCCTTGGCTTTTTGATCCCAACTCAATAAAAATTCGTTCACATAATTGAAATCATAGACTAAACTGATTTGACCCTTCTTGATCAATTGATCGTTGATGTAGGAAAGCTGCGCATTTCCAAAAAGGTATGGCAGGTTGGGAACCCTTGCACCTATTAAATCGTTTAGTTTCCCTGCTGGATCTGCCTCACTGAGCGTGATATCCTGATATGTGATGTTAAAGCTTGCATTTAACCCATTCAGAAGATTATAGTCGAGATAGGCGTTGCCACCTATGGTTTCAGTACCTAGTAGATTGACATATTGGGACAATCCATAGGTTAGTGCATTTATAAAAATCCTGTCGTGGGTGCTTCTGTAAAAAAGTGACACCCCAGAGGAAAGTCTATGATCTTGAGATTCCCATTCCGAGCCTAAATTGAGGTTATGACTCTTTTCAGGCGCTAGTTCTGCATTGGGAGCAATGGTGATATAGTCCCCAAATATTTCCTCCTTATCCGGCTGTCGTACAGTAAACTCATACCCGATGTTGAAAGAAAGATTTTTCCATAGTATTTGCACTACATCCCCATATCCTAATATGGATGAAGTCGTCTTGATCAGGTCGCCAAATTCTGCCCTGGTTGAGAGGTAATCAAGTCCTTCAGCCTTACTGTAATAGTGTTTTACTGATAATATGTTTTTAAGCCTTGAATTGGCCATATTGCTCTCCAGTGCCAGTCCACCAAAATTTTTCAGCAGAGTTTGTGGAGTAGAAAACTTTGCCTGGTTGTCTTGAGATACAGCCTTATTCCGACCTCTTAACTCATCACGTGTGAGCAAGTGTGTTAGGTTTAAAGTATGATTCTTTGCCAAATTATAATTTATACTTCCCCGACTAAAGAATGTATTCGTCTTCAATTCTGGAGTTGTCCCATTTGAGTAAATAGCAGATTCTCCACCGGTAATTTTGTACTGGTAATTCTGATCCCAGTAGTAGGTTTTGCGCGCAGTATCAACAAAATGCAACTTATGATAACTGTATCCTGCTGTTACTTTGATGTTCCACCGATTATTCGTTCCATGCTCTCTCCAGGTAACTGCCCCACTCCATGAATCCTCGTCAGAAATTGGTTCACCCCAAGGTACATCAGCCCTGATCCCATGCTGCCACTCTTTATCAATATGCGAATAGGAACCAGTAATGATCAATTCATCCGCCCACGATATATTTCGGGCACCAACCTGCATCCGCCCCAGAAATGATTTGAAGGAATCATTAAACCTGCGAGCTTTTCCCAGTGCAGTATTGAAGTTGACCGTATCGGTCACTATTTCTACGTCATTCATCCAATAGTTATTGCCGGAGTAATTGTAAGAACCGTCAAGACTCACGAAAAACTTATCATTTGCATCAAGGGATTTCCTTGAATTGAAAGACGTTTGGTGGGTATTCCATGAACCATAGGTATAACTCACATCTATGTATTCGGCATTTCCATATCGGCTAACAATGTTCACAATCCCTCCCAATGCATCAGATCCGAATTCTACCGGAATCAGGCCTTTGTAAACTTCTATTCGGCTGATCATATTGGGAGAAATATTGTTGATATTAAAAGCACTGCCTAGCAAATAGGCTGGAAGATCATCCACGAAAATCTTTACTCCTTTTCCACCTATGCCGTTGAGCATAATGTTGGAATTGCTTCCTAATCCACCTTCCTGTCTAATTCTTATACCCGGTAATTGACCTAAAATTGAAGGAACTGCTTGTGGAGTAGCTCTGATGGATTCAAATGACAGGACATCCGGTGTAAATATTTCGTTTCCTGCAAGCTCTTCCGCAGTACTGTTTATGACCACTTCACCCAACTCCAAAAGATCTTCTTCAAGTTGTATGGTTATCTTGTTTTTAGTAAGCTCATTTCCGTCAATTTTTCTCAGTTGGGCAACAAATCCTAATGCTCGTACCCTCAATGTAATCGTGCCAGATATTTGCCGAAAAACACACTTTCCATCGTCATTGGAAATGCCCTGTTCACCAGATTCTACAAGTTCCAAAAAAGCCCCCGGTATAGCTGAATCATCTTGATCAATAACATAAACAATTAGGCCCGTTTCTTGAGCAAATAAGGATGATGCACTGATAAGGTATATACAAACTAATAATTGTATTAGTCTGTTCGAATTCAAAAATCTGAAAATGGTTTTCATAATTCACTTTATGCAACTGTGTTGCAAAAATAAACTTTTTTCAATGTTTGCTATAAAACTTCTTTTTTTTATTTAGATTGATTATAAATAAGGGGCAGCAAAGGTATGAGGATGGGAGATCAGATAATTACGCAAAGAGACATAATACTTTAAAATAAAGACAAAAATTATGACCTACACAATCTTTGATGAAAATTTCAATGAAATCATGTCGGGTGAATGCTTCCATCAAACGAATCCTAACTTTGAATATTTACCTAATGAGGAGAGTGTATCAAGGCCATTTGGACATTTTAATTTTAAACAAACGATATATAAGGATATTTGCATTAGTAATTGGAAATATGATGTTCAGAGTAATACTAAATTACATGGACGAGTCAGTGACGATATACTTTGTATTTCTCATATTCATAAGGGAGAATCTCGCTTTTCTTGCGGAGTGGTGAATACATTAATATCCAACAATAACTCCCTCAACTTGTACTATCTATCCGGTAAGAATCATTGGGTGTCAGAGATTATGAAGGGAAATGGACATGAGAAGACGGATATATTAATATCAAAAAAATATACTCTTCAATTGATCGATAAATATCCGGATATATTTGAATCAATACGTAAAAAAATACATCGGCAACAGAGTTTCGCTTTATTTGAGCATGGCACTTTTGCAAATTCTGAATTCCTTCAAATACTTGATCAATTGAACAATGCTTATATTTTGGGTAACGCATCTTCCTTATACATCGACGCAAAGATCATGGAATTTTATGCACTACTACTCGGTAGACACGATAAATATGGAGATGATAATTTACCTTCAAAATTAAAAGAAAAAATTCTAGCGGCTAAGTTAATTATAGAAGAGAATTATAATAATCCTCCAAGCATTCTTGAACTAGCTCAGCATTTAGGCGTGAGTTCAACTACTATGAAAAAATACTTTAAGAAAATGTTTAATTACACGGTATTCGAGTATTTATTTGAATATAGAATGAAACAAGCAGGACGATTGTTGGATTTTAATTCGGACTTGAACATAACGGAAATAGCAGAACGAATCGGTTATGAGCATTCCTGTCATTTTTGTACAGCATTCAAAAGAAAATTTGGGATTACTCCAAGCGACTATAGGAGAAAGGTGCAAAAGAGGCCTTAAATTACAACATCAACTGATCACCTATTCCACTATAATCGTCATGAATTATTAAAAATCAGTCAATAAGGATTATTCGCTTACGAATTATGACTCTTAAAAAATGGTTCTGCCATCATAAGACAACAGAACCATTTAATCATATTGTTTGGAACAAGCATTAAAGAAAGCTCACTTTGAGCTGGTCAAATCTCCGCATTACCAATCCGGCGACTTTATTAGATCAATAGGTTTCCAAATTTAATACCGAAATAAACTGTTCTGGGCAATAGTGGTCCGTAGACATATGCCGGATCACGATAAATGCCGCTATCGAAATCACTTTGATATGAATTGAAGATATTTTTAATACCTCCTAAAAATTGGACGGATGCACCGTTGAGTTTTACTGTATAACTCAGCTTTGTACCAAGATCGAAAAAACTATTTGTGCGAACCAATCCATTACCATCTACCGGTTTCTCTTCAATTCCTTGATACAGTACTTTCATTGTTCCTGTGTAGTTCGCCGTGGTTGAAAAACAGAATCCTTTTGCAAAATCCCAGTCGAGCGCCAGGAAGCCATATTGGTTAGGGGTTCGAAGGAAGTCTTTATCACCCCAATCTTGTTCTTCTTCATAGGCACTTGTCTGTAATGTAAAGCCAGAGGATAGTTCAAAGTTCCTTAGCGGTTTCAATCTGAGTTCCATGTTTAAACCCTGTACAACTGCGCCTGATGAATTGATACGTGTAAAGATCACGACACCATCTTCGTCTGGTTCTCCTATCTCATTGGCAAAAGCATCTACTAATTTTGTATAAAACCCTTCAATCAGGAAGCCCGTATAAACAGTTCCGATTAACTTATTAAAGTCTAGCGAAGCCATGATGCTATGGCTGGTTTCTTGCTTTAGATTAGGGTCGTTCACATGAAAGACCTGTCGTAAGCCGGATGTTTCGATATGAAGGTCTTCGTCAAATATTTGAGGAGCACGGTAACCCTGAGAGTAAGTTGCCCTGGCCTGTAGTTCATTCAATACATCATACATTAAACTCACACGTGGGCTAAATACAGTTCCTTTCTTATCCTCTTCGTTTTCGTGTTCTTTGTCTGAAATAACATAATTATCAAGCCTTGCGCCCACCGAAGCCTTGAAACGATTATATCTGACATCATACTGTGCAAATAAACCTGTTGTAGACGAAGACTGGTCAGATACTGTCGTGTGAGGATCGTTTCCCACAATGATGGTCTCCCCATCCTCTTCTCCGAAGATAGGTGCGCCCAGTTTCTTATCCAGGAGAAATCCACTGATGTTTTCAATACCTGCAACGAGTGATGAATTATTAAATGAAGTCTTATACTGTAGTCCTATGTTATACGTATTATCCCTGGTGTTACCATAGTCAGAAGTTGAGTATTCGGCACCGTAGTATGAGTCGCGATTTAAAAACTGTCCTGAGGCATATAAAGTAAGTAGATCATTCTCCCTAATATAGCGTTCGTAAGTAGCGGAAGCTACTATAAGATTATGCGTTAGCACTTCGCCAATCCTTCGCTGATGAATCGGATAACTTTGGTCACTGCCTCCGTCGCGCTGTTCTTTAATGGCAAAGAAGTCTACTGATAATTTATCTCGATAGTCAAACCTGTGAAAAACTCTGGAGCCAAAAGTAATATTTTCCAAAGGAGCAATTTCTGAAAACCCATCATTGTTAGCGTCATACATTTCTCTTTTACGTGTAAAGCCATACAAGGAAACACCTGATTTTCTGTCATCAGATACCACAGAAGTGTTCAAGTTTATTGTATAGTCCGGGGCTTGCTCACCATCCGTGCCAACACCGATCAAATTATAAGTTGCTCCAGCCTCATAACTATTGATAGTTGGTTCCTTCATTCTTATATTGATGGTGCCAGCTATGGCATTGCTACCATACAATGCAGAACCACCACCACGTATGACTTCCACCTTTTCAATCATATTGGTAGGAATCAGCTCCAATCCATATACTCCCGCCAACCCACTGAATATCTGGCGACTATTGATGAGAATTTGAGAATACGGGCCTTCCATCCCATTCATGCGAACTTGTGAAAATCCACAGTTCTGACAATTGTTCTCAAGACGTAGGCCTGGAGAAAAGTTCAGGCTTTCACCAAGTGTAATCGATTGAGATGTATTGAACAACTCAGGTGATATTGTATTCACAACAACAGGAGCATCAGTACGTTTTTGTTCAGACCTGTCTGCAGAAACGACAATCTCATCCAGGTTAAGAACATCTTCTTCCAATTCAAACTTGATTTCAATTGTTTTGTCAGCCTCTAGAATAACTTTGCGTTCCTGCGATTTATATCCCACCATACTCACGAAGACCGTATGCTCGCCTGTTGGTAGGTTTACTAGTTGGTAATGACCTGTTTCATCAGTTACAGTTCCGATGGTTGTACCTTTGATACCAACTGAGGCATAGGGCAAGTGTTCATCATTACACACTACATGGCCAACTAAATTGGCATCAGTATTTGCCTTTTGAGAAAAACTTATTTGCGTAAAAGCTATTGTGATCAATGATATTAATATACTTCTTATCATTAGATTGAAAATTATATTTTTAAAAGAAGGATTATTGTTTGAGCGTCTTTTGCACAATGACAAACATACTTTTTAGGTATGATATATGTATTATTCTTAACAACCGCTCATTGCTCCCACAATGAGTACGGATATCATTCTTTTGTAAAAGACTAGGAGTCCAATATTACTTATTGGAATAAAGCAATGCATTGAAGGAAACTACAGGAGGGGAACGTCCGTGCTTTCTGACGATCGACGCTGAATAAATGTCCCCTAAGTCTGCTCTGAGGACATTCTGTTTCTTTAATATAACAGAAATTGTAAATACAATAAAGGCCAGAAAAAACAGCAATTCTAATTGAGATAATATCAAAAACTCAGAATTTGTGTGGGGATGCTGTTTAAATGGTGAGGAATCATCAGTTTTGTTGTAGGGGTGGGCATGACTGATTATTCTTCCGTCGGCAAGCCTATGCGAATGGATATATATACCTTTGTTAGCAATCAAAAATCCCACTACGACAACCAGTGTGATTGCAACGAATTGAGACTGTATTTTGCTAAATGATTTCATGAGCTATGGCAATTGTATCACCTAATTATCCTGATAACAAGATCTATATCAAATAAATAGAATTTTGTCCACTTACTTCAAGAGCTTCATCCCAAATCCGGGAGCATCAGAAACCTTTACTTTTCCATCGATAATTGGATAATCACCATAATCGATATCATCAGATAAACACGTTACTCCCTCTACAGTACATATGTTCCCCAGGCCAGCAGCTAAGTGAATGGTGTAGTTGGTTTTTAAACGATTTCCCCAGGCATGAGGGCTTGCCATCATGTTCATTTTTTTTAATTCAGGCATCAACTTAATCCATTTCGAAAAACCATATGAATAAGTATCTGGTAAAAAAACATCCATGTGTTGACCTTTACCTAGTTCCGGACAAACATCAAAGTCAGGTTGACGCTCCCCATCAGCATAGTAGGTATTTTCAAAACCATTTTGATTCATCCACTGTCGAAGCTCTTTACCTGGCTTTACCTTTTCCCTAAATGGCTCTTCAACCCAAAACAAGGGAGTATCACCGATACCTTCCAAAAAGGCTATGGTGTCATCCAATGAATACATATCATTGGCATCCACCAGCACCTCCACACCTTGGTCTTTGAACGTATTATAAATCAATTTCACTACCTCAATGTCCTTAGCAAGTCCTTCATCGCGCCTGTACCAGCGTCCACTTCTGCCAATTTTTACCTTCAGCCGACGATATCCATAATCGACATCCCACTGGCAATTTTCGATAATAGCATCAATCCTCTTTGTTTCATTTCCTGGATTCAGCTCATCCAGGTAAATCATGCCGCTGTACAATGAGGTTTCTCCAGTGCCTCTATTTCCAATGAGTTTGTACACAGGCTGATCCAGGATAACGCCCATAGTCAAAAAGTTGGTTTTCTTGTCGTAAAAATTATCGTATTGTTCGCCAGTATAGTACACTTCGTATCCCGCCGACCATTTCTCTTCAATCTCGTAGAAAAGTACAATACCAGCATTATGTTTTGGTGTTAATGGTTTTCTGCTTATAACCAATTCCTATATGAAAAAATCTTTTCCTATATCTGGAATTGGTTTCCAGTCAGGCAACTTAATTCAAAAGATTGCCAAACTTAATACCCACATATACGGTTCTAGGCAATAATGGCCCATAAACAAATGCTGGATCACGATTAATGCCACTATCAAAATCGCTTTGATAAGAGTTAAACATATTTTTGATGCCTCCTAAAAATTGAACGGATGCACCATTGAGTTTTACCGTATAGCTGAGCTTTGTCCCAAGATCGAAGAAACTGTCTGTGTGAACTAAACCATTTTCATCTACAGGTTTCTCTTCAATCCCTTCATAAAGTACTTTCATTGTTCCTGTATAGTTCGCCGTTGTTGAAAAACAGAATCCTTTGGCAAAATCCCAATCGAGCGCTAAGAAACCATATTGGTTAGGTGTACGAAGGAAATCCTTATCGCCCCAATCTTGCTCTTCCTCGTATTTGCTAGTTTGCAACGTCAGACCTGAACTAAGTTCGAAATTTCTTAGTGGCTTCAACCTAAGCTCCATATTTACACCCTGCACAGTTGCACCCGAGGAGTTGACACGTGTAAAGATAACCTCACCATCTTCATTTGGCTCGCCCAACTCATTGGCAAATGCATCTACCAAATTTGTATAAAAGCCTTCAAATAGGAAACCCGTATAAACAGTTCCGATTAGTTTATTGAAGTCGAGTGAACCCATCACACTATGGCTGGTTTCTTGTTTTAGATCAGGATCATTTACGTGAAATACCTGGCGCAAGCCCGATGTCTCGATATGCAGGTCTTCGTCAAATATTTGAGGAGCGCGATAACCTTGAGAGTAAGTTGCCCTGACCTGAAGTTCTTTCAGTGCGTCGTACATTAAACTAACACGTGGACTTAATACACTTCCTTTCTTATCCTCCTCATATTCATGCTCCTTATCAGAAATGACATAATTGTCAAGCCTTGCCCCTACCGAGGCCTTAAAGCGATTATATCTCACGTCATACTGAGCAAACAAACCTGTTGTTACCGAAGACTGGTCAGCGACGATCGTGTGAGGATTGTTCCCCACAATAATGGTCTCACCCTCGTCATCTTCGCCAAAGATTGGTGCACCCAGTTTCTTATCCACTAGATTTCCACTAATGTTTTCAATACCGGCTACAAGTGACGAATTGTTGAAAGACGTTTTGTACTGTAGCCCTATGTTATAGGTTTTATCCTTGGAATTACCATAATCAGACATTGAGTATTCGGCACCATAGTATGAGTCGCGGTTCAAAAACTGTCCTGAAGCATACAAAGTTAGTAGACCGTTTTTTCTAATATATCGTTCGTAGTTAGCAGCAGCTACTACCAGATTATGACCTAGCACTTCGCCAATTCTTCGCTGATGTACGGGGTAGCTTTCGTCACTTCCTCCGTCCCTTTGTTCTTTGATGGCAAAGAAGTCCACCGACAGTTTATCGCGATCGTCAAACCTGTGAAAAACCCTGGTACCAAAGGTGAGGTTTTCCAAAGGAGCAATTTCAGAAAATCCGTCGTTGTTTGCATCATACATTTCCCTTTTACGTGTAAATCCATACAGGGAAACTCCAGACCTTCTGTCATCAGATACCACAGAGGTGTTGAAATTAACGGTATAGTCTGGTGCTTGCTCGCCCTCTGTGCCAACACCCATTACAGAATAAAGTGCACCTGCTTCATAGCTATTAATGGTTGGCTCCTTCATTCTTATATTGATTGTACCAGCTATTGCATTACTGCCAAACAATGCAGAACCGCCACCTCGTACTACTTCCACTTTCTCAATCATGTTGGTAGGTATAAGCTCTAATCCATACACCCCGGCCAATCCACTAAATATCGGGCGGCTATTAATGAGGATTTGGGAGTACGGGCCTTCCATACCATTCATTCTTACCTGTGTAAATCCGCAGTTCTGACAGTTGTTTTCAAGACGCAAGCCCGGGGAAAAATTCAGGCTTTCACCAAGGGTAACGGATTGAGATGTGTTGAATAGTCTTGGTGATATTGTATTCACAATAATAGGTGCTTCAGTGCGCTTTTGTTCAGCCCTGTCGGCCGAAACAACAATCTCTTCAAGGTTAAGGACATCCTGTTCAAGTTCAAACTTGATTTCGATTGTTTCATCCGCTTCAAGAGAAACCTTGCTTTCCTGTGACTTGTATCCCACCATTCTAACAAAGACAGTTTGCTCGCCAGTTGGCAGGTTCACTAATTGGTAATGCCCTGTTTCATCTGACACAGTTCCTATAGTTGTACCTCTTATGCCAATAGAGGCGTAAGGTATATGTTCACCATTGCAAACTACATGTCCAACTATATTGGCATCCGTTTTTGCCTTTTGAGAAAAACTAATTTGTGTAAATGCAATAATCACAAAAGCTAGAATTGTAAATCTTTTCATGAGTAAAAAATAATATTTGAATTATGCTTTAAAAGTCCTTTATACATGAATAATCATATCATCTGGATATGCTTCACATGTTATTCTAAATGACAGCCCATAAACTTTCTAAGGAATACGGACATCATTTTTTCAATTGATTAATTGAAATCCAGTAGTAACTATTGGAATAAAGAATTAGGTTGAAGAATCCTTAGGATGGAAAACACCCCTGTTTTAGATTAATAAACCCATAGGGAAGGGGAGGGAGGGCCTCTCAGATTTGGTATACCAACAGAAAATTGACACGAAGGTAGTTGAAAAAAATGGCTGATTTTTTCTCGGTAAACAATCAGTAGTCCAACAATCAAGACAGCTAGCGTTGGTATAAAGTGAATTAAATTGGCCAGAAAAATTAGTTCTGTAGCTGTGTGATGATGATTTTCAAATGGGCCTGAATCTGAACTTCGCTCGTAGGGATGTGCATGGACAACAATCGTTCCATCTGGCAGCTTATGGCTATGCGTATTGAAAAAGCTATTGAGCGAGTGTAGCCCTACTACCACGATAAGAGATATCGCAATTAATTGATAAGAGATATCGGCAATCTTATTTAACATCAAAACAAAGCTAAGTTGGATTAGAGTTTCAAAACATGATCTATATCATAAAAAATCAAACTATTTAAAATAATTCTAAATAACATTGCTGTAATGTTGAATTAACAATTGATTCAATCAATAATTGGTTTGGTTTTTTGAGTCTTAATATTCATCTATCTGCTAATCCGTTTCTTCCTCCTATGCAGATCACGATTCTCTGACCTCTCATTCTCTATGAGACCATCCAATATATTAGCAATACCACCCATGATCCTTGAACTGGGACCACGATAAAAAGAAAATTCAGGATGTTGATGAAGAAGCCTTTTTTTGGATTCCTCATGGTCTTTTGGATCTATATCAATCTACCTAATTCTGATCTGTACAATGATACTTTGTTTTGAAATAGTCATACTTAAATCTGGAATTGCTTTTCTTCGAACTTCAAT
>JAKSDO010000055.1 GCA_022360055.1 Cytophagales bacterium | reverse complement strand
CGGAGCGTGAAAAGCTTATACTAAAATACATTTGTCACGAAAAGAACTGCAAGGAAATCGGTGATATCCTCTGCATCAGCCCTAGAACCGTTGAATTTGTACGAGGGAAACTCTTAAAAAAAATAGGGGCGAAATCTGTGGTTGGAATGGTGAAATTTGCAGTTGAAAAGGGATATCACGTCTGATCGGTTCTTGAATTGGATCTACGATACAAAAATACGTGATATTGACTTACAGGCTCAAATCTGTACCCGGAATCAGCCAGAACATCATCCTTTAAAAATCCCCGGCCCAGCAATTTCTTCAAAGCATAATCGGCGGTATTTTTACTATCGACTTTCCAATGTACAATGGATCCCGTTTCAATCCGGTCTTCAAAGTTATATTCCTGAAACTCAATACGCGTTTTTTTTGATTCTTTAGTAGGACAAAAAATTCCTACACACCAATTCGTATACGTATCATTGTGGATTCGATGATACTGATAGTGCAGAATTATCTGGCCCACCGTCAAAAGGGCTTCAGAATTTTCCAGGTACTCGAGATTTGAATTTAGCATATCGTTACTTCTTGTCTGTTTGACTATATCTCAGCATCAGATAATATTACCTCGACTAAGCAGCATTCACTTAATTGCGTCCATCGCAGCCTTTACGGATACCTTATCAGGAATAATCTACTCGACAGTCGAGACTTCTACTGAGCTATTAAGTCAGATCCGGAGACTAAAATTTGCTTTGGCTTTATTCCCGAACCTGTTTGGCATGCTCTGCGCCAATACAAACTACGATCAGATCGAGGATATTGCCTTTTTACTTCTTCTAACTCTAAATAGCATGAAAAAAATGTCCCAACTATATTCGATCGTACGAAAGAGGCATCCAATAACATCCTTCCATATACGCTTCATAACTCCCGTTAGATTACAAACAGGTGTTTGCACAGTAATTTCCCATTTCTGTTTTGATGACATCGTATTTTGATTCCATCATTCGAAATGCTGAAGAAAGATAAAATTCGCTTTATACCTTTCTTAAATACTATTAGATCTTTTTCGCATATAAACTTCACTGATTTTGACTGATTTTTACGCGGTACAATACTATCCAAATCCTAAAAGACCATATTTGATAAATACTATTACGTATCTACGTTTCGCACAATAACCTTTTGATTTACAGCAAATAACGTTTTATAGCCGGATTTATAAATGTGGACAGCACGCATAATTATTAGGGTTATTTCGCACCGTTGGTCCCTTTGTTGGTTTTATATTTTCGCACAGAATATGGATAAATTCTACCCCCCATTTTGACACATAAAATGATCTTTGGCGAACATAGGGGCTGAATTTTACGCGCAAGTAATCTACAATAAAGCATTGCTCCTGCTTTGTCGATGTAATCCGAAAAATTTATAATTTTTTGCCCGAAGGGCCGATCATTACTTTTATACTCAAAAGGAACCTTTTAATGGAAGCACGCATTTTTTTGTTCCTCAAATTTGAGGAATAAATAAAGTAATGATCGGGGTTAACCCGATGCGTATTCGATAACGATTCCATCTTTTACAGAGATGTTCCTCTTTAGAAAATGATTTATTGGGAATAAATCGGGTTAAATAATTCAAACTGTTTCCAAACGCTAAAGTTTGCCTGACGAGGCTGCGGAGCCGGGCCGATTTTCAGCTTCTTACTTGCTGGAACCCAAAGGGTAAAGGCCTTCCGTACCCGGAACCACCTTCAATGATAATTACCAAAACAGGATCGTGAAAAATCTTAACGGTCTATATCCGGACTCACGGATCTTGAATGTCTTTTTTCACTTTATAAGCTTTAATCCTACTTTTTTACTATTTTTAGAATCTCCTACCTTAATTTCTTTTTATGATATAATCCTGTAGATGTAAAGATGGGTCACACATTGTTTTTGTTGTTTGTATGGCATGCTGTATGTTGTTCTGCTTATTCCTTTTCAACCCCGGAAGCAAAAAATGGAGTAAAGCTGGAAAATTCGGACTCCTTAGAATTTATGTCAACCTTGGTCCAAATTGATAGTTTGGTAAATTCTGATCCGGTAAAAGCACTTTCCCTTTCAAACAACCTCCTGTTGTATGGTCAGAAGGTCGGTAAAAATTCGTGGTATGTTGCAAAGGCCAAGGAGCGTATGGGGGTATGCTTTTATTACCTGGATGATCTCGGCAAATCCAACAAGTATTATTCGGAAGCTTTGGTGCTGTTTGATTCGCTGGGAGATCGGCTCAATGAAGCCTTAACACTGAACAATCTGGGCTGGAATTACCGCGTGCAACAAAAAAATGAACTCGCGACATCTTTCTTTGAACGGAGCCTTGAAATCTTTGATGAGCTCAAAGACTGGAAACGCGTTTCAGGTGTACTGAACAACCTCGGGACAGCATATCGACGAGATACCGGAAGATTGCAGGATGCGCTTGTCGTTTACCATCGATCGCTTGATATCAATCAGGGTTCGGGGAACAGGACCTGGGTGGCATACAACCTGAACAATATAGGTTTGATCCACCTGGACCTTCAAAAATACGATTCGGCTATTCTATATTTCAGAAAAGCAGCGGTGATGAACGCTACTTTGAGCAATGCCGAGGAGTATTGCAAGAACCAACTGAATCTTGGTCTTGCTTTCCTGGAAATCGGGCAGACCGATTCGGCCGAAATCTATTTTGCCATTTCCAGAGACGTTCTTGATAAAAATGACTTCCCAAAAACCGAATATGTATACAACGACTATCAGTATGTACTTCAACAGGATAAGGGCAATTACAGGGCCGCCCTGGATTTTTATATTAAAAAAGTTACGTATGAACAGGAACAGCAAAAACAGGAATCTGAAAACGACCTCATTGATCTGCGCGTAAAGTATGAAACTTCCAAAAAAGAAAAAGAGCTGGAAGCTGCGCAGTATCAAACCATCCTTCAGAAACGCATGGCTCTGATCATTTTATTGAGTAGCGTAATTATTCTGCTTGTCGTATTATACCATAAAAAAACAGTGTGGGCAGTTCAAAACAAACGGCTCAATAAAGAATTAAAAGAAAAGATCATTGAATTGAAACTGCTCAATGAGGAAAATGAACGGATAAAACACAATCTCAGAAAGCTTGTGCGCGAAGAAACTGAAATTATACTCAGTAAGAATGAAAAATTAAGAAAGTATGCTTTTATAAACTCACATAAGATCCGGGCTCCATTGGCGCGTATTCTCGGTTTGATACATGTGATCAACCTGGAGGAGCACCATTTAAAAAATGAAGAAGCTTTTTATAAACTCAACGAGTCATCCAGAGAGCTCGATGATGTAATTCGCGACATAAACCGGATGCTGCTTGAGGAAGAAGAATCAAGTATAAAACACGAGAAAAAATAAAGTTCCGAGAGACTTTCCGGTAAAATGACGTTGAAAACATATTCGCGGATGTTACTCCTCGCCATATAGGCGGAAAAACCCCGCAACTTCCGGGTGAGGGGCCTTGTGAAAAATGAATTCGGAATTTTCGGCAATCGCGAACGCCGGTATTTTTTTGCATTTCCCAGGGCTCGAGTCCTTATGAGATCCCAAAGCGTGTCTATAAAAACAGGAGCATAAACCGGATGGCGTTTTGAGGATCTGATTTTTTTGATTTTGAATAAAAAATCGCATGTTTAAATGTTTATTATCAAGGCATGTCGAATAAGGATGAAGTCAGAAAACTGGTCGAAAGGATATCATTGAAGGATAACGAGCGCGCATTCAGAGACTTTTTTGACCTATATTATACCCGGCTTATTAGGCTTGCGCATTACTATGTTGAATCTCAACATGCGTCCGAAGAGATTGTTTCCGCTGTTTTTATCGGGGTTTGGAACAACCGAAAAAAGCTGATGGCAATTCCACGTCTTGAGGCTTATCTGTTTTCCTCCGTCAAATATAAATGTCTCAATTATTTGAGGGATAACAAGAAGAATGAGTTTTACTCATTAGATGCTTATCATGAGGCGCTTCGTCCCGAATTCAAAGATCCCGCAAGCGACCTGCTTAGTAAAGAGCTGAGAGAAAAAGTTTTACAGATTATCAACAACCTTCCCCCGCGTTGTAAATTGATTTTTGAGTTGGTAAAAGATGACGGTCTCAAATACCGGGAAGTGGCCGAATTGCTCGACATCAGCATTAAAGCGGTAGAAGCACAGGTATCAAAGGCAATGCTCACACTGAGAAAAGAGATTTATCCCTACCTGAGTGACGATGATTTTAAGCGCTACCTCAACCGCAGGGACAAGGGCTTATGGGCATGGCTTTTCTTAAGCTTTTAAAAAAAGGCGCTCACTTACATAGGGTGTTTTAAGCTTTTGGGGTTGTACCTGTCAAAGCCACTGTAAAAATGGATGATATTCATGTTGAAAAATTGATCGTCAAACACCTATCGGGAGAAACCTCGGCGAAGGAAAACGAATTTCTGAACAGTTGGCTCCAGGCTTCTGAAAAAAATCAAAGATTGTTTCATTTCTACAAATCGGCATGGACTGAAACCGCACTGGAATACAAGGTCCCCAACCAAGAGCGCGTGTACGATAAAATTTCGGATAACATTCATACGGGAACCGGTCCGGCGGAATCCTTCACTTACCGGAACAGATTTAAAATACCCGTACTTGTACGGGCTGCATCCGTCATTTTCTTGGTTTGGGCCGGATGGATGCTTTGGTATGTGCTCCAAAAGAACAACGATCGGCCGCCGCAAACCGTCAGTAACGCGGTCTGGAAGGAAACGGCAAGGGGACAGAAACTAAAAACCTTTTTGCCCGATGGAAGTGTCGTCTGGTTAAATGCCGAATCCAAAATAAATGAGCTCTTTTCCGATACGCTGCGCGCGATTCACCTCCGGGGAATGGCCTATTTTGAAGTCGAAAAAGATACGTTGAGACCTTTTGTCGTGCAGTCGGAAGACGTACTTGTCACTGCTCTGGGCACTGCCTTTTCCGTGCGCGCCTATGCGTCGGAAGACCGGGTGTCCGTCGCACTGCAAGAGGGAAGCGTATTGGTCGAATTTGGCGATGAGGGTCAAGATGTGGGCAAAATCATGCTCGAACCGGGCCGGGAAGTGCACTACAATGTACACGACCGGACTTACCTGGAAACATCTGCCGTGGATGACAATGCCTTTAACTGGCGCAACGGAGTCCTGTACTTTCACGACGCTTCATTCGAACAGGTGATCCGCAGGCTGAGCAGGTGGTATGGGGTGGAGTTTGAAGTAGTAAACCAGGTCGAAGACCCATGGCATTATACGGCCACGTTCAGAAATTTCAATTTGAAAGAGGTATTGCAGAGCATGTCTTATACAAAAGACTTTACCTATGAAATACATCCTGAAAAAGTAATTATTAAAAATCTAAAATAAATCAATATGAGAAAAAAATAGACTTATAAAATCAGAAGAACAGCGCTTAGTTAAAAAAAGCAGGGCAGCGTAACCCTAGGAAAGTTCATCTGCCACTGCCTTAATTGTTTAAATTAAAAACATTCTAATTTATGAAAAGTAAACTATTAAAGCTATTACTTATGACTCTGAAAGGATCGTTCTATGGAGTTGTAATACAAACCATCTTTTTTACTGCCATCCAGGCCGGAGAGATCCGCGCCCAGAGGATTGAAAGTGTCCGGAAGGTATCGCTTGATGTAAGGCTGGAAAACTCCGACCTGTTTGAAGCCTTTAAAGCGATAGAGGAAAAAACAAGCTTCAAATTTGCTTATGATCATGAGGATCTGAACAAAGATGTACGAATTGACTTCAATAAGAGAAAAGCAACGGTGGCAGATCTGCTGTTGGAGATATCCAGGTCTTCCAACTTGAAGTTCAGGCAGGTCAATGACCTTATCAATGTAAACATCAGAGATCGGAAACATACAAAAGATGTTATCGAGGTCATCATCCAGGGCAGGACCATCACCGGCAAAGTCATTTCTTCAGAAGACGATTCGGGCCTCCCCGGTGTAAATGTAATGGTAAAGGGAACCTCCCAGGGTACGGTCACGGATGTAGAGGGCAATTATTCGCTGGAAGTGCCCGGGGAAGAATCGGTATTGGTGTTTAGTTCCGTCGGTTATGTTGAGGAAGAAATCATTGTAGGTAATCAGACTGTGATCGAAATTTCAATGGTCCCCGATATCACTTCGTTAGAGGAGATTGTGGTCGTCGGTTACGGCACAAAAGACAAGAAAACCATTGCCGGCGCTGTTGGAACGGTAGATGTTTCGGCATTAGAGGCGCGTCCGGTGACAAATGCATTAAGTGCTCTCCAGGGTACCGCGGCAGGATTGACAATTCTTCAAAATACCGCTCAGCCCGGAAATGAAGATTATACGGTCAGAATCCGGGGGGTGAGTTCCATTGCCGGGATTACCAACAATAGAAACTCAGATGATCCGGCAGTTGTGCTCGGTACCGTCGGCCCTCTTGTGTTGGTCGATGGTGTTCAGTCCAGTTTTTCGACCTTAAATCCAAACGATATCGAAAGCATCTCCTTTCTAAAGGACGGATCCGCATCCATCTATGGAAACCAGGCCGCAAACGGTGTAATACTTGTAACGACAAAAAAAGGAGAAAAGGGAAAAGTACGGGTAAACTACGATTTCAATTATGGCATAAATTCCCCAACGCAAAAGATAGTGAAAATGAATACTCGCGAATTCATGGAATCCACCAATGAGGCCAGGGCCAATGATGGAGATCCTATTTTCTGGGGACAAAATTTTTTCGATGCCCTGGGCACGGATCAGGTACTGAATTTTGCGGAATGGGAATTGGGTGGAGGAATAAGGGCCGATAGCTGGTTGGTGTTCAATAATCCCGAAAATGAACTGGCAGAACTCGTATTTGAAAATGGAATCCGTCAAACTCATAACCTCGGATTCTCCGGGGGCGGGGAGAACAGTAATTATTACCTATCCCTCGGCTATCTCGACGAAGATGGCGTGGTCAATACGAAATACGACAGGTACCGAAGATACAACAGCAGACTGAACCTGAGTTTTGATATCAGCAAAAGATTGAAATTATCTACACAAACAGCCCTCGAAATCGGAGACCGGTCTCGAAATACGGAATTGAACGGAGCTTTAAACAACGTAGAAAGAAATATTCCTTTTTTCCCTTTGAGAAGGCCCGATGGTCAATACTATCGATTCAGAGGTTTCAATAATCCGCTTGCTCTACTCGAAGGAGGTTCGGAGGAGGAGCGATCCACAAATCGTTTATTGTCAAATCTTCAATTGGATTGGGAGATAATTGACGGATTGCATTTCAACGCAAATGCCGGCATAAACAACAGGGATATCCGTGTCAGAAGACCGCGGGCAATCATAGAGGTGTACAATACCTATGCTCCCGAGTATGGCGGAAGTGGCAATGG
>JAKSDO010000057.1 GCA_022360055.1 Cytophagales bacterium | reverse complement strand
GTTGAAATTGATGGAATAAGAGATGCAACAATGCACGCTGCGGACATTTATCCTACGATACTGGAATATGCAAATGTGGAACGACCAGAAACCTTCAAAGGAAATGACCTGCATCCCTTATTTGGGCAGTCAGCAAAAGCTTTTCTTCAAGGTGATTCAGAGCTAGTTAGAGATACTGAGCAGCAACCGCTATGCTTTGAGATTAGTGGATACAAAACCGTCTATAAGGGGGATTGGAAACTAAAGCTGGGTAAAGCTTTTAATGATAATGGAGAATGGGTACTCATTAACTTAAAGGATGATCCGACAGAAAAAACAGACTTGTCAAAAATGTATCCGGAAAAAGTGAAAGAGATGGCACAACATTGGAAAGACTATAGCAAAAGCCATGGATATATTGCCCCAGAGGGAAAAATGTATGTTTTGGATATAGGTGCTGAGGAGTTTTACAGGTATAAGCAAGACTAACCCTATCCAAACTCTCCAAATTATTTGGCGGTTTTAGATATTCAATTCATGACTCTGAAAAAAACAGTGAGCAGTTAAAGGCTATATATAAAATTGGATTAAAATTCTATGAATCAAATATTTAAGTTATGCCTCACCAAAGATATTACATATTGAAAATCAAAAACGTGCCCTAATAACTAAGCATTCGTGTGACCGATAGACCCAACATGAATGCAATGTTGACAAATCCGAGGTGTCTATGGGGACCCTTTAACCAACGCGTTTGGATGATCGACTTAGTGCCTCAATAGGGAAGTTATGATCCTAAAACATTAGTTTATAAGAAATAGAGGGGATAACAGGAAACATCGCGTATTGTCTGAGTTCTCCTTTTTTCTCATAGATATAGTAAGGGTTCATTTTATTATAGGTATTGTATATTGAAAAGGCCCAAATCCTTTCTCTTCCTTTTTTCAATTTCTTTGTATTCTGATAGCTTAAGTCAAGTCTATGATAAGAAGGTAATCGAAAATTATTTCTGGATTCTTTGTATGTTTGGCAGGTGATTGCTTTAGAAGCTCCATAGTCCCAAAATGGTGCCGCAGCGCTTTGATAAGTGGCAACAGGCAGGGATACGGTATTTCCAGTTCGACAGGTAAATGTAGCTGAAAAACTCGATCTCTTGTTTAGTCGATAGTTGGCCATCACATTTAAATCATGCGTACGGTCATATTTGTAGGGAAATTCTTCACCATTGTTTAAGTCATCAAACTGACGCGTGGATTTGGCCAAAGTATAGGAAACCCATCCGGTTAAAGGTCCGGATTCTTTTCCCATAAAAAACTCCAGCCCATAGGAGGTTCCCTGACCAACTGTGATCTTGTCGTCCCAGTTATCGGAGGTGCCATATAGGTAACTTGCACCATCCTGATATTCAATCACATTTTGCATATTTTTCCAATATGCATCCACACCGAAGGAGATTTTCTTTTCTTTAAGGTAGTACTCACCGCCTATAACAAATTGATTGCTTTGTAATGGTGGTGCTTTTGCTGGGAGCCAGAGGTCAATCGGTTCTCCAATGGTAGAATTGGTTAAAAGATGAATAAACTGACTATTTCGATCATAACTTGCCTTAACTGAAAATTCCGATGGCCAACTGTAATTCAATAGCAAATGAGGTTGTAAACTAAAAAAATTATCGTTATCCGCTCGATACAAGGTTTGTCTTACACTCCCCAAAACTCTGAATCTGTTTATTTTGAAATCATCTTCTAAAAAGAAACTGTACATATTTGCAACAGAACTGAAATTTCGGGAGACAGAACCAACTTTATTGTCGATTTTGCTTTGTGTAAATTCTGGATTAAAGCTTCGTTGTGTCAGGTCAAAACCAACATGAAAATTATGGATCTTATTGGGAGAATAATCAATTGCACTTTTTAATGTGTGGTCATTCACACTTGTATTAATGTCTCTATAGCTTTCTCCTTGTTCTGTTTGTACCTGCTCATGCCTCTTGAATTCATATCCACTGCTATAAACGGTGTTTTTCCAGCCAACCTTTGGTGATATATCCAAGGTATGGTGTCCATAAAGAGCCAGGTTATTCCATTGAAAATTGATGCCTGTTTCTTCATCATACTCTTTTACAAAAGAGTAAAACTTATCTCTGCTGTTGTAAGCACCAATGATAAGTTTGTTTTTTTTGCCCATGTTAAAGTTAAGCTTGGCGTTGAAATCATGGAAATTATAGCCTAATTGTTCAGTGCCATTGAGGTTTGCCAGGCTGCCAATCGCATCAAGCCAGGTTCTGCGTGCAGATACCACGTAACTGCTCTTTCCTTTTTTAAGCGGCCCTTCAGAAAAGATATTTCCCGCAATCGGACTTAGCGAAAAACTGTTGTGATAATCTTGCTTATCCCCTTCTTTCATGGAAATATCTATCACTGAAGAAAGGCGACCTTCATACCTCCCTGAGATCCCGCCAGTTTTGATACTGATATCTTTCAATGACTCGGGGTTGACAACCGATAAAAAACCAAATAAATGACTGAAATTATACATAGGAACCCCATCAAGTAATAGTAGGTTTTGCCCCGGGTCACCACCCCGCACATACAATCCCACGTTGCCTTCACTACCTTGTTTTATACCGGGCAACAGCTGAATAGTTTTCATGACATCAACTTCACCTGAAAGCCGTGGTGCGTTCAGAATAGTTTTTTGGGGAACAATAAGCTCATTGAAATTTTCACTATGTGCCAGAAAGTCTTTCTGTGCTGAAATTGTTACTTCATTTAGCTGTTTGATATCCTGACTTAGATATATCTCAAAATGGGATTCGGAATTTATGAATACAGTATCATAATACGAATGATACCCTACCAGTCTGTATGAAATTGTATATTCACCACGCCCTGTCTGAAAAGTAAAAGATCCCTTAGAATTGCTTGTAGCTAATATTTGATCTTTAGTAGCAATGTTTGTGGCCAATACCGACACCTTAGCCAAAGGTTCTTGATTGGATTTGTCAAAAACCACTCCTGTCACTTTCTCCTGAGAAAAAGCATTCGAAAACAAGAAATAAAAAGGAGAAAAGAGAAAAAATCGCATCTCAATATTCACATTCTGTTTCGTGAATAGGAATAACCACAGGATTATAACCGGCAAAAATTCCTAATCCATTTTCAATATTTGAATAAATCTCCACACGTTCTGCAAAAGGATTTGGAAAGTCATCTATTAGTTCCCTATCATTGAAATTATTGATAATGATCCCTTTCAGATAGTGATCAAACTCATCACTAGATGCCATTGCCACCATGTATAGACCAAGTCCTTCATCCAGTCTTTGGATTTCGTCATAGTTGTAAAAATAGTTTTCTCCTCTATTGCTAATATCTAGCTCCAGAGAATTAGGTGTATAAGTATTGCTTTCTAATCTCATGTACACCTGATAGCTGATTTCTCCTCGGTCCCTTATTGCGTTAAATTGATCCGGCAAGTGGCTTCTTGAACGCAAATATGCAAAACTGCTTCTTTGAGTTTGTGTAGAGTCAATTGATACGGTGTAATCCTCATTACGCACTTCCTTGTAGTGTACTGAGTAACAAGTAAACCAAAGTGTACTACCCTGGATTAAGTCTTCTATATACATGTTAGCTTCTATAGACCGGCATCCAGTGCAGTATGAGTTAGTATTTAAGGTATAACATCCAGTTATATTAGCTGCTTTTGGAATGTTTGTACTGGCATTAAGTTCAGGATAATTACTGACATTGACAGCAATCGAATAGGATTCACCTGGCTTTGGATAATAGTTAAGAATGTATCTTTTTAATACAGAATTATATGCGGCAACTCCAAGGAAATCGCCATTCTCGAAGAGTTCCACATCAGCCTGTTCTACTACTTCGAATTGTTCACGACTAATGGGAGAGGTTCCCGCTTTGGTTACAGAAATACTGATGATACTATCGGGTGAAAGAAGACCGTTGACTACCAAAAGATCCCTTGATGACATATATTCAAATTCACTGTCAATCTGGCAATCAAATAGAAAAAAGCAAAACACCGCAAATCCAGTCCGGGAGAAAAAATATCTGATTTTGTAAATATTTTTTTGTGCCATTTTGGTTGAAGGAAAGTGATGTTACATAAAAAAGTGCTCTAACTATCTTAAAAAACGTTTTGATTATTTACCTAGTCTATAACCCAGCGAGAATTTAAGTGACCTGTTATAACTCTTGATGATGGTCATTGGATTATTGTTTTTCAGCCCCACATCATAGAAGGCACCTATTTCAAAGCGTCCAAGTTCAGCCCCTACGGCAAAAGATGCGCCAAAATCATATCGATTGTGACTCTCAATGGTTAATGCATTTTCTCCATCAATATCCAGGGCAATCCCAAAATAGGGTCCTGTAGCCCCAAACAACTGCACTTCACCTACCCGAATCGTGGCCTTAAAATATGCAGGAATATCAAGATAGTATATAGTTGATTTACTAGTGTTTTCGAATGACATACCATTCAGCTCAACCGTATGATTGATCTTATACCCTTTTGCAGAAAAGTTTAAGCCGGGTTCGATTGATAATATTTTCGATAATTTGAAATCAACATTCCCTCCTATCTGAAATCCGCCTTTGTGGGTAATATCACTATTCAATTTGTCAATATTCGGATCATGATCAGATACCCATCTGACTGTGGAAAGGTTGTACCCACCTCTTATTCCAAAGGATTGGCTAAATGATATGGAGGGGATCAGAAAACAAAGGATAAAAAGGAATTTCATTACTAAAAAATATTTAAGGCCAATAAATGTTAATCAAAAGTAATTCTAATAGTCCGGACGTATATCATATGAAGGGGGGTAATTAAGGGGTACCCAGTGGTAATGGGCTATGAAGAATTGGATCAGGAGGTTGTTTAATATCATCAGCATCATTCGGGTTTGCCAGCAACACTCCTGTGCCATGAGAATGATGAAAATTGGAATTTACTTTTTCAGTAAGACCTATTGTCCCAAATTCAATCATAAGGAGAGCAATAAAAAATCGGATTCTGTGCTTTTTCACAATAGCTGGAATTAAAAAATTTACGCTTAAACATAGTTCATAGATAAGTAGCTCCCCAATAAAGCCTGGTGGAATTTTGGGGTACCAAAAAACTCAATGAAGTGGAAAAATGGGGCACCAAAAATTATAAGCAACTGATTATGTGGTTATTATTATAGGCGTGTAATCGGAAAATAGATCTACACAGTTTTCCGTAACTAAGAGTACACAGAAATTGGCAACAGCTAAACCGACGAATTAATGAATGTGTATTTAGCCTGAATTATTCGACAATCACCTTGACTCCCTCGCTATGACTGCTATATTCCGGGGCATACATACTTTGAATCGTCGTGATGCCATTTGAAAAATGACCGCTGTTATTTACGCGGAGATCATATTCGAAAACATATACTCCTTTGGGTAAATGATCGAAAAAGAAATTGGTTGAGGCATCGCGGGTGCTTTCGTAATATCCCAGACCATCCTGCCATTTATATTCGGACAATACATTGACGGGTTCCATCCCCGCCGCTCGCATATCTTTCATGTGTAAATACTCCATAGGCCTGTCCGCACTCAATTCTATACGAACGCGTATCAGATCTCCTACTTGCAGCCGGGTGGTATCATCCACCGCTTGTAGTACCTGGCCACTCGATGTGTTTATTACATTGAAAATTGCCTTTGACAACTTCAGTGGTGTTTCGGCAGGAGTAATTTTGTCCAGATCCTCAAAGTATTGCCAATAAAGACTTCCCCAGGCAATCCCCTGGTCTTTCTTTGTCATGGTTACATTACTCTTGGAGGGTCCAATTTCTTCAGAAGCCCAGGCAGCTTTATAATAACCGGTCGCAACTTCAGGCTGATTTTCCGGTTCAATTTTTTGATTCCCGATACTCACTTCTACCTGTTCTGTGACTGAAAGCCAATCACTCCCTTCAAGCAAGAGCGCATAGATGGCTTCTGTAGTAGATTTGGTAGTGGGCCATCGATTTGTTTGCTTGTTTTTTAAGAGCCAAATCTTCAGATAATCAATAGTCCTCACTTTTTCTTGCTCAGTTTGAGTCGTGTCATTGGCTTCAATTTCTGAAATAGCCTCTATAAGCAGCGATTGTGTTTCTATTGGGGCATAGAACCAGTGCCAACTTTCCGCGTTCTTTTTCCAATACATGCCCAACTCTTCATTAGTAATACTATTCTCTTTTAAAGAGTGGATAATGTCTTTTGCCATTTTTAGGTTTTCTGCCCTGTGTTGGATTAGAGCAATCATTCCTTTCATATACGGATTAAAGTCCTGCCAATAGACCATCGATTGATTTTTGAAATAGTCATATGCCGGCTTGCTTTTTTCGGAGATAATAGAATCGTGGAAGTAGCTATGCATATATAGATATTGAATATGTATGGGCCTAAGATGGTTTTTCTTCAGATATTCTTCCTTGGACTCTATTGTTGAATAATATTCCTCTGCTCGACTCAGGAGATCATTGTAATCCATTAGAATCTGATTATCCAGATATTTGAGACCATTTTTCAGGATATAATTGGCTTTAAAGTTTTCAAAGTCTACGTTCAAGTGTTGTAAATGTGCCAGACCGAGCACAATGTGTTGGGTAATGTACCGGTTTGGCAAATGGCTTCCGCTAAACCACGGAAAACCACCATTACTCAATTGCATCAGTTCTAATTTGTATATAGAGGCATCCAGTGATTCTTTCAAATAACTTTCATCAAACAACGTTGAAATTCGTTCTTTTTGGGCTTTTTCACTTTGTGCATCGCGCAGCCATGGCGTTTCCTGGATCATAATGGATTTCAAATCTTCGTTGCTTTCCAGGTTACTTCTTATTTCACCCTTGGCAGACCAGCTTTCAAAAACATTTTTAATATCATCGTTTTTGTCGATAATGTGCTTTGCGAGTGCATTGGCATAGTAACGGGCAAAGGTCTGCTCAGCACATTCATGAGGAAACTCCATCAGGTATGGCAAGGCCTGAAGCGCATACCAGGTCGGATTGGAAGTCACCTCCAGCGTAAGTAAGTGATGCCGAAGCGTAGAAGAGTTATTATTATTCAGCTTTTCCAATGAGAATGTTTTTGACTCACCGGTCCTTACTTGCATGGGCAAAGTCTCCGTAATTAGCATCCGGTTTGATAAGATGGGTAAGACGTTTTGTTCTCCATCACTAAAATCATTCGCTTTAGCAACGATTCTATATTGAACAATGTCCTTATTTTCCGGTATTGAAAGTCTCCAGGAAACCTCTGTATTCCCTTGTGAATTTACCTTGAATGATTTATTTCTATTTAAGTTATCAAATTCCTCATTCACATCCTCACCAGTGAAAGGATCGCTCAACTGAAGGCCAATCATCCCATTCATGGTATTGCTTGTCAGGTTGGTGACCTTAGCAGAAATAACCAGCTCATCTCCCTGCCTTAAAAAACGTGGCGCGTTAGGAATGATCATCAGGTCTTTGGTGGTAACAGCCTGCAACGTTTTAGTAGCACTTGTTACATTTTTTGTATGCGCCAATAATTGCAATTTCCATCTCGTTAATGCTTCCGGAGTATCAAAAGAGAAGCTTATATTTCCCTTTTTATCTGTTTTCAAATGAGGGTAAAAGAAAGCAGTCTCTTTCAGGTTTTTCCGCGCACGTACTTTAGCCAATTCTTCATCCAATTTCTTTTGTCCGGATTTTGTCGTTATCAATATAACGCCATTGGCAGCGCGAGCTCCGTAAAGCGCCGTAGCATTAGATCCCTTCAATACGGATATAGATGCTAAATCATCCTCTGAAATCTGTGAAGCATCCATAATAACCTTTCCATCCACCACATATAAAGGATTCGAATTGTCATTTACTGAAGAAACTCCTCTTATTAATAATTTGTATGCATCTCCGGCTGCATTGGTAACACTGACTCCCGCCATTCTTCCAGCCAACTCTTCTTCCGGTGCTTCCTCAAAAACTATTTCTTCAATCACCGTTTCCTCATCCGCAATGGTGACAACGGAACCTGTCAAGCTGGCTTTTTTCCGAACTCCATATCCGACCACAACAATTTCCTCCAGCCGGGTGATATCTTCCGATAATTGCACATCAATTATATTTTCTTTCCCCACCTCAACACCGGTATTGACATACCCTATATAACTAAACTCCAACGCTTCTCCCTTCCCTACCCGGATCGCATATTCTCCATTCATATCAGTCACTGTACCTCTTTTTGTGCCTTTCACAATGACATTAACACCTGGCAATAGCGCACCCTGCAAATCAACAATTCGACCGTAAACAAATCCGTCCTGCCTTTTATTATCATTTGAAATAGTGATTTTGGATTCCTGCCTTATTGTATCGTAATAAATGACGCTTAACCTTTGCAAGTACTGCTGTTGAACGTATTTATTATTATCCAGGCTGAATCCAAACCAGTCCTGCCTGTCAAATTGTTGTTCACGAATATAAAATGAAGGATAAAGCAGATTCCTAATCCTAAAATTTTCTGTTCGAAAACTGTTATATGCGCGACTCTGATTGTTTGTGTAATACCTTGATTTGATTTTCGGGTCGAAACTCCAGTTATGCGATTTAAACTGATCCAGGGAAGCGTCATACATCGAAGCCAGCACTTCAGTTTCTGCCCTGGCCTTTTTTGAACCATTGATTGTAAAGCTCCAGGTCTCCTTTGCTCCTGGCTGCAGTTTATCTCTAAACGTAGCAGTTTCAATATGCAATTCCTCTTTCGGCTCATACACATTAATGATTTGTGTGCCTGCTTTAAAACCATTATAATTGACTAGATGAAAGTGAATAGCGAATCCTTGGGTATCTGATTTTTTTACCGGAATTGAAAACGTGTGTGTATTATTGGATAAATGGATCAGCTGAGTACTAATTACTTTATGATCCTTTTCTATATCAACGGTCACCGTTACATCATCAGAAGCAGAACCAATAGTAAAGTTCACTTTGTCTCCTGCCGTGTATTTGGATTTGTCCAGACTATGAAACACTATAAGGTTATTGGTAACCGAGGATGAGTTATCACCTTTCAATTTGAATTTGCTTTTACTTAATACCGGTTGATCATACACATCCTTTGATTCTATTTCAACAATATAGTTGCCTGCTTCCCAACGATCATCAACAGGCAATTTTATG
>JAKSDO010000006.1 GCA_022360055.1 Cytophagales bacterium | reverse complement strand
TTTCCTATTAACTCTATTCTCAAGTAGTTGGGTTCCGATTCGTCCGGACCTCCGGCATACAATGTATTTTCATAAAGGTGTACTTTTTCATCAATGTTTGTTATGATGTAATCCAGATCACCGTCATTGTCCAGATCTGCGAAAGCTGCACCATTGGAATAAGAAGGGGTATTGAGGCCCCACTCCTCCGTATTATCCGTAAACTCGAGATTCCCGTGGTTTTTATAGCCATAATTGGGCAAATGTAAATCAGGGAGAATCATCAAAAGCTGTTCAGGCTTGGTAAAAGAGCCTACGTCGCTCCTGAATCCGATGTAATCCATGTCTGTAAGATCCGATGGGAATCCATTTGTAATTAATAAATCGCGATAACCGTCATTATCCACATCAGCGAATAGAGGTGACCATGACCATTCAGTCTGATGTAAACCCATCATTTGCCCGACTTCACTGAAAGGGGCATTTCCATTATTGATATGCATCATATTGCGGATATACTGGTATTCATATCCAAATCGCTCCGTACTGATATAGGTTCTATAAGAAACTCCTCCTCCCGAAGATGTTTTCTTTCGGTAGTTGATCCGCGGCAGCATATCCAATGTAAAGATGTCCACCAAACCATCATTATTTATATCCGCGACATCACACCCCATCGAAAATCTTGATTGGTGTTTCAGCACTTCTTTTGCCTTGTTTGAGAATGTTCCGTTTTGGTTGTTGATATAAACAAGATCATTGGTCACATAATCATTTCCTATAAAAATATCCGGCCATCCATCCAGATTCAGATCGGCAATAGCGATACCCAACCCATACCCTTCATAAACGATTCCCGCCTCAATGGTAACATCAGTAAAAGTATTATCTCCGTTATTTCTATACAGTCGATCATTATTTCTGGCAGATCCGTCTGTGATTTTTGGACGGTAGTTTGCAGGTCCGCGTTTCATCACAAAATTGGTAAGCACGTACAAATCAAGATCGCCATCCAGATCATAATCAAGAAAAGCTGCATTTTGACTGAATCCAAATTCTTCCAGACCATACTCCTTTGCTCTGTTTGTAAATGTGGGGACCCCATCTTCATTAAGCCCATTACTTATGTACAAAAAATTTGCTCGATCAACAGAATCATTTCCTACGTTGGTGCATATATAAATATCTAAAAACCCGTCATTATCCACATCGGCGACCGCAGATCCGGAATTCCAAACACCTTTGTTTTCAATTCCTGCGATGGATGAAACATCGTTAAATTTCAAGTCCCCTTGATTAAGATATAATTTATTGGGGACCATATTACCTGTAAAGAACAGATCATTCATTCCGTCATTATTGAAATCTCCGACAGATACGGATGCTCCGTTATAGAAATATTCGTAGCTAAGTATGTTCAGTGAATCTGTTGCATTTAACGTATTTGCAAACGCAATGCCTGATTGTTCATTATCTAACAATCGAAATAACGGCTTATCCTGCACGCAGGAATAAAATATAAAACAAGATACAGCCATGATTGCATTTGCCGGATTAATCCATCTCTTAAGTTCCATATACTCCATCTTTCTCACCTCACGTGGTTGCCATTTTTTTGTCTGATTATAAGTCTATTGGGAACGTACCTATCTGCGACCGACAATGCTAAAAACATGTTCTTTGAGTCAAAAGAAAAAAGCCATCCGGCTGGTACCAGATGACTTTCGGGATTACTCAAAATTATTGAAAATTTAATACAGTGGGTTCTGAATCAACGTTGGATTTCTGTTCATCTCATCCTGCAAGATAGGCAACAGGTTTGTTCTATCATTCCAGCCTCTCGTCTGTCCGACTTCCTGCACTTCGTACAATACGCTGCCATCCGAAAACTCGCTGATTACAATCCCTTCGGCATTATTATACACCTGCTCACCAATCAGCCAACGACGAACATCAAAGTATCTCGATTGCTCAAAGGCCATCTCGATTCTTCGCTCATTTCTGTATCGCTGTCGCAATGCATCACCTGTTTCCGTGATATCTGGCATACCTGCCCGCTTCCTTAGCCTATTGAGATATTTCTTGGCTTCATCATCTTCGCCAAGTTCAATACAGGCTTCGGCATAGTTTAGATATAACTCCCCTAACCTAAAGAAATGCCATGGAACCTCCTGGTTTGCTCCATCATATACAAATTCAGGATCTACATCTATATCAATCGCCTTTCTAAGGTAATACCCGGAGTATGTTCCATTCCAGGTTTGCTGAGGTCCCTGGCGAGTGTCTATACCATAAGATACTACTTCATCCGGATTTTTTTCCATTCCGGAATATACAGTCCTGATGCTGATCCTGTTTGTCGGATCATAACTTGCCGTACTTGCAGGTCGCTGTCTCCACGGAGCGCCATCGTATAAAATGGATGCATAGAACCTCGGATCCCTGTTTTCATAAGGTGCTGCTGCATGAGTCGGATCATCCCAATCAAATGGAGTTCCATCCGCCATCTCATAGTCATCCACCAAGGTCTGAATCGGTGTATTACCTGCCCATGCAGCATAACCGTTCGGGCCGTTAAACAATGGCGAGTGCGTATTGTTATCTTCAGAATCCCATCCGTTTTTGGCTAAGAAATAGCGGCTAAAAATGTGTTCATCGCTTCGCTTCTCAACAAAAAGGTTGGTATAATCCTGGAATGGATCCCCGGTTCCCTCTTCGAGTGCAAAATCCGGCAAATCGATCACGGCCTTTGCCGCATCTCTCGCTGCTCTCCATGCCGCGGTTCTGTCTCCTCCTATGGTAACCAGGTCAGGTTCCTCATAGCTGCCGTACCAGTTTTCATGTACTAAATCACTTGCAGCCCATAACAATATTCTCGATTTCAAAGACATCGCACCCGCTTTATTTGCTCTTCCCAAATTAGCCCCTTCCATCCTGACCGGAAGAATACTTATAGCAGAATCAGCATGAGCAATAATATGATCGATGCAATCCTTCAACGGGCTTCTGGGAATCTCATATTCATCATTTAAACCGTAGGTGCGTGTCACGATGGGCACACCGCCATGGAGTCGAACTAAATTGTGATAATAATAAGCAATAAGAAAATGCACTTCGCCTTTAAGTCGGGTACGCCAATCTTCATCGTCAAATGGGACATCATTAATGTTGTCCATAAACATCAAGGCATTTCTAAGATACTTATAAACCTCACTCCATCTGTACGCATTCTGATTACCGGCATTCCACTGTCCGATGTCCGAAGGAGTAATTAAGGATGCAACCACCTGATTTGTACCATAATTATGAATAAAATGGCTTTCATCCACCATAGATCCAAGTTCGGCCTCATGGTGGCCATGACCTAATCCACGATACATCTCGTTCACAAAGAGTTCCACCAGGTTCGGATCCGCCCACACTGAGGCATCACTGATGCTGTCTTTTGGTTTCAGGTTTAGAAAATCCTGACTACATGCATTTATCAGAGCCGATATGACCGCTATAAATAGTATCTTTTGAATGTTTTTCATCTTAACCATGTTTAGAAAGTTAAATTCAAACCTAAATTAAACAGTCTCCTTTGAGGATACGCAGCAAGATCATTTGAGCTATTTTCGGGATCAAAGACTTTGAATTTATCCCATGTGAATAAGTTCATTGCACTTATGAATACCTGACAGTATTTAATGCTTGCTTTTGATAATAATTCCGGATTAAATGTATAAGAAAGTCTTACATTCTTTGCACGTATATAATCTGTGCTTCGCAAGAAGTGCGTATTGCGCTGTGCTGCCCAATACTGGTCATCCCTGTTATATACCCGTGGCTTTGTCGAGCTTGGGTTTTCTGCTGTCCATCTGCCATCAAAGAAATCCTGTAAGTAGTTTCCAAATTCACCAGATGAGAGTTTTACATATTGTTCGGCTCCGGCAGCCCCTTGCATCAATATGGACAGGTCAAGGTTTTTCCAGGTGAATCCCAGTGTAATACCGCCAACAAATCTTGGAAAATTATTTTTATCAGACCGAACTCTGTCATCCACTGTTATCTCCCCATCACCGTTTACATCTTCAAAGATCACATCACCGGGCTCAGCTCCGGGCCAGCTCGGATAAGCATCTACGGCTGCCTGATCTTTAAATACACCTATGGCATTGTAATACAGGTCCAGCCCGGGATTTCTGGCGTCCAGTCCCAGTGGTTTTCCCGTTGATACTTGCCATGGCAATCTGCCCGGGGGTTCATCCCAGAACAGAATTTTGTTTTTGGCATAACCTCCGTTGAATCCAATCCTCCATGAAGTATGATCGTTGATATTATCGTTAAAGGCAAATGAGAAATCAAATCCCTTGTTTTCTACCTCACCAATGTTTTCATCCGGTGGCTCGAATCCCGCCGTCAAAGGAATAGATGCATTGGCTGGGAACAAAATATCTGTACGTACATTTTTGAATACATCAAATTCGAAAGTGAATTTCCCCTCAAATAGAGACCCTTCAATGCCAATGTTTGAGTTTTTTGCCACTTCCCATGAAACACCTTCATTGGCAACCGATTTAGGCCGGACACTTTTGGTATCTACCGTTTCATTGAAGATGTAGTTGCCTCCAAACTCAAATAATGTCAGGTATTGATAGGGATCGATTTTATCATTACCCAGGGTACCGTATGATCCTCTCAATTTCAGCCTGCTCACCCAGGATACATTCGACATAAAGTTTTCTTCCGTCATTACCCAACCTGCCGAGAAGCCCGGGAAGAATCCCCATCTGTAATCCGGGTCAAATATTTGTGAGCCATCGTATCTGAATACAAACTCAACCAAATATCGGTCTTTAAAGGCATAATTTGCTCTCCCAAAATAATTCAAACGCGCCAGGTCTTCATTATATCCACCGGTATTTGTCTTATTGAGATTGTCCCCGCCAAAATCCAAATAAGGCAACTGATCAGTAACATATTCATTTCTGAACGCGGTAACATAGTAATCTTCAGTAGTTTGACGCTCGACACCAGCCATGATACCAAAACCGTGATTTTCAATATTTCTCGTATAGTTAAATCTCATGTTTCCGGTAAATCCGTTTCTTCTCCATCTTTGCTCGGTCAATTCAGGAGCTGTACCTCCCTTTAGGGAACCTTGCAAATCGGGCTCACCGTTTTCATTCATGGTCACTCTATCCCACTGATACAACATCCATGGAGTTCTCCAGTTTTTATGCTCTTCAAATGATCTGTCGATAGCTACATTGGCAACAAACGATAATCCTCTCACTGTAAATAAGTCGTTGATATCGAGCCCAACATTACTTTGGAATACATAGTTGTCACTATTGTTATATCCGGTAACATCTGTTGATGTTACGGCCGGATTTTGTCCGCCTTCAAAATCAGGGCCCGGCAAGCGTTCTTCATCGGTACTTCGCTTTGGCCAGAAGGCAGGCTCAGTCGGCTTCATCCCATAGAGGAACCTGAAAGTACTTCCGCCACGAGTCTGTGTATACTTTCTTATTTCCTGTCTTCCCGACACATCAAATCTCAGGGTTATATTTTTCCTGAGTTTTGCGTCGATGTTTGAGCGGAAATTGTGTTGGTTATAACCGACAGCACTATTTTTGAAATATCCGTCTTCCCATGTGGTTCCGGCAGAAACAAAGTAAGTTACACCATCAGCATTTCCCCCTGACAGGGAAATATTGGCATTGCCTTGTGGCGACCAGGGCTTGATCGTTTCGCCATACCAGTCCGTATTCGGATATCTCCACGGGTCGGAACCATCGGCAAATTTCCTCAAATCTTCCTCGCTATACCTGCCTTCAGGTAATTTGTAGTGATAAAGATCTATTTCATTTAATGCCTGGGCATAGTCTCGAGCATTCAATACTTCCGGTAAACGTGTCGCTTGATTTGCCCCTGCATTCAATGAAAAGCTCAGCTCGGGCGGACCGGCTTTTCCCCTTTTAGTCGTCACCAGGATTACACCGTTTGCTGCCTGTGCCCCGTAAATAGCGGCTGATGCATCTTTCAATACTGTAATAGACTCGATGTCTTCCGGATTAAGTCTTGCAAGTCCGCCATCTCTATTAGCAATTCCGTCTATTACAATAAGCGCGGTGGCATCATTCAAGGTATTAATCCCCCTTATTCGGATATCCGAATCATCGGCACCGGGTTCGCCGGATCTGTTTACCACCATCAAACCGGGAATCTGTCCGACAAGGGAGCCCGAAAGGTTGTTTGTTGGAAATTCACGAACAATTTCTCCATCAACACTTGCAACGGCACCGGTTACCGTTGCCTTTTTCTGCTCACCATATCCGACGACGACTATTTCTTCCAGTGATGTAATATCCAAAGCCATCGTAACATCAATGACGGTTTGGGTCCCCACCACAATTTCTTCCTGAACATAACCTACGGAACTAAAGACTATGATCGAATTCTCATCGGGCACTTCAAGGCTGTAATTGCCTTCAATATCCGTAACCGTACCGGTCGATGTCCCCTTTACAATTACATTTGCCCCGGGCAGGCCTGAATCATCCTCACCTGAGAGCACTTTTCCGGTAATCGTAATCCCCTGAATCACGACTTCCACCTTGGGCATGGCATGGCTCTTTTCATTTTTCAGGACGATGATATTCCTGTTGACCTGTTTGAATTTTAAATCAGCTTTTTCAGATACATCGAGAAGAACGTCCCGAACCGAGATGTTCTTTTTGTTTTTGGTATAGGAAAACTCATCACTTATGTCATCCGAACTAAACGAAAAATAAAAGCCCGTATTCTTTTCAATCACCTGAAACAGTTCAAAAAGGCTGACGTCGTTCACTTTTATGTTGAAGCTGACATCCGTAACACTCTTTACTTCCTGGGCGTTTAAATCGGCCGCCCATATCACACTGAGCATTAGACATTGCAGCAATACTCCTTTTAATGCATATTTTGAGAGCATAATTAGCTTGTCTAGTAAATTAAACTTCATAATTTTGATGTTGAGATTAAACATATTTTAATTTTCATTTTGAATTGAGTTGGCGCTCAGCTCAAAATGGGCGGCCGGTTTGCTAAAGCCGGCTGCTTTCTTTTTGTTTGCGATTATCTACATAGGCACGTCTCTTTTATTTATTGTAACTAAATTTCCTTCAATATTAAAATCAAAATCCAGCACACCTCCCATATTCATCAGGATGTTGTGCAGGTTTTCTTTTTCAAATATTCCTGTGAACGGCTTCCTCGAATTAATCCCGGATTCAATCTGAATAGTCACTCCATACCAAAGTTCCAGTTTGGGTATTATCTCGGAGATCGATTCGTTTCTGAAAATTAACCGCCCCTCCTTCCACGCCAATACCTCAAAGGCATCGAAATCTCCATACTCAATAAAGCTGTACGCCGCCGGGTCGACAATCGAATATTTGCCCGGTTTGAGGAACACATCATCCTGATCAGCCCTGTTTTGAAGCGACAATCGAACACATCCCGTGACCAGGCTGATCTGAATTGGAGCATTCTGATATGCATTTACGTCAAACGTAGTCCCCAGGGCTTCTACTTCCAGATTTCGACATCTTACAATGAAAGGCTTGCTCTTATCCTTAAAAACATCAAAAAATGCCTGGCCGTCGAGCTCTATTATTCTCAGGCTATCATTGAAATTGCTTAGAAAAGAAATTTTACTACCAGAGTTTAGATAAACAATGGTGCCGTCCTGCAGGGTAATTGTGGATTTCTGTCCGGATTTTGTCTCCTTGGTTATCGTAGTAATCACCGGAATCTGCTCCGGAGGCTCGATCAATTCGGTGGCGACAAACAGGGCGACAACGAATATGATGAGCACCGCTGCCAGCTTGAGGAATACGGAACTGTCAAACCTTCGATCACGTTTTTCTTTTTCCTGCTCAAAAACCTCATTCCAGATCCGCTCGTTCACTTCGGCCTGGGAGACGAGTTCGGTATTATCGTGAGAGAAATTAACTTTTGCCCATATTGATTTAATTTCCTCGTACTTTTCTTTTGACTCTTCCCCCGAATTGATCCAATCGTCCAACTGCTTTAATTCCGAGGCCGAGGCCTGTCCCGAAAGTTTCTTTCCAATAAGGTTATAAACAATATTTGTAGACAATTCCGACATCTTGCTGCACAGTGATCAATAGGATAATCCTTTCAAAAGGATATACCCTGAAAGCGATGTGAAAAAAATTACGATTTAGCCGGATACATCGTAATGCCCACAAACTCTCCCCGCTCATACTTGGAAATATTTTCGTGGAGCGTTTTTAAGGCAAGCCCCATATGGGTCTCTACCGTCTTGACGGAAAGGTCGAGCAGTTTAGCTACATCATTGTACTTTAATCCTTCCTCTTTAATCATTCTAAACACAAGTCTTCTTTTCGGAGGCAGGGAATCCAGCGTACTTTTAATGATGCCGTAAAACTCATTTTCAAGTGCTTCGTATTCCGGCGAGACCGAGGTGGTCATCAACAGGTCTGCCTCGCTTTCAAAATTCTCGGAGAATACCAGACGCTTGTTTTTCCTCAGATATTTAAGAGATTGATTTTTAACGGAAATAAAAATATAACCTTCAATATTATCGTACTTTGCGATTTTTCTCCGCTTTTTAAAGATGCTCAACAATACATCGCTGACCACCTCTTCCGCCGCATTATGGTTTTTGACGTATAGCAGCGCAAACCAAATGAGTTTTTGATAATACTTGTTGAAAAAATAGTCGTAGAGCCCCTTTTCGGGAGCTTCCGAAAGCTTGACGAATATCTCATTAAGCGTGAGCGTACTATATAATTTCCGTTCTTTTTGCAAGGTGATCAGGTCGATAAATTACTGCCAATTTATGTTCATTCTTCGAAAAAGCAAAAAGAAATGAAAATCAATTGTACTTTTTACCTTTAAAAATACCCTGTGAAGAGATCTTCGGGCCGATTCAAACAATAAAGCAAAATTGAGCGCGAGTATGGAAAACGCATGGTTCGAGCAAGGGCAAAAATGATCGATCAATTTGCGTAATCTTATCTTCGGGTTAACCCGGATGATTTATCTCAATCCGTCAAAATTCCGGAGTCCTCTATGTCAGGCATTGATTTTAACCCGGTTTATTCCCAATAAATCATTTTCAAAAGAATACCATAGCTGTAAAAGATGGAATCATCATCAAACACGCATCGGGATAGCCCCGATCATTACTTTTATTCATTCCTCGAATGTGAGGAACAAAAAAATGCGTGCTCCCACAAAAAGGTTACTTGTTTGAGCATAAAAATAATGATCGCTCTTCGGGCGAAAAATTATGAATTTTTCGGGTTAAATGCCGTACCATAGGGTTCATCCCGATATGGCATAAAACATGATCGCCCAAATTTCGTTCGACAAAACAACACAGCACGAGCTCTATACGCTAACCGTTCACATACTGATTGCTGAAGCTTTGCCCGGAACGGATACGTTGAAAAGCCCCGGGGGCCTTCGCTCCGTCAATTCTTCGGGTTGGATCAACGGAGATTCGAATCATCAATGACTTTATATGCCCTTAGAAAATCATTGTTTCTTGCGAAGACCAGTATGGATCCCGAAGCCGTTTTAATTTCTCTGATCTCTTTTACATCCCCATCGACAAACAATCCGCTTTGATGCGGGCGTAAGGGGACAAAAGTTCCGTTGCCATCTCCCTGCATCCACACGCCCGCCCCCGCATCGTTTCGAATTGTTTCCGCCTCCATGGCATAGAGGTTTCCGGCCAGAATCAGGTCTGTGTTCCCGTCGCGGTTTGCGTCATTTAAAAGAATTGCATTAATGTTCGATATCTGTGTGTAATTGTCAAAAGGTCTGAATTCAAATTTGTTGTCGCCGAGATTTTCCACGCAACCGCTTTTCAACTGGTATATGCTTTTGCGGTAGGCGTTTTCAAGCGTTTCTTTCCCATAGATCTCGTAGAGGTCAAGGCGAGCGTACATGTCGTTTGTCGGAATCCTGTCGGCAAGCCCTGCGGTTTGTCTAACGGCTTTTCCCCGGTCGAAAAACGGAAAGAGTTTCCCATCTTGATAATGACCGAACGCAAAATCAGTCTTTCCGTTGTTATCAAAATCAGCGGCAAACAATTCCAGTGGGTGTTCGTCTGCAGGTTTAAACTTGTAATTGAGCCCCATATTCCCAACTACAAAATCATCGTCACCGTCGCCATCCAGATCCATCGCCTCGATACTCCACCACCATCCGGATGACTTCTCCAGGCCATTGGCCAGGTTATCCACTTTTTCAAGCTTGCCGGAATCATTATTGAACAAGGTAATTTCCATCCACTCACCTACAACGATCAAATCCACATCACCGTCCAAATCATAATCCGACCATAAAGCGTCGGTAACCATTCCCAAATTGTTAAATCCCGCTGCCCTGTTATCGGTTTCATTGCTAAATCTTCCTCGGGTATTGACGAGCAAATAGCTATCCGCGGGCAACGGGTACCTGCCCGGGATTACTCGTCCTCCGACAAAAAGATCCAGGTCACCGTCACCGTCAATGTCTCCGCTTTTGACAACAGAACCACTGTTGCAAAAATCCGGTAAAGCATCTGCCGGTTTAAAAAAGCTGCCCTTACCGTCGTTGAGATATAATCGATCTGTAAGACCTTTATTTTCAAGCGTGTTTTCCGTGCCGCCGCTCACAACATATAAATCCTGATCTCCATCGTTGTCCGAATCAAAAAACAAGGCATCAACATCCTCGTAATAACGATCCTCCTTCCACAATGCTTCCTGAACAGGCACAAACTGCCCGGCTTTATCCTGGAACAGGAGCCGGCCCGGGTATCGAAAGCTCCCGCCGAGAAAGAGATCATCCAAGCCGTCTCCGTTTACATCGGCGGCATCAAATGCCGGTCCCTGAGCGGAAAGTTTGTAAGGCAACAAGGGCTCCCTCATAAAATCGTTCATTTCATTTTCCCGGTGGCGAATTCCAAACCCCAATTCTTCCGTCACATCCGAAAACAATGACGTCGGCACCCCGGGCCCGGAGACGGTACGAGATCCTGCATCCTCATAATTCAGCCGAACAACCTTATTTGATTTTTGATCACGAAAAGTCATTGATCTTCCATCGGGCCATTTAACTTCGATCTTTGTGATAATACTATCCCTTCCAAGGCCAAAATGCATGACCGGCTCCATGCTTGACCTGTACCCCCTGGATATATAGTGTTGCTGATACTGGAATTTGTCGCCGTGATAAATTTTCACTTTTGTTCCCAAACCCATAGGATTGTTTTCCGATCCTTTGAAATTGAATCGAATGTAGTTTGAATCGTGTTGCCTGTTTTCAAATACAAATGCCTCCTGATCGACATTATTGACAACAAGGTCAAGGTCGCCGTCGTTGTCAAGGTCTCCAAATGCCACTCCGTTGGACCAGGATTTATGGCTCAATCCCCAATCATCCGAAACCTTGCTAAAGGTAAGATCTCCATTGTTTCTGAACATATAGTTGGAAATTTTCTCAGATGGTAATGAATTTAAAAGCAAGTCCCACTGAGACGATTCAAATTCGGAGAAATCCTTCACGAGCCGGGTCATGTTGCGATAGGTATTTCCCCAATCGATATTGCGAATATCCTTTCGCAATCCGTTTGAGACATAGATGTCTTTCAGGCCATCATTATCAAAATCTGCCAGCAATGGCGCCCAGCTCCAATCCGTTCTTGAAATTCCGGCCAGCATCCCAATCTCGCTAAACGTTTCGTTTCCATTATTTAAATGGAGCATATTAAACATATATTGATGGTGCAATCCATGCTGCAGCATCCGCTGAAAGCGTTCCTCGTTATTCCCTCCCGTGTTTTCATACATCCTCCGGTTATCTTCGGCGACCATATCCAGAACCATGAGATCCAGTAAGCCGTCATTGTCGAAATCTGCCATATCATTTCCCATGGAAAAAAGAGAGATGTGCCTTGTCGCTTCCCTGATCACTTCACGAAAGGTTTTATCCCCGTTGTTCAGGTAGAGATAATCATATTCGAAAAAATCGTTGCTGACAAAAATATCTTCCCACCCGTCGTTATTCACGTCGCCCACAGCGGCGCCGTGGGCAAATCCCGCTTTTGAGCTATACAATCCCGCCGCTTTTGTGACGTCGACGTAACGACCGTTTTTGTTTTCGTACAACTTATCTCCTGCGTACGGATCAATAACATGTCTCAGCTTTTGTGCGTGACTGCTATTGAGTCTTGAAGATACCTGGTTGGCCATGTACGCATCGAGATCACCGTCGTTGTCATAATCAAAAAACGCGGCATTCACACCAAATCCACGGTTATCCAATCCGTACGCAGGGGCTTTTTCCGTGAAGGTACCGTCGCGGTTATTTACGAACAATAAATTTGCCCGGTCATCGGGAGCCTCCATCCCCGACTTGCTGATGTAAATGTCCAAATACCCGTCCGAGTTGATATCTACCATGCAGGTACCTGTAAACCAACCCCGTCCCATTTTGTCCAATTTTGCCGCTTTTGTAACATCTTTAAACCTTAACCCGCCCATATTCTTATACAGCCGCGCAGGAACCTGGTTCCCGGTAAAAAAAACATCGCTCAGACCATCATTATCGACGTCTCCGATAGAGACTCCGCCACCGCTGTAAAAATCGGGATAGGAAATGATATTCATTTGATGGGTTTCTTTCAGCGAATTGTTAAAATCCATACCGGTCCGCGAAGAAGGCAGCAGCAGGAATTTTGTACTCCCGGAGATCTGACGATCGCAAGCAGATCCGAGCAATACGATTGAAACCCAAACAGCTCCCCGGCTTATGACATGTTTCATCTGTTTATATTTTTTAGTTAGCCGATATACAGAGATATATAATCGTGCTTGTATATGTCCTGAAATTGCTCCGGCCACACCGGTTTCATCTGTTTATATTTTTTGGTTTGCCGATATACAGGAACTATAATCATGCTCGCATGTGTCCTTAATTTGCTCCGGCCACGCCGGTTTCATCTGTTTAAAATTTGCAGAAACCTCACCATGTGCGTTGATCATCATAATCCTGTGTGTCTCAATAATTATCTCAGGCATGGCCTGTTTCATCCTTTGAAGTTGCAAGTTGATTTAAAAACTCAAATATAGAATTTAATGAAAACCTATGAATACTATGTTGTATAACAATTTGACATCGCATATTTTCAGTTCTTATCAAAAATTCTGTTTATACGATCTGCCGATAATACCGCCTTCACATATGCTCCCGGCCAAAGCACAAACCTTCACACAAAGATTGGCAACATTTAAACTAAAAAATAACTTAACAATAAGTGATTTTTTAACATTAAATTAGATATTTGTATCTTGAATTTTTCACAATTACTTAATCACACATACTCAAGTCGACCATGGAAAAAATGAACACTTATGTTGACCGTGGCATAACAATGGCTGTGGAATACGCTCCAAAACTTATGCTGGCCATAGTAACCTTATTGATAGGCTTATGGATAATTAATGCATTTGTAAGATTCCTGAAACAAACCATGACCAGGCGCGAAGTTGATCCTTCCCTGGTCCCCTTTGTCGGATCGCTTTTTAACGTCATTTTTAAGGCAATGTTGCTGATCAGCGTGGCCTCGATGGTTGGGATTCAAACGACCTCCTTTGTAGCCATGCTCGGAGCCGCCGGACTGGCCGTCGGCCTGGCGCTGCAGGGAAGCCTTGGCAATTTTGCCGGAGGGGTACTGATATTGATATTCAAACCGTTTAAAGTCGGTGATGTGATCGAGGCGCAGGGATTTATAGGTAGTGTCAGCGGAATTCAGATATTTAACACCATTTTGCATACTCCGGATAACAAAAAAATTATCATCCCTAACGGACCGCTTTCCTCGGGACCAATTACAAATTATTCCGCAGAAGACCTGAGAAGAGTGGATTTCGTATTCGGCATCGGTTATGATGACGATATCGGGAAAGCAAAAGATATTTTATCGAAAATCATTGCTGCCGATACGCGCATTATGAACGAGCCCGCAGAACCCTTCATAGCCGTAAAAGAACTTGCCGACAGTTCAGTGAATTTAGTTGTTCGCGTTTGGGCCAAAACTGCCGATTATTGGGGAATATATTTTGATATGCACGAAAATGTGAAATTAACGTTTGACAAGGAAGGTATTTCTATTCCATATCCGCAAACGGATGTTCACCTCCATCAAGAAAAATAAAAGACTGAAAGATTTATGAGGAAAACTATTTTAATTATTTGCCTGCTGGCAAGTCAAGTGATCTACGGACAAAGTTCAGACACAACTTATTGGAAGAATTCTTTCAATGGATCGTTGAATTTTAATCAGGCCGCTTTTTCGGAGAATTGGACTGCCGGGGGCGTAAATTCAATTGGGTTGAACGCACTTATCAATTTTAAAGCAAATTATCTCAAGGGTAAAAACTCCTGGGATAATGAAATCGATCTGTTGTTTGGTTTTGTAAATAATGACGGGCAAGGCTACCGAAAGAATAACGACCGCGTCTATCTCGATACAAAATACGGGTATCGAATAGCCCCAAAATGGAATGTCTATGGCGCCTTTAATATTTTGACCCAGTTTGCCAAAGGTTACAGGTATGAGAAAGATGCCCTTGACCGCGAAGTGGCCATTAAAATATCGGATTTCATGGCGCCCGGTTATTTTACCACCTCTTTTGGATTTGAATATGTGCCTCAGCCATATTTCAAGTTAAGGTTTTCGCCTTTTGCGCCCAGGCTTACGGTGGTCCGGGATAAGGAGCTGTATCAAAATGTAGAGAACAATTACGGTGTCGAAATAGGTAAAACAACCCGATGGGAACTATCGGCATTTCAGTTTTTAGCCGACTTTGATAAAGATCTGAACGAAAATATAAACCTGAAATTCAGGTATTTGATATTCGCCAATTATGAGACCTTTAATGTCGATGAAATCGATCACCGGCTCGATGCCATACTCAGCGCAAAAATCGCCAAGTATTTTGATGTAAAACTAAGCGGGATCATGGTTTATGATTATGACCAGGACAAAGAAGTTCAGCTAAGCCAGGCCCTCAGCATCGGATTTGTTTACACCATTAAAAATTTTGAAGAGGAATAGTACGATATTTTTCAGGAACCGCACCTAAAATCTCCGTAGAGCGGACATTGCTTTTAATCTAGCGGACCGTTCGGCAGCAAATAAAACCTCCCCTTGGGCATTCCGATCCCGGATGCCCAAGGGGAGGACCTATCTTATTGATCTTGAGGCAATCCGGACTAATATTACGTCCAAAGATTTTCACCATACGACCAACCTTCGCGGACCGGTTCTTTGATGTACCGGTCAAATTCAGGATGATTGGTGACCCTCATATTTTCAGCATCGTATTCTATGCGGGTATTAAACCGTTGTGCCATAACGCCTACCAGCGCCATTTCCGTGAGCTGTGCCCCGTATTCAAAAACGGACCCCGGCATCGGGCCGACATCCTTGATGGCATTGCACCACTCACCTTGCGGATTTTCTTCGTCAACCCTCGGAATCGTTTTCTTTGGTATTGCTTTTGTAAACGCCATCCATTCTTCATCAGGCACCAAAAGTCTTGGTTTATTCGGTCTTCCGCCGGTACCCAAAGATTTTTTACTTCCTACCATGATCATGCCCGAATCCGGCAATTCATCCATATGCCATTCGGGTCGATTTTCCGGTTTTAATCCTCCCTCATACCAATGAAGTACAACAGGTGGTTTATCCCCGCGCGCCGGGAAATTAAACTGCAGTTGGGACCGGTCGGAGACAAATCCCTCCGGGGATGGCGTCCTGACAACGGAATCAACGGAAGCTGGCATGCCAAGATCCAGCGACCAGAATGGCGCATCGAGCGTGTGACATGCCCAATCGCCTAATTCTCCATTGCCAAATTCATACCAGCCTCTCCAAAATCTCGGGAGATAGAAGTGGCTGTACGCCCGCTCTGCAACCGGTCCCAGCCATGAATCCCAATCAAGCGCTGCCGGAACATCCTCAGGCGCAGGAGGATAATTATCGGGCTTCAAAAAATAACCCTTTTCATGGAAATGAGGTCCGTTGAACCAGGCAATAACTTCTTTTACCTCTCCCAGAATTCCCGCCTCGTACCATTCTTTCACAAACCGGATCCCTTCGGTCGTATGTCCCTGATTCCCAAGCTGAGTGATCACTTTATAGTATTTTGCTGCTTTGCGCAAGGTGCGCAATTGCCAGATATTGTGCGCAAGCGGCTTATCTACATACACATGCTTGCCCAATTCCATGGCCGCCATCGCCGCCGGGAAATGTGTATGGTCCGGAGTAGTAATTACAACCGCATCGATTTCCTTCCCCACTTTATCCAGCATTTTCCGAAAGTCTGTGAAACGCTTTGCCTTCGGAAATTGATCGAATCCCGAAGCCGCGCGCGCTTCGCTCACATCGCACAAGGCGACAATATTGTTTGTCGACACCTGGCGATCATCGAATTGAGCGCACCCTTTCAGGTTGGCGCCGCCCCTCCCTCCGACGCCCACGAAAGCTAAATTAAGTTTACTGTTTGGCGCACAACTCTTTAGAGTTGGCAAAATCATTGCACCTGCCGAAACCGCGGTGGCAGTCTTGACAAAAGATCTGCGCGAAAAATTCTTCATGTTTATTTCATTTTCGGGTAAAAAACTCTAATATAATTTAATTCGCAAATAATGCCTTTATCAACCTGAAAAAATCGTCCGACCCGCCGGCCAGGGCCATTGCCGTCAGGCAGACGCCCTCACGGCATAACAAAGCGGGGCACAGATATCATACCCGTACCGGATAAATGCGTAATACGCGCTCCTGCCGCTTTGGATGTTACTCCCTGGCCGGCCTGTATTCCAGGAACGTTTTGTGCATAACGCGTATAATGTCCTCCGGGTCCTGCCGGTCCATCAGAGGATTATAAGAATTAAGAAATATGATGAAATCATTGTATTCTTTTTCATTTATCCCGTATCGGTACATAAAAACATTTCTGACCGAATCGGAAGAGACCGTTTGAACGTAAATTCGCTGGCGCTGAGTCTCCCGGTATACTTTCAATAGCTTTCGCTTTTCCTTTGCCTCCTTGCCCCATCTCGATAAGGGGCCGTAATCCAGGCTTCCCACCGGCACATCGACTTCCGGTCCTTCCGGCGGAGGTTTCAACCCGTGGATCTTAAGCGGGTTTCTATCCTTTCTTTTCAGATAATCGATATTCGGTTCCCCAAAAATGGTAATACCGGGCAATTCAATCACCTCGGAATCCATTTGAATTACAAGATCGATGTGCTCGTCTCTAAAATAAACCAGCGGTATTATCTGGCGCTCATATCCCACAAACGTAACGACCAGCGTATCGTTTTGATCTACCATCATTTCAAAGACGCCCTTTTGATCCGAAACACTGCCCGCATGAGCAACTTTGGCATAAATATGAACTCCGACCAGAAATTCATCACCATCTGCACTCATGACCAGACCCCTCAAAGGTTTCATGGGGTGAATTGCCGGCTGAGCCAATAAATCTCCCGAATGAATGACAAGCCACGCAAACATGCAGACTATTTGTATTGAAACCAGATTATTCCTCAAAGGTGACTAAGTGAAAGTTTCTCAAAGCTCGTCAACTATAATTTTATTATATAATTTAAGAAGTTAAAAAATGTTAAAACGCGTCCAGCCTGAAACACGCTGTCCACATTCCTTGAACGGCCGTTATTTCATCGATGAGACACATTTTGCGGCACATTTCATTCCATCAATCGCCGCGGAAACGATACCGCCGGCATATCCGGCCCCTTCTCCGCACGGATAGAGCCCTTTGATCTGAACGTGCTCCAGGGTCTCCGGATCTCTGGGGATCCGGACCGGCGAAGAGGTTCTGGATTCAGGTGCATGCACGACCGCCTCATTGGTCAAATACCCTTTCATGGATTTCCCGAACAATTGGAAGCCCTGTTGCAAGCTTTTGTAAATGAAGGGGGGAAGCACACGCCCCAATTCCACCGAACTCACGCCAGGTTTATAAGATGTTACCGGCAAATCAGCGGATGACCTGCCCCGGACAAAATCGCCCATTCTTTGAGCGGGAACGCTTTGCGTTTGCCCGGCTTCCCGCCAGGCCGACTGTTCTATCGACCGCTGAAATTCCATGGCCGACAGCGGGCCGAAATCTTTAAAATTGATAAAATCTTCCATCCTCAGCTCAACTACGATCCCCGAATTTGCGGTTGGCTGGTCCCTTTTGGACGGAGACCAACCGTTTGTCACGACTTCTCCGGGGCTCGTTGCACAGGGAGCAATTATGCCTCCGGGACACATGCAAAACGAATAAACTCCCCGACCGCCAACCTGTCGAACGATGCTGTAAGGCGCCGGCGGCAAAAAGGGCCCTCGTGTGGCGCAATGATATTGAATGCGGTCTATTAAGGATTGTGGATGTTCTACTCTTACGCCCAGTGCAAACGCTTTCGGTTCGATTATAACCTTCTCACGAACAAGCATTTGAAAAATATCCCGGGCCGAGTGACCTGTTGCAAGGATGATCCTGCCCGAATGAACAAGATCTCCGCCCCGGATTTTAATTCCCCGTACTGACTTTGATTCAATCCAAATAGTGGAAACCCTGGAGTTAAAATGAAACTCCCCCCCATGATTTAGTATAAATCCCCGAATAGCGCTTATAATCCCGGGTAATTTGTTTGTCCCGATGTGCGGATGCGCATTTACCAATATTTCTTTTGACGCTCCAAACGCCACCAGAAGTCTCAAAACTTCGTTTACGTCTCCCCGCTTTTTTGACCGGGTATATAATTTGCCGTCCGAATAGGTACCTGCTCCCCCCTCTCCAAAACAATAATTTGAATCCTCATTGACCTTATGATCGATATTGATGGCTTTTAAATCCCTTCTCCGGGTGCGCACATCTCTGCCCCGCTCGAATATTACGGGTTTCTTTCCCAGCTCAAGACATTTCAGGGCGGCAAAAAGCCCGGCAGGTCCCGCGCCAATAATGATGACTTCGTCGGCACCCGAAACCTCCCCAAAGGCCGGCACTGCGATCTCCACACGTTCGAAATCCTCATTTATGAAAACAGCTACCTTCAGATTGATTTTTACCGGCCTTTTCCTCGCGTCAATCGATCGCTTAAGAATTTCGATGTGGCTAATCTCATCTTCCCGGACACCCGTTTTTCTCGCGACGATTGATTTTAATGCAGCCGGATTTGTTGCCTCTTCAGGCAACAGGTGAAGCTGATATTCCTTTTGCATATCCGGTTTTGCCTTTTAGTCAAATTTAGCTCCAAAACAGGTGCCAATATCCAATGCCCGCTTAATCAGCGGATGATCTTTTGGAACAAGGTTTAGTTTTCCTGCTGTCTCCTTCAGAGAAACGCTGGTAATACGACCATTTTGCAAAGCCACCATTTGACCAAAGTTACCTTTGGCGATAAGGTGCGCGGTATACGCTCCGAACCGGGTGGCAAGGATCCGGTCCATCGGCGAGGGCGTGCCTCCCCGCTGAATGTATCCCAAGACGGTTTCACGCATCTGCTCTTCCACCAGTTTGCTCAATTTTGTGGCAATGTAATGGCCGGCCGACATCCCTTTTTTTATTCCCTCGGCAACGACGATAATGGATGAATTCTTATTCCTCGCCTGCCTGTCTCTGAGATAATCCGCGACCAATTCCAGGTCGTACGGAATTTCAGGGATCAATATCACATCACCTCCACCGGCCACGCCCGCGTAAAGCGTCAGCCAACCGGCATGGTGCCCCATCAGTTCAATGACCATGATTCGCTTATGAGCATTGGCTGTGGTGTGCAACCGGTCAATTGCCCCGGTTGCAATCTCAACGGCAGAATGGAAACCGAATGTCTGTTCGGTACCAAAAACGTCATTATCAATGGTTTTGGGCATGCCAATCACATTGATTCCATATTTCGACAGTTTTGACGCGGTCTTTTGCGTACCATTTCCCCCGATGCAAACCAGACAATCCAACTCCAATTTATCGTAGTTCGCTTTAATTATCGCCGGTTTGTCGATCTCCTGAAGAAAATGTTTTGATTTTTTAAAGGGTTTTTCCCGTGAGGTACCGAGAATTGTCCCACCCAAAGTTAAAATTCCCGAAAGGTCTTCTTCGGTTAATTCCCTGACATCATTTTCGATCAAACCCAAAAATCCGGATGATATCCCATACACCCTGGCGTTATACTTTAAAAGCAATGTCTTTCCAACGCCGCGAATGGCGGCATTAAGCCCGGGACAATCCCCGCCGGCCGTCAATATTCCTACCTTCATGTGTCTAGTTTCGATTAATGGATGAATGCCCCGATTTATTTACAATAAATCATTTTCTAAAGAACAATATATCTGCAAAAGATTGAATCATAATCAAATACGCATCGGGATAATCATCGGCCCTTCGGGCGCCCGCCTTGCCGCAGGCAGGAAAAATTTATAATTTTTCGGGTTAAAGCTAACAAACTTTCCAGGAAATCCATTTAATAAAGTGTCATCTTTAGTTATAATTTCGGACAAGACCAGGCTAAAATTTGAAAATATGCCTTAAGTTTTAATACTTTAGCAACCATGGAACTTTACGATATAATTATAATCGGCGCAGGCCCCTGCGGACTTTCCTGCGGGATAGAAGCCCAAAAACACCGCCTTAATTACCTCATAGTCGATAAAGGGAATATTACCGAATCGATCAGGAGGTACCCTGTAAATATGCTTTTCTTTTCTACTTCGGAAAATATAGAAATAGGAAACGTACCGTTTGTCTCCATGGGTACCCGGCCTACCCGAACAGAAGCATTGAAGTATTACCGGAAAGTTGTAAATCACTTCGACCTGAACCTAAAGCTGTTTACCAGGATCGACAATGTAACCCGGGAAGGTAAGGTTTTCACATTGAGCTCGGCAAATGAAATATTAAAAGCAAAGAAGGTAATTATTTCCACCGGTTATTACGACGTGCCAAGGTATCTGGAAATCCCGGGTGAAACCATGCCGCACGTATCTCATTATTACGACGAAGCTTTCAGATATTCAAGAACGAAAGTAGTAGTTGTCGGCGGAGCTAATTCCGCAATTGAAACCGCTTTGGACCTCTACAGAAACGATGTGGACGTGACCGTGGTTCATATCTTTGAAACTTTGGATAAAAGAGCCAAATACTGGATTGTTCCGGACCTGGAAAATCGAATTAAAAAGGATGAAATAAAAGCATATTTCAAACATCGCATAAAGCAAATTTACGAGCGGTCCGTAGAAATCGAGAATCTCGATGATGGGACTACAAAGCAAATAGATGCGGACTTTGTATTTCTCATGACAGGATACCGGCCGGACATACATTTCCTTGAAAAGGTCGGCATCTCCCTGGAAGGAGAGCACCTTATTCCAAAACTGAACATGGATACTTTGGAATCAAATATTGAAGGCATTTACCTTGGCGGATCAATAATCGGCGGAGAAGAAACTGCCAAGGTATTTATTGAAAACGGGCGCTTACATGCCGGGCCAATCATTGAAGATATCCTGGGCAAACTTTAGTATTCCATATTCCCCTCGGTAAACCATTTGGCATATTTGATGTAGTTGGTCGCCGTTCTTGAAAAGACATCCTGAAGCGCATTTCCGACCGGTTTTACCTTTTTTGCCGGGGTGCCGGCATAAATATGACCGGATTCCACAATTGTATTCCCCAACACAACGGCTCCGGCGGCAATGATCGATCCGCTTTTTACTACTGCATCATCCATAACAATTGCCCCCATGCCTATTAATACATTATCCTCGATGGTACATCCATGCACCACCGCATTATGAGCAATTGATACATTATTGCCGATCACTACCTTTGCCTTTTTATAGGTACAGTGTATGACCGCGCCATCCTGGATATTTGTGTTGTCACCGATCGTTATGGAATGTACATCTCCCCGCACAACCGCATTAAACCAGACACTACAGTTTTTTCCCATAACCACCTCGCCCACTACAGTTGCATTATCAGCAATAAAACAATTCGCTCCAAATTTGGGTTCGATTCCTCGAACCGGTATTATCAACGCCATTTTGAAAATTTATTTAAGGATGCAAAAGTATCATTGATATTTACATATTTAAAGTTTTGGATCTTTTAATTGATCCGGATGATTCGTCTGAAATGGCAACTGACGTTGCACGAGTACCCTTCCCGGGCCCACGCCTGCCTCCCCAAAAGGGGTCCAATTTGTTCAGGCAGTACGGACACCATCCCGGGAATTACGAGGCGGGCGAAGGGCTTATTGCGACGGGCTTGTGCAACATCGGTTCGCCAGAATTCAAATCAATCCATTGTGCCCCGGAAAATTCGCCGAATGCTTCAGATCAGGCACGGTTTTCCAAATTATGAACAACAATCTCTGAATAGACCGGCACAATAGATACCTTTACCCAAAAAAATTTCATGAGCGGGAGAAAACGGAAATCATTTACATTTTCAAAGACTGAGATGCCCAAATTGTTTTCCTGGGCGACCGGGAAAGACTATTTTTTATATTGCAATGGGAACAACTATCCGTCTCTTTACGGCTCCTTCCCGGAAAAACTTTTTGCCGGCAAAAGGGATTTCGTCGAGTGCAACGAAAACTCTTTATCCGATCTTAATCATTTGATAAATGATAACAGGGATTGGCTGTTTGGCTATTTTAGCTACGAACTTAAAAACGAAATTGAAGCGCTCTCCAGCAACAATCCGTCATCCGTGCCCGTAAACCATCTGGGTTTTTATGTTCCTGAGACAATCATTCATTTTGAACTCCAGGCAATCATTATCGAATCCGTTTTCAATCCGGACGAGGTCTATAGCGAGATCATACGCTGCGCCCCGAGACAAAAAGTTTCCGGTTTCAACATTGAGCCGATCATTTCAAATACACCAAAATGGCAATACATCGATCACATCGGGAAAATTAAAGCATCGATTGTCGAAGGTGAGTTTTATGAATTAAATTATTGTATGGAATTTACCTCGAGGGCGATATCCTTTGATCCTTTTGAATGCTATCAAAAGATCAATGCCATTTCTCCAATGCCCTTTTCTTCTTTGGCGAAGTTTAAGGACATTTTTCTGATCTGTACGTCTCCGGAACGATTTCTAAAAAAGGATGGAAGCAAAATAATTTCTCAGCCGATCAAAGGAACCATACGCAGAAGTTTTGACCGCGCTGAAGATGAGCTTCTCAAAAATAGGTTGAAGACCAGCGAAAAGGAACAGTCGGAAAACCTCATGATCGTAGATCTGGTAAGAAATGATCTGGCACAAAGCGCACAGACAGGGAGCGTACAGGTCGAAGAATTATTTGGTATATATACATTTAAAAAGATACATCAAATGATATCAACTGTTTCCGCACAATGTAAAAAAACCACAGATCCAACCGAAATAATCAAAAATGCCTTTCCCATGGGAAGCATGACCGGTGCGCCGAAAATTCGGGTGATGGAAGAAATTGAACTACTCGAGCAATCGGCGCGCGGACTGTATTCGGGTTCGATAGGTTTTTTTGAGCCGGACGGGAACTTTGATTTAAATGTGGTGATCAGATCTATTGTATATCATGCAGGCACAAACATGATCTCCTTTCACGTAGGAAGCGCAATTACCTGTGATTCGGACCCGGAATATGAATACAACGAGTGTCTGCTCAAAGCGGAGTCGCTTCTGGAGGCATTGGGTTGATGTAAAAAGCCGCATTCCGGGCCAAATTATTGTGAACGCTTACCTAAAAATATGCGGATATTTTCTTGGAGCCCGTTTGGGGCTTTTCCACAGGTCCTTGCGGGATAACTATTTCTTCAAAAGCACACAAAGAAAAATCGGAGAGGTAGAAAGTGATGAATGCCTCCCAACACCTCTGAATGAGATTTAACCCGAAATTTAAATCATCGCGGGATTTTAGGTCTGCCAATCTGTCATATTCACTACATTATTCGTATATTTGCAGCCGGTTTTTCTGAAACGAAAAGGTTGTAAAAAGAAGTTTATGGAAAAGGTAATAAGCGATATCGGGATTATTTCAGAAAATGAAAATAGCAAGGACAACATGCTTGTGAGCAGAGATTGTGATACCGGGAAGAAGAGGAAGTTATATATAGAAAGTTATGGATGTCAGATGAATTTTTCAGACAGTGAAATCGTGACTTCCATTTTGAAAAAAGAAGATTTTGATACGACCTCCCAATCGGAAAAGGCCGATCTGATTTTGATCAATACGTGTTCAATACGGGAGCGCGCGGAGCAAACCGTCCGCAACCGGCTCAATCATTTCAACAGCTTAAAGAAAAAGCGGCCGGATATCACCGTCGGGGTATTGGGCTGTATGGCCGAACGGCTTAAAAGCAAATTACTTGAAGAAGAGAAGATCGTTGACCTGGTGGTTGGCCCGGATGCATACCGCGACTTGCCAAACCTGGTGAATAAAGTCGATGAAGGCCATAAGGCTGTGAATACTTTTCTTTCCAGGGAAGAAACCTATGCGGATATTACCCCGGTACGGTTAAATTCAAACGGGGTCACCGCATTTATTTCCATTATGAGGGGATGCGATAACATGTGTTCCTTTTGTGTTGTTCCATTTACCAGGGGAAGAGAGCGAAGCCGCGACCCCGAGTCCATTGTTCGGGAGGCGCGGGATCTTTTGGATCGAGGATACAGAGAGATAACGTTGTTGGGACAAAACGTTGATTCTTACAAATGGTCTCCGAATTCCGACTTACACGGCAGGGCCCGGATCGAACGGGCCGATGAACGTAAAGTTGTCAACTTTGCCGAGTTGCTTGAAATGGTTGCAAAAATTGATCCCGGGCTGCGCATCCGGTTCTCCACCTCACATCCTAAAGACATTACCGATGACGTTTTATATACGATGAAGCGTTTCGATAACATCTGCAAATACATTCATCTTCCTGCCCAAAGCGGCAATTCCAGGGTACTTAAGATGATGAACAGGACATATTCCCGGAAGTGGTATATTCAAAAAATCGATTCGATCCGAACGATTTTGGGTGAGGAATGTGGAATTTCGTCGGACATGATCGCCGGATTCTGTACAGAAACCGAAGAGGAACACAAAGATACGATATCGCTCATGGAATACGCCCAATATGATTTTTCATATATGTTCATTTATTCGGAACGGCCGGGCACGCCTGCGGAGAAAAAATTTCAGGATGATGTTCCCCTGGAAACAAAAAAGAGGAGGTTAAATGAAATTATTGCAAAACAGCAGGAAATTTCTCTGGCAAGAAATAAAAAGGATGTTAATAAGGTTCATAAGGTCCTGATCGAAGGTGTTTCAAAACGTTCGGGTGAACATCTGCAGGGACGAAACAGCGCCAACAAGGTGGTCGTTTTTCCAAGAAAAAATCATGAAAAAGGACAGTATGTAGATGTTCTGGTGACAGATTGTACGACGGCCACATTAATAGGTAAAACCATCAACTAAATAAAAATACTTGAATTGTGAACGATCCTGAAATTCAAAATATCAAACAAAGATTCGGCATTATTGGCAATTCTCCACTCCTGAATCACGCCATTGAGGTTGCAAGCCAGGTAGCTCCGACCGATATGACGGTATTAATTACAGGCGAAAGCGGAAGCGGTAAAGAGTCTTTCTCAAAGATTATTCACCATTTGAGCGCCAGAAAACACGGAAAATTTATTGCCATAAATTGCGGAGCAATTCCCGAAGGCACCATAGATTCCGAATTATTCGGACATGAAAAAGGATCATTTACAGGAGCCCATGAGGCCAGAAAGGGTTATTTCGAGGTAACGAACGGCGGGACTATTTTTCTCGATGAAATTGGCGAAATGCCGCTGGCCACTCAGGCGAGACTTCTGCGGGTGTTGGAATATGGCGAATTTATTAAGGTAGGCTCTTCAAAAGTTCAAAAGACAGATGTTCGGGTTGTTGCGGCGACAAATGTTAACCTTCTGGAAAATGTGGAGAAGGGAAAATTCAGACAGGATCTTTACTACAGGCTGAATACCGTGCCGATTTATGTGCCCGCGCTCCGAGAGCGGGGATCCGATATTGAATTGTTATTCAGAAAATTTGCTGCGGATTTTTCCGAAAAATACAAAGTAAAACCGCTCTTGCTATCGGACGACGCAAAAATAGCGCTCACCAAATACAGGTTCCCTGGAAATATCCGTCAATTGAAAAACCTGGTTGAGCAGATTTCGGTTCTCGAAATAAATCGTGAAATTACGGGAGAAAAGCTGCTTAAATATATACCGTCGGAAAGCAGTTACCTTCCGACACTTTATATGCAGCAATCAGACCGGGAACAGGCCGGATTATCCGAAAGAGAACTTTTATACAAGGTACTCTTTGACATGCGCAAAGATGTGAATGAATTAAAGAAATTGGTACACGGCATGATCAATGAAGAAATCCTGGATCAGAATGGCGTTGAACCCGCGTCCGGTGAAATATTCAGGAATGCACAGGAACCGGGCATTCCCGGCGAAATCGGTCAAAAACCCTACGTAATCGATCCCTCGGAACAGGTTTACGATTTTGGAAATGTCGAGGATATCACGCACGAGACCGAGCAGGACGAATCTTTGTCTATTGAAGCCAAAGAAAAGGAGCTCATTATTAAAGCATTGAGAAAAAACAACAACAAAAGAAAATATGCAGCTTTGGACCTTGGAATATCCGAGCGTACGTTATATAGAAAGATTAAACAATTTGAAATTGATGATTAGACGATTGCTCATATTTTCTTACTCGGTAATAACAATTACGGCTTGCGGAGTTTACTCTTTTACCGGAGCAAACATATCTCCTGACATAAAAACAATATCCATTCAAACGTTTTACGATGAAGTGGGCACCGGGCCGCCAAACCTCAGTCAGCTATTCTCCGAAAAGATCCGCGATTATTATCAGCAAAACACCAGCCTGACAATAATAGATAATGAAGGAGATCTTCAGTTGGAAGGCAGCATTGTCGGATACCGTTTGTCTCCCATGGCCCCCAGGGCATCCGGAAGCCAGAATTTTGAGGATGCCGATATCGCCGCTCTTCAAAGATTGACAATCACGGTAAAAGTTACATACCTGAATACACAAGACGACAGTTATGATTTTGAAGGTCAGAACTTTTCCTTTTTTTTGGATTATGATCCTGAAAAACAAGATTTTAACAGCATCGAAGCTTCTTTGGTAGAAGAAATATACGATGCCATTATTTTGGATATTTTTAACGCATCGGTTGCTAACTGGTAGAAACGCAACATGGAAGAGCCAGAAAGAATACATTTTCTTATTAACAACCCTTCGGAAGCGGTGCAAGATGATATCGCCATTTTGGACCGTGAAATAGAGAGGTTCCCATATGCTCAATACCTTCGAGTGTTATGCGCAAAAATAAAATTTCACATCAACGCTGAAGACAAAAGTGTATATTTGACCAAAGCTGCCGTTTATTCAAGCGACCGATCATCGTTAAAAAAAGTAATCCAGGAAAGCGGATACCTGGAATCCATAGAAGAAGTGGTGCCTTATCAGGACCTGGCCTCTGTCGATTTTGAAGAAACGACGGATATCCTTGCTCATGAGGGTGAAAATGAAAGCGCTACCATATTTGATGAAGTCTTAAAGAACCTGGAAAAATTAAAATCACTGCGCAGGCAGTTCCAGTTTTTGGAACTCAACGATTCACCGGAAAAGCCCCTTGAAGATCCGCCTGTGAAGGAGAGGAAAAGGGACAAAAAGCCGGACAGCGGCAAAAAGAATTCCAAAACGGACAAAAAGCCGGATTCCGAAGAACAAAAAAAAATCGATTCGAAGAAGAAAAAACTGAATGATATTTTAGAAAAAGACGAAATGCTCGACAGCCAGGTAAATGTCTTTTTCTTGAAGGAAATCGAAGAAAAAAAAGGGTCGCTTGCCGAAGGCAATTCGAAAAAACAACGGGAACAAAAGGATATCATCGAGAAGTTTATTGAAGAACAACCCAGCATCGGAAGCATTCAAAAGGAAATTGAGCGGTCCCAGGGCGAAATCAATAGAGATTTATCCGAAAAAAGCACCAAGTTCGGAGACGATCTGGTGTCGGAGAATCTGGCAATAATCTTATTGAAACAAGGAAAGAAAGATCGTGCGGTCGATATTTATAAAAGATTAATTTGGAAGTTACCGCAAAAAAAGGCTTACTTTGCGGCTCGAATTGAAGAAATAAAAAAGTAGGGAGATGTTTACGTTTATTATTACACTTATAATCATAGCATCATTGCTTCTGATTTTAGTTGTTTTAGCTCAAAATTCAAAAGGAGGCGGACTGTCCAGTCAATTTGGCGGGGGAGGAACCAGTCAGGTCATGGGTGTAAAAAGAACGGGAGATCTTCTGGAAAAAATGACCTGGGGTCTGGCGATGGCACTCTTGGGATTGAGTTTATCCACGCACATTTTTATGCAGGACAATGTAGAGGGCTCCGGGTTAAACAGCTCTACGCTCGAGCGGGCGGAAGAACAAACCATATTGCCCCCCTCAAGCACTCCCTTACCTATTGAAGGCACTGAAGCGGGAACGTCGGCAGATGATACCGGCCTGGAGGGTTTGATGGAAGAGAGCGATGAGCAATAACAAATTCCTCTTAAGCTGCGATTTGATCTAACAGCAAATTCTTGGCAATCGGCAAATACGCCGCATTAAATGGTATTTTCTCTTTGCAATGAATGGAATATGTCGCGGGATTCGGCATTTTTTTGTCCGATCTGATCAGTTGTTTTTTTATCTGCAGATATGAAATCGCTATGGATCTTTTCTTCATTCCTACCTGCGCTATTCTTATTTGCTCATTGTGATCTATTCCTTTCAACGGACTTATAAGATATTTATAGATCCGGATGATTTTTGATTTTGAAGATGAGATAAACAAGTAGCCATCATTCTTGTAGATGGGAACAATTCCTACCGGATGAATCGTAATGGAAGAAATGATTTCTTCAACAATTTCATTTCCAAAATTTATTTTCTCAACAAAAGACGCCAGGGCCAAATCTATTATTTCATCCAACCGGGAGATCCAATCCGGGTCGGATACGGTCTTCTTATAATTGATTTTCATCTCCTCCACATCAATATTAGAGATTTGCTTTGGAAAAGATTGCTGAATGGATTGCTTTTCGGTCTCCAATTCTTTCAAAGATCGGTAATGATATACGAGCTCGTCCAAAAGGGGATATAACATTTTGACAGAGAATTTGCCCTGAACAAACTGCAGGTATGACATCATAATATATTTTTTATATTCCAAATCAATCAATCCTGAGGTTAACCAATTTCTATCCAGATGTCTCATTTTTTAAAAAATTATTACCAAATCGCACATATTATAACAAATATATTAAACAATGTCAAATATTATTGAAATTCATTAATCCTACAGAGTCGTTGGGAAGTTCGGGAGACATGCAAAATTGGCAGGCTTTCCCGCTAAATATATGCCATTTTCAAATTGGCACATAAAATGTTATGTGAATGACAGATTTTAAACAAACCTAAAATTTTTATAGTAAAATGGCGAAAGTAAATATCAAACCACTAGCAGACCGAGTTCTGGTAGAACCTGCAGAAGCTGAAGAAAAAACCGCTTCTGGAATTATTATCCCCGATACTGCAAAAGAAAAACCACAAAAAGGGTTGATTGTTGCAGTTGGAAATGGCAAAAAGGATGAACCGTTGACTGTTAAAGTTGGAGATTCCGTGCTTTATGGCAAGTATTCGGGCACGGAAATTAATGTTGATGGGAAAGACTATTTGATGATGAGGGAATCAGATATTTTGGCAATCATTTAGAAAAAAACTTAAACAATAAAATAATAGTAAAATGGCGAAAGAAATTTTCTTTAATACCGAAGCAAGAGAGAACCTTAAGAAGGGTGTAGAGACTATTGCGGATGCAGTAAAAGTTACACTTGGACCGAAGGGGAGAAACGTAATCCTCGACAAAAAATTTGGCGCTCCTACCGTGACAAAAGATGGTGTCACTGTGGCAAAAGAAATAGAACTGAAGGAACCCATAGAAAACATGGGAGCTCAATTGGTCAAAGAGGTTGCCTCAAAGACTGCGGATGACGCCGGTGACGGAACAACAACTGCAACTGTGCTCACCCAATCCATTTTTGCTCATGGAATTAAGAACGTCGCTGCCGGCGCAAACCCCATGGACCTCAAAAGAGGAATCGATAAAGCGGTCGCACAGGTGGTTGAAAATCTTCAGTCACAATCCAAACCCATCAAAGATTCAAACGAAATCGCACAGGTAGCCGCAATCTCTGCAAACAACGACAGTGAGATCGGCGCTATGATTGCCGATGCAATGGAAAAAGTAGGAAAGGATGGCGTGATAACCGTTGAGGAAGCAAAAGGTACCGACACGGAAGTTAAGACGGTTGAAGGTATGGAGTTTGACCGGGGATATCTTTCTCCTTACTTTGTGACCAATACTGAGAAAATGGAAGCTGAGCTTGAAAGTCCGTACATCCTGATCTACGATAAGAAGATTTCTGCGATGAAAGAATTACTTCCCGTACTGGAAAGTGCTGCTCAAACCGGCAAACCATTGGTAATCATAGCAGAAGATGTCGACGGAGAGGCGCTTGCCACATTGGTAGTAAACAAAATACGAGGTTCGCTCAAAGTAGCCGCAGTGAAAGCTCCCGGTTTTGGTGACAGGAGAAAAGCGATGCTTGAGGATATTGCGATTCTTACCGGCGGAACCGTTATCTCTGAAGAGCGGGGTTTTAAATTGGAGAACGCTACACTGGATTATCTCGGAACCGCGGAAAAAGTTAACATCGACAAGGACAATACGGTGATTGTGAATGGAAATGGCAAAAAAGAAGATATCCAGGCCCGAGTGAATCAAATCAAGGCACAGATAGAAACGACAACTTCCGATTACGACAAAGAAAAACTTCAGGAAAGGTTGGCGAAGTTGTCCGGTGGTGTTGCCATCCTGTATATTGGCGCTGCTACGGAAGTAGAAATGAAAGAGAAAAAAGACCGGGTTGACGATGCCTTGCACGCAACCAGGGCCGCCGTACAGGAAGGGATCGTAGCTGGCGGTGGAATTGCACTCATCCGCGCCATTGATTCAATAAATGAAGTAAATGTGGATAACGCAGACCAGGAAACCGGTGTAAATATCGTAAGACAAGCGCTCGAGGCTCCCTTGAGAACTATTGTTGAAAACGCCGGCGAAGAAGGTTCCGTTGTTGTTCAGAAGGTAAAAGAGGGCAAAGAGGATTACGGTTATAACGCTCGAGAGAACAAGTATGAAGGAATGGTAGCTGCCGGTATAATTGACCCGACAAAAGTTACCAGACTGGCTTTGGAAAATGCCGCTTCCATCGCTTCATTATTACTTACAACCGAAGCTGTTGTTGCCGATCAGCCGGAAGATGAAAAAGCGCCGGCGGCTATGCCTCCAATGGGCGGCGGCGGTATGGGTGGAATGATGTAATCATCGCCCGATTGGATATAAATGAAAAAGGCCTCTACATGAGGCTTTTTTCATTTCAGAGCATTTTTTGTATCCCCGGAACATGTGCGGGACCTGCTGCGCCTGAAGACAGGCAGCTCAAAAAAATTGTTTTACAAGTTGGCAACAAATCGCCGTTGATTAACGGTTTTTCCGTACGGATTTGTCGAACCTTCGTTCATAAATTATAAGAGTTTCTATTATATTTGCAGTTCCAAAGATCAAACAGGAAGTGCTTTGAATCTTAATTTGAAAGATTGGAAATAAAAGAAATAACCCATCGGAGTTAAGGAAAACGTTTTTCGAACCTAACATTTATTTAGTACCGAGTGAAAGCTCCGCATCGAAACCGGGCCTCATCCCGATTTATTCGGGACCTCGTACCTATGTGCAGGTTAACAGTGGATTGTTGAAATGCCGGGGCAGCTCAAATCCTGATATTTTGGGGTTTGATTTAACTTCCTTGCTCAGCGATGGGTTTTTGCTTTTCCAGATAAACCTCATAAACCGATCGGATCCCATCCTCCAGTTCAATACTGTATTTAAATCCCAGTTGCTCCAGCTTTGATACATCCATAAGTTTGCGCGGAGTTCCGTCGGGCTTTGAAGTATCAAAGGTCAGCTCACCTTCGAAGCCAACAATTTTCTTGATCAGAAGCGCTAATTCTTTTATGGATACATCTTTACCGACACCAATATTTACCAGGCCCGGTTCGCTATAGTTTTGCATCAAAAAATAACATGCCGCAGCCAAATCATCCACATGCATAAATTCTCTTTTCGGACTGCCGGTTCCCCAAATCTCAACCGTTGGTGCCTTGTCGAGCTTTGCTTCGTGAAACTTTCGGATTAAAGCCGGCAGCACATGCGAATTCTTAAGGTCATAATTATCGTTTGGCCCGTAAAGATTGGTTGGCATAACAGAGATAAAATCACAGCCATACTGATCCCTGTAAGCGTCGCACATCTTTATTCCGGCAATTTTTGCTATGGCGTAAGGCTCGTTTGTCGGTTCCAGCAGACCTGTAAGCAATGCATCCTCCCGGAGCGGCTGGGGAGCTAATTTGGGATAGATACAGGAACTCCCCAGAAACAATAGCTTTTTCACACCGTGCACGTACGATTGGTGGATAATGTTGTTTTGGATCATCAAATTGTCGTATAAGAACTCGGCGCGATACGTGTTGTTGGCGATGATCCCCCCCACTTTGGCCGCCGCCAGAAATACATAATCCGGCTTCTCTTCTTTAAAGAATTCAGACACGGCCCGTTGGGACCGCAGGTCCAGTTCGCGCATTTCTCGCACAACGAAATTTTGAAATCCTTCCGCCTTCAGCTTTCTGTGGATGGCGGAACCAACCATCCCCCGATGTCCGGCAATGTATATCTTATCCGATTTATTCATGATAGTTGAATACCTTATGTCCTCCTTTCAATAAAAACTTATCGCGCCTGAACAGCTCAATATCTGCGCTTACCATATCCCGGACCAGGCCTTTAAGATCGTATTTCAGCTCCCATCCAAGTTTTTCCTTTGCCCTGGAAGGGTCGCCGATCAGCAGGTCTACCTCGGTAGGCCGATAGTAACGGGGGTCAATTTTCATTACGATCTGTCCGGGTTTTAACTTAAACTCCGCATTGTTGCACTTTGTGATCCTTGCTACTTCATCGACTTCCTTTCCTTCGAATTCAATCTCGATCCCCAGCTCGTTAAAACTCATTTCGACAAATTCCCGAACGGTTGTTGTTACTCCGGTAGCAATCACAAAATCCTCTGCTTCGTCCTGCTGAAGTATCAGCCACATGGCATTTACATAATCTATTGCATGGCCCCAATCACGCTTGGCATCGATGTTGCCCAGATACAGGATCTCTTGTAAACCAAGAGCAATTCGCGCCACACCGCGCGTGATCTTTCTGGTCACAAATGTCTCGCCGCGCAAGGGGGATTCATGATTGAACAATATGCCATTACACGCATACATATCGTAGGCCTCCCTATAATTTTTTGTAATCCAATAACCGTATAGTTTGGCCACAGCATATGGAGATCTTGGATAAAAAGGAGTTTCCTCACTTTGCGGGACCTGCTGCACCAGGCCGTACAGCTCCGATGTGGAAGCCTGGTAAATTCTCGTTTTCTCAATGAGTCCCAATAAGCGGACGGCTTCCAGAATCCTGAGCGTACCCAATCCGTCTACATTTGCAGTATATTCCGGAGTATCGAAACTTACTTTCACGTGCGACATGGCCCCCAGGTTGTAGATTTCATCCGGCTGAATTTCCTGTATGATCCGAATTATATTCCCGGAGTCCGTCAAATCACCATAGTGAAGTTTCAGTTTTACTCCTTTTTCATGTGGGTCCTGGTACAAATGATCTATTCTGTCGGTATTAAATAGAGAGCTTCGTCTCTTAATCCCGTGTACTTCATAGCCTTTTTCCAAAAGCAGTTCGGTGAGATATGCCCCGTCCTGCCCGGTAATTCCAGTAATTAAAGCTTTTTTCATGTCTAATTTAAGTGCAATTCTAACTTGATATATTTATATAATCGACAAATCTAATACAATAAACACTAAGTCGCAAATGTTATTTCGGTAGATTAATCGCTCAAACTAATGAAATGATCGCGTTAATAAAAAGGAACTCGCTCAAGTTTCGTAAACGCCATGTCAAATCCATTTGGCTGAGGTTTGACAGCCCGGGTTTACGGCCTTGTTTTCTGCGTAAAATCGCTTGCTTCCCCGGGGCGAGGAATCAGGGGGAAACGCAGTGTATACCAAAAAACGCGTACTGCGCATTTTTAGAAGTTCAGAAAAATGGGATTAAACAAGCGCAGACAATAAATCACTTAAAATAAACGTGCAACTTGAGCAAATTGCGTTAGAAGCTCACTGTCCGGTTAATTTTCGGACCTTTTGCCTTTCGGTAGCTGCATCGATCATCAATGTCCAATTGACTCTTTTTTTGGTTTCAATGGACTCATAGTCCAATCCGTGTTCTCCGCTGACAATGATACAATCGCCTAATTCATATCGATACGAGTATACCCTGTCCCCTTCCCGGATGACATCTCCATTTATATCCATCAGTTGGTGCGCACTTTCCTTGGCCTTTCTTTTGTTTTTAAAAAAATTAAACATCTTTATCTCTATATGCTTTACAATTGAAAAGATAATTATTTATTCTTAACGTAAATAAAGCAAACGAAATATTAATCGCTACAAGAATTCCACTAAATTGAGCCTATGTGTCTGATAATCCTCGCCCTTAATAAGCATCCCCGGTATAAACTTATCCTGGCCGCCAACCGGGACGAATTTTTCAACAGGCCCACGGTAGAGGCTGATTTTTGGGAAGAGCACAAAAACATACTTGCCGGCAGGGACAAATTATCGAATGGAACCTGGCTGGGGATTTCGAAGAGCGGTAGGTTTACAGCGATTACAAATTACCGCGACCCCGGCTTAAACCGAACCAATACCAGCTCCAGGGGAACGCTTTCAAAAAATTTTCTGTTGGGAGCGACAAACGTCCGTTCATTTATTTCTCAAATCTCAGAGGAAAAACAAAATTACAATGGTTTCAATATTTTACTGAGCGATAACGGACTGAGATCACTTTACCATTATTCCAATATCTCGAATGAAACAACCAAAATATCCGATGGCGTTCATGGGCTTAGCAATCATTTGTTGGACACCAATTGGCCCAAAGTAGCAACAGGAAAAAAGAACCTGGGAAAAATTCTTGAAGCCGGTTCTATTGACCTGGCGGATTTAATAGAAATGTTAAAAAATGAAACCTATGCCCCGGATAATGCTTTGCCAAATACAGGAATTTCGTTTCATCTTGAAAAAAAACTTTCACCTGTCTTTATTTCCATGAAAGGCTACGGAACCAGGTGTTCGACGGCATTACTTCTGGATTATGATCATATGCTTTCATTTAGGGAAGTATCCTATAACGAAAACAAAGAAGTCATTTCAGAAAAGAATTTTAGTTTCGAGTTAAAGTCATAATTGAGCTTTAGACTTGTAACTAATTGATGAATTTGGTGTTAAATCTATACAAATATTACATGTAAGTCCCGACACGTGCCAATCCGGGAACGCGAGAAATCATATTAATTCTTAAATTTGGATCAGGAGACACTATTTTTTATTGAAGAAACCAGAGATGATTAAAGAACAATTAAACATTTTGATTCAGCTCGCTACGATCGATGGATTTCTCGCCGGCAAGGAGCGAAAGCTCATCGAGCATATTGCAAAAGTCAATAATATTGATGATGATGAAATAAAAGAGCTGTTGAATAAACCGGCGCCAATCACGGATTTCGAAAATTTAACCGAGGACGAGCGGTTTGAATATTTGTACATGGTCATTCAGGTGATGAAAATCGATGGTCAGGTATTTAAATCGGAGATCGTATTTTGTGAGAATATTGCTGAAAAGCTGGGGTATAAAAGGAAAGTCGTTTCGGAACTGTCAAAAAACATTTACAGCGATCCAAGTATTACCGCCGATCGTGAGATGCTAAAAGAAAAGGTAAGTAAATATAGAGTTTGACGGGACGCTGCTTCCCTGTTCCTTTTCTATGCGTGCATGATGTTCTCAATTTCATCTGCTTCAATGGGGATGTTTTTCATAAGATCTTCGGTATGCGTCTTGCGAATAACAACATCATTCTCCAGTCGTATTCCTATTTTCTCTTCTCGAATATAAATGCCAGGTTCAACCGTAAACACCATGCCTTCGGCCATTTCCATTTGCGGATAGCCATAATCATGCACATCCAGTCCTAAATGGTGCGATGTGCCGTGCATAAAATAGTTTTTATACGCAGGTCTTGCGGGATCCTGATTTTTAATGTCGGTTTTACTTAAAAGCCCAAGCCCGATCAATTCGCTTTCCATAATTTTCCCTACCTCTTTATGATATTCGGGTATTTTATTTCCCGGTCTGAGCATTGACATTGCTTCACGCTGTACCCGCAACACAGCGTTGTAGATTGATTTTTGCCTTTTTGTAAATCGCCCGTTCACAGGCACGCACCGGGTAAGATCGGCATTGTAATTGCCATATTCGGCACCAATATCCATTAAAACCAAATCCCCGTTTTTACAGCGATCCTTATTCTCTACATAATGAAGCACACAAGCATTAAGGCCAGAGGCAATAATCGGTTGAAAAGCAAATCTACGGCTCCGGTTCGAGATAAACTCGTGAATCAATTCGGCTTCAATCTGGTATTCCGTCACATCCGGCTTTATAAACTTCAGGACACGCCTAAAACCCAACTCGGTAATGCGAATGGCTTCTTTAATTTGTTCAATTTCGTATTTCGATTTTACGGTCCGGATCCTGTGCAGAATAGGTTGTGACCTTTCGTAATTATGCAATCGATAATTTTCCCTGCACCATTTGGCAAACCTCGTATCCCTCGTTTCCACCTCGTTCTTTGCCCGGAGGTGCTCATTCGAATTCAGATATATATTTTCGGCCCGGACCACCAGGGTATTGAAAATCTCCTTAAACTGGGACAACCAGTAAACAGATTTTATCCCGGAAAGTCCTTTTGCTTCTTCCTTTGTATATTTATGCCCTTCCCAAATCGCTATTTCTTCACTTGTTTCCTTCAAAAACAGGATTTCTCTATGGTGTTTTTCATCAGCTCCGGGAAAAATTAGTAATAGACTTTCCTCCTGATCAATTCCACTTAAATAAAACAAATCCGTTTGTTGTACGAAAGGCATAACACCATCGGCGCTGGACGGCATAATATCGTTTGAATTAAAGATCGCTATCGAATCTGGAAGCAAATGCGAAGAAAATTTCTTTCTATTTTCTATGTATAAATTTTTGTTTGCAGGTGTGTATCTCATCGTATAATTGCTACTTCCTAAAATTTTGGTTCATCGGAACGGAAAAGTAACTATATCAAACGAAAAATGAAAAAAGCTTAACCCAATTATTCGGATTAAGCTTTTCCAGCTAAAACTAAACTTAATGATATTTTAATACTTTCTGCACTATGGTAGTTAAGTATCAAAATAAAACTAAATATAAATTATTTTATTTATACTGACTATTCTAACGTTACAAATTATTCTGTTAAGAATAGCTATGAGTAAATTAACGAACGAATATAAAAATATTTTAACAACACAATAAATCATGATCATTCCGGATTTAAAGAAATGATCTACTCAAAATTTGTAACCAAACAACGATTCATTCTAAAATCAAAACCTATTTATCTTTAAATTATTTCTATTTGAACTATTTTATAACATTAAATATTTCAAAGATGCCCATGTTATTTTACCTCCTTCATTGCGATGGAGCTTATTTCAAACGGCAAGTATAACGGACAAATACTCAAAAGATCTGCTCGTGCGCATATTGCAAGGGCTGCAAACAATACAACAGCCATCACATTTTAAATTATATTTGGAGAATACCCAATAATCACGGCGGCAATTATCCGGATTCGGCCATTCGCGGACCGTTGCAATTTAAAATCCCATCCGCCGGAAATGGCAAATATCACGTTCAAAGCAGGCGCCGCGATCGTTCATCTATCTTATTCTTCGGGGAAAAAGGAATTTTGAGGACCTACACATCGTTATTTATTATAGAATAGGTCCGCCGGACGAATACATTGAATGGGACAGCCGTAACAAATATCCAAGTGTATTGTTAATAAAGAAAATTGAAATGAAACCGGCGTGACCGGAGCAAATTCAGGACACCCACGAGCATGATTGTATTGCTCTGTGTGTCAGTAAACTAAAAAAATATAGACACATGAAATAGGCCATGCCTGAGATAATTATTGAGACACACAAGATCATGATGATCAGCGGCGCATGGCGAGGTTTCTGCAAATCTTAAATACATGAAAAAGATCGCTTTAATTCTTCTGTCGGGTATTTGGTTTTCATGTGAAGAAGCCGAGAACAATATTTCCGACATCCCGGCGGAAGCCCTTGACAAATCACTCGAGCTGTTTGATGGTGAAATAATGGAGCGAGAAAGCAATCAGGAAAATGGGATTGACGCCTGGGGGATTAAAATCGAAAATGAAAGCGGGGCCGTCGTGAAATTTTATTGGGCCAAAAACGGCCTGACACTTCTGAAAATGGAAGGACAAACCGGGCCTTTTGATTATAACATTGTTCCCGGAAACAATTTAATCAACCTAAGCACGGCCCTTACGGTCGCAAAATCTGTCGTCAAAAATGAAAATATCTCGAAATGGGAGTTGGAACAAAATGATGATTTCGTAGGTAAATGGGTCTATTCCTTCGAATTTGACGACATCTCCCGGACCGTGATCATTGACGCAGAGAACGGAGACATCCTGGAAACCGATTAACAATCGGAAAGTATTTTTCTACTCAGGCAACCAATTCTGCAGTCTAATTGTACTGGCAATAAAACTGAGTATTTGAGTAAGGACCTTCAACCTTTTCTTGCAAACCTTTTAAAGGGCTGTCAAAAAAACGACAGAAAAAGTCAGAGAAACCTCTATCAGCATTTTTACGGCTATGGATTAAGCATTTGCCTTCGCTATTCTGACCATAGAGACGAAGCTGTAGAATTATTAAACGAGGCATTTATGAAAATTTTCAAGAACATCAAAAAATTTGATATCGCCAAGCCATTTAAACCCTGGCTTAGAAAAGTGATTGTAAATACTTGTATAAACAACTTCAGAAAAAAGAAAATGGAATTCACTACCGGAATAGAAGCCGCCGAATCCCAAACCATTGCAAACGATATCTTGTCCGGAATCTCTTACGATGAAATTCTGGAGATGATCAGAAAATTATCGCCGGCATACCGGGCGGTTTTCAATTTGCATGTAATCGAAGGCTACAGGCACGAAGAAATAGCCGATATGTTGAACATTTCGGTCGGTACTTCAAAATCAAATCTGTCAAAAGCAAAGAAGCATTTGAGATTGATATTGAAAGCGTATTTTCAGGAAGATTATGAGCGAACAAAACAAGGATAATTTAGAAAATTTCTTTAGGGAAAGGGCCCGGCATCATAACCTTGAATTCCATGAAGGAGATTGGCTCAAGTTAGAGCGGCAGTTGGATCGGGAAATGCCTGTAATGTTCACCTTCATGTCGTTTCTCAAAAAATTTTGGTTGCTTCCGCTCCTGCTGCTCATACTCCCATTATCCTGGTCTGCTTATAATTACCTTTCAAAAACCAGCCAGCATGAAGCTCAGGCGGTAATTAACGACATCCCCGATCCCACCGGAAAAACAGAAGAACGGACGGCAAAAGAGTCGGAATTTTCAAAAAAAACTCCGGATTCGGAGGGCCATGCAAATACCCTGTATAAAGCCGGCGATGAACCTCCGGTTGATTTGGGAGGAACCGATGGCAATGCATATGCATTCGAACGCAAAAACGATGCGACATCAATAATCAGGAATCCCGGAAATAAATCAAAAACAAACGATATTGGCTATGCTGTATTGGAGAATGGAGCAGAATCCAAGATACACCGCGAGGATTTTATGCTCCATTTTCTTTCTCCGTTAACGCCGGTCCCGGCCATCGGGAAAACTCAAACAGACTACTTCATCGAGTACGAACCCGTTTCCCTTAATGCACCAGGATCATCCAAAACTCCATCTTTTAGTGTTGGCATCGGATACAGCCCCGACTTTAGCACCGTGGGTATTGGAAATTTCGTTTCTCCGGGTTCGAGATGGACTATGCTCATGGAGTACGGAATTTCAAAGCGATTCATGATAAATACCGGGGCAGTCTGGGTAAATAACAAATATGAAACTTACGGAGAGGATTATCATGCTCCCGCCAGATATTGGAAAAAGGGAATTGCCGCCGATGAAGCTTACGGAGAATGCACCATGGTCGATGTTCCGCTAAATCTCAGGTATAATTTCCTGACAAATGGAAGAAATCAGGCCTTTGTATCTGCCGGAGCTTCTACATATTTTCTGTTGAAAGAAGATTACTATTTCCACTACAGACAGGATGATCCGGAACTGCCGGACCATTGGGGGACAGATAAAATGACCGTTTATCCGTTTGGAATAGTTAATTTCTCAATCGGGTATCAATATCAACTGGCGCGAAAAAGCGCGATACAAATCGAACCGTTTATCAAGATCCCGACTACAGGCATCGGATGGGGCAAGGTGGATTTACACACCCTCGGAATCTACTTTATATATAAATATCACGTAGCCAACAAATGACATTTTGAAAATGGAAAGTCAACCGATACAGAATCGATTATTAACCAAAATACAGACTTATGAACAGCAAACAATTATTACTGGCAGGATTTATTGTAGTAATCCTTTTCGCACTCAACTCGTGTAGTGATTCCGAAGATGATCCGGACCCATGTATGAATGGCCCGGAAATTAGTGTTGACAATGTGAAGGTCAGCATTGAAGGAAAAGCGACCGGAGAAATCACTGTAAGCGCTACCGGAGGAGCCGATCCCTATATGTTCAGCATCGACGGCTCTACATTTCAAACAAGCGGTTTGTTTTCCAATTTGGCTGCAGGCGATTATACCTTGACGGTTAAAGACGCCAACGAATGCACGGACAGTGAAATGGTGACGGTCGCGGAAGTACCGGAAGTATCCTATGCAAATCAAATAAGGCCGATTATTGACAATAATTGTCAGCTATCAAACTGCCACGGCGACCGGCAAGGCATTCCCACTTTTGCTACGTACGACAATGTAAAAGCCAGGGCGGCTGCAATAAAGACGAAGACCGGAGATAAATCCATGCCTCCTACCGGGCCGCTACCGGATAGTGAAATCAAGCTCATTGCGGATTGGGTCGATCAGGGTGCTCCGGATAATTAAGATATGCTCGGGATCAAGACACTATTTTCCGGGTTAATGCTTTTTATATGCTGCTCATGTGCATATGACAATGCCGAAGAGTTGTACGGGGAGCGGGAATGCCCCCCCGGGGGCATTTCATTTACTCAGGTAATTCATCCGGTCATTCGTTCGAATTGCGCTGTGAGCGGCTGCCATGTAAATGGCCGGCAACAGCCAACGTTGGAAACCTACGCTCAAATTTCAGCCAATGCCGCAAGAATAAGAGCCCGGACGTCCAACGGGACCATGCCGCCCCCGACTTCGGGTTTAAGTCTGAGGCAGGATGAAATCGATGCAATTGCCTGTTGGGTAGATGCGGGCGCGCCCGAAAATTAATTGAAACGTCATTTTATCGTTAAAGGCCATGAAAAAAACAAATATGGCAATCGCCATCGTGCACTTGTTGTTCGCCATTTTCTCAATGAATGCATATTGTCAAAAATACAAATCGAACACTTCCTCGGTTCATTTCTTTTCGGATGCCCCTATGGAAGACATCGAGGCCACCAACCTCGATGGGAAAAGCGCTTTTGATATGAGCTCCGGAGAAATCGTTTTTTCAATTCCGATCAGGTCATTCACCTTTGAAAAATCATTGATGCAGGAGCATTTTAACGAAAACTATATGGAATCGGATAAATATCCAAAAGCTACATTTACCGGGAAAGTGACAAATTATGACCCCGCTCTAAGCGTTCGCCAAAAAGCCGTTGCCAGAGGCACCATGACGATACACGGTATCGAACAGGATATTGCCGTTGAAGGGCACTTAAAATTTGCTGACAATTCCCTGGAGCTTAATGCCAGTTTCCCCATCAGGCTTAAAGACTACAAGATCAAAATCCCAAAGGTGGTTTTTTACAACATTGCAGAAATTGTGGACGTAACCGTAAAATTTAACTATGAAAAACTCAACTAAATATATGTTGCTGATTTTCAGCATTTCTATAAATTATTGCCTCGCACAGGAAGATCTGATGAATTTGATCGAAGATGATGACAAAAAAACCAGTATCACGACTTCAACATTCAAGGGAACACGCATCATCAGCGGACATTCCGTAGAGACAAGAGGCGCAGGGACATTGGATATCATATTTATGCACAGGTTCGGAAAAATAAATTCCGGCGCCTATAACTTATGGGGACTGGATGAAGCCTGGATACGACTGGGGGCCGAATATGCCATTGGCAATGCTTTTACAGTTGGCGCGGGACGTAGCAGCTACGAAAAAACCTACGACGGTTTTGTAAAGTACAAATTTTTGAAACAGACCAAGGGGCTCAAAAACTTCCCGGTTACGGGTACCGCATTCATAAGCATGGCGATCAATACCTTAAAGCCGACAGATGAAACCCAGGATGTAAAATTGTCTTCGCGCATTTCCTACACATACCAGATTCTTTTGGCCAGAAAATTTAATGAAATGCTTTCGCTGCAATTAACGCCAACGCTTGTGCACCACAACCTGGTAAGAACCCCGGAAGAGCATAACGACATAATTGCGCTCGGTCTTAGCGGAAGGCACAAAATATCCAGACGCATGGCAATTACCTTTGAGTATTTTTATCAATTCAACAACAATACCGATGAGGTGAACTATGATCCGTTTGGGATAGGTCTGGAAATTGAAACCGGGGGCCATGTGTTCCAGTTGGTCTTTGCAAATTCACAGGCCATGATCGAACAACAATTTATCACGGGGACAACCGGAGATTTCTTCGAAGGAGATATTCACTTTGGTTTTAATATTACCAGGACATTTCACCTGAAAAAGAATAGCGCTCCGGCCAATTGGCAGTAACAACAGGGAGGCGCTGTCCGGAGCTCTTGAATGCTTTTGTCTTCGTATTCGATCCATCTTCCCGCACTCAAAATATATCCCGAATTATTGACAGAATCTTTAAAGCGCTCCGTGGTGTAAAGCGGTCGCCGAAAATTTTCTCGTCTATTTGCGGAGCTTGCCGATTTCGCGCACACCATTGCCGACGGCACCGGTATTTAAGTCTCCCAGGTCCGCCCTGGCCTCCTCGCCTACTTCGATCAACCTGGCGACAACTTCAGGGTACAGATCGATGACATTATATCGCTCCCCGGGATCTCTCATGAGATTATAAAGTTCAAGGGAATCGACCTGCATTTTAATCCGTCTACCGCCACGCCCATCATTGGCAGGCACCGTGGCCTCATAAGATTGATAGGCATGCGGAAAAACAAGCTTCCAGTTGCCTGTCCTGACTGCATTCAAGTTGTTTTTCCCATAGTAATAATACAATTCCTTCCTCGGCTTTGACGCGAAATTGCCCTTCCACAACTCCATGATGTTCACTCCATCAATTTTATGATCCGGCAATTTGCCGTCTACAATCGAAGCCAGTGTAGGGAAAAGATCAATGGATGAAGCCAACTGATTGCAAACAATCCCATCTGGGATTTGTCCCGGCCATTTCACAATACAAGGGACACGCTGACCTCCTTCCCAACTGGTTGTTTTCCCTTCCCTTAATCCTCCGGACGAACCGGCATGATTTCCATAATTCAACCAGGGTCCATTATCCGTCGTGAAAATAAAAATGGTATGATCTTCCAATCCATTTGCTTTTAGGGCTTCCGCAATTTGTCCGACCGACCAATCAATCTCCATCATCACATCGCCGTACATGCCCTGTTCGCTTTTCCCGCGGAATTTATCGGAAACACCAAGCGGAACATGCGGCATGGAATGCGGCACGTACAAAAAGAACGGCTGCGCTTTATTCCTGTGAATGAAATCCACTGCTTTCTCCGTATATAAGGTAGTAAGCTTATCCTGCCCGGCAAAGCTCGTTATCATTTCTATGGTTTCATTTCCCTCGACAAGCGGTAAATCCGGATAGTTTCCCCTACCCTCGTCCGGAGCTGCTTTTGTACCGTCCAGCTTTATCGGCCACATATCGTTGGAATACGGAATCCCGGTATATTCATCGAACCCATGCTGAAGCGGAAGAAATTGCTCATGATGTCCGAGGTGCCACTTACCGAATATTGCCGTAGCGTATCCTTTTTCCTTGAGCATCTCTGCGATGGTCACTTCGCCGTCATCAATCCCGATCTCGTGCCAGGGGAAAAGCGCTCCGGAAATTCCAAGCCTGTTTGGATAACATCCGGTTAATAATCCCGCCCTGGAAGCGCTGCACACGGGCTGGGCTGAATAAAAATTGGTAAACTTCATGCCTTCACTGGCCATTTTGTCCAGATTTGGCGTTTCAAACCCCGTGGCTCCAAAACAACCTATGTCGCCATAACCCTGATCGTCCGTAAATACAATTACAATATTCGGCAATCGTTCTTCCTCATTGGATATTTGGGAACATGAGCCAATGATCAACATTAAAAAAAGAGGGGATAAGCGAAAAAATTTCATAAAAAGTTTAATTTCCGGATTTATGTCTTAGCCATACAAAGTAAACCAAATCTTTCAAACGAAAAAAGCGGATTGAACTTAAATACAAACCGTTGGATCATACTTAAAACATCGACTGCCGTCCCCGGTTTACGATTATGGATTTTTTTTTCTCCGCAATGCGTTTAACCGCGAAGCCGCCGCTTTTTGAACCGTAAGCCTTTTTTCATCCTTCACAAAAGATTCGACCTCTGCCACCGCTGGCAAATTTCGAAGATAGGTAATTGCATCTCTGACTTTCAGATCGGTGCTGATCGGCATCAAAGTCGCAGGGCTCTTCATATCTTCAAGCTCGCGAGATACACCGGAAAGCAGACCCAGGTCTGTGGCATGCTTCTTTTTAATCTTTGATTTTCCGGATTTTTTCTTTTTTTGATCTTTACTCTTTCCCCTTTTATCCGCTTTTTTCAGTTCCTCTTCGGCCTTATTTATCTCCTTGGTAACTTTCTTTGATTTTTTGGCAAGGGTTTCTTTCTTTTCTTTAAGAGATCTGAGATCGCCCTTGCTTGCACGCTTTAATTTGCCTTTCTTTATTTCCTTATCGATGTTCTTTTCTTTTGACTTTAGTTTCTTTTCGAATAATTTAAGTTTTTCAAGTAGCTTTCTGAGCTTGGACGGGCCTGAATCGTCTTTTTTTTTGCTTTTCTGAGCCATAATGGAATTGTTGTGGATGAGCTTAATACAATGAAACTACCACATTTATCGATTTATAACAAATGCGAGCCGGATTTACCGTCCGCGTTGCGAATCGTTTATGGAGCGCTCAGTCTTGAAGGGCGAATGACCTTGTAGTCTTTCCAGAAACCCGGATCCGGTGCTACCTGTTCTTCGAGCGGCTTATCCCTGTCGATGCGTTCTTCTTCCGGTATCTCATGTACATTTTCCAAATCAAAGCTGTTGTTAATTAAAGCCATATCCACATCAAACTGACTGCGCTCATTTTTCCCGAACATCTTTTTCCGGATCAGTTGAGCTCCTCCCCGGATCGAAAAATCATTTAAGTACCACAAATCCGCAATCGGTTTGTAATGGATGGTCGCATGTATTTCGGGGTTTGAAATACCTATTCCCAAAACAAATAGAATCGGTTTTGCTATTGCAGGTATCACAATTTTACTGTCGTACTCGATGGATATGATCGCATCATCTTCCAAAGAGATGAAAATCTTTCCGGATTGCTTTTGATGCTCGTACTTTCCTTTTGACTTAAAGCCGATTATAATCACCTGTTCTCCGCGATAGCGCGTATATCCTTCAATGAAATATTTGTATCTCTTTTTGAAATTAAGGTCTAAAAATGATGCGGTATCTCGCAGAGGATCCGAGCTTAAGACCTCTTCCGGCCCGCCGAAAGAAGCTGAAATGATCTCTTCATCAATCGACGCTCCCTGCTCCCATTTTTCCCCTTTCTTCTCCGCTTTCCTTTTTTCTTTTTCGTATTTCTTATCGATCTTATCTCTCATAAACTGCCAGGTCCCCAGGTCATCGCGCCTTCTTGCTTTCAGCACTTTTGACTGACTTTCTTTATGCTCACCGTAAGATGGATTGTACGTTTCAATAACACCCTCGGTAAATTTTAAAAACACATTGTTCTCAGACATATATTCGCTGTAGTATCCGTTGGTCATGTACGCATTTTGAGGGTAATTTTGCTCTATCCTCTGCATGGCGTTCCAAACATACTCCCAAGCCGTCCAGGGCCTGACCTCAACTTCATCCAATGTAAATACGTCCGGCTCCAATTCGATGGTGATGCCCCCGTCAATATCTCCAACCCGCAAAGAGAAGTCTTTATACCCCATATAAGAACAGAATAAACTGGAGTCCATGAGATCATCGGAAATCGACAGGATGAATCTGCCTTCGGAATTGGTGGCTGTTCCGGCTAAGGTACCTCTTATGCCAATAGTAGCATATGCTAAAGGTTCTTTGGATTTGCTGTCGACCACGACGCCCTCCACCGTCTTCCCCTGACTGAAACCAGGATGCACACTTGCCAAAAGCAAAGAAAATATCAGGTATTGAATTCTTTTACTCACGCGGTTGTTAACGATTGCTTATGTTCATTATCCTCAAATATTCACGGATTCCGGCTTTTAGACAATTCTTAATTATAACAGTGAAGCACAATTGATGATAAATGGCAATTACTGCGCATAAATGGGCCGGGCTTTTAATTACGATCTGCGGTCGCAGGTCAACGTCAACCCTTCCGGGGAGCATTTGGTCATACAAGGGATTTTGCGGGACGGCAATGAATCATCTGACCTGCGGAGATGTTCGATCTCAAACAATAAGGGCGGGCTTCCCGGCAATGGTACCAATAATTACGCCCTTTCAGGTTGGGCACGTTGTTTTTTAAAGTCTTAGAATCCGGGTTAACATGCACAAGCATTGTACTTATACGGGCCAAACACTTATTTGTATAGGAAAGGCCGCTATTAATATAGCGGATAATTGTCCGGAACATCTTACCCTTCCGGCGGTCTGGCCCCGGGTTTCCCTTCCGATTTATTGTCGTAGAATCGCTGCGTCGGATAGGCAAAATCAATATCGTCGCACTGGCCAAATTCCTTGAGCACCTCTTCCCAGATGGACTCCTCGTACCCTCTCCTTTGCCTTGGATCGCACAGAAATCTCATCGTGAGCATAACGCCGGAATTCTTCACGGATGTATAGACGATGGGGGTGAGATTCTTGTAAAATATCATGTACTTCTTGCTGGCATCTTTTATTTTTTTTGCAGCTTGCCTGGAAATATGTTCGGACTTCTCATTGACTATGGAAACCAGAATTTCCTTCGCTTTTTTCCAGTTGCTTTCGAATGTTATCATTATTCCTATCTCATGCCAAATGTAATTGAATCCGATCGTGTAGTTGGCCAGCACCTCTGAAAAGATCCTGGAATTCGGTATATGCAATATCCTGCCTGTACTTTGATCGGCGTCTACCCAGTTGCCGATTTCGATAATCGTAAACTGAAAGATGCGGATGTCAATCACATCACCGGCATGATCTCCGATCTGGATCCTGTCTCCGACATCAAATGGTTTTCTCCACAGGATAAAAAGCCATCCGGCCAAGTCCGTAACAGGATCTTTCAGGGCAATGGCAATACCGGCCGACAGCAACCCGAAGAAAGTGAGCAAAGACTTAAACTCATCAATCCAAATTGAGGAAATGATAAACAATCCGATAAAAAATGTAATGTAATCCTGGGTTTTACGCCACCTGTACCGGACATAGACATCCTCGATCCGCTTAAAAATGATCCGGCTCATCAACCGGTTTAAGATTACAAAGCCAACGATGACCAATATGGATTTCAACAGCTTTGTGATCAGCTCCGGGCTTAGTCCTGTCACACTTTCAAGCCATGTATAAATAGATTCCAACAGACGAGATTAAAACCAATAAAAGAAAAAGAACCGGTTTACGCTATTTTGAAATTTGATGCAAATTGAATGTAACAACGGGCTTTTTAGAGAAATTGACTACGTCCTCCGCGATGCTGTGTTCAAATAACCTGGAAAATCCCGATCTCCCGTACGTGGCCATCATGACCATATCCATTTTAAAATCTTCGGTAAACCATACAATCCCTTCTTCTTCATGTTGATGACTGTAGACATGTATATTATGATTATCCAGATCATTTTCATCGGCAAATTTATTCAGGTGGCTGATAATCTCCCGCTCATTTCTAAAATGATTTGGAGTATTGATATAAACCAGGTGCAGATCTGATTCGAACAATTTCCGAATGTTCTTTACCAGTCCCACATAGGAAGGTTTGAGCTCCTTAAAATTCGAGGCAAATACGATCTTGCCAATGTCGTTCAATTTTACCTTTTTCCTCAAAGTAAGCACCGGGCAGCTCGCATGCCTCACGACCTTCTCTGCCGTAGAGCCAATGAGGCTTTCTTCCCAATCATTTACTCCGGTGGTACCCATGATTATAAAATCGGCGTCCGACTCCGTAATTTCTTCTTCGATGGCGTGGTAGGGCGTTCCCAGCAAAATCTTATCGGTAATATCCACATTGGCATAAACCGGATCACTCAATATTTCAGCCAATTGACTTTTTCGCTTTTTGAAAAGCTGAATAAAATAAACATCATCCATTTCTACCCCTGTTGATAAAGACCCCATGGTAGTTAAAGCGGAACTTCCAAGAAATGTCGTTTGCTTTTTGGCGTATTCGATCACATGCATTAATACAATTTTAGCCTCTATTTTAACCGCTATTTCACTCGCCAGGTCCAATGCATGTCGCGCTTGTTCGGAAAAATCTGTCGGAACAATAATCTTTTTCATATCACTAATGTTTTACTATGTTGACGGGTTAATCTTTGAGTTTTCACAGTGATAAATTATATAATAATCACCGTCTTTGCAATCGAGTTGCCCGCATAATAATACTTATGCCCGTTCCGACATCAAAATTAACCTCATACCATATATGATATTTTTAATGAAATAATTAATTAATTGAAACCTTTTATCTGATTTTGCTTTTTCTTTGAAATAACCTCCGGAAATTTATACCTTGTCGATCAAAATTGTATTTAACATCAAAGTAAGTAAATCACTCGTTTAGAATGTCGAAAAAGAAGCACCAAAAAATCCTGAGAGAACCGTTATGGTATAAAGATGCCGTAATTTACGAATTGCACATCAAAGCATTTATGGACAAGAATAATGATGGTATTGGTGATTTTGAGGGCCTTTTCGATAAACTGGACTATCTGGAAAACCTGGGGGTAACCACCATCTGGCTCCTGCCCTTTTATCCGTCGCCCCAGAAGGATGACGGGTATGATATTGCGGATTATAATACGATCAATCCTTCCTACGGAGATGTAAGTGATTTCAAGCGATTTTTAAGGGAAGCCCATAAACGAAATCTCAAGGTTTTGATTGAGCTTGTCATGAATCACACTTCCGATCAGCATAAGTGGTTCCAAAGGGCGCGAAAAGCTCCAAAAGGATCTCCGGAAAGGGCGTTTTACGTTTGGACGGACGATCCTGATAAATATAAAGACGCCAGGATCATATTCACGGATTACGAATCATCCAATTGGACATGGGACCCCGTCGCAGGTCAGTATTACTGGCATCGCTTTTTCCACCACCAGCCCGATCTCAATTATAACAATCCCCTGGTTGTAAAGGAAATGTTTAAGGTAATGGACTATTGGCTGAATATGGGGGTGGACGGATTCAGGCTGGACGCAATTCCATATTTATTTGAAGAAGATGGCACCAATTGTGAAAATTTACCTCAAACCCATGATTTCTTAAAGAAACTGCGCGCGCACGTCGACAGCAAATTTGATAACGTTCTCCTGCTGGCCGAAGCCAATATGTGGCCGGAAGACAGCGCTTCTTACTTTGGCGACGGAGACGAATGCCATATGAATTACCATTTCCCGATCATGCCAAGAATGTTTATGGCTGTAAATATGGAAAACCGGTATCCCATCATGGACATAATCGATCAGACCCCGGCAATACCGGAGACTTGTCAGTGGGCGACATTTCTAAGGAATCACGATGAATTGACCCTGGAAATGGTGACCGAAGAAGAACGGGATTATATGTATAAGGTGTACACCAAGGATCCACTGGCCCGCATAAACCTCGGCATAAGAAAGCGATTGGCCCCCCTGCTCGATAATGATCGAAGGAAAATAGAATTGATGAATGTGCTGTTATTCTCTCTTCCGGGAACCCCGGTACTCTACTACGGCGATGAAATCGGAATGGGAGACAATTACTATTTGGGAGACCGCGACGGGGTCCGCACTCCTATGCAATGGCATCCCGGCAGAAACGGAGGATTTTCCAAGGCCAATCCCCACAAATTATACCTGCCATTAATCATTGACCCCGAGTACAAATACGAAAACATAAATGTCGAAAATCAGCTTGGCAATTCGAATTCACTTTTATGGTGGACCCGGCGGTTGATAAAAATGAGAAAAAGGTTTAAAGCCTTCAGCCGGGGAAAAATCGAATTCCTGGAATCGGAAAACTCGAAAATCCTCGCATTTGTCCGCATCTATAACGACGAAAAAATACTTGTGGTAGTAAATTTATCCAGATATGCACAAGCCGCGGCGGTAGAAATGAAATCTCTCAAAGATCTCGTTCCGGTAGAAGTTTTTAGTCAGAACCAATTCCCCAAAATCACCTCGGCTCCCTATGCATTTACCTTGAGCCCGTATGGTTATTACTGGTTTAAACTGGTCGAAGAAAAGGAAACCATTTCAATTATTCCGGTCAATACCAACAAGAGTCTTGCAATCAAAAAATGGAGTGACCTCGTAAGCGTTAATTTGAAAGACCATGTAAAGAACGACATTCTTCTTCCATATCTTAAAAACCAGCTCTGGTTTAACATACGCAAAAGAAAAATCGAATCGTTGAAAATTTTTGACGTGATACCGATTAATGGCAGTCATCATAAATTCGAAGGATTTACGCTTATTCTGGAGGTGACTTTCTTTGAAGGGCTATATGAAAAATACAGGCTGGTCGTGGGATTTACCTCCGGAAAAGAAGAGAAAAGATTACTTGCCGAACACCCGGACAGCATAATCACCCGCATAAATTTTGAGGATAGAAAAGGCGTATTGTTTGACGCCTCTTATAGTGAAAGCTATAGAAAAACCATGTTCCAGTTATTCAAGAGGCACTCTACTGTCGCAACAGATACGGCGGCAGTTAAGTTTCATGTAAATGACGAGTTAAAATCATTACTGGGCGATGCGCTTCTGGAAAAGGAGAACAAACTTGTAGAATCAAGATACAAGCATGTGATCATTCAGTACAATAAAAAATTTATAGTAAAACTCTACAGAAAAATTGACCGGGGGACCGACAGAGATGTAGAGCTTTGCGATTATCTGTGCAACAAAAAGAAGTTTCCGTTTGTGCCGAAATACCTGGGACAAATCGAATATACCAAGAGAGGCGACATTAAAAGGACCCTGGCGATCGTCCAGGAGTACGTTCCCAACTATGGTACGGCATGGCAATATTTTTCCGATGCATTGAATCGTTTTTATGAGCGTGTGAGTATACAGGGCGGCGAAATAGAGCTCCCTCCCATTGAGGGCACCCTGAGCGCTCCGCTAAAGTTTGAAGAAATGAGTACGCCCACCCAGGAATTAATCGGAGGCGCACAAATCGAGCACGTACGCCTGCTCGCCCAAAGAACTGCTGAAATGCACCTTGCATTGGGGACCGACTGCGAACATGACGATTTCGAGCCGGAAGAATTCTCCCTGCATTATCAAAGATCGCTGTTCTCGGGATACAAATCATTGGTCCGGGCAGCGTTTGATCCTATAAAAAAATATATAACCGAATTTGCGGCAAATCATCAGAGGGAAATAAACCTGTTCTTAGCCCATCATGACATGCTTCTCGGCAAACTTAAGCTTATATACGATCACAAAATCGATGCGGTTAAAATCAGACCGCACGGAAACTACAATTTGAACGCAATCCTGTTTAAAGACGGTGATTATGTGATCACTAATTTTGAAGGAGATGCTACATTCTCCCTGACGGAGCGACGCCTCCGAAAATCTCCCCTGACGGATCTTGCAAGCATGTTAAATTCATTTCATTACGTAGCCTACTCCGCCCTTTTTCAAAACGAACCTTCCGGGCGCCTGGCAGAACACTGGTTTCACAATTTCGGGCAAATATTCATACGAAACTATAACGAATTCGTATTGAATGAGAAATTTATTCCTGAAGCGTCCGATTTCAATATGCTTTTGGACGTGTATCAAATAGAACGATACCTGGTGGATATCGCCTGGGAATTAAAGCAGCACGACAGACGAAATGCAATAATTCCGGTCAGGGGTATTCTCAAAGTATTGGGCAAGAGCTTTCTCTATGAAAAGCCATAGCAAGTCCTAATATTCGAGGATTTTTCTCGTTTTCCCAGGTCTGAATTGAGTGAAATCACTGCTGGCCCTTATCAAAAATTGGTTAAAATCCTGACCCGCCCTGTAGTGATTTATAATCAGTTCGGGCAAATCCCCTTTAAATAACCAACTTTTCGTGTCGTACAGCGCTCCGTAATAAAACTGTTTGTTGGCAATAATCGGGTTTTCCTCATAAATGCTTGAAAAACTCCTGGGAATCTCATGCCGATTTTCTCCATGCACAAATCCGTAATAAGCGCGGAATTCCGGGTTATCCAAAATACGTTGGAACTCTTCGGTATTATAGCCGATTTCGATGCGAATCTTTCTCAATACATCTTTTTCAATAAATGGCAGTCCGCCGCCGATTACGATATGATGAAGTCCGATTTGAAGGTAATACCCGGCGAATTGGGATTTTCTGCCACCGCGCGAAAAACCCGCCGCCATGTGTGTTTTATAAGGCTCCTTTTCATGGGAGAATCTCAAATCACGATTTATCCTGAACATCGCATCCTTCGACTCCATTCTAATACTCGGATCGAGCTTGTGAATTTCCGGAAGCAATTCATCTATTAAAGCTTTGAAAGGCTCCCTGACTGCCAGCTCATACCATTTTCTGTTTTCATTGAACCAATCTCTATTGTTGTTTTCATCTAGTTGATGGAAAAAATCAATAAAAGCTTTGTTAAAATGCATCGTTGATGTCGAAGTTTTAAGTATCGGTTTTGCAATGGGTTCTTATCGTGTACCAACTATTCTCAAATTGCCACACCTGAAATACTTTTGATGGCGAATCTTACTGAACTTCGAATATTTCTCCCAAACGGCAAAACGATAAATAACAAACTATTCTTTAAATAGATAAGTTATGAAAGATAACAGAATTATATATCCCCCATATTGGGGGATATTTGGATCTTGTGAGGCGTCCTATGCATGGGGATCTAACGCGACAAAGCCCGGATCGCCCATCCTAAAACCCTCAGTATCAATATGGTTCCATACGCAATGGCCGAATATTCCAGAATCAGTAACGGGTCTTTATACCACTTGTCGAAAAGTATTCCGTAGAACAATATACCCAGCAGCACCAAAAAAGGAGCTAAAAAAAGATAGGTCAATTCACCTCCCAACCATGATTTTTTCTTTTTACTCATTATGAGATCTTATTTCCGTTCATTGAAATTTACAGGATAAATCTAATAAAGGGCAGCCTATAAAATCAAATCCGGATGAAGCAAAAAGACATTTTTCGCTGGTATACTCAAATGCAACTATCACAAAGCGCTCCATGTCGAGGATCGAAATTATTTCCTTTCCGCATATACGGCGTAATACCTCGGCGTAAAATTTCTTAACAATGGCCGGATACCGTTTATTCCGACTTTTGAAATCCACTTTTGCGAGTCGATAATTCTCCATCCGGATTTATCCAGAAGCCAGTCAAATTGCCAGCCTTCAAATTCATGAAAATGTCGATCCCACGGATCATTTTGATTTCTGTAAGCTTTTGCAAACCAAAGGTTTAGCGGAACCGTCGCGACAAGCTTCTTTGAACTTACTGCTCTGAGAATATTAAAAGGTGCGACCAGGTGCTCCAGGATCTCAAAAGCCGTAACGACTTCCGCTTGAATATGAGCGGCAAACTCCGTCTCCAGATCCAGGTCCTGGCCTGAAGTATTTTGAACAACATATCCTTTATCCGACAACAGTTTGGAAACATTATTGGGCGTTCCCAGGTCAAATACGTTCATCGGTGGCGGGCAATGTTTTTCCATGAAACTTAAGGTCCGCTCTTGTCGCTCAATCTCGGCTCTGGACATTTTGTCGGTTTGGTTTTAATATTATTTCTACAATTCGTTCGGCCGTATTGCCGTCCCAATACTTCGGTATTTGGCCTTTTTTGGGGTTTGCAAGGGCTTCGTATATGATCTCATCCAGACGATCGACATCGGTACCTGCCAGATAGTTTGTCCCTTCGCTAACTGTTACGGGTCTTTCCGTGTCTTCTCGCACAGTGATACAGGGAATACCCAAAAACGTACATTCTTCCTGGATTCCTCCACTGTCCGTAATGATCAATTTTGAATTTCGCACCAAAGACAGAAAACTTACGTACCCCAACGGTTCGGTCCGTTTTATTTTAGGATCGAGGAATTGTCCGAGGCCAAAATTACGGATATTAGCCCGGGTTCTCGGATGAACCGGAAATATCAGGTTTTCATTTCTCGAAAGTCGCGACAGAAAATCGACTAATTTTCTCAATTGTCCGGAATTATCAACATTCGATGGTCTGTGGAAGGTCACAAGAATGTAATCTCGATCTTTCAAGCCGAATGATGTATGAGCCTGCTCATTTTTGATCTTATCCAGGAACGATGTCAAGCTATCGATCATGATGTTCCCAACATAAAATATTCGATCGTCGGGCACGCCCTCTTTTCTTAAGTTCTCAATGCCGCTCGGTTCGCTTACAAACAGATAATCGGCCAGTGCGTCCGTCACAATTCGATTTATTTCTTCGGGCATTTCACGATTGAAGCTTCGAAGGCCAGATTCGATATGGGCTAACTTCACCCCTAATTTAGCCGCGACCAGACTGCAGGCCAGTGTGGAATTTACATCTCCCGGGACGACCACCAAATCGGGATGCTCATCGTGTAATACACGTTCAAATTCCATCATGATCTGCGCAGTCTGTTTTGCATGTGATCCTCCGCTAATCCCTAAATTATAGTCCGGTTTCGGCATTTCAAGCTCCTCCAGAAAAACACCCGACATTTTCTCATCAAAATGTTGACCCGTATGGCAAACAATATGATTTACTCTTTCGGAATACTTCCGCAACGCATTGTGAAAAGGAGCGATTTTAACAAAATTGGGCCGGGTGCCAACAACCGTCAGGATCTTTTTCATTTCAAAAAAATTGTATCATTCGTGTAATAACTTCTCGTATTCCCGAAGCATCGATAAAACGGTCGTTTCCCAATTGTATCTTTTAAGAATGGCATTGCGTCCGTTTTTCCCCATTTGCCTGCGGGATTTCTTATCCTTGTAAAGCTCCAGTATCTTTGCAGACATGTCCAGGTGATCATCGTACGCATAGATCTTGCCACAATTTTCTTCTTCTACGATCTCCAGGATGTAATTACAATTCGAGGCGACAACCGGTTTCTCAAAATACATAAAATGGAATAGTTTATTTGGGCTCGTGTTATCCGTATGTTCCGATTTGATGTGCGGAATGATGCATACATCGGTGTTTTTCATGTACGAACCGAGCCGTGCCTGGCTTTGCCATCCTTCAAAAACAACAGCATCCTCCATCTTCAACAATTCGGCCTGGTCTTTCAGGTTTTTCAAATAGGACCCGTCCCCTAAGATTAGAAACTTGATTTCCGGGATTTCATACTTCAGGCGACTTATGGCTTTCATGACATACTGAATCCCTCGTTGTTCGCTTACCACCCCATAGGACAGAATCAAAAAATCTTCCTTAAACCGTTTTTCAATCTGAGGATCGCTTTTTTGGCTTCCGGTAAATTCTTCCACATCAATTGTATTGGGGACAAGAGAAAAAGGCACGTGATCTCCAATCCCGTTTCTCAACCTTTTTATCATCCCGGAGGCGGTGCAAATTATTAAATCAGCATTTTTCAGCCACTTTTTCTCCAGTTTATACCATTTGCTTACGCTGATTAAAAATCTGTTTGGAAATCGTTTTATATGCTCCTGTCCCCGAACCATTGCCGGGTAATTTTCGTGCATATCCGCGATCACTTTAATCCCTTTGTTGCGCTTCAGGTATTTAATTAAACTACATAATGGCAAATCATGTATATGAACGATATCTATTTTATGTTTCTTTATAATTCTACCGGCCCGGATTTGCCAGAGATATTTATATAGCGGAATGATTTGAATGAGGCCAAGGAGCTTTTTAAAGAGGTTTCTATCCAGGGAAAATCTATAAATATCGATCCCCTTATACACTTCATGTTTCCTTTTCGCGCTAAAATTCGGACACAACAGCAAAACCGCATATCCTTTTTTGATAAGCGAAACGGCTTCTTTTTCCACCCTGTCGTCGTGCGGAAATTCATTTTCCAAGAGCATCAATACGCGCTTCATAGCCTGCAATATTCCGTCACGTTATCAGAAATGTATTTCAGTTCTTCCTGTCGCAGCTCCGGGAACATAGGCAACGACAGAATCTCAGACTGTACCCGGCTTGCTACCGGGAAATCGGAATCCGTAAAGCCGCATGATTTATAGGCGTCCAGGAAGGGCAAGGCTCTGGGATATTGAATAGCTGTAGCTATCCCCCGGTCCTTGAGGTACTTCATAAGATTACTTCGATCTTCTACACGAACTACATACAGATGAAACACATGTTTTGCTCCCTTCCTGACTGCAGGCAAAATACACCGGGCTTCATCCAGCAATTGAGCGTATGTTCCTGCGTGCGCTATTCTTAAATCCGTCCATTGCGACAGATGTTTCAACTTCACATCCAATATTGCGGCCTGAATCCCGTCGAGCCTCGAATTGCGGCCTTCGATCAAATGCATGTGTTTTTGATTTGATTGTCCGTGTTGGGCGATCATCCTGGCTCCGGAAGCAATTTCCGGATCATTGGTAAGCATTCCGCCGGCATCTCCAAATGCCCCGAGGTTTTTGCCCGGGAAAAAGCTAAATGACGCTGCATGCCCGAAAGTACCGACTGTTTTACCCTCGAGCCGTGCCCCGTGCGCCTGCGCACAATCTTCCAGCACAAGAAGATCATGTCTTTTTGCAATATCCATAATTGCAGGCATATTCGCCGGCTGCCCGTATAAGTGCACGGGTATGATTGCTTTTGTCCTGTCCGAAATTTTCGCTTCGACCCGGTCAGGATTCATACAGAAATAGTCCGCTTCGATGTCCGCGAAAACCGGTTTGGCGCCCGCGTTTGTGACTGCTTCGGAAGTTGCTATCCAGGTAAGTGCCGGCACAATAACCTCATCTCCGGCCCCGATGCCCATGGCCTGAAGTAAAATCTCTATGGCATCGGTACCGTTAGCACATGCAATACAATATTCGGCCCCGACAAACTTTGCAAAGTTACTTTCAAAAGATTTTACAAACGGATTGTTGAGATTGCCAATGAAGGCACTTTTTTCTATAACGTTTAAAATTGCACGATCAATCTCTTCCTTATATTTCCGATATTGTCGATGTAGGTCTACTAAAGCTATATTCATCTTAAACCTTATATGAAAACCTGACTAGCCATTATTGCCAAAAGGTAATCCACGCTTTCGTTTTTCAAAGTTTTCCAGCATCCTCATTTCCAATCGATGAGGCATCCTTCTAAATGTTTCATACTTACTTTTCCCCACGGGAATATGCTCCGAAGTACAATGAATCGCATTTGCCAACATTTCCACCTCGAGCTCATATTGTCTGTATGCCAAGTTATGGAATGAATCTTCATAGTATAGCGGGACTTTTCTTCGTTCGATTATGATCCCGCCGTCAATTTCTTCATTCACAAAGTGGGTCGTCACCCCTATGGTTTCATCATATAATATCGCCCATTTCAATGCGTCAAGTCCCTTAACTATCGGAAGATAAGCAGGATGCGCATTGATCACTTTAAATTGTGTGACAATTTCTTTTTCAATGATATTACCGGTAGCCAAAAGTATGTATTCAATACTTTCAATTTTACATAAATCAGCGTACAGCCCCTTTTTGGTCGTCAGCACAAAGTCCAGCCCCAGATTCTTGCACATTATTTCCAAATCCATATCCACCGGATTTCCGGGTCGATGCGTGATGATGGGTTTAAAATTTTTCCGTTCCTCCCATTCCGTGCTTACAACCAGAGGCTTTACGCCCATGGCCATCAGTCTGAAAATAAGGTCCTGGGTTTTGCGGTGCGGGTGATTAAAAGTCAATACTACAATCATACTTCCCAATTAATTGATTACGCTGTAAATCTTTTGAATTATTTCCACGGTCTTTAATCCCTCAAATCCATTGGTCGCTATTACATCTTTTTTGAGCAGCACATCATTTACGTTTCTGTATACCTTATCGTGATTCGACATCGATCCTTTGTATTCCCCGTAATTATTGGGAGGATTTCCCGGAGGCAAGTTCTTTATTTCAAACGCTTGAAATTTCTGGTACTCCAGTTCGTTTAAATACTGACCCCCGATTTTAACCGTTCCGTTTTCTCCAAAGATGGAAATCGATCCCTCCATATTCCTGGCGTAACTATTTACCGTATAATTTATAGTCCCCAAAACACCGTTGTAAAACCTGATGGCCACCACTCCCGTATCTTCAAATTCGATGGTATCCCTATGATTATAATTTTCACTGAATCCTTTCGCTTCGCGGATATCTCCGAAGAAATAATACAACAGATCGATAAAATGGCTAAATTGGGTAAATAGCGTTCCCCCGTCGATCTTTAAAGTCCCCTTCCAATCGGAAGATTTGTAATAATTTGGATTTCGATTCCAAAAACAATTGAGTTGTACGCTGAATATCTTTCCGAATTTGCCCCGGTCAATGGCCTCTTTTACTGCCCGGACCGGCGGGTTGAACCGGTTTTGCTTTACTATAAACAAGCGCTTGTTTGAGTTTAACGAAGCATTGATCATGCGCTCTGCATCCACCACCGAAGTGGCCATGGGCTTTTCACACAATACGTGGAAGCCTTCCCGGAGCGCCCTGACCGTATGCTCGGGATGAAGCGCGTTGGGCGTACAAACAGAAACAACGTCGATCTCTTTCTCCTCCTTTAGCAATTCCTTGTAATCCGAATATGTTTTACATCCGAATTTGTCTTTAAAAAAATCCAATCGTTCCTGCCTGAGATCACAAACGGCTATCAATTTTCCGGTATTCCCAATATGCTCGGCATGACGCTCGGCAATTCTACCGCAACCAATTATTCCAAATTTTATACTCATTATACCAACTTATTCAATAAATCGGCAAGCTTACCCGTAAGATTTTTACGGGAATATTGATCTAAATTTACTCCGGCTGCCTGAAGATTGTCCGATTTATATTTCACGTAAAATTCTAATATATTTTGTTTCAGGCCCGCTTTATCATTAAAATCCGAAATTACACCGGTATTTGTTTCTTTCAAAATCCGGGCTAAGCCTCCATCCTCCGGTCCAATAGCCAAAATGGGACGCCCGGAGACCAAATACTCAAATACTTTTCCGGTCACCATGCCGTGAGGATCCCCGGATTTATTTACGGATATCAGCAACACCTGAGATTTTTTCTGATAGGTGACCGCTTTTTCGTGCGACACATTTCCGGTGATCTTCGCATACTTTTTCAATCCGCATTTCTCTATGGAATCAAGAATGGCCGAATCGACATGCCCGACCAGTACCAGCTCAAAATCCTTCCCAAACCCATCTTCTTCATCCATGATCTCTTGAAGGACCTCCCACAAACATTCGGGATTTCTGTTGGCCATAAATGTTCCGATATGAGCGATTGAGAACTTTTTATCTACCTCCGGTGAAATACCCGTCACATCGTCAGGATCATACCCGTTGCTAATTACGGCAATATCCGCACATGCTTTTTCCAACAGTTTCGACCTGTTTGATTCACTGATGCTGATGACAAAATCGGCATTTTCGATGACTTTCTTTTCAAGTTTTCGATGTCGCCTTTTTGCCCAGCCCGTCAATTTCAATTCACTGTAATAATCGATATCCGTCCATGGGTCCCGAAAATCCGCAATCCAGCGCAAGCCGAGTTTATTCTTCAGCCCCAGGCCAATCAGGTGCATGCTGTGTGGAGGTCCGGTTGTGACAATGGCGTCGATATGGTTCTTTCCCAAATATTTGACAAGAAAATTCACCGAAGGTCTTATCCAAAATTTGCGGGCATCGGGAATAAAAAAATTACTTCTAATCCAGTTGGAAATTCCTTCAACCGTCCGATTGCTTCTTTTATCTGATGCAAAAGCAGCTCCCAGGTTTTCCTTCTTTCGCCCGGTAATCAACCTGTAGATTGAATAGGGTTCCCAAATAGGCGTTTTAATCGTTTCAAGTCGATCTGAAATATCCTTTAGAAGAGATTCGTCATAGGCCGGAGCATTCTGTATCTCCGGAGTATAAACTATTGGCCGCCAGTCAAATTCGGGAAGGTATTTTGTAAATTTAAGCCATCGCTGTACCCCCCCACCCCCACTTGGAGGCCAGTAATATGTAATTACCAACACCTTCTTCATGTCATGCCGCTTGCGGTTGAGTATCTCCCGATCTTTTCCAAAGCCGATAAATCCCCAGGATAAGAGCGATCAACAAAATATATGAAGATATCATCATAATCTTGTTCCCCATATAATAGGATGTGGGTTCGAACCTGAATTCAATCTCGTGCTCACCCGGACTGATTTCCAAAGCCCTTAAAACATAATTGGCCCTCAGGATCTCGACCTCGCTCCCATCGATAAAAGCCTTCCAACCTTTGGGATAATAGATCTCGGACAACACGGCTAGAGAATTGGAACCTGTGCGGGCTTTATATATGAGTCTATCGGGCCGGTATTCCACCAGGCTAATTTGCGAAGCAGAATCGTATGCGATCGCCCCGACTTTAAATTTGCTTTGATCGATCACCGCTGTTTCGGATAAATTCACCGCCCCGATCTGCCGGATCTCTTCATCCGGAGAATCCACCAACGCCACATTTTTTACAAACCAGGCAGCCCCATTCGCATTGTTGTTGCGGATTACCGCATTTGCCTGCAAGCCGGCCAACATATATTTTGCATTGAGCATGCTTATCACATTTGTATTTGCTTCAGTGACCTTCTGATCTTTCATGATTTGCTGCATCTCCACCACCAAATGTTTCGATATGAGATCCTGATACCTCCTGATCTTGGCTCCATGATATCCGCCGAGTGATTTATGAAAATTTGAAGTCCTGGCCTCATTAAACGGATCCTGAAGATTGAGTACCCGGTAACCCGGTTCCCTGTCCTTCAAGATGGCCTCATCGGCAGGTGTCCTGTTCAGATAGGCCTTGCTCGCTTCTTTTTTGTACACACTGTCGTTGAGATACCTTGAGTCCACCAAGGCCAGATCGAGTATCACCAGCACAATCAGAATGGCGTAAAACGGTTTATACGAGATTTTCTCTTTTACAAGCAAATAGATCAGGCCCATGGTCGAGGCCACATAAAAAATTGACCTGAAGACATCTGCCCGGATAATCCCTTTCCGGTCGCGATAAACCGCATCGGACAACCAGGCCGGCGCGCCCTCAATGGCCGGTGGAGATGTCACCAACATGGCAAAAAGGGCTACAAATATGGAAATTCCGCCGCTGATGAAAAGTTTTTTTTGCGTTTCCTTATTCCAGCCGGCCCCGATAAGCAGTTCAAGTCCCAAAAATCCCATTAACGGCATGATCATAAGGGCCAGGATAATAACCATGGTTACGGCCCTGAACTTGTTATAGCCGGGAAACAGATCGAACATTAAATTGTTGAATGCCGGAAAATTCTTCCCCCAACTGAGTATCACGGACAATATGACCACCGCCAGCATCCAGTACCTCGTTTTATCATTTACAAAAAAGAAGGCGAGAATGAATAAAAAACAGATCACGGCACCGGCATATGCAGGCCCTGCCGTACCCGGCTGTGTCCCCCAGTATCCCAGGTAGGCGCGTTCATATTGATTGATTTCATTCCGCTGAACGTTGTTTCTTCGCAGGGCTTCTCCCATTTCAGAGTTCTTGCCATGGTATACACCACTACCTCCGCCGTACAAATGGGGGATAAACATTGTCATGGATTCCCACTTTCCACTGCTCCATCGAAATGCATATGTCCGGTCCAGGCCCGCCTTACTTTCCGCGGGAGTATCGGAAAGTTCCGATTTTCCACGGATCGAGTACTCTCCATACTCATAAGTAGTCCAAAGGTTTCCAAAATTAGCTCCTATGGCAAGAATCGAGGCCAAAAACAGCACTCCCGTTTTCTTCAGGAACGCGCTTACATCACGCGCTTTTATATCGCTGATCAGTTCGGAGATTCCGTATATAACCAGCGCCAAAAACAAATAGTAGGTAATCTGAAGGTGATTTGCGTTGATCTCCAATACCAATGCAAAGGAACTCAGGATAAAACCGATCAGATACTTTTTGGAAAAAACCAAACGCGCACCCGCAAGTACCAAAGGCATATACGCAATCGCACGGATCTTCCACATATGCCCCGCCTGAATACTTACGATAAAAAAAGTACTCAAGCCAAAAGCCATTGCCCCGGCTATTGCGAGATAAGGACGCACCCCAAAGGAAAGCAGCAGGATATAAAAAGCTGCAAACGCCAGGAAATTTTCTCCGACAGGCCTGGGCAAATATAAAAGCAATATCTTTTGTGCCGTTCGCAAAACCTGACCGCCGCTCCACTGTAAACTTATCAGATAAGCCGGCATTCCGCCAAACATGGAATTGGTCCATAAGGCTTCTTTTCCGGTGGCTTCCCTGTATTCCACAATTTCACTGGCGGCGCCTTTACCCTGATTGATATCATTTTGATCCATGACCTTTCCGTCAAATATGATCGGCCTGTACAAGAACAGGCAAACTACCAGGAACGCGACTATTGCAATGACATGAGGAAGGGCTTTTGCCAAAAAAGAAGATTTATCCATTTTTGTCTCGTCTTTAACTCACGGCAAAACTAACCAAAAATCTTTATTAGCCTAAGTTAAAAGATGAAGCTATACCGTTTTTAGTCCAAATTCCTTCTCCAGGTGTAACACCTGATCCATGGATCTTATCCCTTCGGAACAACTCTCGTCAAACAATGAAGCGGCAGCGGCGCATACTCCGAGCTTCAAACATCTTCTGATCGGCCAGTTCTCATGAATTCCGAACAATACACCGGCCGCAAAAGCATCTCCGGCACCTGCGGAACCCTTGATCCGCTCCGGAGGGATCTCCAGGGAAGGCATCACCGTTTTTTGCTTGTTCCCGTCACACGCAATTACAGCTTCCGGAAAATGCAGAATTACATAATCCCGGACGCCCAGGCCGATAATTTTTTCAACTGCACGCTCAGCTCGGCCCAGATCCACTTTCCCGTTAATTAGGAGTTCAAAACCGGTAAGTTTTGAAGCTTCATATTCATTTACAAACAGATAATCGATATACGGAAACGAGGAAGGGGCAACTTCCCGGAACCGGTTGCTTGTTTCACTCACAATATCCGTAGATGTTTTAAATCCCCTGCGCTGCGCCTCTTCAAAAACATACGACGCTTTTGATCTTCCACATTCATCAATCTCATCCATTCGATCCAAAAGCAGCAAATATGCCATATGGAATATCTTTGCATCCACATCAAAATTGAGATCTTCCTGATCGAAATACGCATTCGCTCCCCGGTTATGAAAAAATGTTCTCCGTCCCGTCGATGAAACAGTCATCACATCGGTAAAGGATGTCGGGGCCAAATTTGTTGTTTTGAGGTTTGACACATCGACACGGTGCCTCCCGATATCCTCAATAATATGCCTCCCTTTTTCATCATCTCCTACCAGCCCGGCGCCCCAAAGCGGAAAAGGCGCTTCGAGAAACGCCAGGTCTTTCAATACATTATAAGGTGCTCCGCCATTGCCGGATTTTATTTCACGCACATTGGTCAAACCATCCTGATGGGGATATTCATCAATGATTTTAATCTCGTCAATAATCCAATTGCCGGCTGCGTATATTCCATTTCTCATGTTAGTCGCTTACAAGCCTGACGATCGCAGGTTCGTCTTCTTCTATGCCGGAAAACCTGCCAACATCACTATTCGCAAAGAAATTGTCATTTACATCGTCATTCGCGGTGGAGACCTCTCCGATGATGCATGCTTCCGAGACCGGATAAAACTCATGATATATCCCGGGGATCAAAGTTACTCGTTCGCCACTTTTCAATCTCACGACATCGCCGGATTCAAAAGCTCTCGGCTCCCCATTCACATTCAGGGAAAACGTCGACGGCTCGGATTTGCCCGGAACTCCGTTCCAGACATGTATCGCCAATTCGCCGGTTCGGCAAATGATATCTTCTTTCTTTTTCTTGTGGGTGTGGTAAGGAGTGGTCTGATTTTGTGAGGCAAACATCAATTTCTCACAGTATTCGGGCTCTTCGGCCAGATTGACCAAAACAAGTCCGAATCGATCAAAATTGCCAAGCCCGAAATCCGTGACGTCCCACCGTGGATTCGGAGGCAACGCCCATCCATTGCCGGCAAAATAAGCGGTCGATTTTTTTATGGCCGCATTAATTTGAGATCTTTTCATCCGCATGTCTGCTTTAAGCGCAGATCTAATGGCAATATACGAGTTTATTAAATTGAGATAAAAAGAAAAGCAACTTGTTCTCCAAAAAGTACGATCCGGCAATATTCTTGTCCGATTCTTTTTGGGCAGATCCGCATGCGGGAGTCTCGTTTCCCTTGAATCCGCAACAGAGAAAACCTGATCTTTTCAAAAGATTATCGATCTTCCATTCTAAGAACTGTCGTATCGGATTTCAGAATTGGGACTTCATAATACCCGAATTCAATGTCCGTTTCCGGGAAAAGGCTCCTGATATTTTCGACATCGTCAGATGCGATCTGTGTCTGATAAATATGGAGCTTCTTTAGGTTTTTCAACGCGCCAATCTGTTCAATGCCGGATAGCGAAACGTCGGTACCCACCAGGTTCAGATGCCTTAGCTGAGACAATGAGCTCAGCCCCGACATCCCCTCGTCATTCAAATTTGAATCCTTTACGCTTAACTTCCTGAGGTTGCTCAAACCGCCAACAGTTCTCCAGGTTTCCGGATCCAGGTGTTGATGATCAAGGTTAAGCCAGATCAGTTGCTCCTCGATCTTCAATACCTCCCGAACGGCTTTTCCCAGATTTTCAGGAGCGATATTTACAAATTGTACGGAAAGATGATTGGTATTTTCCGCAACGGGAAGGACGATAAGATCAAACGAATTAAGCACTCCGACGACCGATGGGTGAGCCGCCTCCACATTGCGCTCCGGGATAAGGGGATTTACGGGCGTCACCTTCTCCGTTGTCAGGATTCCTTTAAGCGAATCCGGCAGGTTCATCGCACGAAGGGTATTTTCAAAATCCGTTCCATTGTCAATCCACCAAACAAGAAAATCAATTTCCGTTTTGCTCAGTTGTTTTTTCTCCTTCGGAGGCATGTGGTCTTCGTCATCCAACGGCAGTAGAAGCCGCTTTATTAAAAGGCTTGAAGCAGCATCTTTCGCGATCGGATTTCCGCTTTTGCCTCCTTTTAAAAGGTATTCTTTAGCATCCAGCCTCAGCTTTCCCTTTTGTTTGTTTTTACCATGACACCCCGCGCACTTCTGCCGGAATATGACGGAAGCCGCTTCAAAAGCGCTGGATTCCCAGGTGACGGATCTCTGGTTTTCAGATTCCGGGGAGAACCATACGGGTACCGGAGGAGGAGTTAAAAAATCGGCGCCGTGCGTTAACGACCCTCCGGCATGTCCTGTCAATATCATCAACGCTGCCAGGATGCCGAGGGTCATCCGGTACACCCCAATTTTACATTCGAACAGGAAAACGGTTTTATACCATATGCCCCAGTTGACCAAGGTCAGAGCAATGCCCATGACCTGATGTCCGGTCACTGCTTTAGTGTCGTAAGCCCCGGAATTCGCAATAAGCCATCCGGATACGGAAGATCCGGTGGCCGACAATGCGCTTATCAATAAAACCAATCTTATGAGCGCGCCGCTTTTTTGTAATTGCGCTCTTGGAATAAATAATGCGAGCAACAGAAAAAGGCTTAGTATACCAATTGGCAAATGAACCGCCAGCGGATGAAACTTACCCAGATAGTTAATGATCTGCATTAAAAATTAATTGTAATCGTTCCAAAACCTCAATTTATAAACTCATTCTATTTTTTACCCGGATCCAGAGGGAAAAGTAAAAAATCAGCCTTGTTCCCCCGCTGAGCGCAGCGCGCAGGACTTAAGCGTCTGCGGCAGAACAGACGGGTGCACAACCCGTCCATGTTGAACTAAGCCAAAATATCTTTAATAACGGTCCCGTGAACATCCGTGAGCCGGAAGGGCCTCCCCTGGAATGGGTATGTGAGCTGTTCATGATCAAACCCCAATAAATGCAGAATCGTAGCCTGTATGTCGTACGGAGTCACCTGCCCGCTTATGCCGCTGTATCCGATTTCATCCGTTTCACCGAAACTAAAACCTTTTTTAAGCCCTCCGCCGGCCATCCACATCGTGAACGCATCTGCATGATGATCCCGCCCTTTAAACCGGTTGGTTTTTCCTTCCCGGTTTTCCTGCATCGGTGTCCGGCCGAATTCGCCTCCCCAAACCACAAGTGTTTCATCCAGCAGTCCTCTCTGCTTCAGATCAAGTACCAATGCTGTGACGGCTTTGTCCGTCTGCCTGCATTTATTTACCAATCCGACATCGATCGAACCTTGCTCGGATGTGCCGTGAGTATCCCAGCCCCAGTCAAACAACTGTACATACCGCACTCCTTTTTCAACGAGTTTCCTGGCTAATAGCGCATTATTCGCAAAAATAGATCTGTCAGGATCACTCCCATACATATCGTGAACGAATCGGGGCTCATCGGCAATGTTCATAACTTCCGGCACGGTGGCCTGCATCCTGAATGCAAGCTCGTACTGGGAAATCCTTGTCAGTATCTCCGGATCATTGAATTCATCGTAGGTATGTTTATTAATCTCGTTGATGGCCCGGACAGAAGCTTCCCGGTTTTCCCGGTCAATATGATCCGGATTATTGATAAACAAAACGGGATCTCCATCGGATCTGCATTGAATCCCCTGGTAAACCGAAGGGAGAAAACCGCTCCCCCACACACTTTTGCCGGCATCGGGATTGTTGCCGCCCGATGTAAGGACAACATATCCCGGCAGGTTGGAATTTTCCGAGCCCAATCCGTAGGTGACCCAGGACCCCATGCTCGGCCGGCCAAGTCTGGGCGTACCGGTGTGCATCAGCAATTGTGCCGGCGCATGATTAAACTGATCCGTATGTACGGCTTTTAAAAACGTAAGCTCATCAGCTATGGTTGAAAGGTGCGGCAGATAATTTGAAATCCATGCGCCGCTTTCTCCGTGTTGTTTGAATTCGGCCTGAGGGCCAAGCATTTTCGGAACCCCACGAATGAATGCAAAACGCTTACCTTGCAAAAGTGATTGCGGACACGCTTTCCCGTTCAGCTTGACCAGATCCGGTTTGTATTCAAACAGTTCAAGCTGGGAGGGCGCGCCGGCCAGGTGGATGTAAATTACATGCTTTACTTTTCCCGGAAAATGAGGGGGTTTGGGTGCCATGGGGCCACCTCCGGGACCTGATAACCGGAGATTTCCGGAAGCCCCTCGATCGCACGCCGAAATTAAAGAAGATAGCGCCAAACCGCCAAGGCCGAGCGTGCAATTCTTGATGAAATGCCTTCTTGTCTGTGCTTCCAATTTCTCCATATTTATTTCCCGTCGTTCCATACCTCCTAATTTTTCATCAAGAACTCATCGAGATTAAACATTGTATTGCCGAGGACGGCCATGCGCCTCGCATGCTGATCCTCCGGGCTTTCCCGGGAATACCCCACTCTTTTTACCCGGGCCGGCGGCGCCACCTTATTGTAAAGATCCATAAGTATCTCAAGCTTTTCGGAAGAGATCTTCTCATTCATCATTAATTCATAACCGTAGGCGATCTGGTCCTCGATCGTTCCATTGTACGCCGCCATCCGCTTTGCAAAATGCAGGGAGGCTTCGACATACACGCTGTCGTTGAGGGTCACCAGGGCCTGCAATGGCGTGTTGGTGCTTATCCTTCGTGAAGCACACACTTCCCTCGCCATAGCGTCAAAAATAAGCATGGAGGGGTACGGGCTCGTTCGCTTCCAATAGGTATACAGCGCTCTGCGATAGATGTCATCGCCGGTACTCCGGGTCCAGGTACGGCTATTGTAGGGCGAATTCCATATGCCTTCCGGTTGGTAGGGCATAACGCCGGGTCCGTACATCTCAGGGTTGAACAATCCGCTTACAACCAGCGCCTGATCTCGAATCTGCTCGGCGGTAAGACGAATTCTCGGACCTCTGGATAAAAATTTATTTTGCGGATCAACGCTCAATTGCTCCGGCCGGCTGTGCGAAGATTGTTGGTATGTGGCGGAAGAAACGATATACTTCAATAACCGCTTCGTACTCCAGTTAAAATCGCGCATGAATTTCCACGCCAGATGATCCAATAATTTTCGATGGGTGGGCGGAATGCCCTGTGATCCGAAATCTTCAAGTGTTTCGACAATGCCGGATCCAAAAAGCTGCTCCCAAATCCTGTTTACATATGTTCTTGCCGTCAAAGGATTCTGTGTGCTCGCCAACCATTTTGCCATGCCCAGCCGGTTGTTTTCAACACCGTCCGGAAGCGCATTCATTATTGCCGGCATCCCCGGGACAACCTGTTTCCCGGGTGTCATCCAGTTTCCCCGGTCAAAAATATGGGTCGTCCTTGACATTGACGGCGGATTTTCGATCATGACGGGCGTCTGAAGCGCATGTCTGGTAACCAAATGCCAATAGTCATTTTTAGCTTTTTGCCGTCCCGGTTTTCCTTTTCCCGGAAATGAAGCTGTGAAATAAAACCAGTCGAACATCAATCCATTGGACAGCGGATTTTTAAGGTTCGGATTGGAATAGGTAAAATACAAATCGCGCCTACCCGATACTTCATCAAACGCAATTTCATTGTATGTCCACCGGCGCCCCGTATCCTCTACCTTCACCTCCTTCAATAAGGGCCCGTCCGCGCTATCCAGGTGAATCCCCCATATCCCGCCGGGCAGGAAACCACGATATCTGTAAATCATGGTATTCTTTCCATTTAAATCCACCCCCCTGAGGCGGCTTGATCCGTGATTGCGAAAAACAAGCCACTTGGTATCTGCGAGTTCGCTGTTTACAAATTGGTCGCTCTTCAGGGAATTATAGCTGGGCTGCCAGGTCTTTACAAACTTTACTATTTCATCTCTTTTGCTCCGGTCTGCATGCTCCTTCAGCCAAACGGTAAGCTCTGCCAGCTTTATGCTGTCGTCTTTCTCAAAATGTCGAAAGACCGGATAGTCGTCAAAGGTGTCTTCATCCCTGGAATTATTGAAATAGGCCAGAAACTTGTAATAATCCTCATGCGTAAAAGGATCATAAGGGTGCCCATGGCACTGTACGCAGGCAAAGGTTGTTCCCATGATCACCTCCCAGGTTGTATTCACCCGGTCGACAACCGCAGCTACCCGAAACTCTTCATTGTCGGTCCCTCCTTCGTCATTTGTCATGGTATTCCTGTGAAAAGCAGTTGCAATACGCTGATCATCTGTCGGATCGGTCAACAGATCTCCTGCGATTTGCTCGATCAGGAACCGATCATAGGGCTTGTCATCATTAAAGGCCTTAATCAGCCAATCCCTGTACTTCCAGATTGTTCTGGAATCATCGCGTTCGTATCCTTTTGTATCCGAATACCTGGCGAGGTCCATCCATATTCCGGCCCATTTTTCGCCAAAGTGCGGCGAATTCAACAATACTTCAGTTAATTCATTTTTCAATGTTTCGGGCGACGATTCCCCAAGCCCGGCATATATCGAATCGGGCACAGGCAAACCGATCAGATCGAAGGAAAGTCTTCGGGCAAGCCGGTCCGTCCCCGCTTCGGGATTTGGACTCAGCTTAAGTTGTTCCAGTTTCTCATAAATAAACAGATCAATATCGTTTTGGGCCCACTGCCTCACTTTTTCTTCTTCCCGAAAACCATCCGGGGCTTCCACTTTTTTCACGGGAACATATGACCAGTGCGTATCCCATTTTGCTCCCTGCCCAATCCATCTTTTTAAGATTTTGATTTCATCCCTGCTCAAGGCCGGTTTTTCATAAGGCATTCGCTCCTCAGGATCATCGGTGGTCAAACGCCGGATCAGTTCACTTTGCCCCGGACGACCCGGAATTATTGCGGGCGAACCGGAATCGGTATTCCCCTTGGCTTCCGCTTCAAAAAGCAAACTGAACCCTCCGCTTTTTTTTACTCCTCCGTGACAGGATATGCAATGCTTGTTGAAGATCGGTTTAACCTGCGCATTGTAATCAATTTCTTCTCGAGGTAAAATGTTCCATACGACCAGACTTACAAAAGCCGGCAGCAGTATGAAAAACAGAGTTTTATATGAAAAAAGTTTTTTCATTATCGAAAAATACAAATTATTTAGAAAGTCGCGAAATCGATCCATTCAATTTTTATAAGAATCCGCGCTGTTGCAACAGCAGGGCTTATGCGCAGGGATCCGGGCAATTGCCCGCTCCGGGGGGCATGCCCCAAATGGTTGGGCACCGCGCAAATGAAGATCATTACAGTTATAAAAAACCAACTGCCGGGCACCTTTGCACCGGCTCCGGTCTGTCATTTCGTTTGTGGCGGTAACATCGAATTGTCGTTTGGCCTGAATCTCGGCAACAGGTTTCCCGTCTTTTCGGCTCGTTCCTTCTTTTTCTTAAATTCGGCGGCGGATTCCGAGGGGTTCCAGTACCACTCGTGGGGAACATGCTCGGATTGCATAATCGATTCGGCCCGTTTTACTATTTCAGGGTAAAAGGAAGACAGGTCCTTTTCGGCATATGTATCTTCTTCAATAAGATGCAAACGGGTCTTACTTGCGGGGCTTTTGCGATAAGCCTTCCACGGCCCCAAGCGTACCGCCTGCTCTCTTCCTTTCGAAAAGTAAAGGAATTCATGTTGCACAAATTTGTTTTTATCGCCGGTGAACAAAGGGATTAGACTTGTCCCATCCAATTCAAGCGCCGGATCTGGCGCATTGGCCAGTTCCATAGCGGTAGGGAAAAAGTCGGGCAACCAGACGATATCGTTCCTAATTGCGGGCTCAATATGATTTGGCCAACTGATAAAGAAAGGGATGCGGCATCCCCCTTCCAGGACAGAGAACTTTCCTCCGGTAAAAGGGCCCTTATTTTTCAACCACGGATCATCGGGCCAGGCCGGTCCGTTTCCGCGATCTGTGTAACCGCACATGGAATAACCGTTATCCGAGGCGAAGAAAATTACCGTATTTTCGTACGCTCCCAATTCTTTCAACTGGGCGATCAGATTTCCTGTAAAAACATCCAGCTTCACAACCATGGCGGCCCACTCCCGGCTTACCTGCATGATCTCTTTCGGCTCTTGCAGTTTTCCGAGGTCATCCACAATGACCGGGCCATGAGGCAACTGAGTGGCATAGTACAAAAAGAACGGCTTACCTGTTTTGCCCGGGGCATTTCGCTCGATAAAGTCATGGGCCGCCTTTTCGATTTCATTTTCAGAATAGGCATACCCGTAAGGATCTTTCAATTCCCCAATGAAAAGTTTGCCCTCCTGATCGTAGGTGTTGCGGGCTTCACTATTTGTATAATCATACCTCCTTTTCATGTCAAACCCGAAATTCTGAGGATAGAACTTCTTTTGGTCGTTCTCCCATAAATAATACGGAATAAAGGTATGCGCTCTCCCCTGATCGTAGTACCCAAACGCATAATCAAAACCTTGTTTATAGGGAACCCCTTCTGTTCCGGGCAGGCCGATCCCCCATTTTCCCGTAAACCCGGTACGGTAACCCGCTTCCTTCAAAACCTCTGCAATCGTCACATCTTCATCTCTCAAATTGTCCTGACCTCGCGCACTTGAATTTGTCCTTATCGCCGAATGTCCAGTATGTTTTCCGGTAAGCAGACTGCATCTGGAGGGAGCACACTCCGGAGCCGCCGCATAAGCCTGGGTAAATCGAATCCCGCCTCGGGCAAGGTTGTCGAGGTGCGGCGTGGAAAATTGCTCTTGCCCGTAGATGCTTAAATCCCTATAACTCAGATCATCCGCCAGGATAAAAATTATATTGGGGCGCCCCGCGTTGATTTCCTTCTCGATGTTGGAATTACATCGAAAGAAAACGGATGAAATGATTATAGCAATCGGCAGAATAAAAGTCTTGTTCATACGATCAACTTACAAGTTAAGATTAAAAAGCGCCCGGCGCATTCCGGGGATACATTTTTCGTACAATATAGGCAATTCTATTTTCTCAAAACCAATGCTCCGTTGCCAGTGGTTTCGCCTTTGTACGGAAGTATAGTTTTCCGAAAATAGCAATCCCATCCGATATTTTTTTAAATTTATGAAAATAATTCAGTCAGGTTTCAGAACTTGAAAAATCCATTTAAAATCAAACAAAATCACACAAAATCTGTTGATAATCCGTAACAGTTAACTAACTGTATCCATTAAAATCACACAAAATGAAACCGGCGTGGCCGGAGCAAATTAAGGACACACAGGAGCATGATTGTATTTCTCTGTGCGTCAGCAACTAAAAAAACATAAACGGATGAAAACAGCCATTATTACAGGAGCTTCTTCAGGTATCGGAGAAGCCACAGCTTACGCCCTTGCACAGGAAGGTTTTGCGGTCGTCTTGGCCGCACGATCCATTGAGAAACTCGACAAATTAAAAGAAGATCTGGTCCGGCATGGATATAAAGCTTCTGCCGTTCAAGCGGACGTAACCCGCCGTTCCGACATGAAAGCTGTTGCAAAAACAGCCTTGGATGAATATGGGCGCATCGATGTGCTCATAAACAATGCGGGTATTATGCCGCTATCGTTTTTGAAAAATCTGCATGAAGATGAATGGGAGGCGACCATTGATGTTAACATTAAAGGTGTAATGAATAGTATTTCAGCCGTATTGCCGGCCATGATGGATCAGAAAGACGGACACATTGTAAATGTTTCTTCCATTGCCGGCATTGATGTTTTTCCGGCAGGAGCCGTCTATTGCGGAACAAAATTCGCTGTTGAGGCCATCACGGAAGGTATTCGAAAAGAACTTTCGGTACCATTTAATATCAGGGCAACCTCGATCCGCCCGGGGGGAGTTGAAACAAATCTTATGAGCACAATTACGGATCAGGAGGTTTTTCAGGCTTTCGAATCCATGTTGGGATCCGTTCAGTTTCTGAAATCGGAGGATATAGCAAAGGCCATTGCCTATGCCGTTAATCAAGAACAAAACGTGAGTGTGGATCATATATGCGTCCGGCCAAGTAATCAGATCATGTAATACGGTTGGTCCGGCAGACATTTTCAGGAGATCAAAGACTTCGAAATTGGCGAAAAATCAACGCTTCTTGCGCTCCTGAATTAATTTCTGCTGACTTTCCGAATTGACCGGAACAAAGGCATATTCTTAGAGGATAATCCACTGGGGTTGAATAATCCATACGCTGCCGGCAGGCGAGACATCTCCGGGTGAGCGGCATGAGGTGGCTTATTACCGAATGTAAGCGGCCGTTAAAAATATCCGCGGAACTATGATGTCAAATTCTTCGAAATATAGCTCTGTGTGAACAACTCCGGGCCGATCATTCGCGTTGTGCACAACGAATAATTTATTTAAACTAACCTACTGCTTTGTAGACCAGACTCTCATGATAACCGGAGATTATTCTGTAATATCCCGTGAGTTGCTTATTGACCGACTCATCTCCGGAGTCGATGAGTAAAGGCTGCCCTTGAAGATCAATTATTTTTTTTTGTGTAGAAAGTATATGAATCTGACCGGGCTCGAACCTGCATAAAACTTTTGGGGCAAACTGCTGATTCCCACGCCCAAATAAAAATCCCTGACCACCAATGGGCGTAACGATCACTTCCACCCTTCGCCCTTCGTTCATGAAATCCAATAATTGACGATCGGTAACATCCCTTTTAAGCACCTTTGATTTCGTAATGATATCCACGCCCAACAACGACCCCCGAAGTCCCAATTTATCCGTCAATGCCATGGTCGTCGATCCCGGACCAATAAAGTATACGATTTCATCCTCCATTTTTTCCATCATGTATTGAGCGATTGCCTCCTGGCCGTACTTTTCAGACTCAGGGGAACCGGATTTCAATTTTTGAACATGCGCTCGCAAATACGGAATTCTTAAGTAGCCGTACAGTTTGGAAGAGATGTTTCCCAGCCTGTATTGTTGTTCATCGAGATCGATGACCTCTCCCGTTCTCCAGTCGACCTTTTTATCCTCGATAAAGGAAGCGCACAGCCGCCCGGCCATTGTGGGATTAATCGAAAAAGTGGATGAATGTATTTTCACGCCTGTCGGAATGCCCAGGGCGGGCAGCTTTGTTCCGACAGATTCGCAAATATCCCGCGCAGTACCGTCTCCGCCCGCAAAGAGCAGCAAATCTATATTTTTGCGCAACATTTCCCTTGCTGCGTCCATGGTATTTTGGGCTGTTGTACGCACGTTCACGGATATATCCACCAATTCAAAATCCACTCCAAGCTCTTTTGCAACCGAGGCTCCCATCGAATCCGGGCATGTCATTAATTTGACTCCCGCTTTGCTTTTCAATAATTCCTTCAGCGCAATTTTTGCCTTTTCGGTGGATCCCGGTGATGCCCCGAGCTTTTTTGCCTTATTAAGTATCAGTGCGGTGTCCGTACCCTTTAGTCCTACTGCCCCGCCCATTCCGGCAATCGGATTAACGATAAGACCGATCGTTTTCATCTCATTCCTATCCTTTTACATATTAAAAAAAACCGGGGCCATTCGAATATGATCCGTATTTCAACCCGCCAATAAAATCAGCCTTCAATTTGTACATCCTCTTCCACCAACCGGTCCCTGTGCTTTCTCAAATATGCCCTCCAGGTGATTGCCCATTTTTCCGGGTCGTCGGAGACGCTGTGATCAACTCTGTGAACAACACTATGATGCGGGGCCCTTTTTACAATTTCGGGCGTGGCATATGCTTCATCGGAAATGCGCTGAAGGCCTTCGATATATTCATCAAGCTCCTCTTTCGAGTACGATTCCGTCGGCTCAATCGTAAACGGCTCGGGAACGATAAACGGATGATGACTTGACCACATATGAAATCCAAAATCGGCCATTCTAAGCGCAACATCATGCGTGCCAACACCCGTTTCCTTATACAACCGGTCCCAGCTATACCTCACCTGTTCAATTCTGTGTTTGCCTGCGGAATATGGAGAACTCGCACCTCTGATCTTTGTAATTTTACTCAATAAATAGTTGTTGTTCAATACGGCGATCCGGGCCACCTCTTCCAGGCCTTCCACGCCGAGACTCCTGATCCACGCATATGCCCGGACAATTACAGGAATCGGGCCGTAAAACTGACGCGTCTTTCCTATTGAATGGGCCAGATCAAAATTGAGAAAGTACGTGCCGTCCTCCCTTTTATCGACAACCGGAACCGCCAGGTAGTCCTGTAATTTTTTCGTAACGCCAAGGACACCCGCTGCAGGGCCGCCACTTCCGTGAGGGCCTGAAAATGTCTTGTGAAGGTTAAAGAAACACATGTCAAATCCCGCTTCTTTAGCGCGTGTAATTCCCAAAATACCATTGGCGTTGGCCTGATCATACCCACAGAGTCCTCCTGCTTCATGAACTATTGCCGTAAACTCATCTATATCGGGATTGTAAATTCCGGTATCTTCCGGGTTGGTTATGAACAATCCTGCGGTCCTTTCGGAAACGACGCGCTTTAGTGCCTCCACACTCGGAAGGCCGTTCTCTTCCTGATGTAAAGTGATGATTTTGAATCCCAGCACTTTTGCCGCAGCAGCATCCGACGGATGAGAAAATATGGTCGTAATCAATTCATCCCGCTGATGCCCGTCCACGTGATCTTCATGGTATTTTCGCAAAATCGATGCCATATTCAGGATGGCATGCGATCCCGAGCTTGGCTGAAACGAGAACCTGTCGAGCCCGGATATCTCCTTAAAAAACTCGTGCATCTCATAGAGCATCTGCAAGGTCCCCTGGCAAGTACTTTCATCCTGCATCGGATGCACATCGGACTCTCTCGGGTCTCTCACAAAACACTCATTGATCTTTGGATTGTACTTTATCGTACAGGTTCCCTGGCCGACATCAATGTTAAAATCGGCGCCCAGATTTTGCTGTGACAGCCTTAAAAAATGTTTCAACACCCTCATCTGTCCAATTTCCGGCAGCCCCGGTTTTTGCTCCCTGAGCATGGATTCAGGTATTTCGGAAATTCCATCTCCGGTCATGTGCTCAATTTGAGTTTCAACCCTGTTTACGATCAAACCCTTTTCTCCGGGATTATGCAATTGAAAAATAATCTCTTCATCCCACTTTGCCTGATGAAAATTTCTCAACCTTTTATATTTTTTATTTAAACTTTCCATATCCTTTATGCTAATATTTCTTCCAATGTGCTCACAAGTCGATCTATCTGAGCTTGCGTATTCATCTCGGTAAAACAAAACAGAGCGCAATTCCCCATCCATGGGAAACTCTGAGAAAGGTCGATCCCCCCGAATATCTTCCGATTGAGCAAGGCGGCATTGATGTCTTTCACACGTTTACCCGTGTTGCTGAAATCCACGACAAACTCCTTGAAACTTGCCGAACTGAATTTTAATTCCGTACCGGCCAGCGCTTCAAGCTTTTTCTTCGCATATAGTGACTTTTGAATTAAATGCCGGCCAATTTCGCTCATGCCATCAGGCCCCATTAAGGATAGGTAAACCGCTGAAGTTATGGCATAAAGCGCATTTGCCGTTCCGACAAATTCCTTACCTTTTTCTCTTACTCCAAAAGATGTTCGATTATAAGCGACATCATCGAAGCCCCATTCACCTTCCATTTCCGTTTTTGTGATCCCGAACAACCGGGACGGGTATTCCATCACAAATTTTTCTTCATCCCTGGTTGCAATAAACCCGCCCAGACATCCTCCGTAGTGCAAATGATTTCCGAGCGTCTGGATGTCGCCACACGCAATATCCGCACCGTACTGAGCCGGAGGCTTCAGAATGCCTAAACTTATAGGATCGACACCAACGATACTCAGACCTCCTGCTTTGTGCACGAATTGTGAGATCTCTTCGCCCCGATGCTCGATGACACCAACATACGATGGATTTTCAAAGTATATTCCCGCGGTGTTATCGTTTAATTTTGACCTGAGATCATCAAGATCAATTAATCCGGATGTTCTGTCGTGCCTGACCGGTGTGATCTTCATGGCCTTCTTGCAATAGTTTTCTATGGCACTCCGCCGGTCCGGCCCGATCAGCTCGGAAACGAGGATTTCATCTTTTTGTGTGATTCGCTGTGCCATTCTTATTGAGGTGCTCGCCGCCTGGGCCCAATCATAGGTTGGCACATTCACCACCTCAAAATCCAACAGCTCGCCCATCAGGCTTTGGTATTCAAACAACGCCTGAAATCGACCGTGGTCTTCATACGGTTCTCCGGCATAGGCGGTGAGAAACTCCGACCTGCCGTTAATTTCATCGCAAATAGCGGGCACGAAATGATTGGCCACTCCGCCTCCCAAAAAGCTGTCGTATTCATGTACATTTTTATTCCTGGACAAGATCGCATGCATGTGTTGCTTCAAAGCCAGCTCCGAAGGCAGTGCCTCTGGCAATTTCATTCGGTCTCTGAACCTCAGCCTTTCCGGGATATCGGAATACAGCTCCTCAATGCTGGAAACTCCAATTTCTTCGAGCATTTTTGCCTTTACTTCAGGCACTGAATTAGGGATATAAGGGTGTACAAATTTATTTTTCATGTGTATATATTTTTATAGTTTGCTGACACACAGAGCAATATAATCATGCTGGTGCGTGTCCTGAATTTGCTCCGGCCACGCCGGTTCCATGTGTTTAAAATTTGTAGAAACCGCACCATGCGCCGTTGATCATCATGATCTTGTGTGCCTCAATAATTATCTCAGGCATGGCCTGTTTCATGTTTGCTTAAGCAATTCCACCGCCGTCTACCACAAGATTTGCCCCGGTGACCCAGGCAGACAGGTCACTGGCAAAAAATACGATTGCGTTGGCAACATCTTCCACCGTACCGAGTCTGGCCAGCGGCCGGTCGGCACATGCTTCTTTATACGTATCGTCGTACGTTCCGCCGAGCTGTTCGCACTCACTCTTCAACATGGGCGTATCGACATCTCCCGGACATACGATATTAACTCGTATGTTGTCTCTTCCGTGGTCGATACACATTGCCCTGGTCATATTCAAAGAACCGCCCTTCATGGCACAATATGACACCGCGTTTTCGCCCCCGCGAAACGACCACCCCGAACCCGAGTTTATGATGCTGCCTCCACCGTTTTTTTTCATTATGGGAATTATACATTTCGACAGCAGGTACTGGCCCTTCAGTGAAACATTCAGAGCCAGGTCCCAGTCTTCGGGGTCCAGGTCCACCGCATTCTTCCTGATTGCCACGCCGGCATTATTGAACAGAATATCTACGGTACCAAAGGTTTCCACAATGGCCTCAGTCGCCGTCCTGCAATCTTCCAATCTGGTAACATCACAGTGAACGTACACGGCTTTGCCTCCATTTGAATCTAGCTCGTCGACTGCTTTACGGCCATTTTCATCGTTTAAATCCAAAATCGCCACCTCCGCACCAAACTCAGCCAAACGCTTTGCCGTGCCCAAACCAATACCGGATGCGCCTCCCGATATTACGGCAACCTTTCCCTCCAGTGAAACTAATTCCAATATCTTTTCTATATTCATATGTTTATTATTATGGAATGATTGATCTATTCGTTTTGTGTTTTTTTGCCAAAGCCCATACCGAATCGAAATTGCGATCCAAAGGAATGATTGAATAACTATATTCGTATTCCCCGTATGGCAACATATACTGCGGATGCGCTCTTGCCCCCCAGGTGTTATCTCCCCCCACGCCCATTTGTTTGTAATCAATATTCAAAGTCACCAGATCCAGCGGTTTAATATCTGTCGTGTGCCTGTTCGGCTCGTGCTTTTGCTTGTGTTCGATATCCTTCAGCGACAATTGCCAGGCGCTCATACTGAGCGGTTCATCTCCTACAATCAAGATTCCTGCGCCCGCCTTGTTTTTTAGTGCCATCCAACGGACATCTGTTTTGTTCCCAAACTCTTGCGGCCGGACGTACGGATGATATTGATCCCATACTGTTCCATGATAATATCCGATTGCCGCACCTGTTTTCCGATCCCAGTAGCTTTCGTGCGGACCTCTGCCGAACCAATGCATTTCCGTAAATTCTTCGTGAATTTCCATGGTCATGCCATATTTCGGCATTTCGGGCATATCTTCTTCTGACGGAATCAGATGATTCACAATCCGTATGCAACCATCGTTGCCAAATATATATTGAATCTTTAACCGTGCCCCTGATCCGGGAAGCTTTAATAATGTCTCAATCGCACTTCTTTTTTCAACAGGCACCGTCCTGACATATACCGGGCGGGCATTTTCTCCTTCATGCTTCCAGACCACACATCTGCCGGGCATATTATTTCCGAGATCATTATCGTTTGGCGCCCTCCAGAAATTGGGTATCAGCGGTTTTTTCATCAGCTCTTTGCCATTTATTTGCATCGATCTTAAGCAACCATCCTCTTTCGAAACCAAATATGCGAAATTGGCTCCTTTTACCAGGTAATCGCCCGTATGCTCTGAAATATCAACTTCCGACCGCTCCGGGGAGGTGTTTGCAGGGGGGGTATAAGGTAATCTGAACTGTTCCCATGCGAGGGTATGTCCTTTGGGGACCAAACCATCCTCCTCTTTTGTAGAAAAATATATCGTAAGGAAGTATTCCGTACCGGGTAAAAGTAAATTGTCGGGAATATCTATATCAATTTCTTTGCGCCGATGCGCTTCAACATCCATTTGAACCGGTCTTCCAGAAGCTATTATTTGTCCGTCTGCCTCGACCTTCCAATTCATGAGGTAGTTGTCCAGATTAATAAAATCAAAATCATTCGTGATCTCGTATGTCCCTTCTGTGAGGTTCTTTGCCGTGATCTTTACGTTTTGATACACTTTTTTCACCTCCCAGATGTGGGGGTTCAAAGTCCGGTCGGCCTGCACCAATCCGTTTATACAAAAATTTGAGTCGTTATCGACCGGAGCGTGGTCGTAGTCTCCTCCATAAGCAAAAAACGCTTCACCGTTCTCATTCCGTTCAAAAAGACCCTGATCCACCCAATCCCAAATAAATCCTCCCTGAAGAGCATCATACGCATCAATCGCATCCCAGTAATCTTGCAGATTCCCGACACTGTTGCCCATGGCATGTGCATACTCGCAAAGGATCAGCGGTCTTGTCGGTTTGGATTTTGCAAATTCTACGATACGTCGGATATTGTGATACATCGGCGCCTGAATGTCGGTATAATCAGTGTATTGCGCCATTTCATACTGAAGCGGCCTGTACGGATCCCGTTCTTTGGTCCATTTATACGTTTCTTTGAAACATATCCCGAAGCCTGCCTCATTCCCCAGGGACCAGGTAATGATGCTGGGATGATTTTTATTGGTTTCCACCATCCCTTCCGTTCTTCTCATTTGCGCCGGCAACCACTCCCGCCGGTTCCCAAGCGTAACCGCCGAATCACTTATATTAATGCCGTGGGATTCCACATTGGCTTCATCCACCACGTAGAGGCCGTATTCATCGCACAATTCGTACCACCTCGGATGATTCGGATAGTGACTCGACCGGACCGCATTTATATTGAACTGTTTCATCAATTTAATATCCCGGATCATAGAAGCTTCATTAATCGCATGCCCGGTTACCGGATCGTGTTCGTGTCTGTTTACCCCCTTAATTGAAATGACCGAACCGTTGACAGTCAACAATCCGTTCTTTATTTCGACATTTCTGAAACCGGTTTTGCAGGAGATGACTTCGAGCAAGGTGTTTTCCGAATCGTAAAGCGAGACAAGCACGGTGTAAAGGTTTGGGGTTTCCGCAGTCCATTTTTTCGGACTTCCAATTCGGCTCTCAATGCGCACCTCGCGACGGCGATCCAGCCGGGATACGTTCTTTTTGATCACTGAGATTTCTTTCCGGTCGTCGAGCAATACTGCTTCGATTCTTAAATTGTGCGCCGGTGCCTGTTCATAATTCATGAGATCAAGATCTATTTCGAGCTTTCCGTCATTATATTGATCATCAAGGGACGACCTCACATAAAAATCTCTTATATGTTGCTTTGCTGTGGCGTAGAGAAATACCTCCCGGTCGATGCCGCTCAACCTCCACATGTCCTGCCCTTCGAGATAGCTTCCATCCGACCAGCGATATACTTCACAGGAGACGGTATTTTTACCGGGTTTTACATATTCTGTAATCCTGAATTCTCCAGGCAGTTTCGATCCCTGGCTATATCCGACGCGTTTCCCATTGATCCATACATAAAAGGCTGAGCGCACAGCCCCGAAATGAATGAAAACTTCTTTCCGGCTCCACGAATCGTCTATTATGAATTCCTTTTTATAGGAACCTACCGGATTATAATCATTCGGAATAGAAGGCCAATCCGGCGGAAAAGGGTATTCTTCATCCAGATAATGTGGCACACCGTATCCCTGGCGTTCCCAATTGCCCGGGACTGTAATGGCAGCCCAGGAACTTACATCATAATCATTTTTATAAAAATCAACGGGTCTGTCCGCGGGTTTTCTTACCCAATTGAACCTCCACGTGCCATTAAGGTCCTGATAATTTCCCGATTGCCTTTTATCGAAGTCGATGGCCAGCTCCATATGCTCAAATGGAAATAACGTGCTGTGCGGGTCTTCCTTGTTGATTTCAAAGACCCGTTCATTTTCCCAATCGTGGGTATATGCGGTGGAGCGCTCCGTGCTCCTGACCGTACACATCATTGCCGAACCCAATGCGATAAACAATACGCACATACGCAGACATCCAGACAACCTCAGGGAATAGCTCCACTTGCTATCGGGCGAATTCCTGCGATTAAATATGTTCATTCGTAAAGAGATTTAAGAATTCACCCAAATTGAACAGATAATTTAATATTAACCATGCATTTCACCTATACTTCACCTATACTTCACCTATACTTGAACAATGAAAATCGTTCATCGGATGTTTTATCCGGGATTTGAGATATGGTTACGGAGAAGGGGTTTTCTTCTCCCGGGAATTTGAATAAAGCCAGATTTCAACCGCATTGTTGTTCACCGCGGTGATTATAGCTGTGCGGTTGCCGATCGTGATGTTTTCCATATCCGGTATTTCTCCCGAGATGTAAAGGTTGCTGTGCGACGGATGTACGGGGTCAAAATTACCTTTTCCGTCTCCGATCATCGCGAGTCCGTAACTTCCGTCAATTCTCGGCGTTTCTTGTTCCGTATTCAATAGGTTTCCTGCAAGGATCAGGTCCTCGTTGCCATCAAGATTTATATCGCGCACGATGATGGACCGCGTGCACGAAAGCTGGGCCATGTTTGGCAACTTCGTCAGCTTAAAGCGACCGCCTCCCAAATTTTCCGCATAGCTGCTGGCAAACGTAAGCGCCTTCAATTGCAGTGATTCTTTTAAATTGGACGCTCCGTAAATATCCTTTAAGGTAGCCATTCCAAACTCATGATATCCGGGATATTTACGGTTTAGAAATGGAATCTGATTTAAACATTTGTCCCGGCTATGGTAGGGATATAAGTGCTCACCTTCAAAATAGCCCAAAACGATGTCGTTGCTTCCGGAATTATCGAAATCTGCGAAAAATGCGTGAAACGGTCCTTCAACAGAGGTTGTGAATTTGCTGTTCAATCCGATGTTTCCGGCGACAAAATCCATGTCTCCATCCTTATCAAAATCCGCAGAATTTATGCAATACCACCAGCCCGTCGAATTTTCAAGCTGTATCTTTTCATGTTGACTAAAAAGATCGCCACGACTGTTTTTGAAAATCGTGATGGGCAACCATTCTCCTACCACGATCAAATCTTCCCATCCGTCACGGTCATAATCTTCCCAAATGGCATCGGTCACCAACCCCAAATCGGTCAATCCATTGGTTTCATCGTCATTTACCACAGTGAATTTACCATTGTGATTCTCCAAAAGATGGCTGCTGGCCGGAGCAGGATATTGCCCTGGCCTCAATCTCGTGCCTATAAAAAGATCCGGATCCCCATCCTTGTCATAATCGCAGGGCTCCACACAGGAAGAGCTCGACCGGATGTCAGGAAGCGCCTGTGACATATTATGAAAATTACCGTTCCCGGTATTTATGTACAGTCTGTCCCGCAAGCCCGGATCACCCGCCTCAAATTCATTGCCGCCGCTCGCCACATACAGGTCGAAATCTCCGTCGTTATCGGCATCAAAAAACGAAGCCTCCGTGTCTTCGTAATGGGATTCCGAGGAAAAAACCGGCGAAAATGCTCCGTCGACGTCCTGCACGTAAATTCCTCCCGATTGTCCTTTGGCCCCACCGATGTAAACGTCGTCCAACCCATCGTTGTTTACATCTCCAACGGCAATCCCCGGTCCAAGACGCGACATTTTGTACGGCAGAAAGCCTTCTTTTTTGAAATCGTCGTAATCGTTTTCCCTGTGGGTCACGGTCGGAGCCCGTTTGTATTTTTCAAAAAGCTTCTTTCCGGAAGAACTGCTGCCGGGGTGTCTAAATTCCGCATCGGCATAATCAAGAATCAAATCCTGATTGGGGCTTATATTTTCTATAAATTGCGCTTTACCGTCAGGCCACTTCACGGTTACCTGATCGATTAATGTGCACTTCCCGAGACCGAAGTGAATCTTTTTATTTACTGCCGACTGATAGCCGCGCGTAAAATACTGCTCCTGCACTTGAATTTGTTCTCCGCAGCTAACGATTACTCTTGCCCCAATTCCGTTCATGTTTAATGGCGAACCGCGCAGACTTACGCGCAAATAATTGTTTTTATCTGCCTGCATATTGTTCCGATAAACCGTCGGGTAGTCGTCAATATTGTTTATCACAATATCCAAATCTCCGTCGTTGTCGAGATCACCGTATGCGGCGCCATTCGAAAATGATTTCTCATCAATCCCCCAGGCGGCGCTGCGATCAGAAAATGTCAAGTCGCCTTCATTTCTAAAAATGTAATTCGAAACCTTCCGCTGGGGAGTTATCCGTATTAATTCATTTATAATTTCAGCGACATTGTCTGCCTTGTTTTCTTCTGCCAATCGCAATCTTTTAATCTTAAAATTTCGAAAATCATAGTTTATAAAATCGCGTTTTATTCCATTTGTAATGAACAGATCCTTGTATCCGTCATTATCGAAATCGGCAAATAACGGCGCCCAGCTCCAATTTGTACTCGAAACCCCGCCCAATCTGGCCATCTCACTGAAACGCCCGTTACCCAAATTCAGTTGCAGCGTATTGACCATGTATTGATAGTGAAGTCCATTCCGGATTGCATGTTCAAACCGAGGGCCGGCCATCCCGCTCATACTTGTTTTCACACCGTAATTATCTTCGGACAGCATATCCATCGTTACGATATCAAGCAAGCCGTCATTGTTGAAATCCGATATGTCCGTCCCCATGGAGGAATTCGAAATATGCCCGGTAGCGGTCTTAATGCTTTCGGTAAAAGAACCGTCCCTGTTATTGAAATATAAATAATCGTGCTCCGAATAATCGTTGGCTACATAAAGATCGGGCCAGCCATCGTTATTCAAATCGCCTGCTGAAACGCCTAAACCATACCCAATTTCATTGCCGATGATTCCCGCTTCCGCACTAACGTCTGTAAACCTCTCTCCGTCATTTCGATACAGCTTATCGCCGACCAAGGGATCTCTACGGCTCTTTATCGCGCTCAGATCGTGAAATACCCTTACCTCGACATTGTGGTTGAGCAGAAACATATCCAGATCTCCATCCCTGTCATAATCAAAAAACAATGCCTGAGTGGAATAACCCGTGTCTGCCAAACCCAAAGCCCGGGCATTCTCCCTGTATTTGGGGATACCGTTTTCAATTCCCGAGGATATGAAAAACAGATTTGCACGCCGTTCGGCTTTCAGCTTACCGGAACGGCAAACGTAGATATCGAGGATCCCGTCGTTATTAATATCCGCTACGGTAACTCCGGTCGTCCAGCTCGGGCCATCTGTTATGCCCGCTGCTTCGGTAATGTCCTTGAATACCAGATTCCCTAAATTCTTGTACAGCTTATTATGTATCCTGTTGCCGGTAAAAAACAATTCCGGCAAACCGTCCTCATCGAGATCGGCAACGGCTACTCCACCGCCGTTGTAATAGTATTCGTACGCAAGGCTGTTCATACCGGCACTTTCCGGTATTGAGTTTTTAAATCGAATATTCGTTACGGAGGCATCCAGCTTCTTAAATTCCAGGATCTGATCTGATTCCATTTTTAGGGGAGCGCCAAGACGAGCGCTTTTGTTTTCGCAGGAGGCGATTGTGAGCATGAGCACAATGGATATTACATGGACCCTCATATGGCAAAACATTTCATCCGCTGCTTTACAATAAAAATAGGTAAAAAAAATGCCTGAACGGATTATTCTGTCCAGGCATATAATTTCGCATGATCGGGCGTACCTAAAAATTGTCGTTTTGTACAAGATTTTCGTTTTTGTTCATTTCGCTGAGGGGAATCGGATAAATCTCATTTTTCCCTTCCGTGAAATTTTCAGCATTCGGTTTGTCGTGATCAATAAGTGTTTGACGGATGCTTTCTTTAGCTGTGGCGCCCACGTTCCAGCGATACAGATCAAACCAACGAATGCCCCACTCCATGGCCAGCTCTACCGGCCGTTCATGATGGCGGATCTGTGTGCGCAGCGCCTCTTTAGACATCGGTCCGAGCGGTGCGGCGTTCGATCTTTCCCTCACCATATTCACATAATCAATGGCATCGTCCGTTTTATCGAGCTCGTTTAATGCTTCGGCATACATTAACAGGACATCCGCATAACGAATCATCGCAACGTTGATCCCGCTATAAAAATTCAGATCGAAATGGTATACAAACTTCTTGAAATACGATGGATTCGTCAATTCATCCTTTACATCGGCATAAGGGACATCGACCATATCTTCAGAAGGCCCGTTCATAACCGAATTCGGATCATCAAAGTAAATACTTCCGTAAACCCGGTCGCTGTATTCACCTCCCTCTGATTTATCTTTCATCATTTCCTCGACCAACCAGTCGGAAGGGTAGAACAATTCCCAGCCGCCGAGGGCCCCTGGCGCAGCTTCAAAATTGATCGGATGACGTTCGTCATTGCCATTGGAGCGGTCTCCCGAAAACTGAATTTCGAATACGGCTTCCTGGCCATTTTCTCCTTTACCATTGAAATTATCTTCGTAATTGGCATTCAATTGATACCCGCCTTCGGCAATTACCTCATCAAACTTATCTGCCGCCCCCTGCCAGTTTTCCATAAACAGATGGACTTTTGCCAGAAGCGCTTTGGCGGCATATTTTGTAGCTCTTCCGGTATGGCTGTCCTGATGAGATTCGGGAGTTTTCAGTTCTGCGTCCTTTAAGTCTTCGACGATTTGCTGCCAAACAGTTTCCGGAGATTCCTGTTCAGGATAAAACTCATCGGAATTGACCGGGACATTTAACACCAAAGGTACGTTCTTGAAGAGGACAAGCAGTTGAAAATTATATAAGGCCCGTAAGAATTTGGCTTCACCAATAAAAGCTTCCCTCGATTCTTGAGACAGGCTTTCGATTTTCGGAACGTTTTCGAGAATCTGGTTTGCGTAAAAGATTCCGGTGTAGTACGATTTCCATATGCTGGTAAATGTTATATCGTCCGTGCCGTGCGTAAAATCTGCAATTGACTTCCCATAATGTGTAGGCGCATTCAGTATATCGTCGGCTTTAAATGCCATTCCAATAAACATTTCCTCAAAAAATGTCCATTTTGAGCCATTGTATCCTTGTAACGGGCCATAAGCTGCAACCATCGCCTGGGTTGCATGTTGCTCGTTTTGCCAGAACGAATCCACGCTTAGCTCCTCCTTATTGGTAAGATTGATGAAATCATCATCGCACCCAAATGTTGCCGTCAGGACCAAAAGCGATAACAAGACTATTCTTTTCATAATTATGTATTTTTTATTATTTCAAAACAGTTTAGAAAGTAAGCTGGAGGCCAAGCATCGCATTTCTCGAGAGCGGATATAGCCCCCGGTCCACTCCCCGGGCAAATAGAGAAAAGTTACTCAGCCCCGGATCGTATCCTTTATAGCCTGTGATCGTCAACAGATTTTGTCCGCTCAGATAGAGCCTCAATTTCGTGCCGGAATTTGCCAGATTGTTGAAGGAGTATCCTATCTGGATGTTTTTCAACCTCAAATAGGAAGCATCTTCAAGAAAATAATCCGAAGGCCGGGTGATGTTTTGATTGGCGTCTCGCATGGATACCCTGGGCACGGTTGTTCCGGTGTTTGACGGTGTCCATGCGTTCTTTAACTCCGCTGAAAAATTCTTTATATCGTTCTGACGTCTGTACAAATAGAACCGACTTCCGTTATACATCATATTTCCGCTCGTTCCCTGGAAAAAAAGTGAAAAATCGAACTGCTTATATTGTGCATTAAATGTCAGTCCGTATTCCAAATCGGGCAATCCGCTGTGAAAAAATGTCTTATCCTCATCGTTCAACACCCCGTCGTTGTTGGTATCGACAAATCGAATGTCTCCGGGCCGGGCATTTGGCTGCAACAGCGATCCACCTTCACCGGTATGCGCATTTACTTCCGCTTCCGATTGGAACAAACCGTCTGTTTTAAACAGGTGGAACCTTCCGACCTCTCCTCCCACTTCCGTTCTCGTTGTCGGATGGGTTTCGAACAAAATAAATCCGTCTACCCAGGCTTCGTCCTTAAACCCCAGCTTTGTGATTTTATTGCTGCTGTGGAACAAGTTTCCGGTTATCTCAAACTGAAATTCTCCTTCTTTTTTTCTGTAGGTCAGTCCCAGCTCCCATCCTTTGTTTTCCATTTCCGCGAGGTTTGTAAACGGAAGGTTTTGGGTAATCCCCGTTGTTGCCGGAATCGGGGTTTCGACCAGCATATCCGATGTTTCGGTAATAAAATATTCGAAGGTAACACCAAACCTGTCTTCCATTAATCCCATATCCAAACCGATGTTCATTGTTTTGGATTCTTCCCATTTAATGTCTTCAACGGCTAATTCGGTGCTGATCGAACCAATTTGAACCGGCTGCGTATCATCTGTCCCGAGCGGATAATTAATCGATGCCCCGCCGGATTGAACGGTAGCCAGGTACTTGTAGTCACCGATATTCTGGTTGCCGAGGGTACCCAGGCTAAATCTCGGCTTCAATTCACTGATAAAAGGCACGTTAAAAAACGCTTCATTGTTTATCCTCCAACCGGCAGAAAATGACCAGAACGTCCCATACTTATTTTCCGGTCCGAATTTGGAAGATCCGTCTCTTCTTATCGAACCCTGAATTAAGTATTTATCCTGAAATTCATAATTCGCCCTGCCAAATACGGACTGAATTGTCGAGGTCACATTTCGCCCCCAGGAATTCGCGTCTCCAATACCTGCATTTAACGCAAACAGAGCATTTGACGGCATTTCGTTGTTTGATCCACCTGTCGACCGGTAGAGTTGCTTTTCAAAAGATACACCTGCTATGGCCGAAACCGAATGATCTTCTCCGAATGTCTGGCTATAATCGAGCACGTTATTCCATACGGTCTCCGTCAGCCTGGCGCGGGTTTCCGAAAGGTCGGCCCGGTCGTTAATGGATTGAGGTCCGAAGTCATACGTCGGGACGTGATAGATCGTGAAAAGATTATCGTTATTCACGCCAAATTGGGTTCTGAATTTAAGTCCTTTGACAAGATCAATTTCCAGGGATAAATTTGCCTGTAACCTGTCATTTTCCTTACGGTCTGTCGTCAATAAATGCCGCCCGATGAAATTACCTGATCCATACAAAGGTTTTCCAAACCCGTCCGGCTCATCAGGATCCCTGAAAGGGTTCAGCGGGATGGTACCCAGGATATCAAGAATCGTCGAAATCCCTGCGTTGGAGGATGGAGGATCATCTTTATTCGCTGAAGTTTCAAGCCCGTCCATCTGATCAAAATTAAACTTTGAATACCCGATTGTCTGAGCCAGCCGAACGCGTTTTCCCAGTTTGTAGTCTGCATTCATTCTCAAACTATACCTCTCAAATCCGGTTCCGATAACAATACCTTCCTCATTGAAATATCCTCCGGAAAGGCTGTAGTTGATGTAATCATTTCCCCCGGCAATACTCAGATCGTATTTTTGTTCTATGCCGGTTCTGAACGTCTCATCTTGCCAGTCCGTATCGTAAACAACGGGGTCCTGGGTAAAGGCCAAAGGAGTTTCTCCGTCAGCTTCGTAAGCCGCGGCGCTTACTTTTTGAAGATCGGCCGAGTTTAAAACATCCAGCTTCTTTGCAGCAGATTTAAATCCGACGTATGAATTGAGCGTCACAACCGGTTTCCCTGCTTTTCCTCTTTTTGTGGTAATGATTATTACTCCATTAGCCGCCCTCGAACCATAAATTGTCGCAGCAGAGGCATCCTTCAGTACATTGATGGATTCAATATCGTAAGGGTTAACTGTCGCGATATCCCCGGGTATTCCGTCAATCACATAAAGCGGGGTATTTCCATTGATTGTTCCCAATCCCCTGACAAAGATTACGGGATCTTCTCCCGGAGCACCTGAACCCGGACTAACATTGACCCCGAGCACCTGTCCCTGAAGCATATTACCGACATGGGTGCCCGGCAATTTTTGAATATCCTCGACATTCGCCGCGCTCATGGCTCCTGTCACCTGCCGTTTTTTCTGCGTGCCGTAACCGACAACTACGATCTCTTCGAGGGCCTGAATGTCTACGGCGAGCACTAGGTCAATGACTGTTCTGCTGCCGACAATAACCTCCTCTCGAACATATCCAACCGAGCTGAATACGAGTACGGATTCCTGATCCGGAACATCGATATTATAGTTCCCATTGAGATCGGTAACCGTTCCCAAAGACGTACCTTTGACAATAACGTTTACTCCCGGCAAACCTTCATTGCTATCATCTGAGGTAATCGTTCCGGAGACCGGGATTCCTTGCGCATAAATACCATTGACTTGCAAAACCATTAAAATCAATAGTACCACTCCCGGTACGCTCCTTATCAGATAAGAAGTAGTTTTTCTTTTCATAATAATAGGTTTTAGTTACTAATTGAAATAAACAGAGATTTCGTAGACTAATATTGGCAAATGATCGCGGATAAAACTATTTATTCACCTATACACCAACACTACATAACCTAAAAATCGGCCCATACTGCCCGGAAAGGCTGATTACGACGAATCAAAACCGGTTTGATCCGTAGCAAAAAAAGAAAAGGGATCTTTGAAGTAATTACATAAGCGGCCGGCAGATGGCGGGAATTTTCACCGGCAGATGACAACGGGATCGACCCGGTCCCGAATGGATGTGCATCATGTTGGCTTTGGAATCCTGGAGGCTATTTTCGTAATGATCTCCCGCTGTTTAAATCTTTTTACCACGTCTTCTTTCAATTCCGATTCCATTTTTTTCTTAAGAACGCGATTTTCCGACTCAAACATTTTGATCTGCCCGGAAGAATAAACAGCATGGCTATTATTGAAATGATCCGGTTCATACCCGTATTCCGTCAGGATACCTGCTGCAACGCTTTCGAAAATCCGTATTTCTTCGGCGGTAAGTTCCGATTTATACTTTTTGGTATTATCCCTGATTATGGGTTTTTTCAGGTTACTCCACATCTTTCCGGCAACGGCCGTCAAATTCGACTCTTTTGAATTATAGAAATCCAACACCTTTGTATCGTATGTAACGTTCAACAATCTACAGATAGATTTCATGACGTCCTCGGGATGCTCGATCAAATCTTCATAATGGATCCGGATCGCTCTTTCCCGTCCGATTTTCTCAATTAACCGATTGGAAAATTCCTGATCCTTTTTCCATTGCCGGCCGATAAAATAGGGATGCATTTCACCCACAACCGTTTTCCTGAACGAAGCGGCAACGTCTCTTCCATCCCTAACCAAGTGGATATAAAACGGACGAATCGATTCCATCAAATCAGCATAATATACATTGTGCATGCTTTTGCAGCACCAGAATTCTGCCCCGTTTGCTTCCGCTTTAATTTCATAAATGACCCGAAACAATTCAATCAGCGTATTTTCTTTACAGAGATTGGCAATTCTATCCCAGTCCAATACGATCTCCTGCCAGGGCACCGGGTTTGCTTCTACAAATCGACAGACGTCGGCAATCAAATTCCTGAAACTACGGGGCGCACTTAAATTCCCATAGGCCGGAAGTAAATTCATGAATGCCTTCAAAATATGAGGAGGGTGCGGCGCTACGACCTCTTCGAGCTGATTGAGCATGAGCCTTAGCAGGTTCGATCCCGATCTCTGTGTTCCGATAATTTGAATTGCCCGGCGCTTCTTCACTCTTTAACCATTTTTATAAAATCACCAATCCCAATAATCCGGAAAGCGGAATGAGTATCGTGGCACTTATATTGAACCGAATGTGAAGCAGGAATACGGCCAGGAACAAAACCATCACCTGCCAATTTAAGGTAAGATTAAATCCCATTTTAACTGCTGCGCTAAAAATCATCCCGATCACGGCAGGCCGAACACCTTTGAAAATGGATTTGAAAATATAAGAGCCCCTTAACGTATCCAGAAAGTGACTCCCCAAAATCATCAGCAAGCCCGAAGGCAAAAATATAGCCATTGTCGCCAATATCGCTCCGGGGATACCTGAAACTTTATAGCCGATAAAGCATGCGCTGATCAAAATGGGACCAGGCGTGATTTGCCCCACGGCAATTGCATCGGAAAACTCCCGCACCGATAACCAGCCCAATTGATCAACGATCACTTCTTGCATGGCCGGGATAAACACATAGCCCCCGCCAAAGAGCGACAGGCTCATCCCGGAAAATATGAGCACCAGCTCCCTCAGCATTTCTACGGTTTCAGGTAATTCGGCAAATATGTAGGGCATAATGATGATAACAGACAGTATGAGCGCGGCGCCACCTAAAAAAAATACCGTTTGCTTCAAGGGATGTTTCATCGCGGGAATCGCCTTTTGATGGTCAATACGCTCCTGCTTTGCATATGCAAGCCATCCCGATAATCCTCCGGCAAGAATAAGGGCCATCGTCAGCATAAATCCCCCAAAAAAGAACAGGAGCAAGCCGGATAATATGCAAATCAGCACTTGCATAAAATCTGCAATTGACTTTTTCGCCATTCCAAATGCCACGGAAATAATAATTGCAATAACCCCGGGCATAATCCCGTCAAAAAACTTGGTCGCCATCGACAAATCACCGTACTCAAAATACAATACGGACAAAACCAGCACCAGTGCGAACGATGGGAAAATCACTGCAAACATACTTAGCAGGGCGCCTCTCATACCTTTGAGCATGAATCCGAGAAATGTCACAACGTTGACCGCCAAGGGGCCCGGCATAATCGAGGCCAGGCCTATTCCCTCCAATATCAGATCTTCTGAAAACCGCCTCTTTTTCTTCACCATTTCATCCTGAATCACAGCAACAAGCGACATGAAACCTCCAAAAGATATTGATCCGATTTTCAAAAAAGTAATAAATAAATAGTACAGACTTGTCTTATTCGTGCCGGAATTCATAAATCCAAACTTTGTTATACCTGCTAATCGATGCGTATGAGAAAGAATTCATTCGGAGTGGTCTAGGGTAAAAATTCCTGGTTGTATAAGGTTCGGATATAATTGGCTCTATAAGGATCCGGCTTGCCCAAATCTGCGTGAGAAATAATGTCGCCGTTGAGATCGGTTATAACCAAAGATTGTAATCGCGGACTGCAAAGCAGGATTCTGTCATTGTCCAGCAGATATGCACTCCCCATTCGATCTGCAAATAACTCCTCCTGAAAAGCAATGTTCAGGGTGTTTACGGCTTCAAAAGATTCTTCATTAATGATATACGCAAGCGCTCTTGATTTTCTGTTTTTAAGGCCATTATCAAACAGCATGTATTCTCCGTTTTTGTTTATATGAATACTGTGCTGACCGCTGAACTGGTATTTATCCTCCAACGGTATATCTCCGTTTTCACCGAAAGTCCACATCACCTGTCCGCTCGTCGAGTTAATCTTCCAGATCTGATTCCAGTCCCGGAACGAGACCAAATAGTTTCCGTCCAGATCAATATATACCCCATTCGCGTGCCCCCAATCTCCTTTCTTTTCATAAATCAATGGGTCTTCCAAAGGATTTTTTGAATCAAATACAGACCACTTCCATAGCTGATTACCATATTTATCCATCAATAATAATCCGTCTCCGATTACCTCATCATTTGCCGAACCCCCATAATCGGTCAAGTTGAAATGCCTTGTATCATAAATCAATGCCAATACATTTCCGTTGCCGTCTTTTAATACTTCGTGATGGGCAGTGTTATTAAAATCATTCTCCCCAACGGTTAAGTGGATCAGCCTGTTCCCTTCAAGATCAATTTCCAGGATATGATCACCCGCACTATTCTTGTGGTTTTTATCTCCGTATAGAACGAGTATTGTGTTGTCGTCCGTCCAGTTTGACACCTTTACCATTCCGTCTATTTTTTCGTACCAAACGATCTTTCCCGCACTACCGACGATAAAGACATTTCCTTTAACTGTTCGGCGTTGCAACAGGATATACCCTTGAAAATTCTGTTCAAGCCCGTCGCGCCAATTGATGGGTGTTAATCCGACCGGTATTTTTCCGGTGGTAAACCGATACGCGGCATCCGGATGCGCACATGCGTTGGAACCCAATAATATTTCAAACTTGTATTCACAGTCTTGCTCGAGATCGACTATTGTAAATTGATGACATTGGCTGCTGATCGACCGTTTGGAGCACTTTGCCGGTTCGTACGCATCCTCTTTTTTCCAATACTTAACTGTTGCATCAGTTTCTTGGTCCGTTTGAAATTCGATATGAACGCGCAGGCTATTGCCCGGATCAAGTTTTACAGATAAGGAATCATCAACGATTTGGTATTTACATGCAAAGAATAATCTCCACCCAATGAAAATGGTCGCAACCATCAGCAGGATCAGCCCAACAATCAATGCTCTATTTATACGGATCGAATTCACCTGAGATTATTTAACTATCTCAAAAATATACTAATAATCAAATAATATTGAATATTTCACCTTTACATCGCTTATACAAACAGCTTGTTTTCGGCATTATCGTGCATCATTTTGAAAACCCGGAGCGATCAGATGCCTGAAATAATGGACCGGATTACCTCTACATGACATATACAACACCAAATTTGTAATTGGTTTATTACTAAATTTCCATTCAATATCATAAATTGAAAGTTAACAATCTTTTATCAAGAGATTAATAGATCGTGTTTACTTTTCCCAATTCGATAAATTTATATGATGTCTCGATGGTCCGGGTTTTAACAAAAGCCATTGGTCCCCGATATAAATTGATTGGTTTTACTATGCTTTCTTGGTAATTTAATACTGTGAATTTTGATCCAAAGATGATTTGATGAAATGATACCGAAGCTAAATCTGTCATTTGTTTGCATATTATCCTTTTCCTGTATCATCAATGCTCAGACGATTATCGATCGAAAATATGACCAAAAGTACATAGATCAGTTAGAATTAGAGTTAACACATGCGAATCCACGCGATCGAACCGATCTCTTAAACGCGCTCAGCGAAGCATACTGGTTTAAGAACCCGGAGAAAACCATTGAATATGCAAAAGAGGCATTGAAACTTTCCAGGGAGCATGACGACAAAAAGAATCAGGGTTATGCCTTAATTAATCTGTGTCAGGGCTATCTGCTCAGAGATATATACGATCAGGCACTGGAATACGGCTTAAAATCTCTCGAAATCAGGGAAGCCCTGGGAGATAAAAACGACATTGTTTTCACCTTGCGAACAATTGGGTGGCTTTACTACGACATCAACAATTCTGAGATGGCCCTGCACTACCACAAAAAGGTACTGGAATACCATCTCGAAATGGATGATCCGCACAGAATTGCCTACAGCTATAACAGCTTGGGACTTGTATATGCGCAAATGCAGCAACACCATACGGCCCTGGAGTATTACAAAAAATCACTGTTGATAAAAGACTCCCACAACCTTTATTCGCGTCGGTCCGAGACCATAGTGAATATGGGAATAAGTTATCTGGAATTGGGAGCCTATAAACAGGCGCTGGAATATTCAAAACAAGCCCTTGAATTAAACAGTACTGAAGAAGCAGATCACGGCAACATGGCAAATTCCTTAAATTTAATGGCCAGCGTCTATTTAAAGCTCGGCGACTATGAAAATTCCGAATATTATCTGAACCTGGCCACCGAACGTATTGCCGCTTTGACAGATAATCAAGAGCTCACTATGGAGAATAATCTGATCGCTTCAAATCTTTATCATGGGAAAGGTGATTTCAGGAAGTCAATGTATTATTATATGAGATACATTGAAATTAAAAACAATATTCAGTCCCTGGAGAAGAACAACAAACTGGCGGAGATGAGGATTACCTATGAAAATGAAAAAAAGGAAAATGAGATCAAGTTACTGGAACGGGAAAATGAAATAGCCGATGTAAAAAGAAAGGCCTTAACCGGTGTTCTCATACTTCTTTTTATTATTGCCGTGTTAATCATTTCCAGATTGAAAAGCAGTCAGCGAAAAAGGAGAATCATTTATGAAGCTCAAAAAAAACTATCTGAAATCAAGCTTCAAAATGAAAGGCTTGAGCAAGAAAAGCTGAAAGACCAGCTTCAATTCAAAAGTCAGGAGCTCGTGAATTTCAGCCTGCATATTTCCCAGAAAAACGAGATGTATAAGGACTTCATTTGCCAGCTCCAGGAAATAGAATTTATGAACAAAATTGACGCTTCCAGAAAAATTCAGAAATTGATCAGAGATTTTAATCAAAACCTCAAATTCAATGAGACCCTTGAAGAATATGAAAGTGATCTGGACCAGATTGAGGAGGAGTTCTTTTATAAGATTCACCGGCAATTCCCAAATCTCACAAACAACGACCGAAGATTAATGGCCCAGTTGAGAATGAAATTGAGCTCAAAAGAAATATCAACCCTAAATAACATTTCGGTAAAATCCGTGGAAATCAGTCGTTATCGCCTGAGGAAAAAACTCAATCTCAAAAATGGCGAAAGTCTGACGGCGTTTGTGCAAAAAATATGAGAATCGTTGTCCTGACGAATGCGATCGCCGTCCTCCACGGTCTATCCCTTCAAACATCTTCATGCCCAATAGATTGTTTCGGCCGGGCCATCCGGTCCATTTGTGAGCAGGCCTCCCGGTTTCCGGTGCGGAGCTGAACCGGACCGGTAGGTTTCAGTGTCCGATAATCTCACCGACAGATATGCGCTGAAAAGTCAGATCTGCCTGGCTGCCTTCATACAATATTCCAATGGTATGATCATCTATTTTAGTCATACACGAATAACCTCGTCCGGCTCCTTCGTCCAGCAATAAGGTTTTGGACAGATCCCAGCGCTCTCCATCATCAAAACTTACTTTAACGGAGATATGGTTCCTGCCTTTCTTTGTATCCGGGTTAGAGAACAAAACCAGCGATTGTCTTTTTTCATGTGCGATAAAATCTTCCTTAATAATACTTGCCTGACATGTAGACTCCCGAAGCGCATTCGTTCTCGATGTTTGGTGTTTTACCCAGGATCTACCCAGGTCTTTCGTGATATAAACCGACCTTCCATTGGTTTTTGAAGAATCCGACCTGTTTCGGTTATCTCTCATGTTAAGCATAAGATGCCCGTTATCCTGTTCGATTACCTGCGCTTCGGTGGTATTTTCTTTGGCTCCAACGCCAATTTGCCAGGATTTTCCATGGTCTTTGCTCCATATCAGCGTCGAATGAGGCATTTCGTTTTCGTCTTTGAACTGCGCCGGGAAAACCAGCGTTCCATCTTTCATCGTGATCCCTTTTCCCGGACCTTGAAGTAACAGATGCCATTTCGGATCTTTTATCTGCCGGGTAATGTTGAGCTCTTCGGACCAGGTCAATCCGTCATCTTCGGATTTTACAAGCATAAACTGGCTTGTTTCGCTGGGGTTCATCCCCGGCCCTGAGGCCCACCAGTTTCGCTTGCCCGGATGTCCGTGCGCCCATACGGCAGCTACCCAAATGGTGTTTGTTTCCCGGTCGACAAGAATTGCCGGATCCCCGATACCGTTTTCTTCATTCGGCAACCCTCCCCATTCTTCCATATCCATAATTACCTTCATCGGCTCCCAGGAATAACCCCCGTCCGTACTTCGGCTCATCCCTACATCAATGTCCTCCTGCAGGTCGGTCGAATTGTTTCGACGAATATCGTAGACAGCGATCAGTGTTCCATTGTTGGTCGTAGCCAAACCCGGTATTCGATATGTGTGGACATCGTCGTCGTTGTGTTTTCTCAGCGCTATGCCCAAATAGCTTTTGCCCGGCGGATTCGTATGATCGGGTATGATTTCATCCCCATCAATATCTAATTTATTGCAGCCGGCGTCAATTTTATTACTCAATAAAGCATTTTCACTCAGATTAACACAAATCCAGAAATGATTTGCGCTCCGTTTTAAGGCCTGATTGCATTTGAAATTCATATGTTCCCGTATATCGCCACTTTCGGAAACCAACAGCCCATCCCCCCATGCGGGATTATTCCCCGTATAAAAAACACTTACTTTTTCAATATCGTTTACATCCGATGAAGCCGAGAGGTCAATATTCAATTCCTTTAGATTCAGTGTACCGGCCGCGCCTGTGGTATGTATCTGAACAAGCAAAACAGGTGTATTTTCGTTCCTCTTTAAAACCGGAACATGAACGTGCCTCACTGAAACGGCATCGTATTTCAAAGGGGCATCGTTAAATATTTTAAAGTCGTCGATAAGCATTCCGGTATTTTCCGGTGAGGAGCATATCAATTTATATTGCGAATACGCATTCCCATGAAGCGACACCTCTACCAAAGAAGGGAAATCTCCGGTCAGGATTTCGCGATCACCATTAAAAATCTCGTCCCATCCATTGTCCGAATAACCTAAAACCCTGAATTCAAAAGGATCTCTGCGCGTCCATCTCTCCGCCCAAAAGGTGAGGGTTTCCGGCCTTCCAATATCCTTTGCAGGCTCGACGATTACAGCTTTTTTTTCACCGCCATTTATTCTTAAGGATCGAGGAGTAAATTTTGATTTTTTACCTGTTATTTCCGCACTGCCCTCATCGCTTTTCCATATAAAGTCGGCGGTTACGTATTCCAGCAGAGGTCCCTCCGGAAAATCGGCAAATTCCTCGGTCAATACGATGGGTTCTACCCGGCGATGGCAGGCGATTAAGCAAGCAGCACAAAAAAAGGCACAGACAGCCATCTTGGGGTACGTACAGGCAGAATTAATATATTTCATAGTTTTCAATTTAAGATTTTATGCATCAGACCCGGCAAATATACAATCTCTCTGCAAATCGGATGGCCATGCAGCCCTTTCCGGACGAGTGGCCCGCATCTGAAAATTTACGGCTCGGAGTAAAATCCGGTCGGGGATAACTTCCTTTTGATCTCCTCCAGCGTTTTCCAGGCCATCAGGTACATTCTGGGAATATGGAAAGGCCCTTTCCAGATATTTCCTTTTAACGCGCTGGAGATGCTCCCGTCCCTGTGCAAATACCCGAACCATTCTCCATATTCCCGGTCCGGAAAGTGTCCGAACGCCCAATCGTGGATCATTTCATGCCACTTTGCATATTTTTCGTTTCCAGTCATTTCGTAAGCCATGAGCGTTGCAATCACAGCTTCATTTTGAGGCCACCAGAATTTCATATCGTGCCAATACTCCTGGATCGGCAATCCCTTCACATCCCTGAAATACAGGATACCTCCGTACTCCTTATCCCATCCAAATTCCCACATCCAATCCAGCATGGTTGTGCCAAGATCAATAAGGTTTTTGTCATTATTTCTATATTTTGCTTCCTGAAGAATAAACCATGCCCCCTCGATCGCATGGCCGGGATTGAGGGTCCGCCCGTCAAAATGGTCGATGAACTCACCATGAGGGCCCACAATTTCCATGACCGCTTTATATTCATGATTCATGAAGTCATTCCGGATCTCTTCGATCCAGCGGTCGATGTGCCCGGAAAACGACTCATCCTTAAGATTCTTTCTCAATTCCTGAGCGGTGACAATTCCAATCATGGGGTGGGCCATTCCCTTCATTTGACGATTTTCCGTAAACTTGGGCGCTATAAGTCCCGGTGTGGTTACATGCCGGAGGAACACTTCAAAAAGCTTCCTGGATAACTGCCCGTATTTCGTTTCGCCGGTAGCTTTGTACAATGCTGCAAACGCAATACTGGCAAAGGTCTCTGAAAATACGTAGCGCCGCTTCCTGATTGGCTTCCCTTGTCGGTCAACGACAAAATACATTCTCCCATCTTCATCAATGCAATTTTTTTCAATAAAATCCGCGCCGTGTACGGCCAGGTCCAACCACCTCTGCTTTTGCTCCACCTGATTATATAGTGTCGCCAACATCCACGTAAACCTTCCGTGCTGCCAGACGCCCTTGTCGGTATCCACAACGGTTCCATCCCGGTCCAAAGCGAACATGAATCCTCCGCATTTCTTATCAATGCTGTGTCGAAGCCAGAAGGGCAGGATATTTTTCAATAACCCCTCCTTGTAAACAGATATATATTTCTCCAATGCCTGTTTGTTCATGATATCGTATTTAATGTTTTCATTGTCGATCCGGCCAGCGGCTTTTGCTTCTCCGGCAGGATGTAACCGGCAAGTATTCCGAATTTATTGGCAATAGGTTTCCGAATTTCAGATTGTTTCAATTCCATGCCATTTTTTTGAGAAGCGGAAAAATACTCCGCGACTAAACTGA
>JAKSDO010000089.1 GCA_022360055.1 Cytophagales bacterium | reverse complement strand
TGCTGCCGGATTAACTGCTGCCGGATTAATTGCTGCCGGATAATAATATCCGGCAGTGACGTACATCCGGTAGCGATGCAACGATATCCGACAGTGACACAACGATTTCCGGTAGCGACGTAACTACATCCGACGGCGACATAACGATATCAGGCAGAGACGCAACGATATCAAGCAGAGACGCAACGATATCAAGCAGAGACGCAACGATATCAAGCAGAGACGTAACCATCAGGCAGCCATATAATGCAGGCCGCCCGGGACGGATGGGAATATCTGTCTTCAGGCCTTGTTGTGCTCAAGAATGATCTCGGCGGCCAGCCTGCAAGCTTTTTGAACCACCGTGCTGCATTTTGAAGTCGCACCGGCTCGCTGGAATTCCTTCAGCTCCTCCGGGTCCATCAGGTTGAAACTTCTGCCAAATGCCCTTTCCTGAATTTGACAGCATTGTGTAGTTCCCATTTCTTCTTCGAATCGCCTGCAAAATTTGTTGGTGGGTGTCAATGAACTCCTGTAGGTATCCCAATCGTCCAACCGGTCCTTTCCATAGATCAAACCCATTGCCATCAAGGTGCCGGTAATGGCTCCACAGGTCTGACCGCGTTCGGCCAGTCCGGGCAAGGGTGTCAACGCTTTAAGAATTTCATTACCCCCCAGCCCAAATTGCTCAGACAGCGAATAAAACGCGGATTGAGCGCAATTATGCGATTTTAACATTATAAAACTTACCCGTTGATCCAACATGGCGAAAACCTGATCCTTCTTCATCGACCGGCTTAATTCCATGGCTTCCGGTTTTTTGACCAAATGAACCTCTTCAACCTTCGTTTTTTTAATCGGTTTTTCATCGCACGAAAACGCTGATCCGATAAAAGGGACCGCAGCGAGGTAGCTTAAAAATTTTCTTCGTTTATGCTGATTCATGATTCCCAAAAACTTTATATAAATAAAAACCATTTTGTACGGTTAATAATTCATTTTAAATCAACAAAATTCAAATAAAAGCATATTTTTGTCCCGCGTTAAAAACCATTGAAGTGATCATTGAAGCTTGTGTAGAAAACATCCACGAGGCACTAAGAGCCGAATCGCTTGGAGCCCATAGAGTTGAGATTTGTGAGAATTTAAAGGTAGACGGGACAACGCCTTCAGCAGGAACTATTAAGGTCGCAAAAAAACTACTGAAAATCCCCATTATGGTCTTGATAAGACCAAGAGGCGGAAATTTCATCTATTCAAGAAATGAAATAGAAATTATGAGGCACGACATCGAGGTCTGTAAAAAGATAGGTGTGCACGGCGTGGTTTTTGGGACGCTTACCAGAGATTATACCATCGATTCTGTCCTGGTAAAAGAACTGATAGAAATTGCAAGACCTTTGAGGGTCACCTTTCACAAAGCAATAGATAAAACCTTCAACATACTTGAAGAATTCCGGAGTTTATTGATGAATACGGACATCGACCGGGTCTTAACTTCCGGCGGTGCCAAAACTGCTTTTGACGGCAAGGAAATAATCAATGAAATGGTTCGAATTGCCAACGGACAAGTCAAAGTCATCTCAGCCGGTAAAATTCACCAGTCCGATTTGCCGAAACTCAAGAACATAATTCACAGCGATGAATTTCACGGGAAAAAAATCGTTGGAAACCTTAGTAATTTAGATATTTAAGTTTGTACCACCCGTCGACGACTTCAATTTTGGAGACACTGCCGTAATCAATTTCGAAATTGAATGCATTTGCCAGTGGCAGGTTTAGTACATGGCAAACAATTGCCCTGATGGCCCCGGAATGGGAAGTAAGCAATACTTTATCGTCGCGATCTGATGATCTGACCAATTCATCAAAGAATAAGACCGGCTTCACGGCATATTCCATATAGCTTTCACTCCCGGGGGGGCTGATATTTACGAAGTCGTTCATCCAGGCCTTTACATTTTCCTGATCGAGATCTGCCCATTTTTTAAGCTCCCACTCCCCCAGATGCATCTCGATCAAAGCATTTTCCATTACGGCATTGACAACCAAAACTTCAGAGAGCAATCTACATCTCGTTAAAGGACTGGTATAGGATCTGTCAAATTGTACGCCGTTGAGTTTTTGCTTTACCTTGGCCAAATCCTCTTCCCGGCTATCCGCAAGTTCGACATCGGATGATCCGTAGCAGTAATCACCGCTCAACGCCACTTTGGTATGCCTGACTAAATAAATTTCCATAATCCGAGCATAAATATATATACCAAAATTTCACTTAATTGTTGTACACTACCAAGACAATCGCCCGTAAAACCACCAATCCACCTCCTGAAATAACTGCCAAGATATACCAGTAAAAGTAAGAGTGGAATGATAACAAAAAAAGTATGAAAACTCCACAAAAATGTCATAACAGCCAGAGGTATAACCCCCGAGATCAGGGCGACTGTATAATGACCGGCCGACATTTTTTTAGCCAATGGCTTTGACTTGCCGGTGCCATTTTCCCTGGCGTAATCATAGATCAGGATCATGGAAGCGGCATTAAGCCTGCTCAACGTGTGTCCGACAAGAATAGTCATAAACAAATAAGACAAAGATATTTTTGACAATTCGAATAAAAGATAAAACCTGGATAACAAAACCAGCACCAAACCGATGGTTCCGTAAGTGCCGATTCTGCTGTCTTTCATAATCTCAAGAATCCCGGTCTTCGACCAACCTCCTCCAAAACCATCGCATACATCTGCTAATCCATCCTCGTGAAAGGCCCCCGTAGTCAGAATTCCAGCCAGGATTGACAGGATAATACTGACCGAAACAGGAAGCGCCAGTTGTGAGAAAAACAAAACCGAAACAGAAACTCCCGCAACAATATAGCCTATGAGCGGAAAATACTTTGTTGATTTTCCGAGCAGTTCTTCGGAATGACCCACCCAGTCCGGGCAGGGTATTCGTGTATAGAACATTAAAGCCGAAAAAAATATCCTGAGCTCCCTTTTCATTCTTTATTTGAAACTCCGGCCGCATCAAAACTGGCCATATCATTGAGAAATGCAACTGCCGATTGAATTATCGGATAGGCCAATGCACATCCGGTACCTTCACCCAGCCTTAAACCCATTTTTAAAATCGGATCCGCACCTAAATACCCGAGCATTTTTTCATGACCCTGTTCGTCGGATTGATGGCAGAATAATGCATAACCTTTTATATCCGGTTCCATCCGATTTGCGGCGAGAAAGACGGATGTGGCAATAAAGCCATCGACCAGGATGATCATTTCCTTTTCGGCGGCTGCCAGCATTGCCCCACACATCATGGCCATCTCAAAACCGCCAAAGGTCCTTAAAATTTCAAAAGCATTATTGGTCTCATGAAGACGTATTGCTCCTTTAAGCAATTGAATTTTTCTGTCCAACTGATCGTCGTCAAGTCCGGTGCCCCTGCCGACACAATCCTCTAAAGGAAGATTACAGATCTTACTCATCAATAAACTTGCAGACGACGTGTTGCCTATTCCCATTTCTCCAAAGCCGATGATATTTGAATCTTCTTCCGCAATCTTCTCGACGATTTTAGCTCCATGCGTAATTGCCCGATCGCATTGTTCCGGACTCATCGCAGGCTCTCTGAGGTAGTTTTGTGTTCCTTTGGCGATTTTCGAATGTATTAATGCATGGGCATCTTCAAAGTCAAAATTCACTCCCGCATCCACTACCTTGAGACCGATATTATGCTGCCTGCAAAAAACATTGATTGCAGCCCCTTGATTCAGGAAATTAAAGACCATTTGATGGGTCACCTCCTGTGGGAAGGCACTGATTCCGTCTGCGGCCGCTCCATGATCTCCTGCAAATACCACAATGGTAGGATTGCGCAGGCCTGGATTCAGGCGCCCTTGCATCATTCCAATCTTTTTGGCAAGATTTTCCAATGCTCCCAAAGATCCAGGCGGTTTCGTTTTGAAATCGATCTTTTGCGTCAATTGACCTTCAAGTCTATTGTTTACGGGTTTTATATAAAACTTCCTCATCCGTTATTTTTCAGTGCGTGATTCCTATTAAGCTAAAAAAAAGAGCGTATGCCTTTTAGATTCATTTTAGAGTTGTTTTACTCCCAGTTTACTTCATAAATTGTTTTGTCAGCGCCATCTAAAAGGGATTGCTTAATTCGAATAGAGATGTTTTCCAGCCCACATATTTCGAGGGCTTTTTCCATCCATCCTCCGATCCTGCTTTCAGCTACAAGGGTAGGGTCCGGGAATTCGGTGATCTGAAGATCTACCCCGCACGGTCTTTCTTCCCCGACCTTCAGCATGGAAGGACGATAAAACGATGCAAGTATTTTCCCTCCTCGCTTCATAATAAACTGGGGCGTGGCGATGAGGATAAACACTTTGTAAATTCCCTTCAACCCAATTTCGGCATTGAAGCGTCCGATTTCCCACGACAACTTTTGGACATCGCCTCCATAGAACATGCGCGCTCCGGCTTCCGTGGGCAAAACCAGACCGGTCCGGTAATCATACCATTCGGTAGGCATAATTGATTTGTCATGAATCGCCCTTGACTCAACCGATAAGCTCTCGACCCATTCCCGATATCTGTTTGGAAAATTCTCCTTAATATATTCTTGAACCGAGGTAACAATTGTGCCTTTTACTTTCATTGTGCAACTATTAAAAAATCAGGTCAGATTTGGGTTATGCGCTTTCAAACATCCAAAAAATTACCATCAAATGCCAGTCAAAACCTATTATTCTTCATTCGATTTGTGTATCAATTTCGCCGCCCCGCAGCCGATCGCTGTTTGTGAAAAACAGGATTTTACTTCATCTCATACTTTCAAAAGTTAAAATTCATGGGATCCGGATGAAGAAAGCTATAATCAGTCAAATCCATCAATTTCTTGACGGATATTTCTTTTTTACAATCTTTGGAAGGGCCGGTAAAAACAGGTGGAGGCAAATCTATGGCTTCAGCCATTTTAGTATAAAAATCTTGCTTGGTTGGATGGACCGGCGCAACGACATTAAATGTTTCATTTCCAAAATCGCACTTTAAGATGCGCAGGATCGACCCGACCGCATCATCCAGGTGCAATAAATTTACCGGTTGATGCCCCGTTGTCAAACCGGTTTTCCCGGATAAGAATCTTCCGGGGTGTCTGTCGGGGCCAACTAAACCGCCAAACCGTAAAATAATATAGGGAATGCCTGAAGTAACGATCAGCTTCTCGGCATTCCTAATTACCTTTCCGGATTCCGACTCGGGATCTGTTTCGGATGTTTCCCGGATAATGTCTGCCCGGCCGGAATAGACAGAAGTGGAGCTTATGAAAATGAGTTTTTGAGCTTTTCCGTATTTTTTTGCCCGTGTGATAATTTCATGTACGGATGATTCATAATTTCTTAAATTTGATTTCTTACGTCGGCCGGGAGGGATACTGATCAGCAAGACTTCAGACACAAACAACCCGGATTTGATGTACTCCAAACCCGGCAGCTTCAGCAGATAAGATATTATTCCTTCGGATTTCAACAAACCGATCCGCTCTTCCGACGTCGTCGTACCTTTTACCTGCCAGCCCAGGCCGCGCAACCTTATGGCCAATGGCAAACCCAACCAGCCACATCCGAAAATTGAAATCGATTTTCTATTCGTATCCATCTTGTTCACTGATATTTTTTCCGAACGGATTAAACCTTCCGGGAAGCGGTGCATCTAAGCATAAAATCTTTTACAAATAAAATGATAAAAACAATGAGAAAAAGACAAGGCGGTTATTTATTGGTAATCCTGCTTATGTATGTATTCGCGGGTTGCGAAAAAAACGATGCGACCATCAACGAGGAGTTACTGGAAGAAACAGCTTTTGCTGAAAATGTTTTTGCCCAACTTTCAACGGATGTTGATGATGCGGTCCCCTTCGAGGGATTGAGTTCCGGAAGAGGCATTTTTAATGGCTTTGGATTTGGGTTTGGAAAATGCATGACACGAACGGTCGATACGCCGGAGGATGCGGATTTCCCGAAGACCATAACCGTTGAATACGATGGAGCGTGCACCTCAGGTTTTAGTGATGTAGTGAAAAGCGGCAAAATAATTATTACACTTACAGGACCTCCTCGAGAAGAGGGATCCCAGCGGATTGTAACATTCGAAGACTTTACCGTAAACGAAAATGAAATAAGGGGAACCAAAACCTATACGTACAATGGCAACGGACAGTTTACCTGTACCCTGGAAGACGGAAACATCATTACGAAAGATGGCGATGTTATCCTCAGGGAATCCACAAAAACCAGAACATTGGTCGCGGGCGGTGACACCGAAGATCGCAGCGATGATGTATACGAAGTGACCGGAGTGGTCCTCGGCGAAACATCAGATGGCACGAGCTACAAGAAAGAAATTATCGAACCGCTGGTGATTGCAAGAGATTGCTTCTGGATTACGCAAGGTATCGTTGAGACTACCGTTGGCGAAGCAACTACAACGGTCAATTTTGGTGATGGGACTTGCGATGATCTGGCCACAAGAACAAATGAGAACGGTGAAGAAGAGGAATTTACCATGGAAATGAGGGTTAAGAAAATGCTCAGGCACAGGAAGTGAGCATCCGATTATAGGCTAAGTTAAGATTCAAAGAAACGTCGGAAAGGTATAATCCCGACGTTTTTTTTGTTCTAAAATCAATTCCCAAAAGAACCGGTTTTCAACCATAATCCTTTAGTCATAAATTCAACACACCGTTGGACAGCACGTTACACATCTCAAAAAGTCGATCGTCGATGGGCATTATTGCAAATTCAAATACGTTCCGAGAGAATTTATTATCGGATAATCTTTAAGGTTATACCTGGAAATAAGTAACTTGCCTTTTTTAAGGTTATCGACAGATTAGATGGTGAAATATCAGTTATTTCATTTTTTCCGGCTTGTTATATTGGTTTTAAGCCCTGGTTTTCTCGTCGCTCAGAATTTTGATTTAAACCGTTTATCCTCTCCCATAGTCTTTAAGGGAGATTCTGTGACGGCCTTCAGGGATCCGGCAATATTGTTTTACGACAGCACATTTTATCTTTATTTTACATTGGTTGAGATCGAGCCGGATGGTTTAATATTCAGTTATACCGCACAATCGAGGAGTAAAGATCTTCTGAACTGGACGACCCCTGAGAAAATAACACCGCGAGATCAATTCCTGAATTATTCCAGTCCGGGGAACATCATACATTATAAAGACAACTGGATACTCTGCCTTCAAACCTATCCCAGAAAGAATTATACCGTCGAGCAAATGCCCGGATACGGAGACCAAAGTTCCAGGATATTTACGATGAAGAGCACCGATCTTGTTGACTGGGACACTCCTGAAATACTCATGGTAAAAGGCGAGGATACACCGATAGAGGACATGGGCAGAATGATTGATCCCTATATAATTGAGGATAAAGATGCACGAGGAAAATACTGGTGTTTTTATAAACAAAACGGCGTGAGCCTCTCCTATTCCTATGATTTTGAAAACTGGACATTCTTCGGCTCCACCAGCTCAGGCGAAAATGTATGCGTCATCATTGAAGGAAACGAATACGTTTTATTCCATGCTCCCCGGAATGGCATCGGGATAAAAAGATCGAATTATCTGATTAATTGGAAAGATGATGAGCAACTGCTTACACTGGGGCAACACAAGTGGCCCTGGGCAAAAGGACGGATCACTGCCGGTGCAGTGATCAAAGTCGAAAACAGTGCATATCCCTTCATTATGTTTTTCCACGGCTCCGGTCCGCTCACTGAAGAAGAGGGAGATTTCGATAAGAATTCATCGATCGGAATAGCGTGGAGTAAGGATCTGAAGCATTGGAATTGGCCCGGAAAAACCAAATGAATTGATCTTCATCCGCTCTTATCTACCGCGATATCTTTTGCCTGATATTTTCGATTTGACGAGTAACCGTCAACCAAAAATTATCAATTTCATTTTGACTGTATTCAGGCATCGGCGTTTGTTTGCCCTTTTTATTCATCATTTCGCCGTTGATCCATCTCTTTTCACAAACAATACGGTACAGACAATCGGCGACATGTCTTGATGAAGTCATGAATGGCGCTGCAATTTTATACATGAAATGAAACCATTTTCTCTGCTGCCGGTATATCCCGGAACTGAATGTCCCCGGATTGAAGCTAAAGCTCTTAATGCCTTCATCCGCCAGTTTTTTACTGTACAATGCCATATACAGCTTCGTATTTGAATAGGCTTTAAATATACCGTAATATTCAGGATCCAGAGCTTTGCTCAGATCCGGATTGCCTTTTGTATGCATCGGTGAACTTACATTTATTATCAGGCGCGGATCTAAAATACCTCTTTCTAGCAACTCCACAGTTAAATAAACCTGGGCCAGGAAATTTACCTGGTAGGAGTACTCCAGGCCATCGCCGGTCTTTAAATATTCGGGAGGGCTTAAAACACCCGCATTGTTTATCAGGATATCGATGGAGATGTTCCCCAGATCAAGTTTGCGGATCAATTCGTCAACATTGGACAAATCGGCGAGATCGCATGAATAATGATTGTAGTTAACGCTGTCAATTTCGACCGGTTCGCCATTTCTGGAAACGGAAACCACATGAAAACCCTCTTTCAGTAATTTGAATACCAAGGCCTTCCCCAAGCCGGAGGTCCCGCCCGTTACCAAAACCTTTCGATCCGTCCGTCCATTTTCCATCGTCCTAAAGTAAAAAAATAACAGCCGGCAATGAACAATTATTTGAAAATCCCGCCCGATATCGGTTAGCTTCCGGCTGATGGTGTTCGTATTTGGACAAAATTCACCTTGAAAGTGATCAATAAAATCAATACAACAAAATCAAATGACTGATAACCAAAAAGTTAATACATTGGCATGTGATTGGTAAGCACGTATTGAAAAAGACGAAGCATGATAAAAAATTACTTCAAAGTAGCCGTCCGCAACATGGTCAGGAACAAGCTCTTTACGATCATCAATATACTTGGTATGTCCGTGAGTCTGGCGTGTTGTACCGTTCTTTTCATTTATACGAACAACGAACTCCGGTTTGATTCGCATCACGGAGAAGATGTTTACAGGCTCACATCAAATCTGCAACAAATTGATAAAGAGGTTATCAGAGTCGCTACATCATCGGTTCCTATAGCTCCGGTTATCCAAGAAGAAATACCTGAAATTATGCACGCGGCAAGGATCACCGGAAGCAGCATGTTCGGCAGTAAAAACGTGATAAGATATAAAGAACATTCGTGGTTTATTGAAAACGGGTACATTGCGGATACCGGCATTTTTAGAATATTGAAATTTGATGTTATCTCCGGCAATTTTAATACCCCGCTACCTCACCATAATGCGATCGCCCTGGATAAAACATGGGTTAAGACCATTTTTGGGGACAAAGATCCAATGGGCAAAACGATTAAACTAAATACCAACTTTGGGGTTGGCGAATTTGAAGTCACATCGGTCTACGACAATTCAAGTTTTAATGCCCATCTCAAACCCTCCTACTTCATATCCATGTCGAACAATCAGTGGGACAGCTTTTTCAATGTGGACAAAACAAACTGGGTCGGAAATAATATGGTATATACGTACCTGAAACTAATTCCGGGATCTGATGCCGAGAAGGTGGACGGGCTTATTCATGAGGTATTTTTGCAAAATGGTTCCGAGCAAATGAAAGCAATGGGCTTAAGTAAAGAAATGGATTTACAGCCTGTCAGATCCGTACATACGGATACGGACTTTATGATCAACATTTCGAATACCACGGACCGTACGTTTATCTATGTACTGGGTTCGATCGGCGTGCTGATCTTAATTTTAGCGTGCATTAATTACATAAACCTTTCAACCGCAAGAGCCGGGAGGCGGGCTCTGGAAGTAGGTGTTCGAAAGGTGATCGGGGTAACTCCCGGAAATTTGATTTGTCAATTCCTGGGAGAGTCGTTCATTCTTGTATTTGTATCCATGATACTTGGTATCGGGCTTGTAAAATTGGTAGTTCCATACTTCAATCAGCTTATTAATAATCCGATAGCGTTTGATTGGAGTACTTTTTCCGAACTAGTTATTTATTTGGTTGCCTTTTTGATCATTACAGGAATCATCGCCGGTTTTTATCCCGCATTTTATTTGTCGGGGGTCAAACCGTCTGCTGTTCTGAAAGGCAGAAGCAGCGAAAAATCCGGAAGTGCGGTTCTGCGAAAATCTCTGGTTATCCTGCAGTTCGTTATTTCGATAAGTCTGATAAGCGCCATCATCATTATTTCCGATCAGATGGATTTTATCAAAAATAAGGACCTGGGATTTTCGGCGGACTCTAAACTGATTATTCCACTTTCGTCCGATGAAAGCGCGAACAATTACAAACTGCTTAAGACTAAACTTGAATCGAATGCAAAAGTCTACAAAGTTTCGGGCTCTGACGGAATCCCCGGGTCTCATATTATGAACGACCTTTTGGTCTACAAAGACGGCCAAACCATGGATCACGCGGTTCACATCTACAACAATACCGTAGACCTTGAATTCGCACAATTGCTTGGCTTGAAGCTTTTGAGCGGCAGTTATTTTTTGGATTATGAAAAGGACTCGCTTGTCGATAAGGTACTTATTTCAGAATCCGGCGTCAGACAACTGGATATAAGTATTGAGGACGCACCGGGAGAGATGGTACATTTTGACTGGGAAGGGCGAACATACCATTTTGAGATTGTTGGAGTGGTAAATGATATTCATCAGTTTTCTTTGCATAAAGCCATGGACCCGATCCTTTACACGATCGGAAGCGGAGACCGGTACGGGTACATTACGGTCGATGCTGATTTTACAGATTTTCAGGATCTGATTTCCGGTTTTGAAAAACAATGGAAAAGCTGCAATATGGAAACGCCATTTGAATACTTCGTCTTAGACGAACATCTTATGCGGCAATATGTCTCCGATTTCAATACATTTTCTATGATCCGGTATTTCGCAATTATTTCAATCATAATTAGCTGTTTAGGTTTATATGCGATGTCTTTATTTATGGCTGAAAAAAGGTACCGGGAAATCGGGATCAGGAAAACATTCGGCGCAAGTGTCGGAAATATATTTACAATGGTCTCTTCCGATCTGTCCAAATTGATTGTAATCGCATTTGCATTATCCATTCCGATTACGTGGTATGGTATGAGTGTATGGCTTGAAACATTTGCCTATAAGGTTGCCCCAGGCATCGACGTCTATCTCATAGCAGGGATAATATCTATTGGAATTGGTTGGTTTACGATTGGTTATCAATCCATTAAAGCTGCGAAAACCAACCCAGTACATGTATTAAAAGATGAATGAAGAAACATTGAAATCACATGGTAACATTCGGTCGCCGGATCAAAACAAGAAATCGCTCCAGATTATGAACCACATGGAAAGCAAAAACAACAACGAAATTGGCCGGAATTCAAGTAGGTTGGCTGATGAGATTTTTGCCAAACTGAACCAGGGAAGTCTTTTCGAAATACATCAGATACTGGATAATTTGGAAGATGATCAGCAAAAAAAAACCGTTATTGAAGTGTTTACTGAAAAATTCAACTTCAATTTCCTAAGGTATATTTAGAATGTTCAGGCAGACCCTGAAGTTGAACCTCTTATCCAACAGGAAGCTCAGATGTGCTTTAAGTTTATGCGATCGAATAGAATCGATCGATGCTATTTTGTACAAACCTCTTCTTAAAATACCAGTAAATGTCAATATTATTGATAATGATATTGGGCACAACGAACCCTACAAGAGCTTTGGATTTTTCGATAGCCCTGTTCCACGGGCCGTTCGTCTCATGAGAAATCTTGATCAGTTGAGACGCAGACAAACTTGAAAATTTATGCCAAACCAATTCCAGAAAGTCAATATCTTCCTGATTGATTATGAGGTTATTGCCATTTTCCAACAGTACTTCATCGATGCTGTTGTTTCCCCATTTTTTAAACCTGTGATATACGGAAGGGATTACAGGTCCATACTGCCATGCTTCAATTTTTTCATCTACCAAAGGCTTTTCCTTAATAGCCAAATAAAACCCATGCGCAAAGAATATCAGTTTTTGGAGTTTGATTTGAGTAACGGGTTTCTTTTCTTTTAAGGATTTCCTTATGAAAAAATTAGCAATAGCTAAAGTGCTACTTTGAGTCATTGCTATAGTCATCTAATAACGTGGTAATTATAAAAATAATTTTTTTATAAACCGCAAAAAAAACTGTTTTTTTTAACTGTAATTTTTAAAAAGTTATTCCTGGAGCGTGATTGTAGACAAAATATAATAAGTGACAGATAATCAAATAAAAAAGTCCGAAGCATTAAACAAAAGCTTATTCTATCTTCCATGCATCGGAACGAACAATTTCTCGATGTGTTCCCGGCCAATGGCGGCTTTTTTTACAGGACCCAAAGGTCTTGAATGACAGGGGCACGAAGCCATTTTTACTGCTCCAATCTCAATGGCTTTTGACGCCTCCTCCTGCGGCAAGTGCAGGATACTTACTTCCCAGGTCAGGAAACAAGGACTCTGATCCGGACAGGATACGCCCTGATTTGTGGATAACGTCAATCCGGACTTTTTTCATGAAAACGGCATCGTCTGATTTCAATGAGGACAGTGGGTGCGCTAACTCTGTTATGGAAGCCATGGATCAATTATAGAGGATCAAGGTTTATCAGGTCGATATAGGGTTGCAATTTCTCCATATTGGTAAAACTGACAATCATATCCACACCTTCATTCCTCAGGGAATAGTGCACTTCAACAAAGAATTTTTTGGTATGATACAAATTTATTACGTGATCTTTTGTTTCCCTTGAAGCCAGGAAAACGCCGTTATCCCAGGTAAATTGGGCCTGGTATTGCATTGGAAGCGTATTAAATTCAAATAAATCCATCGTTAAATCATAACAGATTGTCCATATACAAAGTTCAGAATTTGTGTAGAAAAATAAAAGTAATGCGAGCTCGCGCAATAGAAATTGATGTGTATGCTTTTGAAAACGCACTTATTATGCCGTTGACGTTTAGCTTTGCACCAGTCCGCAGCAGGCGCTCCGATACAAACCCGGCTACTTCACTGGTCTTGAGAAGTGAGATGATAAATATAGTTATAGTTTTTGCATAATAATTGGCTTTAATGCGTTCATACCATTTTATTTGCATCAAAATTTAATAACCTGCCGATGAAAGGAAAAGTATTAGTTACAGGAGGTACCGGATATATTGGATCACACACTGCAGTCGAATTAATTGACCATGGATATGATGTTGTAATTGTTGATAATTTATCAAACTCAAGAATGGATGTTCTTGAAGGAATTGAAAAAATCACCGGTGTAAAGCCCGGCTTTAAGAAATTTGATCTGTGCGATTACAATCTGCTCGATGCGTTTTTTGATGAAAATCAAGACATTGCGGCGATCATTCACTTTGCGGCTTCCAAGGCGGTTGGAGAGTCCGTAGAAAAACCATTGCTGTATTACAGGAATAACCTGCAGTCTTTGATGAATATGTTGGAATTAATGGAAAAGTACAAAATTCCAAACCTGGCATTTTCTTCCTCCTGTACGGTATATGGGCAGCCTGAAAAGCTCCCGGTCACGGAGAATTCTCCAATATTACCTGCCGAATCTCCGTATGGAAACACAAAACAAATCAGTGAAGAGATCATAAAGGATACCCTGAATTCCAACCGTAAACTGAATGCCATTTCACTTCGTTACTTTAACCCTGTCGGGGCTCACAATTCCGGTGCAATCGGTGAACTCCCGATCGGAGTTCCCGCAAATCTCGTACCTTTTATTACTCAAACTGCGGCAGGTCTGAGAAGTGAATTAAGCGTATTTGGCGATGATTATAATACTCCGGATGGGACTGCAATCAGGGATTACATACATGTAGTTGATTTGGCTAAAGCCCATGTAGTCGCTGTCGAGCGAATGACAGAACAGAGACAAAAGGCGCCCTATGAAGTATTTAACCTTGGAACCGGAAACGGCTTTTCCGTTTTAGAAGTCATTAAGGCATTTGAATCGTCTACGGACGAAAAGCTCAAATACAAAATTGTCGACCGGCGGGCCGGAGATATCGAGCAGGTTTGGGCGGATACGACTTTTGCCAACAATGAATTGGGATGGAAGGCAGAGCTGGATCTTCCGGCAATGATGTCATCAGCGTGGAAATGGCAGCAGCATTTAATGGAAAACAGGTCAAAATACCTGAGCGAATAAATCCGAAAAATCCGGTATGCTCCGTTCGCAACGGATAAACACCGACCGTCTCCGCCCCGGAAAACTTTTTATCCGAACGCGGATTTCATCTGTGAATTAATCGTGTCTGTTTTGCTCGCGCATAATTTTTTCTCGAGGGGCAAAAAAGCATTCAATTGATCGTGAACATCACGAAACAAGTGGTAAACGGCACATTGTACTCCTTCCGAATCACGCTTGCCAGCACAGTCCGGATCAAAACGAACCGATTTCATTTTCATCACTCCCTTTTTGACAGTTTAATGATTCCCAAATATTTGTTTGCTCATTTAAAGAATTGATGAGATATTTTATCTTCGTGATTGCTATCCAATACAATTTATTTAGTGAAAAACTCATTTTTCATTTTTGCGGGCTTTCTTTTATTAGGCATTCCGGTTTACGCTCAAAAAACCGATCGGGTTTTACTCGATAATAATGACTGGATTACCGGTGAAATTAAGAAACTGGATTTTGCCAAACTAAGTTTTAAAACAAGTGCCGCCGGCACGATTCAAATAAAGTGGGATCATATCTATCAGATAAAATCCGATAAGTATTTTGAAATTGGACTTGGGAAAGGTATAAAGTATTTCGGATCTCTGGACATCACGGATGACGACCGGAAGTACATGGTCTTAATTGTCATGGAAGAGGAAGAGCTTGTTGTGGATATGAACCGAATTGTTGAAATCACACCGATCAAAAGCCGTTTCTGGGCCAAAATCGACGGCAACATCGATGCGGGATTCAGTTACACGAAAGGCAGCGATGTGAAGCAATGGAATAGCAGCTTTCGTTTGGATTACCGACCGACCAGTTCACTTACTTCTATCAGTGCCAATTCGATCTATACCGAACAGCCGGAACGGGATCCGGTAAGTAAACAGGATATTGGGGTTTCGTACAGACATTATGCAGGATCCAATTGGGCATATACGGGCTTTGGAGCATTGCAACGAAACTCGGAACTCGGAATCGACCTGAGGTCGTTAATCGGACTGGGAATATCGAAGAATTGGTTCAAAAGCAATTTGCGAAGGTTTATTACCACGGCAGGGATCATCGTGAATCAGGAGCAGACGCAGAGCGACGAGCGGCAGTCAAATTTTGAAGGTTTGTTCAGGCTGGAATATAAAGTATTCAGATATAGTGATCCTGAAATAGATATTACCTCCTATTTCGATGTTTATCCAAGTTTTACCGTTGCAGACCGCTATAGGACAGATCTGGATGTAAAATTTAAATTTGAAATATTTAATGATATTTACCTGGGATTTACTTTTTACCACAATCTGGATACCAAGCCCCCCGAAGCGGCGCAGTCCACTTCAGACTGGGGCATTACTACATCTATCGGATATTCTTTCTAGCTCTTATGCAAAAAGTAAAGTATCATTTCGAGGCCTAATTTTTTATACAAAACGCACAAATTTGAATGACGTAGTATTGTGTATTTATTTGATTTACAGATTATTGAAAAAAAACGTCATCTCGCGGCCAATATAAGTGCAAATCAATTTAGCCAAAATGAACGTAATTGGTAATACAAACCTGCTGAGTAAGAAAGTGACTGCAATGTCGATCGTTGTTGATTATCCGGCCTTTGCAGATATTGTTCATTAGTAGCTTCTACCTTGTCATCTCGACGTCCGGAGAGATCTGGTTGTCTTA
>JAKSDO010000288.1 GCA_022360055.1 Cytophagales bacterium | reverse complement strand
GACGATCGACGGTTGGGCGCTTCGGCTGGCATCAACTTTTCCGGCAAGATCAAAATACAAAGAAGGGATCGCGCCGAGACGACTAAACTATCTAAAGATCAGAAAAGCCGCGTGGACGTTGCTCAAGGCCAATCACATCACCGATGTTTTGACGGCGAGCTATTCGAGAATTCTCGTTGATGAGTATCAGGATTGCTCTCTTAATCAGCATGCGGTTGTGTATTATGCGTCACGCCACCTCCCGACCTGCGTCCTTGGAGACCCGATGCAGGCGGTCTTTGGCTTCGGAGATGACGGCCTTGCAGAATGGGATAAGCATGTCTGCAAGCACTTTCCGCCGGTGACTGAACTATCGACGCCGTGGCGATGGAAGAACGCTGGAACTGAAGAACTTGGACTTTGGCTACTCGAGGCCAGAACCGCTTTGCTAAAAGGCGCTTCGATTAACCTGAAAGACGCGCCGGAATCGGTGCGCTGGATTAAGTTAGACGGCACCGGCGATGACTATCGAAAACTGGTTCGCGCGGCGCGTTGCGGGCACAAAGCCTCTGGCGAAACATCACTCGTCATTGGCGATAGTCGCAACGCAACCAGCCGGCACAAGATCGCCAAAAATGTTCCCGGTATTGTCGCCGTAGAGCCAGTAGACCTGAAAGACCTCACCACCTATGCCCGCAACCTCGATCTGACGGATGGCTACTCCGTGGGAGAAACACTGGATTTTGCTGAAAGTCTCATCACAAATGTTGGCGCGAAGGCCACGAAAGGCCGGATAGACTCGCTAAAAGCGGGAACAGCACGAAAAGCGCCATCTGATCTCGAAGCTGTAGCACTGGAGGTTGGGGAAGCTCCTACATTCGATGGTCTAGCTCGAATTCTGTCGGAATGCTCCAGACAATCAGGTTCACGAACATATCGCCCTGCTGTATTGAGAGCTGCATTCAGAGCACTCTCCTTGGTGCAATCCAATTCAGATATTACTTTTGAGGACGCCGCAGTGAGAGTACGCGAAGAGAACCGGGCCGTGGGGCGTCAATTGCCAAAGGCCGCAATCGGATCAACTCTGCTGCTGAAGGGGCTCGAAGCAGACCACGTGGTGGTCTTAAATGCTGGTGAACTCGACGCGCGCAATCTCTATGTTGCCATGACGAGAGGCGCGAAATCGGTAACGCTTTGCTCAGCCGATGCCATTTTAAAGCCCAAACCCAACTGACCGTCGCCAGTGTGGCAACTATGCAGAGTACCAATCACCCTTCGAACACACATGCGCGGGCATCGGGCAAAAAAACTGGATTCAGTTCTAAGTTTGATCGAAGAGAAAACTGATGAGCTGAAAACGTGGTGCGCCTTAACGAAGACGCATTGAACCAAATCTTCGAAACATTATCAGACTGGGAACGAATACTTCAAGAAGAAAACATTG
>JAKSDO010000165.1 GCA_022360055.1 Cytophagales bacterium | reverse complement strand
TTCAGGGCTTTCAGCAAACACAGGGGATGGGAGTAATCCGTATCGACCGCCGTATCCCAATACATGGCCCCTGCCAGGCCCTGCTCTTTGGCATATTGTGCCTTTTTGATGATGGTGTTCTTTCCATTAAATACGTAGGTAATATCCGTGCCATTTCCGGTTATAACCACCCGGTCTGTGCGGGGATCTAAAGCGGGAAACGCTTCTACTACACCATTGTAGCCAATATCCGAGCCTGAAGGATCACTTACCAGTGCAATCACACACTAATTTGAATTCTATGATAATTTATCAAGGCGGACTAAACTCAGCAATTGATATACTTTGAAGTTAAGTCGCATGACCCAAAATACGAATTTTAAAACGACAACTCGCTGATTATCAGATATGCTTTTTTGGGGTGTCATCGTGGCGTACAAAACAGGAGGGATTACCCTAATAATAAACCAAATAAAAAGGTATTTACTGATGGGTAGAACCCAAGAGAAACCAACTTCTCTTCTACGGCGGCCCATGTAAAGGAAGATTACACGATAATACGGGAAATTATCTTTTATGGTAACAAATCCCCTGTTGGATGAAACTGAAATAAACTTACTCAAAAATCAGCTTCTTCACTACCGAATCATTTTGGCCAATCAGTTGAACCAGGTAGGGTCCTTTAACATTTCTATCAAGCTGTATAGTAATCAAGCGGTCATGATCTCTTTCAGAAAAGATCTCACTGTGTATCAGCAATCCTTCAAGGCTATAAACCTTCAACACCAGCTCTCCCTCACGGGCAGCATGCATAAATTGAAACTGCTTTCCTTTTACAGGATTGGGAAAAATGGTCAACGTATTAGATGAAGTGGCTCCTTCGAGGATACTGGTAGGGATCGGTTTCATCATTTCATCAGCTCTACATAAGTGCAGGTCATCAATAATGCCATTACCATTACTATAAGCAAAAATCGTAATTTTTGTATCACTTGTAGTAGTAAATACCATACTTATACGGGTCCACTCTCTAGCAGAAGTAGATACATTTTCTTCCGCTTTTCCATGGTCAAGCACTCCAATACGAACAATTCCCGTAGTCGCTTTCCCCCAACCAAATAATCTATAATCCGTATTAGCTTCAACTGTAACCGATTGTGCAACAGCACTCTGCGAATTAAGGACAAGTCCTTTGCTGTTATTCCTTCCTCCCGTGTTATCAATCGTGGTAACACCAAAAAGGCTTGTCCAGTTAGTTTTGCCTTGTTCAAAATCCATGTTGGTCCCCAGAGTGGGTGGAACAGGAGACTCTCTCGTGAAATCAGTGATGTTAACAGTCACGTTAGAAACAGCACTGGCCAACTGATCTGATACAGATACCTGCAGGGAAAAAACGGGATATGCTTCATAATCAATATTGAAATCATCTTTTACCGTTATTTGCCCCGTGCTATTATCTATTTGTAATGCCTCTCCCCAGTTTCCCGATAAAATTCCAAAGCTCAGGGAATCATTATCCACGTCTGTACCGGTAACTGTACCTACCAGTGTGCCAATGGCACTGTTTTCCTGCAGACTAAAAGTAAAATCAGAGGTGGCAGGAGTAGTATTACCACTAATCACTTGAGGGTTACTTTTGGTTTTGCCATCATAAGCAACGGAAACTACTTTCAGGCTTTCACCTGTACCAATTGATAGATTAGGGATATAGTGTGCCCTGCTGGATGTCCTTGTCACTACTTTTTCACTACCCAGCGCATCTTCCTTAATGATATCAAAATACCAGATATTACCGTTATACCTGGGATTACCCGGCAGCTCCCACTTCATTTTAAGGTAGTTAGTACCATCTGATCCATGGGCTGTGTTGGCTGTAAAATTAACCGGGGCTGCTGGGGTTGCCACGCTACCATTGGTAATTGAGAGTTCGCCTACCAATGCCTTGTAACTGGATTGTGAAGCCCCATCTACAGCGATCCCTACTTTTACAATGGTTTTGCCACCGTGAGCGGAAAGATTAATATTGGTAGTATTCCATTCGTTCAACTGGCTTACATTACCCAGGTCAAAATAGGTGAACTGGCCGGGATTATTTGAAAAAGCCAGTGCCAATGATAATTTGGAGTCCGATCCAACTGATGCGTCCGGTATCTTATAAATAACCGAAGCCTGAGCCTGGTCGCTAAGTACAAACTCAGTCTTATACAGGTTAATATCAGCCTTGGCGCTGTTTACATTTCCCGTTAATTCCAGGCACGATCCTCCGCTATAGGCTTCGTCGTGGGTAAAAGCTGCCTTTATCCCCGTATTGCCGGTTATCCACCATCGCCAGGAAGGCATATAATCCTGAACACCGATATGATGCCACTCATTATCATGCGTTACTTCTCCTTTATCATAAAATTTCAGGCCGTTTCCCAGGCTGAAACGCGTGGTAAACGGCAGGGAGTCCAGCGTGGATTTTGCCGTGATAAACCGTGCAATGCCGTGAAAGGTATTGGCTGTGGTAAAATCAGCCGAATTGGTAATAGCCGGGGTGTTGGATGGATTTTGATTGCCTCCCGAGTACATTTGTTCGAGTAATTTTTGATACCGGTTCTGGATGTCCTGAGCAGATCCTCCTACACTCCTTGAATATTTGTAGGCATTATTTTGCTTATGCTCTCCCCACCAGGTAAAAGACACATTGTGATTCGGCAACCATTTCCAGCCTCCGTTCGGGTCGTTACTGGTATTGTTACCATAACCGCCTCTTAAACCGCGTCCCCCTAGGTGCATACCTGCATAAACATCGTAAGAGCTTCTGCCAAGTCCTGTGGCTGCGCTAACCGAAGTAGCCAGGTTGCTATTGGTCCAGTTGTAATTAAGCATAAAGCCATTATTTACTACTTTCCCGTTTCGGTGAAACCATTCGTCATTACCCGGGTTTAGGTGTTCGTAAAAGCCTAGTTGCCCGTTTTCTGTTTGTGCATCATACCAGTGTGAATGAAAGGCGAGGCCACGGGAAGCAGCTTCTGTATAGAGCGCTGCCAGAAGGTCCTGGAGGTCATCAGCCCAGCTTGCTCCCATACCACTGCCTTCCAGGTTGAATCCGATACCATCGTAGCCATAATACTCCATCATATCAATCAGGCGGTTAACATGAACGAAATTTCCGGTGCCATCTTTCCGGGTAAGCTCGGTAAGAAACTGGCTTTGCGGGTTAGAACCACCTCTTGTAAGTGGTACGCCCCAATCAATGAAAATATTTCCAATTACTTTTACACCATGGCGATGTGCCTGGTCCAGTAAGGCAGCAGATATTCCCAGAAATCCGGTTCCCCATGAACCGTGTACTTCAAGGTACTGCCACATACTAAAAGCTTCTGACTCATAAAAAGGACGTGGTTGGCCGATTGTGCCGTAATTTCCTGAGTTTACATCACTAAACGGGCACCACCAGTTTAATTTTCGTTGATTATCAGCGAGCGGGTTCGCTTCTGTTTGCTTGTTAGTAGATATCCTGCTACTCAATGGAACCCTGCTGATAAAGAAATCTTCATCGGGAAGCGGCGTATTTTTATCCCAGGTGAAAAAATCTGCTCCTGTTAGCGCCACCGGAACATGTAAGCTTTTTACCTGTTGTCCAAATGCTTGATTCATAAAAGTAAAGGCAATGAAAAAAATTATTACAGCCCTGTTACATTCGAAAACCTTTGTTTGCAATTCAAATTTAACATTTGATAGGGTGCATTTCCCGGACATCAGCATTACTAAATGTATGAACATAGACGCTAAAAAATCAAAAAACCTTTTAAACCTATTTCTCCCCAGGCAATATCCGGATTCTGAGGGCTAAAACTATCTATTACGACAATACGCACAAACTTGACAAAAGCTTTATGATCAATCGCACTCGCGTGCTCCTCATCCCCTTGTTCTCGTGTGTTTTCGAGCAGTTTGACCCAGCCCTTACTTTCCATTTCAGCTTCCCAACCAAGTCGATCAACTGTAATGAGTTTAGCCGTTTCCGCGTTAGTAATATCGGCAATCCCCCAAACCTGATAGTTTTTTACCTCAACCTTTGAAAAAGGAGGAAATCCGGCCCATGAAAACTCTGAAAGTTGTATGGCTTCTGATACTCCTAAATCAATTGTAAAATGATGTGGACCGGGCACACCGAGGGTAGCGGCGTAAGTCTCAGGGTTCCCGTCCCAAGCAGAATTAAGTTTAAAAGAACCTGATTGAGCAGGAAGGTCATTGGATAATAACTCTAAGCCCCAAAGGGATTTATTAAGAGAAACAGGAACAACTTCCGGGAAAACACCTTTGGAAGCATCACTGACGTACGTATCCAAAGCATCCGGCTCCGGAATATACCTTGTCTCTATAAAAAATGGCACCAGACGATCAAATCCTTTTACCCCGGTTTGCAATGAATCCCCCGGAACAATGATCTTATGTACTTTCCCATCAAGATCGGTATAAGTCACAATGCTCTCCAAGGTCTCGGAAAGTGGAAG